>JBDLJQ010000018.1:0-51616 GCA_039714255.1 Acidobacteriota bacterium
AAATTTGAAATCCGAATATCAATACTTCCTGGTTTCTGGCTCCTTACTTCTGAATTATAATAAAAGTATCCTTTTTTCCAAATATAACTAAATTTGACTTTTTCCCGTATTTAAATTATAAGAACAAATAACAAAACCATTAAGAGAAGGTAATATGAAAAAATATATTCTTTATTTAGTATTAACAGCAGTAATTTTTATTCTTCCTTCATGCAGTTATAATGGAGAGGGAACAATAATTGTTAAAAATATCGGGCCATTAACTATAATGGCTGAGATTGAATACTCAAAGGTCATGGTTGAACCGGGAGGCGAAACAGAGTTCAAGTTAACGTGGCCCGGCCATGATGATATGCATACAAATCTATTAACCTATCCCACAGCGTATAGAAATTCAATGGGGGAAAGTAAAAGTATCTGGATCAGTAACAAAGAAACACTTACATTTGAAATAGCTTATTATCCCCCGGCAAATAACAATTAATCAGTTTATAGCCAGGCCTCAATATTTTTGCGAGCCGAACGGGTCATTCTTTCATCTAATTCCGTTCCATATTTTTCCAATGCTATTCTCATATTTATCAATGCATTTGTCCTGTCCCCCAATATATAGATGTTAAATGAGTTTTAAAACATATAAACTATTGACTAAAAAAAAAAATTCAGTTATTATATTCCCAAATGCCGGGATAGCTCAGTAGGTAGAGCGAGGGACTGAAAATCCCTGCGTCGGTGGTTCAATTCCGCCTCCCGGCATTTTTATTTTATCAAAGAAATTTTGAGATATTTTTATCCCCGTTTATATATAGTAATATGAGAAAAAATATAATTTTTATTGTAGTAATATTATTACTATTTTCATCCGCCTGGCCCCAATTACAAAAAATAACAATTATATTTCCCAATGGCGGAGAGATACTCCGTACAGGTTCTATTGTTGATATTAAATGGACATATCCGGTTGAAAACAATAATGTTGACAGAATGGTAATTCTACTTTATAAGAACGGAATAAAATTCAGGACACTTTCACCCTCAGCAGAGAACACAGGAATTTTTAAATGGGAGATCTCTCAGGATTTACCTGAAGATGATAAATACAGGATCAGAATACGATTAGAAAATGATCTTGCAGTTAATGATTTTTCTGACAACGATTTTTTAATAAAAAAAAGGGAAGATCAGTAATCTTCCCCTTTTTCATTTATTGAGTTTTTATATGTTCAGCAAACCATCCCAGAACTGATTTCCACCAGAACTGTGCATTTTTTGGTTTTTTCACGAAATGATCTTCATTGGGATAATATAACATTTTGGATTTAATCCCACGCCTCTGATAAGCTGTGAATAGCATTATTCCCTGAGAGACAGGTACCCTGAAATCTTTTTCACCATGAATTATCAACATTGGTATCTTGAATTTTTCAACAAATCTTGAAGGGTTGAATTTTTCATAAAGATCACTGTTCCAAGGTGTTCCACCATATTCCCATTCTTCAAACCATAATTCTTCAGTAGAATAATACATACTTCTCGAATCAAATATTCCATCATGAGAAACCAGACACTGGAAAGGATATGTGAATCTTTCATAGTTACCTGCAATCCAGTTTATCATGAACCCTCCATAGGAAGCTCCTGCTGCAACTATCTTATTTTCATCAATATAGGGAAAATTTTTCACAAGATATTCCTGCCCTTTTATCAGGTCAACAAAGGGAGCACCACCCCAGTCTTTTGTTACTGCATCTGTAAAATCCTGACCATATCCTACACTTCCATGAAAGTTTATTGCAGCTACAATATATCCTGGTGATGAAAAAAGGCTCATATTCCACCTGAAATGAAAGTCATCACCCCATGCTCCCTGAGGCCCTCCATGGATCAGGAAAACCATAGGATATTTTTTTGTTTTATCAAAGAAAGGAGGTTTTATTAAAGCCCCTTCAACCATATCACCCTTTGCTCCCTTAAAGGTAAATGTTTCGATAGGATTCATTATTACATTTTTAAATATTTGATCATTAAAAGTGGTTACCTTTGATAACTTTTTTCCCTTAATACTGAGTTGAAAAACCTCTTTTGGATAAGTAATGGTCTGATTCAGAAAAATAATTTTTCTTCCATCCGGAGTTATATTAAGGTCTGATACATAAACCTTTGAAGCCAGTTTTTCTATCTTTCCGGTCTTCAACCTGATTCTATACAGGGGTACATAAATACTTTCATAAGCATTAAAATAGATATATTTCCCGTTTGGAGAAAAAATAAACTCTTTAACTGAAAATTTAAAATCGGATGTTAAAATATTTTTTTTGCCCGACTTAACATTATAGAGAGTTATATTATGTTTATCTGCTTCAAATCCTTCCCTCTCCATCGAAATATACGCAATTGAATTTCCATCGGGTGAAAAAGCTGGATTAACATCACTCCCTTTTTTTTCTAAAGTAATATTTTTTTCAGTCCCACTTTCCATATCTTTAAGAAAGATATCATTGTTAGTTGAAATGGCGACCATTTTATCAACATTCTTTACATATGCAAATATTTTTCCATCAGGAGAGAATGTATAATCCTGTTTTCCTCCCAGGTCCAGAGGAGGAGTATCAAAATTACCCGGAGTAAGGTCTAAAGCTTCTTTTTCTTTACCTTTAAATAAAAATACATGGCTTCTCTTACCATTTTTCCAATAATTCCAGACCCTGTACATAAGAGACTTGAGAACCTTTACTTCTACTCCATTTTTCTCTATGGCCTCATCCATGGCCAGGCTCTCTTTGATATTTTTTTTGCAGGGGAATATTTCTTTCAGGAAAACAAATGATCTCTTACCGGGTAGCCAGCTGTAACCATCAATTCC
Organism: Acidobacteriota bacterium; assembly: GCA_039714255.1. Taxonomy (GTDB): domain Bacteria; phylum Acidobacteriota; class Aminicenantia; order UBA2199; family UBA2199; genus UBA647. The sequence goes on from JBDLJQ010000018.1 coordinate 2,864, forward strand.
TCCTTTAATATCAGAAACTATTTTCTCTTTACCGCTTTTCAGGTTGAAACTGTAAAGCTGGTTATCACCATCCCTTGCGGAAAGATAGGAAATAACATTATCTGTCAAAAACTCAGGTGATGTATAATTACCTTTTAATAAAGTTATCTTTTTTAATTTTTTATCCTTAAGGTTTACCATATATACATCTGTCTTAAAATTATTGTTTTTAAGATTGGGGATCTTAGCTGAAAATATGGCATTTTCCCCATTGGGAGAGATCTTCAGTGCAGATAACCTTCCCGCTTTGAACATATCTTCAAATTTAAGATTACGTCCATCGCCAGATATTAATAAAGGTATGGCCAAAATTAAAATCAGGATTGTTATTTTCTTCATATCTCCTCCTCTTTATTTAGAAATATCCATAAGTGATACTTATCCGCTTTTTTTTAACACACAAAACGGTACACGAATAGTAGTAAGGGCCGAAAAATATTCCGGCCCTGTCTATTTAGAAAATTTTTTACTCAGATCCTTCTTCAGTAGCTGTATCCTCTTCAGTGACCTCTTCAGTTTCCATGGTATCTTCTTCTACAGAATTTTCTTCCTGTGCAAATTCTTCAGCTGTGGCTATCTTTACGATCAGATAACGGCTTCTTGGTAATTCTTTATCTTCAAGCTTTAAGGAATATTTCTTTAAGACAAATATATAATCTTTAACTTCTTTTGTGGGAAGTGTTATTTTTATGAGGGATTTTACGGTATGGCTCTTACCGGTATACATTTCAATATTATTCATTTTAGGCCTGCCTACTGATGCTTTCATCATGTTCTGTTCCAGTTCAATTTTTTTCTCAAGGGATTTTTTTTCAACAATAATAGTTTTAAATTTTGCTACCATTTCATCTTTTCTGACTTTGGAGTCTTCGATCTGTTTCCGGAATTCACTTTTTTTCCTGGAACTCCTTGCATCAGCAAGTTCATCTTCAAGGTCCAGGATCTCATCATTAATGTCACGGGCATTTAAACCGATCTCTTTTCTGCTTTTTTCCACTTCTGCCAATTTTGCATTTAAACCGATAAGAGCGATCTCTTCTATAACCGGTTCTTCCAGTGAAACGATCTCATAAGAGTCATATTTGATAAACTTGGGATTGATTGCCATTGAAGTCATGGTATCCTTGTCACCTTTTTCACCAACACTCATAGCCTGGAAATATTTTGTAATGGTTACTTCTTCAGCTTTCTGACAAGAAGTCATAATAACCACAAGACTTAATAAAACTAAAATTAAAAAAGCTCTCTTCATTTTTTTTTCTCCTTTAATTTCCTTATAATATTTTTCTGTTCCAAAAAGATAATTTAAACTTTTTTTTTTTTTATTTTTGCAATTAATTTTCAAAATTTCTTTAAATAAAATAAGTAAAAAAATTCAAACGACATTAAATACTGTTTATACTTATACTTTTTAACAATTTTTTTATCAAAAAATATTAAGAGAACTGATAGCATTAAAATTCTTTATTTTTTAAAAAGTCCCCTTTTTTTACTCTTTGGTGGCCGGTTTAACGTTTGAAGTTCCCTTAAAGCTTTTACATATCCCGGGTTTATGCTTAATGTTCTCTGAAAACATTTTTTTGCAAGATTTTTTTTCTTTTCTTTTGCATATAGTTCTCCCAGTGAAAATACAGGGTCGGGACTGGTAGGATTTAATTCAATAGCCTTTTTAAGATTTCTCTCTGCTTCGGTATAAAAGTACGTTATAAAGGTTTGACATACTCCGAGAAGATAAAAATACTCATATTTATTCGGCTCAAGTTTAACAGACTGTTTTAAAAGAGGAACAGCTTCATCGTACATTTTTTTCTGATAAAAGTCATTTGCTTCAAGGTATTTGAGTCTTGCTTCATTATTCAGGTTCTTTCCACCTGTATCTCTTTCTATTTCCTTTTTGACCGGAACCTTTTCCGGCAAAATTTCTTTATCGGCCGGTTCTTCCTCCTTTTCGGGGAGTTTCTTTTCCACTTCCTCTATAATTTCAGGCTCCGGAGTCTCATTATTTTCAATAGTAAAAACTTTTTCATCAATAATAAATTCTTCCGGTTCCTTTGAAGGAATATCTTCTTCCTCTTTGTCAATCTCCATTATTATTTCCGGCTCAGGAAACTCTTCCTTGTTTGCATCAATATTATTTTCTTCCGGTAAAATCTCTTCTTCCTCAGGTGAGAGAACAATCTCTTCATCTTTTTCTATTTCATCTCCGATATCCATTTCTATTTCAGGCACAGGAAACTCTTCTTTGTCTGCATCAATGATTTTTTCATCAGATAAAATCTCTTCCTCTTCCATTGTGATAACAATCTCTTCTTCTTTGTCGATCCCCTCTTCAAAATCCATTATTATTTCAGGTTCAGGAAACTCTTCCTTGTTCTCTTCAATGATTTTTTCATCTGGTAAAATCTCTTCCGGTTCACTCAGAACTATTTCTTCATTCTCCTCTACAGGTTCTTCTTCTGCGCCAGGTTCCGGAACTTCCATAAATTCCTTGAACTCTGAATGGCCGATCTTTTCTTCTGGCTCGACCTCTTCCGGTTCACTCAGTACTATTTCTTCTTTCTCCTTTACAAGCTCTTCTTCTGTCCCGGATTCCGGAGCTTCCATAAATTCCTTGTACTCTGAATGGCCGATCTTTTCTTCTGGCTCGACCTCTTCCGATTCACTCAGGACTATTTCTTCTTTCTCCTTTACAAGCTCTTCTTCTGTCCCGGATTCCGGAGCTTCCATAAATTTCTTGTACTCTGAATGGCCGATCTTTTCTTCTGGCTCGGCCTCTTCCGGTTCAGTCAGAACAATTTCCTCTTCCCCATTTTCATCCTCATCTATGATCTCAGCTTCAGGATATTCAATATCGTCTGTATCTCCCTCCTGAACATCAGGCAGAATATCTTCCGGTTCCATTGAGAGAAGAATATCTTCCTCGATCTTTTTTTCTCTTTTCTCTTCCACTGCAGGCATCATATCCAGTTCACTCAATTCGAACACTTCGTTACTTTCAAGTTTTTTTTTTATATTATTATTACTGAACTTTGTTAAATTTTTATAAGCTTCCCCGATTTTATTTGAAACAAATTTTGCAGATTGTTTTATTTCAGGTGCCAGTGCCGAACCGAACCTTTCAGGATTATATTTTTGAGCGAGATCCATATACTTTGCATGGATACTACCCATGGAATCTTCCCTGTTGATCATCAGGACATCAAAAAAGTTCAAGCCCTCAATTTCAAGCTTTTTTCTCATCTGGATAAGGTCAACTATATCTTCATCAACTTTTTCATTCTTATTGGACTTTATAAAATCCAGAATACCTGAGAGAAAAAGAATTGTAATAAGTTCCCAGTAAATATCGGGGGATATATTTAATTTTGCAATTATTCCGGAGTTTGAAATATCTTTAAATCTGGTCATTTCCCCGTAAAATTCCATCTCATCATCTGAAAACAGATCTTCTATCAGTTCTTTTCCGGAAACAATCATTGGTGAGTAGAAAAAATATTTACTCCTTATGCTGTCAGCAGTTCCTCTGCGTTTCCCCCCGTCATATATAATTTTGATCAAAGGTATTTTTATCTTTACTGATTTTGACGGGGGCAATACATCTTTTTTAAAATCCCAGGTTCCTTCTGTTATGGAGAATGCAGATATAGCAATCCTTTTCACCTGATATCTGGTTGCTTCTTTAAGGTCCTTTTTGCTAATCTGGCCTGTCTGGACAAGTATCTCCCCAACCTGTTTGTCAGCACTGTGAATAAGTCCGCTTACATAATCATATTGGGAATCTACTATTTTTCCTGTCAGATTAAGGATCACACCTATCTTTTCATCAAAAAGGTTACTTTCAGCAAAAATCAGATCTCCATTCCTGAAAAAAATATGTTTTTCATATTTCGGGCATTTTAAAAAAAGTTCCCCAGTCAGTTTTTCCAGAAAAATCTTTTTAAATACAAACGAAACTGGAAATTCTAATACAGATTTCAGTTTTTCCCCTTTTGAATAATGTTAAATAAATACAGAGGAAATGTCAATATAATATCAATATACCCATTTAAGGAAACCAAAACCTATTATATTCATAAGAACAGGGACAGTATAAATAATCCCCAGAAGCAGTATCTTTGTTTTAATATTTTTTCTGCTTATAACAAAAATGGCTCCAAGATAAAAATGAAGGTAACCAAAAAGAAATATCAGCCATACACCCCAGAAAGAATTATTCCAGAAAGAATATTCCCAGATCAAAGCACCTCCATTGTTTAGAAGAATTTCAACAAAAACACAAAATGCAGAATAACCGATAGCCCAGAACCAACGGTTTGGTATTCCTAATATCTTAGTTTTCGGGTCCTCTTCACAGGTATGGTACCAGATTATTCCGGATATGAGGAACATAAACATTATTTCAATATTCCACCCTACCATTGTTCTGAGTGCTGTATCACCCGGAGCAGTCCAGAAAGCTGAACGCCCTGTAAGTACCATTACCCATCCATTCCAGGTTTCATTGAAAAAATCTATGCCGAATACTGTAAGGCCGGCAAAAACAGCATCCCAGTTACCACTTATTTTTGCATCCTTTATCTCTTTGACATAAATATAAAAAACAATTGCAAGTAAAGGTATTACATACCATTTGATCATGGATAGATCTCTCAGCCCTGCCAGAGCCTGTGTTGTTGCTTCTGTCATGATAATCCTCCGGAAAAAATTTTATAAATTTCTCAGGCTTATCCGCCTGTTAGATATTCAGTTTATTTATATTGGATTAAAAGAATTAAATCAATTTTATTTGGAAAAAATTTGAAAAAAAAAAGGGGGCACAGACTGCCCCCTTTGAAAATTATCTTAAAATTATTTTATATCAATAGGAATTTTTTTTGCTTTCACTTCATCTGCTTTACCAATTTTCAACTCGAGAATTCCATCTTTCATTGTAGCTTCTATCTTTTTTGGATCAATATCTTTCGGAATTGTAAAAGATCTGCTGAAAGTACCACAAAAGCTTTCTACTCTGTGATAATTTTCCTTTTTGATCTCATTGTCTTCTCTTTTCTCACCTCTTATAGACAGGATATTTTCTTTCAGATCGATATCTATATCATCTTTCTTTATTCCTGGAACTTCAAGTTTAAACACATAATTTTCTTTGGTTTCATAGATATCGGTTGCAGGATTCCAGTCGGTAAATCCCTCAGTACCTCTGATACCTTCGCCCATAAGATCGTTTTCGAACAATCTGTTGATCCTGTCTCCCAGCCTTATCAGGTCTCCGTAAGGTTTCCATTTTAAAAGTGTCATTTCATCCTCCTTTGTTCTATTGCTATTAATATAGCATCAAATAATAACCTTGTCAACTTTTATGATGTTTATGTCATCAAATATATCTTAGTGTATTATCATCATATTTGAGAATAATATCTATTTTTTTATTTACACTTAACCTTTCAATGTTTTTCTGATATTTTTTTATATCCTTTTAAACTATAATAATAAAAGGTCGTATACAGAATATTCGTGTCAGCAAGGAGGAGTCATATGATCGAGGTTAATAATATCTATAAAAAATTCAAACTTTCCAGAAAACAACAGCGTGAGAAGGAAAATGGAAAAACCAAAATTAAATTTATCCAGTCTGTTGATGATGTTTCATTTAAATGTACTCCGGGAAGGATATTTACACTCCTGGGCCCGAACGGCGCAGGAAAAACCACTATCCTCAGAATGATAGCAACAATGCTGGCACCCGATTCGGGATCAATAAAAGTGGCAGGATTTGACACAGGAAAACAACCTGGCAAAGTAAGGGAAAATATAGGATTCCTTACCGGTACAACCGGATTGTACGCAAGGCTTACTCCGAATGAGATGATAAAGTATTATGCAGACCTTTATTCTCTCAGTAAAAAAGATTTTGAAAAAAATAAAGATTCGATCTTTAATACACTGGACATAAATGAATTTGCAAACAGAAAGATAGGTAAACTTTCATCAGGTATGAAACAGAAGGTATCTATAGCGAGAACGCTGATCCACAACCCGGATGTGGTTATTTTTGATGAACCCACAACAGGCCTTGATGTTTTAACCTCAAGAAATATTATCAAACTGATAAGAGATTGCAGGAACCAGGGCAAAACAGTAATATTTTCTACACATATCATGGGGGAGGTTAATATGCTCTCAGATGACCTGGCAATACTTCACAATGGGAAAATTGTTTATTCCGGCAATTTTGAGAGTTTTAAATCTGAAATGAGGTCAAAAACAATTGAAGATGAGTTCGTAAGAGTTGTGGGAGGTGCATCATGAAAAATATGATCACAATTTTTTTAAAGGAAATGAAAGAGGTCCTGAGGGACAGGAGAACTCTTATACTGATGATCGTAATGCCGCTACTTTTATTTCCTGTGATAATAAATGTAACTACAACTTTTATGATGAAACTCGAAAAGGGTGCGGAAGAAAAAATATTGAAAGTTTCAGTATTACTAAATGGAAACAAACCCGGATTTGAACAAAAGATCAGGGAAAGAAAGGATATGTCCATTGAAGAAGAGGTTGTAGAAAATAAGATAAAAAACCTCATAACTTTAAAAAAACTCGATTTTGCTGTGGTTTTTGATAAAAATTTTGACAATCAGGTAGAAACAATGGAGCCCGCTGATGTAAGGCTCTATTACCGTTCATCGGCGGAAATGGACATTTCAAAAAGGAGGATTGACAAACTATTAAAAAAACACGGCGAAGAATTGCTGAATGAAAGATTCGCCAGACTGGATATCGATAAAAAGGTGATCAATACCCTTAACATTGAGATGAATGATATTGCAACCGTTAAGGAAAAATTCGGAGAGAGGGCTGGAGGGCTTCTCCCCTATATGTTTGTGATCTTCTGTTTTATCGGAGCAATGTATCCGGCCATTGATCTCGGTGCAGGTGAAAAAGAGAGAGGAACAATTGAGACTCTCCTCGTAAGCCCGGCCTCCAGGTTTCAGATAGTAATGGGAAAATTCTGGGTTGTTACTGCTGCAGGAATTATCAGCGCTCTTTTATCTGTTACAGGATTATTCGTATCAATTAAAATGAACACCCAGATTCCCGGAGAGATACTGCAGGTTATACTGAAAATAATTGACATCAAATCTATCTCGGTTATTTTTTCCCTGTTATTCCCGTTAAGTATATTCTTTGCAGGCCTTCTCCTTTCCTTCTCCCTTTATGCCCACTCCTTCAAAGAAGCTCAGAGTATTATTACACCTCTCAATTTTGCAATTATCATTCCGGCTTTTATCGGGACTCTGCCCGGGATAAAACTTGATACTGTAACAGCAATGATACCGGTTCTTAATGTATCACTGGCTTCCAAGGAAATAATCTCGGGAACGATCAAAGCAGGTTTGCTGATCGAAGTTTATGCTTCACTTATTGCCCTAGCCGGGTTAAGCCTCTATTTTTGTGTTAAATGGTTTAACCGTGAAAGCGTTATCTTCAGAGCTGAATAAAAATATTTTAATTAATATTTAATATAAAGATAAAAACTATTCAGTAATATGAAAAAAAAGAGGGCGCACAGGAAAGTTTCGAAATTTATATTGATACTGGTATCATCTCTTATTTTTTTGATATTTTCCACCCACTTTTATCTGAAGGTTAACAGTAATAAGATATTAAAAAACTATCTTATTAAATTAGAGAGTAAAAGCGGGGGAAAATATTCTATAAGCTCAGGGGCGTGTGATATAGATTTTATAGGAAGCAGCATAACTGCAAAAAATTTTCAGATAGAGGAAAAAAAGAAGGTAAATGAGGTGAAGGATATTCCTTCCGGATCCGGGCCCGTAATTAAAGTATCTTTTATTAACATTAAGGGGGTATCACTGATAAAACTTGTTCTATTCAGAACATTAAGCGGAAAAAGTGTTTATATAAGTAACGGGGAGATCAACTTAAGGTCTAAAAAAAAAAATGGAAAAGTTATCCGTGATAAACCGGGATATCTGAAAAAAATATTATTCAGTAAGTTTTATGCTGATAATATAAAATTAAAATTATTCGCAGATAATATGTCCATTCCGGTCTTAAACTTTCCCTCAACAAACTTATCTGCAGAAAGAATCAATATACAAACCGGAAAAAAGGAAAAAACAACAAATACCATAAGATTTGGGAACATCAACATTGAGGCAAAAGAGTGTTCCCTCTTTTTTCCAAAAAGATCTTACAGAGCTGATATTTCTACACTTATAGTAAAAAATTCTTCTTCTATCAGCTTATCCGGGATCAGATATAACAGGTTTTTTTTAAATGCCTCCCCGGCAATGGAAAAAAATTTATATTCTCTTACAATGGGAGAGATAAATTTCAGGAACATATCACTGAATGACCTGATAAATAAAGGTAAAGTCCATATGGAACATATCCTTATAAGCGATCCTGTTTATAAGATCAACAGTAACAGGAACATCGTAATTAAGAAAAGAAGAAAAGAAAAAAAGTTCCCCCAGCAAATATTGAGGGAATTACCATTTAAGATCAAGGCCGGCCTGGTGGAGATCAGGAACGGACTTTTGATTTATACAGAAAAAGCACCCGGGCAAAAGATTGGAGAATCGATTCGGTTCACCGGAATAAATATCAATATTACCAATATCACTAATTTTGAAAATACCATGAAAAGCGGTATTGAATCCAGGATAAACATCTCTGCGAAATTAATGGGGAAATCTTTATTAAAAGGGAAGATCATTATCCCTGTTAATAGTAAACGTGACCAGTTCTTTTTCTCAGGTACACTGAGTAAAACAGACCCGAAAATATTTAACAGGTTCCTGAAACGAAACTCCAGAATAAAAATAAACAGCGGGCTGGTAAAAGAATTAACTTTTTCTGCAAATGCTGACAGGGAAAGATCTCAGGGTACAATGAAACTGATCTATAAAGACCTGAAGGTTTCACTCTTAAGGAAAAATAATTTTCTCAAAAAAAGGAAACTTTATACATTCCTTGCCAATACCATCCTTCAAAAGAGCAATCCTTCCGGTAGGAAAAAAGCTTACAGAAAAGGAAAGATAAAATTCGTGAGAGTACAAAAAAGATCAATTTTTAACTTTATGTGGAAATCTATCCTTTCAGGTATTAAATCAACTGTCGGACTGTAAAAATTTTACTTGACATAATCGGGAGAAAAAAATATAGTACTCCTTTAAGGATCTATATGTATAAAAAACTTAACCATGATGAGAATAAAAAAAAGACACGAAAAAGGATCGGATATGTACCGCTCAAAGAGGGAACTCCGAAATTGTATAAGGGTCTCGGATTTAAATGCGGGCTTGAAGTTCACCAGCAGCTGAAGACTGAAAAAAAATTATTCTGCAGATGCCCGGCCGGAAAATATCAGGAAGGTGAAGATTATGATGCAGAAATAGTTCGTCATATGAGGCCTACCCTGAGTGAACTTGGTGAATATGACGGAACCGCCCTTATGGAATTTAAAACAAAAAAAAATATTACATACAGGATCAAAAATGAAACTGCATGTACATATGAAGTAGATGACACTCCCCCATTCCCTCTGAATGAAGAAGCACTTGATATTTCAATTAAAATTGCCCAATTGCTGAAAACAAGTATTGTGGGTGAATTACATATAACTAGAAAGCAATATCTTGACGGCAGTATTCCCACAGGATTTCAGCGAACCGCAATTGTGGGAATTGAAGGTAAAATACCTTTGAAAGGAAAAGATATAGGGATCATCCAGTTAAGTATTGAAGAAGATTCCTGCAGAGAGGTTTCAGACATAAAGCACAACAGGATCTATACTACAGACCGCCTGGGAATGCCTCTGATAGAGGCAGTTACTTACCCTCATATGATCACCCCGTCAGAAGCGGAAGAAGCAGCGCACTATATCAGATTCCTCACAAGAAGTACCGGAAATGTAAGAACTGGTATTGGTGCTGCAAGGGAAGATGTAAATGTCAGTATAACCGGAGGGACAAGAGTAGAAATCAAGGGCGTATCTCATATAAAATGGATTCCGGCATTAACACACAATGAAGCTTTCCGGCAAAAAGCCCTTCTCGAAATAAAGAATATCCTGAAAGAAAGAATAAAAAATATAGAAGAGTGGGATATAGCAAACATAGTTCTGAATTCAAAAGAACTTAAAAATGTGAAAAATTCACTACAAGATAAAATAGAGTCGGGCTACAGGTTCATGGGAGTGAAACTTCCCGGTTTCCGGGAAATATTATCATTTTTTACTCAACCTGGAAAAGTATTTGCTTCTGAATTAAGTGAGCGTCTCAAGGTCATTGCCTGTCTGGAATCACCCAACATTGCCCACTCCGAAGAAGATTCACCATTAATTGACAAGGAATATTTTGATATTCTGGGTGAGAAACTTGATTGTGGGGACAATGATGCTTTAGCCATAATCTGGGGGCCTCAGGAAGACATTGAGACTGCATTGGAAACAATAAGAGAGAGATGTTTGCTTGCATTCCGGGGTGTACCGAATGAAACAAGAAAATCGGTAAACAAGGATGGAATTACAATTTTCGAAAGAGTCCTTCCCGGGCCTGACAGAATGTATCCCGATACAGATTCAGCTCCAATTGCAATTAAGGATGAAAAGATAAATAGAATAGGGAAAAACCTCCCCTCAGAAATATCTTTCAGGGAAAAAAAGATGAGGAGCTGGAATATTCCGGAAGATACTTTCACCTACATTCATATAAGAAATCTTTTTCCCCTCCTTGAAAGATCAATAAAGGACCTGAACTATCCGCCGACATTTATAGGGACTCTGCTGGGGCACCAGCTGAAAAATCTCGAGGGAAAAATAACACCCTCATCGGAATTTGATTTCAATAAAATATACGGACTTCTTGAATTTTGTGAAAAAGAGGGTTATGAAAAATTGCTGGTAAAACAAATGCTCCCTGTTTTATATCAATATCCGAACATGGATCCTGAATCAATATTAACGACAATAGATTTTAAAAAAAAGGAGAAGGAAGAAATTATCTCTCTTTTTCCTCTTCTGAACAAAAAATTTGCTGAAATATCACAGCGACAAAACAAAAACGGGAAAAAACTCTGGATAATGGGCCGTTTACAGCCAATTGCAACAGGAAATATCTCATTGAAAGATTTAAGTGAGATAGTGGAAGGGGGACTGAAATGAGTGACCTTTTCAAAGGATACAAAGGAGATGCACTAAATCTCCTTAAAAAATTTAATGTACGTGTCTGGAGTGATGTCGAGATCAAAAGTTCAAGGGGTGATTTCAGAGGGATCATACTCCCGAGATCTGAAAATGATGACGATAAACACCTTGTTTTAAAACTTGCCACCGGATATAACGTCGGTATAGAGACCGGAACCATAAACAATATTGAAGAAAAGGGTTTTAAAGAAGCCAATTATAAAATACCTGAAAAAGAATTCCCGTTTTCTCCTGAAAAACCAAATATTAAACTTTTCGGGACAGGAGGAACTATTGCTTCCAGGCTGGATTACAGAACAGGTGCAGTTATCCCTGCTTTCTCTCCCGGAGAATTATACGGGGCAGTACCGGAACTGGCTGATATCTGCAATCTTTCAACTGAAAAGCTTTTTGCCGTTTTCAGTGAAAATATGGGGCCTGAACAGTATAAAATACTTGCCAGGTCAATAGGGGAAGAAATAAAAAAAGGTGTCCATGGAATTATTGTCGGACACGGTACAGATACAATGCACCATACTGCTTCAGCGCTATCTTTTATGGTTCAGAACTCTCCGGTTCCAATTGTAATGGTAGGTTCCCAGCGTTCATCTGACCGCCCGTCATCTGATGCAGCACTTAACCTGATACATTCTGCAACAGCTGCATCCGTTTCGGATATAGCAGAAGTTATGGTTTGTATGTTCGGCCCTACTTCAGATGAATACGGACTTCTTCACCGGGGGACAAGGGTCAGAAAAATGCACTCTTCCTACAGGTCAACCTTCCGTACAATAGGAGACATACCTCTAGCGATGGTTACAAGAGACAAAATAACTCCGCTGAGGGATGATTACAGCAAGAGAAGAAGTGATAAGAATGTCAACATTCTTCCCTATTTTGAAGAAAAAGTAGCACTACTATATTATTATCCAAATATGCAGCCCGATATGATCGATACATTGATCGAGAAGGGATATAAAGGGATAGTTATTGCCGGAACAGGGCTGGGGCATGTAAACAAACCTCTGTACCCTGCACTTGAGAGAGCAAAGAAAGCAGGGATCGCAATATATATGACTGTTCAGACACTTTGGGGTTTTGTTCATATGTTTGTATATGATACAGGCAGGGATATGATGAAAAAAGGTGTCATTCCCACTGAAAATATGCTGCCTGAAGTAGCATATATAAAGCTCGGTTGGGCTCTCGGCCAGACAGATGATCCGGAAAAAGTGAGAGATATAATGTTAACTCCTGTGAACGGTGAAACAACAGAAGGAGAACCATATAACGGATACCTGGTCTACCAGGGAGGAATTCCGGAGGTTGAAGAGTTCATAAGAAAATTTCACAAATAGATCATTGAAAAAGAAAACTATTTTCTCCAACAATCCTTACATATGGGCCTTTACAACTTATTTTGCAGAAGGTTTCCCATATTCAATAATAAGGACAGTTTCCGGTTTATTTTTCAGGGATATGAAAGTATCCCTTGAATCAATAGGGCTCACACCACTTTTCGGGCTGCCATGGATATTAAAATTTCTATGGGGCCCCCAGGTAGACAATTACAGCACAAAAAAACGGTGGATGGTCACATCCCAGAGCCTTATAGTTGTTATGCTGCTTCTGGCAGCGGTGTTTATCCCCTTTGACAACAATGTTTCACTGATCGCAATACTTTTTTTCCTTGGTGCATTTGTTGCAGCTACGAACGATATTGCAATTGACGGTTATTATATGGAAGCACTGGACAAAGACGGCCAGTCAAAATTTGTAGGATACAGGGTTATGGCCTTCAGAGTTGCATGGATGACAGGCCCGGGAGTAATAGCAACCATAGGGACAACAACAGGATGGGTTCCTGCATTTCTGGCAGCAGCCCTGATCTTCTTTATTTTCACCATTTATCATATTTTCTTTCTGGCTGAGGTTGAAGAACCGGGTGAAACATTCTATTCCATGATAAAAAGGATACTGAAAATAAAGACATTCCTCTCTATTTTAACACTGTTGTCACTGATAATCTCCGTAAGGTTATTCTTCGGGTCATCAATATATAAAAATTTAGAAATAAAATTCCCGGTATTAAAAAAATTCTACTTTTCCCACTGGATAGCGATATTACTATTGATATCCCTTATTCTCGTTGCACTATTCAGAAAAAAACTGGGGGCAATGATAATAGGAGACAAGGATTCATTCTACGGCAAGGCATTTTATTATTTCATGGAGAGAGAAAAGATATCCGTGATCCTGTTCTTCCTTATTCTCCTGAGGGCTGGAGAATGGGCAGTCACTGTTATGGTTGCACCACTAATCGTTGATCTGGGTATCAAAACCCATTATGGATGGATAAGCGGAGGTGTCGGCCTCCCTGCATCAATAATAGGCGCAATGCTCGGCGGGTGGATGATATCAAGATTTTCCCTGAGAAAGGTTATCTGGCCTTTTATTCTCCTTCAGAACCTTACAAACATAGTTTATATGTTCCTTGCAATTCACCTCAGCTCATTTATTCAGTTGAACCAGGGGAATGACACACCAGTTTCCATTGGAACAGTCAACCTTATTTTCACTGCTGCTGTCCACTCTTTTGATCAATTTGCAAGCGGGCTCGGGACTGCAGTCCTGATGACCTATCTTATGAGGATCTGTCACAAAGAGTTTAAAGCGGCGCACTATGCCATTGGAACAGGGTTGATGAACATAAGCGGCCTTTTTGCCGGTGTAATGAGCGGATTCATTGCCGGCTGGCTCGGTTATGCATGGTTATTCGGGATAAGCTTTATACTATCAGTTCCGGCAATGGTAGTTATTCCATTTCTTCCATACCTGGAAGAAAAATAAAAAAAAACGAAACTTTTTTTACTCATTGTTCGTCTTAAATAATAGTGAATACATTTTTTTAATTCCTCCTGGGAATGAAAGATAAAGAGGGGGGCATTGCCCGGTGTCCTCCTCACTTTCCCACGAAATCTTTCCCAAATATCAGAAAAACAAAATTTCCTTTGAAAATTCTTATTGTTCAATGTATAGTTAGTAAAAAAAGGGATATGAACCTGCGCAATGGACCTTAAAAAAGAATTAATCAAATTAAGAAAAGAAAATGAAGACCTGAAAAAGTCAGAGGAAAGTTACAGGAATATTTTCAATGTTACGGATAATGCGATCTTCATATACAATAAAGAGACTGAGAGAGTCATTGATACAAACCGGGCAGCGTCAAAGATGTATGGATTTTCTCACAAAGAATTATTAGATAATAAAGCTGGTAGATTAAGCTTAGGGAAAAAACCTTATTCAGAAAAAGATGCAGAACAATGGATAAAGAAAGCAAAGAAAGATGGCCCCCAATCCTTCACCTGGCTGGCAAAACATAAGAACGGAACTCTTTTCTGGACCAGTGTTGAACTTAAGGATGCGGTTATTGGTGGAAAGGAAAGATTGATCTCGGTTATTAAAGATATTGATAAAGAGAAGAAAGCTGAAACTGAATTAAGAGAGAGTAAAGAAAGATACAGGACTCTTATCGACAATATTCCTGATGGAGTTGTGGTTCACAGTTATGGAAAAATTGTTTTTTTAAATCCTTCAAGTATTAATATTATTGGAAAAAATGAGCCGGAATCATTTTTTTTGGGTAAACCTGTTTCAATGTTCGTCCATCCCGATTCGATCCCATTGATGAAAGAACGGATAAGAAAGGTATATGAAAAGGTTGAAAATGTAGAGACGATAGAAGAAAAGTTCATCTGTACAGATGGGCGAGTGATAGATGTGGAAGTAGTTGCAACAATGATAGACTTTGACGGGGAGCCAGCATCCCAGGTTGTATTTAAGGATATTACAGAAAAAAAAATTACTGAAAAAAAGCTTTTGGAATCAGAACTCAGTTACAGAGATCTGTTTAATAATGCTCTTTATGCCATATATATACAGGATGAAAAGGGATCTTTCCTGGATGTCAATGACGGTGCTGTTAAAATGTACGGGTATCCGAAAGAATTTTTTATTGGAAAAACACCTGAAGCTCTTTCCGCCCCTGGTAAAAATGATATGGAATTAGTAGGAAAATGTTTCAAAAAGGCATTAAAAGGAGAACCGCAGCAATTTGAATTCTGGGGACAAAAAAAGAGTGGGGAGATCTTTCCCAAAATTGTATGGATCAACAGAGGAAAATTTTTTGGAAAAAATGTGATCTTTGCTTTTTCAATAGATATTTCAGAACAGAAAAATGCAGAAGAGGAGAAAAAAAACCTGGAGAGACACTTACAACATTCTCAAAAACAGGAAAGCCTGGGAATACTTGCAGGAGGAATTGCACATGATTTTAACAATCTTTTAACTGCAATACTTGGAAATGCAGGCCTGGCCAGACTGGAATTGCCCCCCACAACTTCAGTTTTAAAAAACATAAAGAACATTGAATTAACTGCAACCCGTGCGGCTGACCTGTGCAATCAGCTGCTTGCCTATTCAGGAAAGGGGAAATTTGTAATACTGGTTATTAATATTAACCAGATCCTTCTTGAATTAATAAAATTGTTAAAAACATCAATACCAAAAAAAGTGGAAATCATTCTGGATTTATCAAAAGATATACCTTTAATAGAAGCCGATATATCTCAGATAAGACAGGTAATAATGAATCTTATAATAAATTCAGGTGATGCTATCGGAAACCGCAATGGATCCATTACCATATCAACCGGAATCGAAAATTTAAAAAAGGAACAACTCCTTAATATGGACTATAAGGGAAACATGATACCTGGTAACTATGTTTTTCTGGAGATATCAGATACCGGAACAGGTATGGATAAGGAAACTCAGAAAAAAATATTCGACCCCTTCTTTTCAACTAAATCCATTGGAAAAGGATTGGGGCTGGCAGCAGTTTTGGGAATTGTGAATGGCCATAACGGAGGGCTTAATGTAACCAGCACTTCAGGAAAAGGGACAAATATAAAAGTTTTCTTTCCGGAAACGGTAAAAATCGCTGATAAAAAGGACAATATCGATCAATATATAAAAAATACAAAAGGATCAGGTACTATCCTCATAGCAGATGATGAAGAGCCTGTTAGAATATTTGCAGGAAAGGTAATGGAAAGGGCCGGATTCAAAATTATTTCTGCTGTTGATGGTGAAGATACAATAAAGAAATTTAATGAATATCCGGGAAAAATATCTCTGGTTCTTCTTGATATGACAATGCCTAAAAAAGACGGGAGTGAAGTTTTTAAAGTATTACAAAAAATAGACCCGGATGTAAAGGTATTGCTTTCAAGTGGATACAACAGAGAGGATACTGTAAAACATTTTTTAAGTAAGGGGCTTGCCGGATTTCTACAGAAACCTTACTCACCTGAAGACCTTTTGAATAAAGTTTTGAAGATTCTGGAATATGATTAATAAATATAAGGAGCAATAATTGAAAAAATCTTTATATATTTTTTTAATTCCTGTTTTAATTATCCCACTTTTATCTGTCACGAAAAATAAAACCGGGCCTTTAGATCCGGATAAAAATTTGAGAAAAGTAGTTGATACAACCGGTTTTGCCCAATTTGACTGGCAGCTGGAAAAAATTCTGAAACGGATCAACAATGGGCAAAAAGAACTCCTGGAAAAAGTACTTCAAAATAAAACAATTCCGGGATCTGAAAACTGGAAAGTAGTAATTTCACCTCATGATGATTACAGTTATGTCGGCTACCTTTATCCTGCATTATTAAAAAACATAAGGGCCCGGACAATATTCCTTTTCGGAGTTGCTCATAAAGCAAAACAACTGGGGCTTAAAGATAAAATAATATTTGATTCATTTGAAAAATGGCATGGTATTTACAACCCTGTTAATGTTTCGGAAATAAGAGAGGAATTGATCAGGGATCTGCCTGAATGGATGAGAACTGTGAATAATAATATGCATGCAATAGAACATTCACTGGAAGCATTGATCCCTTTTTTACAGTTTTATAATAGGAAAATAGAGATAATTCCCATACTTGTCCCTTATATGAACTATAAAAAAATATCTGAAATAAGCAGGATACTAGCCGGAATAATCGGAAAAATAATTAAAAGAAAAGGTTGGAAATGGGGAAAAGATTTTGCTTTTGCAATAAGCTCGGACTCTGTCCATTATGGTGATAAAGGCTGGGGAGGAAAGAATTTTGCCCGTTTTGGTACTGACAAAAAAGGATACGAAAAAGCAGTAAACTACGAGAAGGAAATAATAAATAATTGCCTGACAGGAGAGATCACACCTGAAAAAATTGAAGTGTTCACAAAATATACAGTCAAAGAAAATGATTACAAAGAATACAAATGGACCTGGTGCGGGAGATATTCAATTCCTTTCGGGCTTATGACCTCATATTATTTAAAAAATATATTAAAGGAAGATATGGAAGGGATATTTGTCGGATACGGAACAAGTATAGGCCATCCCCACATAAAAGTGGATGACCTGAAGATGGGAGTTACAGCTCCTGCAAATTTACGTCACTGGGTCGGTTACACCGCCATCGGATATAAATAAACCGGAAAAAATTCTTCATCAAAAAATAAAAAATTATATTACAGAGATTTATCTGTTTTTGAACGTCCGGATAAATAGAATTTTAACTGGCCTGCCTGGAAAGCAATTTTTATCCATCCCCGGGCAGCAATAAAAACCTGTTGAACAATAAAAATAATTATAATGGTTACTAAAGAAGATGAAGGGATAATTAATTTTAAAATCCAGTAGATGCCGAAAAGGATTATTCCTGTAATTAAAAATAAATAGTACAATGCTAAAGTTTTACCCAATCTTTTAAAAACAAACTTTATTGTTCTAAATAATGAACGGAAAACATGCCTTGAATCTTCGATAACTATTTTAATGCGGGTATAATCCAGAATCATTCTTATTAAATACAAAAGAAAAAAGCCTACTCCAAGCCTTACCCAGAAAAGATAAAAAGCCAACAGTTCATTATCACCTTTGGCAGTAAAAAGGCTGCCGAGAAGGCCAAATAATATATTGAAAACAATAAAAACACCCCATAAAATAAGAGAATAAATTGAAAGTCGGAAAAACCGGCCGAAAAATTCTCCCGCTCCCTGAAAAAAGGAGGAAGTAAAATTTTGCTTTCTATTTTCTCCCGTATTTAACTTCCGGGGATTGGTCAAAGTAAAAAGAATTCCCCCACAGAGCAAAATTGAAACTAAAAAGTAAACTGAGATTAGAACAAAAGCAACAGAAAAGATCGTTGTAAATCCTCCATCATGGAATAGAAACTCAAATAAAACATTAAAATCAAATTCTTTTAACAGCTTCTCTCCAACTCCGCTTTTCCCTATTGCTCCGGAAAATGCCTTGAAAGAAATATAAAAAATTAATGAACTGAAAATAAAATTTATTAACCATAAAACAAATATCATCTTTGGCTGTAAGGTTGCCTCTTTAATTCCCCGGTAATAGTTTTTTAAAACTTTCACTTCTTCCTCCTTAAATTAAAATGAAACAAAAGAGAGAATATTCTGAAAATCGAACATTAAACTCAAAGCATACTTTAAAGGAGATGTTTTCTTTGCCTTAAGGAGCCGGGAATTATTTGTGAAGTTGATGTCAATAAGCACCTTGTTTTCAGGATCTACCTGAGCCATTTTAAGCTTATAGGGATTAAAATAGACAAATCTTTTCCATCTCTCTTTACCATTCCATTTTTCACGAATCTCTTTTCCATTTTCAAAGACTATTAAAATTTCCTGAGGGAATATAAGTTCCCCCTTTCTTATTACCACAACCTCATTCTTATATAGTTTTTCCTTCTTTCTGCTTTTCCTGTTTTTTTCTTCCTCAACAGCTTCTTTCTCTCCACTAAATATCCCCTCAGTTTCATTTACTTCTGTAGAACTGAGCTTTTTGACGGCATAATCCAGCTTATCCGGGCTGTATAAAAAGTGATCAAAAAACCAGCTTAAATCCTGCCCACTCACTTCCTCTGCTACAACAATAAAATCATTTGCAGCAGGATGTTTGAATTTCCACTTTTCAAAATAGGTTCTCATAACTTTTGACATAACATCTTCACCAAGAAACTTTTCCAGGGTTAAAAGCACAAGGCCGGCTTTTGAATAGGTATTAGTCCCGTAACTCACCCCACTGTAAAACTCCCAGGAACTTTTAACAACAGGGTCCATCTTACCAAAAGCAATCAACCGGGATCTGTGTAAAACAAAATCACTGATCTTTAAACCGCACCAGTTGATCATTGACCTGTCTTCCCCGTAGTATCTGGCCATTGCCTTTATTTCAGAATAGGTATTAAATCCCTCATCAAGCCAGGGTTCCTCAAACTCATTTGAACCAACCATACCATACCAGTAATTATGGCCAAACTCATGAATTGTGATCAGTTCCGGTAAATAAAACCCCTTCGGCAGCCAGGGAACCGACATGGAAGTAAACAGAGTTGGGTATTCCATCCCTCCGGCACCGGAAGCTCCGGGAGCGGGATCAACTAAAGTAATAGTTGGATAGGGATAAGCACCATAACTTTGACTGTAAAATTCAATCCCGTTCTTTAATGCACTCATATGCCTCTCTTTATGGTTTAAATGACTGCGATGAATAAGAAGTATTATTTCTGTATTAACCTCAGGATCTTCTAAAGAATATTTTTCTTTAAATTCTACAAAATCCGGGCAGGCGGCCCATGCAAAATCATGAATATCTTCCTGATAATGGGTATAAGTTATGGTCCCGTCAACGTTTTTTATTTCTCCTGTTCTTTTTCCGGTTGCACCTACCACATATTCTTCAGGAACCGTGATCTTCACTTCATAGACACCATAATCAGCAAAAAACTCTGAATTACGATGATACTGATGACAATTCCACTTTCCATTCCAAAAAACACCAATTTTGGGAAACCACTGTGCTGCCATATAAAAATTTTTATAAAAACCTGTACGAGCAAGAACTTTAGGCAATTTTGAATAAAATTCAATATTAAGGGTGATCTTTCCCTGAGGCGGAACTGATTCCGGCAAACTCACTTTCAATACTGTCTGATCGTCTTTGTTGCCATCATCAGGTTGAATATACTCTATCTTTGAAGTTAAATCAGGCCCGCCAACTATCTGAATTTTTTTTATCTTAATATAACCCCAATCTTCTTTATCTATTTTAATACCTCTTTGAATTCCTTTACCTTCCTTCATAAAAGTCGAGCGATTATTTTTAAAGGCATTTAAATAAAGATGGAATTGAAGTTCTGAGACAAACACATCTGAATCATTTAACCAGGTTAGTTTTTCTTCGCCGGCAATAGCATTCTTTTTAGTAAGAAGATCGGCTTTGATCTGATAGTTGACAATATGTTTGCTCAAGCTTGCATAACTTAGCTGTATAAAAGTAAAAAGGCAAACAGTAATCAATAAAAATATTTTTTTCATTTTTTACTCCTGATAATCGAATAAAGAACCTCCTCTAAAGTATAGGCAATCCTCATATTAAAGTAAATGATCTTAAGATGGGTATTAAAACACCGGCAGCAGTTTTAATTAAAATATATTTAAAGTAAAATCTTTATATGAAATTTGTAGAAATAATATATGGTTCAAAACTTTATAAGGAAGAGATAGGCCTGAGGGACCGGATGCTCAGAGTTCCCCTGGGTTTAAAATTTTCAAAAAACGACCTTGAAGCAGAGAAGGATGAATTAAGGTACGGATTACTTGACAGGGATAATAAACTTTTAACCTGCCTGTTAATTCGTAAGATCACTCCGGAAACAGCAAAATTACGTCAAATGGCCGTTGAAGAAAATATGCAGGGAAAAGGTGTTGGAAAATTCCTTGTGGAAAGAGTGGAAGAAGAATTAGTTAAACAAAGATTTAAAAAAATTGAACTGCATGCAAGAATGTATGCAAAAGGGTTTTACGAAAAACTCGGTTATGAACCTGTAGGTAAAGAATTCACCGAAGTTGGGATCCTCCATATAAAAATGGAAAAAACAATAAAATAACTTTGTGATCTGTATCATTTAATTTAATTTATAAAGTTAAAAATAATCACTTGAAAATTGGATAATGTTGTGTTAATTTTTAGACCTTGGAAGGAGGAAACAATATGAGCTATAAAGTTGCAATAAACGGATTCGGAAGAATAGGGAGAAATTTTTTCAGATCCAGTATAGGACAGAGCAGTTTTGAGATCACTGCAATCAATGATATAACCTCCACTGAGACCCTTGCCCATCTTCTTAAATATGACAGTGTATTCGGAAAATTCGGGAAAGAGGTGGAAGTGAAAGAAAACATCATAACTATTGATGGTAAAGATATAAAAACCTTTGCTGAAAGGGATCCCGAAAAACTACCCTGGAAAGAACTGGGGATAGACCTGGTAATAGAATCCACCGGATTCTTCAGGAAAAGAGCTGATGCTTCCAAACATCTGAAAGCAGGAGCAAAAAAAGTGATCATTTCAGCACCGGCATCAGAACCTGATATCACAATTGTCCTTGGTGTAAATGATAAAGATTATGATAACGGAAAACATAATATAATTTCCAACGCTTCCTGTACAACAAATTGTGTTGCACCTGCAGCTAAAATTCTACATGATAATTTTGAAATAATAAGGGGAAATATGACCACCATTCATTCATACACAAATGATCAGAGAATACTTGACCTCCCCCATTCAGATCTGAGAAGAGCAAGAGCAGCTGCAGTAAATATCATTCCAACTACCACAGGAGCTGCTAAAGCAATTGGACTTGTGATCCCTGAATTAACTGGAAAGATCACCGGAAGCGCCCTCAGGGTGCCAACCCCGGACGGATCACTCGTTGACCTTGTTGTTGAATTAAAAGAAAAAACTTCTGTTGAAGAATTAAAAAAACTTTTCAAAGAGGCTTCAACAAATGATATGAAGGGAATACTGGAATATTCAGAGGAACATCTGGTTTCATCTGATATAGTGGGAAACCCGAACTCTTCTATTATTGACAGCGAATTCATCACGGTAATAGATGGAAATATGGTAAAGATACTCACATGGTATGATAACGAATGGGGTTATTCAAGCAGGTTAAAAGACCTGGCAGTTAAAATATCACAATATTAAAATGGGAAAAAAATCTATTGAAAAAATTGATGTTTCGGGAAAAATGGTTTTTCTCCGGAACGATTTTAATGTGCCGATCTTTAAAACCGGCGAAATAACAGATGACTCCAGAATTACCGCTTCACTGAAAACTATAAGACACCTTCTTGAGAACGGGGCAAAAGTAGTCTGTTCATCTCATCTTGGAAGGCCGGGAGGGGTAAAAAAAGAAGAACTGACCCTGAGAACCGTAGCAGAAAAATTATCGCAACTTATTGGAGTTAAAGTTATATTTAATGGTGAAATAACCGGTGATGAGGTTGACAATATTAAGTCCGGAATGAAACCCGGAGAAATATTCCTTCTTGAAAACCTCAGATTTGATCCCAGGGAAAAAGCCAATAATGATGAATTTGGAAAAGAACTTGCAAAAGGTATTGATATTTATGTTAATGATGCTTTCGGATCATCCCACAGGAAACATGCATCAATATCAGCAATCACAAAGTACATTCCTGTTTCAGCAGCAGGATTCCTGCTGAAACAGGAGATAGATTTTCTCGGTATGGCTATAACTAACCCTCCGGAAAACTTTACACTGATCCTGGGTGGGGCAAAAGTATCAGACAAGATCCCGATAATAAAGAACCTTATAAAAAAAACTGATACGATCCTTATCGGTGGGGCAATGGCCTATACATTTTTAAAGGCAAAAGGTATCGATATCGGAAAGTCATTGGTCGAAGAAGACCTGACAGGAATGTGTAAAGATATAATTGAAGAAGCAGAAAATAAAGGCGTTAAACTTCTTCTCCCCGTTGACCATATTGCTGCAATAAAAGCAGAGCCAAATATAACAATAAGGATGGTAAACAGGGGTGAAGAGATACCTCCGGAAATGATGGGGTTAGATATAGGGTTTGAAACACAGGAAATTTATAAAAATGTAATACTCAAGTCAAACCTTATTATCTGGAATGGCCCCATGGGTGTATTTGAAATAGATACATTTTCAGGTGGTACCTTCGGCATTGCAGAAGCGGTGGCTGAGTCAGAGGCTACATCCATTGTCGGAGGAGGGGACTCAGTATCAGCTGTTAATCTGGCTGCTGTCAATAATAAGATAACACATATTTCAACCGGCGGAGGCGCCTCAATAAAATTTCTTGCAGGAGAAATAATGCCAGGTATAGAAAACCTGCCGGAGGAATAATGAAAAAATTTATAATTGCCGCTAATTGGAAAATGAACAAAAATGTTGCAGAAAGCCTTTTATTCATAAAAAACCTTGATACAAAAATCAGGAACAGAAGTGATAACAGTAAAATAGACAAAATAGAGATACTTATATTTCCTCCTTTTACTGCTCTTCATCCGATTAAGGGAAAATCTTTTTTTATATCCACTGGTTCCCAGAATATTTTTTTTGAAAAAAACGGTGCATATACAGGTGAGATCTCTCCCGAAATGGTAAAAGAAATTGCAGAATATACTCTTATCGGACACTCGGAAAGGAGAGAAATATTCGGTGAAACAGACGAAGAAATAAATAAAAAAATTAAAATTGCACTTTCCAATGGACTGAAACCACTCCTTTGTATTGGTGAATCACTGGAAGAGAGGGAAAGTGGCAAAACATTTAAAAAGATAGAGGAACAGCTGGAAAAAAACCTTTCCGGCCTTACTCCTGAAGAAATAGAGGAAATTATTTTTGCTTATGAACCGATATGGGCCATCGGCACAGGGAAGACCGCAACTCCCGGCCAGGCTCAGGAAGTACATGCCTATATTGCAAAACTGATAAACTCAAAATGTTCTGTAGAGAAAAAAAGGATGATACTCTATGGAGGTTCCGTAAAACCGGAGAACAGCCGGGAGCTTTTATCACAAAATGATATTTCAGGAGCCCTGATAGGAGGAGCTTCCTTGAATGTTGACTCCTTTTTTGATATAATTGAAAACTCTCTTGAACTTGTCTAAAAATTAGGAGGACATTTTGGAAGGATTATTACTGTTTATACATATTGTTGTTTCATTACTACTGATAATAATTGTACTGCTTCAGAGCGGTAAAAGTGCCGACCTGGCCGGAGCATTCGGCGGTGGGGGGACTCAGTCTGCATTCGGTCCCAGAGGAGCTGCAACTATTTTATCAAAAGCTACAACTTTCCTGGCTGTAGCATTTATGATAACCTCTTTACTCCTCTACATTGTGGCTACAAATAATGTAAATGCAGATACAGTTCTGGATAAATCAGACACTAAACAGGAAGAGAAACTTCCTGCTGCAGATACAAAAAATGATGAGAAAAAAGTTTCAGATCCTGTTGAAAAAAAAGGAACTGAAGATAATATAAAAGATAAAGCAACTGATAATAAAGAAAACAATTAGGTTACAATCAATATTTCTATAAAGCCGAGGTGGTGGAACTGGTAGACACGCAAGCTTGAGGTGCTTGTGGTCGAGAGGCTGTAGGGGTTCGAGTCCCCTCCTCGGCATTCTTTCCGGAGAGGTGCGAGAGTGGCTGAATCGGGCTGCCTGCTAAGCAGTTGTTCTGGTTGACGGAACCGTGGGTTCGAATCCCACCCTCTCCGATCTGAAAAATACACCTTCAGGTGGGTTTTTTAGATCGCTGATCGTTGATACAATTCCTTTGGGTTTGACAAATTTGGCCTCAGGTAAATTTGCACGATCGAACGGAGTGAGTGAGCCGAAGGGAAATGTGTGATGAACACATTTATAATCCCACCCTCTCCGATCTGAAAAATACACCTTCAGGTGGGTTTTTTAGATCGCTGATCGTTGATACAATTCCTTTGGGTTTGACAAAAAAACTTGACAACAACTGAACCTTTATATAAATATATGCAGTTATCTGAAAACATAACAGAAAATATTTCCGGAAGGAGAATTGAATGAAACAAAAGAAATGGAACATGGATAATATAACTGACCAGAAAAGTAAAACAGTTATTGTTACGGGAGCAAGCTCCGGGATCGGATATGAAGCTGCAAGGGTTCTGGCTAATAAAAATGCAAAAGTAATCATTGCTGTCAGGAATATGGAAAAAGGGAACAAGGCTGCGGAAAAGATCCGGAATGAATATGAGAATGCCAGTCTTAATGTGATGGAACTTGACCTTGCAGATCTTTCTTCTGTAAGTAAATTTGCCGATAATTATAAAAAAGAATATTCAAAACTCGATGTTCTTATTAATAATGCAGGTGTAATGATGCCTCCCTACTCCAAAACCGGAAACGGTTTTGAACTTCAGATGGGGACAAACCATTTTGGACACTTTTCTCTTACACTGCAGCTTCTTGATATCCTGGCCAATACTGAATGGTCGAGAATTGTTAACGTATCAAGTATGGCCCACAGGTGGGGAAATATTAATTTTGATGATATTAACTGGGAAAACCGGAAATACAGGCCTTCCAGGTCATACGGTGACAGTAAAATCGCCAACCTTTATTTTACATATGAATTAGCTCAAAAACTTAACTCCAAATATAAAAAAATCATTGTTGCCGCAGCTCACCCCGGATGGGCCGAAACAGAATTACAACGGCATTCTGGGGTCACTGATTTTTTAAACCGTTTTTTTGCACAAAATGCAGTTATGGGTGCACTTCCCACATTAATTGCAGCAGTTGGCCCATCTGTTAAAACCGGAGATTTTTACGGGCCTTCAGGATTTATGCAAAGAAAAGGATACCCGAAAA
Source organism: Acidobacteriota bacterium (assembly GCA_039714255.1). Taxonomy (GTDB): domain Bacteria; phylum Acidobacteriota; class Aminicenantia; order UBA2199; family UBA2199; genus UBA647. The sequence goes on from JBDLJQ010000018.1 coordinate 28,955, forward strand.
AAGTTAAATCCAGCCAACTTTCTCTTAACAGGAAAATTGCAGAAAAGTTATGGCAGGTTTCTGTTGAAAGAACAGGGGTAAAATCTGAAATTTCCTAAAATAATTAAGTTCGGCCACCCCATTCTTTCGAATAAATAAACCTGGCCAGATCAGTCCTTCTCAGATTTTTTTTTATATTTTTCTTCTGAAATTATTTCTATCTCTTTTGCTTTATAGTTTTTCAGAAAACGGTTTACCTTATTCAACTCTGATTCAATGAACTTGTTAAATTTTATTTCCACATTACCCAGCTTGTTTTTCAGGGTTTTTATATAAACAAGTTGTGAATTTGAGGGTTTGCCTCCAAAAGAGCTTATTGCAGAATAGATCTGAATCATCTTGCCCTGAAGCATCTCACTGGAATAAATACTGGCTTTCTCATCAACTATATTTCCTCTGATGGACTTAACTTTCACTAACTTCTGCCTGATATATCTCTTTATTCCCTTTGGAAGTTTCTCATTTTCCAGTGTTTTTTCCATATCAATCCTGATATTGTCAAGAGTATCGGAAAGATATGCCATATGCTCCAGCATTCCATACACTTCCCAGATCTTATCCTGCCTCAGTTTTCTTTCCCGGGTACTATGTTTTGTAAATCTGTTTGGTTTCAAAACTATTTCAGATTCATATACACTTTTATTTTTTGTCAATTTTACCGTATAAGTTCCCGGATCAACCATTGGGCCCCCGAAAATAAATCCTGTTAACCCCGGTGATTTTCCGGCCTTGGGTGCCTTCAATCTCATCCCCCAGTATACTCTGTTGATACCTCTCCTTTTACCTGTTGGCAGTTTTTTTATAAAATTCCCATTTGAATCATAGATCTCAAGTTTAAGTTCCCCGAAAATATGTCTCTTTTTGAGATAATATGTTATGGTTGCACCCTGCTTCGGGTTTTCACCGAAGAATTGTGTATCACCGGTCATTGGTCCTCCCCCATATGAAAATGATGCTTCAGAAGGGCGTGCCGGAAGCAACGCAACATTTTTACCGAGTACATCCTCACTGATATTCCTCAATGGTGTTATATCATCAATAATATAGATCCCGCGCCCATGGGTCCCAAGTATCAGATCATGTTCAACCGGATGTATCTGAATATCTCTGACTGCAACTTTAGGGAGGGTCTCTTTAAAATGGACCCAGTCCTTTCCCCTGTTGAAAGAAAAATAGAGACCAAACTCAGTGCCGAGAAAAAGGAGATCTCTGTTAACAATATCTTCCCTTATAACATGAGCATATCCTTTAACAGCACCCGTTGCCAGTGATTCCCAGCTTTTCCCATAATCGATGGTCCTGAATATATATGTTGTCAGATCACCTGTCCTGTGGCCGTCAAATACCACATAAGCTGTCCCTTCTTCATAATGTCCTGCTTCAACACCGGGACACCATGTGTTTTCTGGAAGCCCTTTTATATTTGAAACAACATTCTTCCAATTCTTACCACCATCCTTTGTTACCTGTAAGTTCCCGTCATCAGTTCCAACCCAGATAACCTTTTCATTTACCGGGGATTCGGAAATAGCAATAATTGAACAATGATTCTCTGCTGTAGTATTATCCGGTGACAAACCTCCCGAACTTCTCTGTTGCTGTTTTTTTTTATCATTAGTAGTGAGGTCAGGTGAGATCCTTTCCCAGCTGTTTCCTTTGTTTTCTGAAACAAACAAAAATTGAGCTCCGGAATAGATCCTGTTCTTATTATTAGGGCTGAGTGCAAACCCTGCATTCCAGTTAAACCTGAAATCGGGATCGGTTTCAGAAGGAAGCGGCCTTATACTCGCCGTTTCACCTGTTTTTTCATTATAACGCTGGAACATACCACCCTGCCAGGAATAATAAATAATATTATCATCTGAAGGATCTCTAAAAACAAAGAATCCATCACCTCCCCCGACAGCTTCCCAGTCTTTATTAAGGATATAACCCGTGTTCATTTTCCTTGAAGGGCCATACCAGCTGTTATTATCCTGCAGTCCGCCATAAACATTATACGGGTCTCTCATGTCATAACTAACATGATAAAATTGTGAAACAGGAATATTTGACACATGTCTGAACTTTCCTCCCCTGTCATATGATATATATACCCCTCCGTCTGTACCAAGAAGAATGTGTCTGGGATTTTTCGGATTGATCCAGAGAGTATGCTGGTCAGGATGGACTGTCATTCCCATAAAGCTTTCCATGGCAGACTCAAATGACTTTCCACTGTTTTTACTTACAGATAACATAAAACTGTAATTATACACTCTTTCAGGGTTCTCGGGATCAACTTTCAGCCCTGCCAGATAAAAGGGCCTCGATTTCACACCAAACCCTGTTCCCTTCTTTTTCCAGGTCTCACCACGATCTTCAGACCTGTAAATAAATGTTTTATCCGCCTCCACAAGTGTATAAATTATTTTCGGGTCAGCCGGAAATATATCAATAACGATCCTCCCAAGTTTACCTTCAGGCAGGCCTTTCTTAAGTCTTTTCCAGTTTTTTCCACCATCTATACTTTTGAACAGGCCGCTTCCTCTTCCTCCGGAAGTAAAAAAATATGGTTCTCTTCTGAACTCCCACATGGCTGCATAAATTATTTCCGGCTCTTTCGGGTCTATGTCCACATCAATGCATCCGGTATTTTTATCTATATAGAATATTTTTTTCCAGGTTTTACCCCCGTCAATTGTTTTATAAAGCCCTCTCTCTGCATTACTGTTCCAGAGATGTCCCGGGACAGAAGCATAAACAATATTGGAATCATTGGGATTTACTATAACTTCGCTTATCCGTTCTGAATTTTCAAGGCCCATTAATTTCCAATCTTTGCCGCCATTGGTGGTTTTATATATCCCGGTACCAACAGATACACTGTTTCTCATATTTGTTTCACCTGTCCCCACCCATACGGTCTCAGGGTTTTTCTGGTCAACAGTAACAGTACCTATTGACATGGTATACTTATCAAAAACAGGCTTAAAAGTTATTCCACCATCTATCGATTTCCACACACCACCTCCGGCTGATCCTACATAAATAATATTGGGGTCTTTTTCAACAACATCTATATCTGTTATCCTCCCGCTCATCACTGCAGGGCCAATATTTCTGGCTTTAATATCCCCGAATAGTGAAGAATTTATTTTTACATCTCCATAAAAATTAAAAGCAAATAAAAAAGAGAATAAAATTATCCCGGTAAAAAATGATCTAAATTTCATAAAACCTCCTGAATTAGTGAAATTAAATTATAAAAATTATAGAAAAAAAAAACAAACTAATATATAATTTTTCTTAAAATTACCGGAGGTAAGAATGAAAAAGATTTTTATTGCAATTTTCCTGATATTTTTGCTGGTTGCAGGAATCCAATCTATAACGGTTGACGAGATCATCGATAATAACCTTAAAGTTAAAGGCGGTGTTGAAAAATTAAGCTCAGTAATTTCAGCAAAAGGTGATGGAAAAATAGTCAGAATGGGAATGGAAATGAAATTTTCAATGTGGTACAAAAAACCTTCAATGACAAGAAATGAAGTAACCTTTTCAGATAAAAAAATGACATTTGCATATGATGGCAAGACCGTATGGCAGATATCCCCATTTACAGGTATTGAGGGGCCTCAGGAAGTTACCGGTGACCAGGCGGACGATATTAAAGAGAGTGCAGAAATGTTTGAAGACCCGTTTATCAACTATAAGCAAAAAGATAACAAGATAGAATTCCTGGGTAATGAAGAACTGGAAGGAACCGAAGTTTTAAAAGTTAAACTTACAAGAAAAAATGGAAAAGTAACAACTTATTTTATAGATGCAGAATCATTTATCGAACTAAAAACTGAAACAATAAAGAAGAAAGATGACGGGAAAGAGATAAAACTGGAATCGTTCTTTGGCGATTTCAAAGAAGTTGATGGAATGATGGTTGCTCACTCGATCAAAACAAAGATCAATGGAATTGACATGGGTAATGTCGTGATAGAATCTGTAAATTTCAATGTGGAAGTAGAAGATTCATTTTTTAAAATGCCTGAAAAAAAAGAGGAAAAAGAATCAAAAGAGGAAAGCCACTGACCCTGACCACAAATGGATAGAGAAAAAGCGATCAAATTACTAAATGACCATTTGAAAAATGAAAACCTGAAAAAGCACTGCCTTGCAACAGAAGCATGTATGAGAGCTTTTGCAAGACATTTCGGAGAGGATGAGGATACCTGGGGAATTGCAGGAATACTTCATGACCTTGATTATGAATATACATCTGAAGATCCGGACAACCACGGCCTGAAAACTGCAGAGATGCTTCAGGATGAAGCTGTTTCGGAAAATGTTTTACATGCGATCAAGGCCCATAATAAAAAAGCTGATATAAGTTCAAAAATGGATATTTCCCTTTACACAATTGATCCCACAACCGGTTTTATTACAGCCTGTGCACTTATGCATCCTTCAAAATCGCTGGAAGCGGTTACCCTGAAGAGAATGAAAAAAAGATTCAAAGAAAAATCTTTTGCAAAAGGAGCAGACAGAGATCAGATAAAAGAGTGCTCAAAACTGGATATGGAACTCGATCAGTTTCTGAATATCTGCCGGGACGCAATGGCAGATATTCACAACGACCTTGGGCTTTAGACTTTCTACCTGTGTGTTCTGGCCTTGAAACTTCCTTCAGAATATAATCTTACCACTGAACCCGATGCAATATTACCATTTATGGCAAGGTTCTTTTCATATGCCCTTACATAAATATGAACAGTCCTTCTCGGTGGCAGTTTCTTTGCCGGTATAACAAATCTGTTACCGCTCAGATTTTTTCTTTTATATACAACAGCTCCTCTATCATTGGTTACAATAAGTTCAAAAGAACCCCTGTTTCTTGCCCTTCTGTTCCATGAGACAGTTACAGGTTCTCCCACATCAAGCCCGGTTCTGTAAACTGGTGATACATCTATTTTAAGCCCTGATGTAAAATTTTCCGAAATTGATATACCTCTTCTGTTTGGAGTGGTAATAAACAGATTAATATTATTGTTGTTATTGACCCTCTGCATTCCCGGGCCCTGTGATTGGGATCCGGGAATTCTGGAAATTCCAGTGATCTTACCCACAGGTCTAACTGCTGTTTTTCTGTTATATTTTATGTTGGAAGTTCCGGTATAATTTCCGGAACTGCCTTCTCTCAGTTGACCGTTTCCTGAAACTATGTTTGCATTATTTATAAGCCTTCCGGACCTGTTCCCATCCCTTATTGTAATGTTTGAATTAATTTCATTTTTCTGAAGATTAAAAAGTACAAAACCCTCAACAAAAACAGGTGCTCCGGTTCTTAAAGTAGTTTTGGAGATAGGTTTTTTCTTAAAGATCCTGCCCTCTGTAATTCCATAGAACCCGATAGTAAAAATAACCATAAGGATAAATATTTTTATTAGTTTTGATTTCATTTTTTCCTCCTTGTTTTATTATGCCATAAAAAAAAATTATTCGATAGTTGTTTTTGATCTGGACCCGTCGGGAGAAGTAATTACAACTTTTTCTCCCTCAAGATAAAATTTTATTATATTTCCACTTGTCAATCCACTCTTTTCTTTTGCGACACTTGCATTGCCATTAAAGACAAGGAATTTTTTATCAAACTCCCATACGACACTATCTGATATGCCCGATATTTTCTCCCTCATAAATTTCACTTTATCAATCCCGGTGATCCTGTTAATATTATTCTCTTTATTAAATTCAATTTTCAATGTTTGGGCATTTAGGCTGTTATTTCCTTCTTTCAGAGAACCGCCTTTTCCAATCTGAATTGAGTTTTCTTCCTGAAGAAAACCAAGTTCTCCTCCACTGATGAAAATATCATTATTTTTTTCTTTAAATAAAATTGAAGTTTTTCCGGATGCTTTTATCTCTTTTTCACCAATTATCTCCAGTATATCACTATATAACTTCGTATCACCCTGAAATAAATTTACATCCCCGCTGTATTTTATTGAACCGGCCTTCTCAAGGATCTCTACCTTTTTTGAACTTATAAAGATCTGAGATTTTGAAAATAGTGCATTTCCGGAATCCAGGATTATGGAGGAGGTTATCTTGCTTTCCGAATAGAATTTCTCCTCCTTTGTATTTAGATTAAATTCGGTGGAAACAAACCGGTTCCCTTTCTTTTCAAGGATCGATCTTCTGCCCGATATTTTTACAAAATTTTTCTTTACTTCATAATCCAGTTTATCACTGCTCCCGGAATAGCCATCCATCTTGAAAAGACAATCCTGTTTTGCATAACAATATTCAGGGTCCCCGTTTTTTCCATAATGAACTCTCATCCTTTTAGAAGAAATATCAAATTTTCTTTTTCCTTTTGAGATGATCCTGCTTCCCCTTAGTGTCCTGATCTGTTCTGTTTTTTCACTGATCTCATTAAATTTAATACTAATAAAATCTGATTCTACTTTTATCTTCTCATTCGTCCTTCTAAGGTTAATGATCCCGTTCTTTTTTACCTCGATCCTGTTCACTTTACCATTATCATTAAAGGCAGCTCCTATCCTGAAACCCATAGCCTCACGGTATTCACCACTTTTTTTCCCTTTTAAATAAAAATAACTGTTTCCCTTAAGCACGGATCTCTTGATCTTTTTAAAATCATCAGTAAAGAACATTGATATTTCATTACCTTTCATTGTTGAATCATCGCCTTCAATTATGGCATTCCCCTTAAAAACAACCAGATTCCGGTTATCCAAAATAACCAGTTTTTTACATTTGAAGTCATAGGTTTTCCCTTCTTTTACAAAAGAACCTGATGTGCCAAACATGTTGATAACATTGATCCGAACATGAAATTCCAGTCCCCTGGATGCAGTTCCCTGAAGGTCTTTTATTATGAAGTCAGTACTTGTATCGTTTGAGACTAGAGAATTTCCTTCCATAAAAAATTTATCACTGGCAAACCGCATCTCTTCTGATTCGATCAATGCATTTTTCTTAAGGAGTAAATTCTGATTGTTGTTTTCCACATAACCTTTTTCACTGGAAAAGTGGGTGTCACTTTTAAATCTCCCTTTTTTATAAATTGTCCCTTTAATATTTTTCAAAAGGGTCCTTTCCCTCTGAGCTGGTTTTCTGGACATATCAAAATCCTTTTCAGAGTCACTGCTTTTTATTTCAAAAACCAGGTTATGGTCTGAATTATATGCTTTAAAGGTCATTTCTTTACCTGAGATCACTTCTTCCACAACCCGGCTCGTATCAATTTTCCCCCTGAGTTTAAATACAACAAGAAATATAAATATAAGGAATACGGCCAGTGAAATAATACCGATAATTTTTTTTAAAACCATATTTTATTCAGGATATTTTGTGAATAATTCTCCCCACTTCGATTCATTTTCCCATTTGGAAACAACTTTTTTTCCTTTTACATTATACCAGATCTTATCATGATACAATTCTGAAGCAAATATAAATATGTTTACAAGGGGTGTGTGAAAAAATAATTTCTGAAGATGTTTTAATGGTGTATCATGCCAGAAGACCCTTCCGGTTCCGGTGGCAAAATTAACACCTACTTCAAAGTTCCAGTTCTCATTTGCAGCTTCAACATCTCCTACTATCTCTATCTCTGCCGGGTCGCCTACTCCGAGCTTTCTGTCATGAGACAGGGCAATACAGGGGAGTTTTTTCCAGTCAAACCCCATAAGCTTTGCAGCAACTGAATCTATGGCTACCTGATCTTCAGAAGCAAGTATAATATTTTTATCATGAGGAACCACTGTCCTCGGGCCAGGCCCGGATCCTGCTGTTGTTCCGTCCATTGTAGCAAACATTCCGGAATGTATCTCTTTCCCGATCGCCAGAAGGTCTACAAGGGTTTCGTGGATCCAGGAGTGAGTATAATGACGATGATAGTTCAGAAGCCCTCCGAATGCATTCTTAAGTGCGCCGGTATAGGTTGTATATGAATGTGTTTTTACAGTTGGCATCTGGATAATATTTTTTCCTACAAAATAATCGGGGATCCTGATCCCTTCAGGAAATATCTTATGGAGAGCAAGAGGTTTAAATCCGGGTTTATATTCAATCCATTTCATATCAGAATCCTTAAAATTAAAAAGGATCGGGATGTCATACTTTTCATATATTGGTTTGAATTTCAGGTCTTTCTCACCCTTCTCCGGCAGGGTCACAACAGTATGATTATGCACTGCAACAAGATCATTAAATCCATTCTTTTTAAGTCCGGAAATAGTACCTTCAAGCTGCCAGGGAGTTGTATTAACCCCCGGATAAACATTATGCCAGGTAATATTATCTTTTAATATTGTTTTTGATTTTGGATCAAGACTATTCTTGACATCTGCAAGATCACAAAGTCTCTCATAATCTTTTATAACCGTCTCCGGAGATGTTTTTAAAATTGCTACTTTTGCTTTTTTCATTTTTACCTCATATTTAAAGAAATTAAATAAATAATTTCATCTTATTATACCATATACGTTTCACGAAGACTCTTACAGTAAAGCATGAAAAAAATATTTATTCATGAATTAATATTGCACCCTTCACGGTAAATAACAAAATAAGTGTCTGTCCCCAAAATCATTTGTTTAGCTACAAAAAAACCAGATGTTGATTTAGTCCGTAAATTAAAGTAAAATTGTCTCATGTGGAAAAAATATTTAGAACACCGGAAACAAAAAAAAGTAGAACTTAAAGAGCGCAGGAAAGAGGTGGGTTTTTTCAGGGAATATTTTGAACTGATCACCGAAACACTTATCTATGTCTTTTTTGTAATGACATTTCTTCTCCAATCCTTTGTTATACCTACAGGTTCCATGCAGGATAATTTGCTTATTGGGGACCATCTGCTGGTTGATAAAATATCCTATTCCCGTTCACTGGGAAGCCTGGATAAATTAGTATTTCCTCAAAAAGAGATAAAAAGGGGAATGATCGTTACATTTAAATCACCTGCAGAAATGGAAAAAGAGTATGTAAAAAGGGTAATAGCCCTCCCCGGTGAAAGGATAAAAGTTATTGATAAAAAAGTTTATATTAACGGGAACCTCCTTTCGGAACCCTACACATTTTTTAAGGATAATAATATTCTTTCCGGACAAAGAGATAATATGGGGGAATACCTTATCCCTGACGGCCATTATTTCTGTATGGGTGACAACAGGGATAACAGTTATGACTCCAGATTCTGGGGCCCTGTACCTGCGGATTATATTATTGGAAAACCCTGGAGAGTATACTGGTCCTATTCCTCCACATCAGAAGAATATCTTACACCTGGATTCTTTCATAAATTAAAAGATATTTTCAAAACCATTATAAACTTTTTCTCAAAAACAAGATGGGAAAGGACCGGAATGAAGATAAATTGATCTTTCATTCAATGAAGGAGAAAACATGAAAAAAAGGGCATTAATAACCGGAATTACAGGACAGGACGGTTCATACCTGGCAGAATTACTATTGGAAAAGGGATATGAGGTTTTCGGAATGGTAAGACGGTCAAGTATGGAAAAATTTGACCGGATCGATCATATAAAGGACAAAATTGAGATAAAACAGGCTGACCTTCTTGACCAGTTTTCCATTACAAAACTGCTTGATGAGATCAGGCCTCATGAAATATATAATCTTGCAGCTATGAGCTTTGTACCCACATCATGGGATCAGCCTGTCCTTACAGCTGAGTTCACTGCAATAGGTGTTACAAGGATGCTGGAAGCAATAAGGTATGTTGATCCGAAAATAAAATTCTACCAGGCGTCATCTTCCGAAATGTTCGGGAAAGTAAGAGAGATACCCCAGTCTGAAGCAACCCAGTTCCATCCCAGAAGCCCATATGGCGTTGCAAAGGTTTACGGGCACTGGATAACGATCAATTACAGGGAAAGTTATGATATATTCGGATGTTCCGGGATACTTTTTAACCATGAATCCCCCAGAAGAGGGATCGAATTTGTAACCAGGAAAGTTTCCTATAATGCTGCCAAGATAAAGCTGGGGCTTGCAAAAGAATTAAGACTGGGTAATCTGGATGCAAAAAGAGACTGGGGATTTGCCGGTGATTATGTTAAGGCCATGTGGCTTATGCTTCAGCAGGATGAACCCGGGGATTATATAATCGCAACCGGAAAAACACATTCGGTAAAACAACTTGTAGAAGTTGCCTTTGCACATCTTGATCTCGATTATAAAAAATATGTAAAACTGGACAAAAGATTTATCCGGCCTGCAGAGGTTGACCTTCTGATAGGAGATCATTCAAAGGCAAAAAAGGAATTGGGATGGGAACCGGAAGTTTCCTTTGAAGGACTTGTCAAAATGATGGTAGATGAGGATCTCAAACTGCTTAAGAAGGAATATGAAGATGTACTATAAGGAAGATAGGCCGTGGGGATGGTTTGAGATACTGCTGGAAGATGAGGGCCTCAAAGTAAAAAGAATACTTGTCAAACCGGAAAAAAGGCTCTCCCTTCAGAGCCACAAGCACAGATCTGAGAACTGGATAATGGTTCAGGGGGAAGCATTGATAACCCTCGATACCGATATTAAAAAATATAAAAAAACCGAAACTGTTTTTATCCCTGCCGGATCAAAACACAGAATTGAGAACTCCGGTGATGAAGATGTGATTTTTGTGGAAGTTCAGACAGGATCATATCTTGGTGAAGACGATATCATAAGATATGAAGACGACTTTAACAGGGTTTAGATCTTTTTTATTGGCCCGAACCTGAAATATTTAATATTCAGATAATTTTTTGTATTCTCCTGTGAGGTCTCTTTTTTCTTTTTTTGCTTCTTTTTCTGATATTTCTACAAGTTTTTTACTCTCAATGATATCCCTGGCTACGGCAATATCGTTGCTGAATATCCTGTCCTCACAGGCATGGTCAATATTTTCCCTTATATGATTGTGACATGCTTCAATTATCCTGCTTGATTTTAACGGCCTCCGGAAATCAAATGCCTGTGCAGCACAAACCAATTCCACGGCAAGGATATTTTCCAGATTATCAAGAACCCTGTTCAGTTTCCTTGCACTTATTGAACCCATACTTACATGATCTTCCTGCCCCAGAGATGTAGGGATACTGTCTGCACTTGCAGGGAAACAGAGCGTCTTATTTTCACTCACAAGTGCTGCAGATGTATATTGGGGGATCATAAAACCCGAATTTACACCTGTATCTTTCATTAACAATGTGGGGAGTTCTGTTTTACCTTCCAGTAACAGATATGTCCTTCTGTCTGAAATATTTCCAAGTTCACTTGCAGCAAATGTTGCATAATCAAGGGGTAATGCTATCGGCTGCCCGTGAAAATTCCCTCCGCTAACCGAATTGTCTTCATCAAGTATTATCGGATTGTCGGTAACTGAATTTATTTCGATCTCCATTATCTCCTTCAGGTGATACCAGGCATTCCGCGAGGCCCCGTGAACCTGCGGCATACATCTGAGAGAATAGGGATCCTGAACCCGGCCGCACCTTGCATGTGATTTAACCATTTCTGAATCAAACAAAAGATTTATAAGCCTGTGAGCAACATAGGAAGTACCCGTATAAGGCCTTAATTCATGAAGCTCCGGAACAAAGGGTTTTACAGAACCAAAAAGTGCTTCCAGTGTCATTGAACCGATAATATCTGCATTATCGAGACAGTTATAGAACCTGTCGATCCCATAGATCGCATTTGCAACTATGAACTGGGTCCCGTTAATCAGGGCAAGGCCCTCCTTCGGGCCAAGTTCCAGAGGTTTCAGGCCCTCCTTTTTAAACATTGTTTCTGTTTCAACTATTTTTTCGCCATAAAATACCTCTCCAAGGCCTATCAGTGGAAGGAACAGGTGGGAAAGGGGGACCAGGTCACCAGATGCCCCTACAGATCCCTGGTTTGGGACAACGGGGATCACATCATTATTTATATGCCATATTATCCGGTCTAAAGTTTCCCTTCTTATTCCGGAATATCCGAATGAAAGTGCATGAACCTTCAGGATAAGCATAAGCTTTGAGATTTCACGTTTTATTTTTTCCCCGACACCGGCACTATGGCTCCGTAAAATATTATATTGAAGTTTTTTTGTATCTTCCGGAGAGATTTTTGTTGTACAGAGTGATCCAAATCCGGTATTAATTCCATACACAACCTTCTCATTGCTTACAATATTCTCAACTGCTTTTCTGCTCTTTTCAATCTGGCCTGCCGCCTGGCTGTTTATAATTCCATCCAGTTCACCATTAACAATTTTGATTGCCAGTCCGGCACTCATTCTGTTTACACCATAATTAAAAATATTTTTTTCTTCAGGCATATTCACCTCTATTCCGGGATCAGTTTTTTATCTAACTAATTATATCTGGATTATATTAACACTATACTTTGATGTCAACACAAAATTATTATCAACAAAATAAAAATACCTTTGAAAAAAAAAATTTTTATATTAGTATATAAGAGGTGGTTTTACCGATCAATTAATATTTTTATTGAATAATGATGGCGACAAGAGTAATTTCAAGATTATTGACCTCAATATTATTGCTACTTGTCTCTTCTGTTGATATTTCTCTTTTTCCAGCCGGCAAAACAGAGATAAGAATCGGGGTCCTGGCCAAAAGAGGAGTTGATAAATGCCTTTCAAAATGGTCGCCCACCGCACAATACCTTTCAAATACAATTCCCGAATATGATTTTAAGATAGTCCCTTTAAAGTTTAAAACAGTTAAATCAACAGTACAAGAAGGAAAAGTAGATTTTATTCTTTGTAATTCATCTTTTTATGTAGAAATGGAAACAGAATATGGAATAAGCAGAATTGTTACAATGAAAAACCTGAGAGAGGGAGATATTTATACAAAATTTGCAGGCGTGATATTCTGCCTGTCGAAAAGAAAAGATATAAGATCATATTATGACCTTAAAGATAAAGTTTTTCTGGCTGTTGACAGGTCATCCTTCGGAGGATGGCAAATGGCTTACCGGGAATTAAAACACATGGGGATAGATCCATTCAGAGACTTTAAAAGTATACGATATGCAGGCACCCATGATGCTGTGGTATATGGGGTAAAAAATGGAAAAGCCGATGCCGGTACTGTCCGGACCGAGATCCTTGAGAGGATGGCTGCAGATGGGGAAATTGATCTGAATAATTTTTTTGTCATTCATGAACATGAAGGGGTGGAACATTTTCCTTTTTTACATTCCACCCGTTCATATCCCGAATGGCCTTTTGCAAAGGTTGGACATATATCTGATAACCTTGCAAAAAAAGTTGCAGCAGTATTGATAAATATGCCTGCAGACAGCATGGCTGCAAGTGCGGCTCAATATGCAGGATGGACCATCCCTTCCAATTATCAGCCTGTTCATGAATGCTTAAAAGATCTGAAGCTGGGGCCTTATAAAGATTTCGGAAAGATCACCTTCAGGGAATTGATAAGGCAATATCTGCACTGGATATTGATCATATTTATTTTTTTGATCATATTGAGTTTTCTAATTTCACTTTTTGTTAAACTCAACAAAAAACTCAGCAATTCGGAAACTGCATTAAAGAATGAACTTTCAGAACGTAAAAAAACCCAAAAAAAACTTAAATATGCGCATGACAAACTGGAAGACAGAGTAAAGGAAAGGACAAAAGAACTTGTGAAGATAAATAAGACCCTTAAGGATGAGATAAAAGAAAAAGAATCTCTTCAGGGACAACTCATGCAGTCCAAAAAGCTTGAATCCATTGGAACCCTGGCAGGCGGGATTGCTCACGATTTTAACAATATTCTTACAGTAATAGGCGGGCATACCCAGATAGCAGAGATGAGTATCGGCACGGATGATCCTTTATACGAAAATATCATATCAATAAAGGATGCCTGCAATCTTGCAGGGAACCTTACAAAACAATTGCTTACTTTCAGCCGGAAGGAAGTTATAGCCCCGAGCTCAATGAATATTAATGATCTGATTACAAACCTGGATAAAATGATGCGCAGGCTGATAGGAGAAGATGTTATTATGAATATATCTCTCGGGGAAAATATCCCTCCTATCCTGGCCGACCCTGGACAAGTTGAGCAAATTATCTTTAACCTCATTGTTAATGCATGTGATGCAATAAATGCAAAAGAGGAAATGAAAGAAGAAAAAAAAATTAAAATTAAAACAGGCCATATAAAAACAAAAGAGGAAAAAATACCGGTTCACCTTGAAAATCTGAAAGGTTCATATATCTATATCTCGATCCAGGATAATGGAATTGGAATTGCAAATGAGATCAGGGAAAAGATCTTTGATCCCTTCTTTACAAGAAAAGGTATCGGACACGGGACAGGGCTGGGGCTTGCTACAGTATATGGCATTATTAAACAGAATAGCGGTGGAATACATGTTGACAGTACGCCGGAAAAAGGGAGCATTTTTACAGTTTACTGGCCAAGCCTTCAAAAGAATTCCAATAAATTATCAGGAAAGAAGAAAGATAAAGATCAATTGATTTCCGGAAATGAACATATTTTATTTGTTGAAGATAATGCTGATGTCCGGAATCTTACGGCCATTGCTTTGGAACAATTCGGATATAAAGTTGATATTGCAGTTAATGGTGTTGATGCAATTAACTTAATACAAAGAGAAAATTTAAAATTTGACCTCCTGCTGTCTGACCTCGTAATGCCCAAAATGAATGGTATAAAACTTGCGGAAGAGATAAAAAAGCTATTCCCCGATATTTTAATATTATTCACTTCAGGATATACTGAAGATTTTGAAAGTACTGAAATATTAACAGGGCCCGGCATTGATTTTATACGGAAACCTTATACATTATCGGAATTATCTCAGAAAATAAGGTTTTTGCTGGATAAAAACAAAGAATAATTTAACCTGAATTAAGGTCTGCCATCATCAATTTGTGAAGTTTTCGCCTGATCCTGTTAAAATTTATATTCTGATCTACTTCCGGATGGATCCTGTTGGTTAATAAGATAAAAACTTTTTCCCCTTCCTCTTCCATCCAGAGCGATGTTCCTGTAAACCCGTTATGGCCTATAGCATTTTTTGATAGTGAACGGCCTCCTGATGTAATAAATGAAGAGTTGAGTTTAAAACCATAACTTCTGTGGCTCTGCTTAAAAGGTGTATAATTCTTCCAGAATTTTTTAACTGTATCATGTTTCAGTATTGAAGATGTTTTTGGAAAAAATTCCCGTGATATCGCAAAAATATCTGCTGCAGTGGAGAATAAACCGGCATTCCCTGCTTTCCCTTTTAAATAGAAAGCATTCCCGTCATTTGCTTCACCGATGATCAGTTCTCTTCTCCATTTATAATTTTCAGCCATACCCGGAAAATCTTTTCCAACCTTTTCCCTTTCAAACAGGTTTCCTGATTCTGTCGGAGCTGTCCTTTCAAGTACTCCTTCCGGTACTGTAAAAAATGTATCTTTAAGGCCTGCTTTTTTAAAAATAATTTTTTCAGCTGCTTCATTAAGATTCATTCCCGAAACTTTTTTTATTATATGTGAAAGAGCTATATATCCTAAGCAGGAATATGTAACTTTGCGCCCCGGTTTTGATATAAGGCCAAGGCCCCTTATGGTTTTAATATGATCCACATCTGAAAGATACAGTGGATACCATGCAGGAAGCCCTGAAGTATGAGTCAGTAATTGTGAAACAGTTATGTCAGGATTAATTCCCTCTATAAATGATCCGGCTCTGGTATCCTCATCTAAATCTCCAAGTTCAAAAAAATACAGGATAAGGAAAGCTGTAACCAGAGGTTTTGTTAATGATGCCAGATCATATACCGGATTTTCAGGAATTAATTTTTTTTCGGGTAAAAGTGAAAGATATCCGTAATTTCCTTTAAAAACTATTTTGCCCTTCGAACCGGCAAGAACTGAGATACCGGGAAAAACACTCCCGGATATAAGATCATTTATAAATTCTTCAAACTTCAATATGTTTTATGCTTTCTGAAACTTTTTTTGCCAGCTCCAGTGCATTTCTCCCCTCTTCTCCTGTAACATTATAATTTTTTCCGGTATTAACTGTTTTATAAAAATTTATCCACAGGTTATATAATGGTTCAACTTCTTCTATTTCGGGGATATTTTCATCGATTACACCTTTATCAATTCCATAGATCTTAACACGCCTTTTTTTATAATCAACAGAAAAATATCCATTTTTCTGGAATATCCTTAACTTTCTGGTTTTTTTCTGTGAAACCCTGCTCGAGGTTATATTTGCCACCAGGCCTGAAGCAAATTGGAGCCTTACATTTGCTATATCAACTTTTTTCGATACCACAGGGATACCTGCAGCATCAATTTTTTCTATTCCTGACCTGTCCCACTGAAGTATGATATCAAGATCATGTATCATAAGGTCCATAATCACATCAACATCAAGGGAACGTGGTGAAAATGATCCAAGCCTCTGAATTTCAATAAAAAGAGGTTTTTTTACCAGTTTGTTTATATATTCCACTGCAGGATTAAATCTTTCAAGATGTCCCACACCTATATAGAGCCCTTTTTCTTTTGCAATGGATATCAATTCATCTGCTTCTTCAAGAGTTGCAGTAAAAGGTTTTTCCACAAGAATATTCTTGCCCTTTTCCAGAAAAAATTTGGAAATAGCAAAATGATCAGTAGTTGGTGTTGAAACCATAACGGCATCAACAAGATCAGCCATGTCTCTGAAATCATCAAATTTTTTTATAGAATAACCTTCGGAAACTTCATCAAGGGTATCCTTATTTATATCCATTGCACATGTTAGTTCAAGTTCCGGTATGGAATTGACCACACGCATATGGTTTTTCCCCATTGAACCGGTTCCAATTATTCCTACTCTCATTTTTTATTTTCCGAATTTAAAATTCTTAAGTATCCCTCTTTTGGTTTTTGAAAGGAATTCCACAATGATCTGTACTTCAGGAGAATCTTCATAAATCTGCTCCAGTTTTTCAACAGCCTGTGATGTATTCATATCTCCCTTGTATATGATGTTCAATATATCATTTACATTATTAATGAAAGGCCTCTCTATCCCACTCCTTAACATACCGATTGAGTTTGTCCCATAAAAATTGAAAGAATCCCTTGACTGGGAAATTTTCAGAAACGGGAGAATATCCTGTTCTACAATAGTATAAGCTCCTATGTATGAATTCCGGCCGATCCTTACAAACTGGTGTACCGATGAAAATGCACCAATATACGCAAAATCCTCTACTTCAACATGGCCGGCAAGGGTTGCTCCGTTAATGAATAAAGTATTATTGCCTATCTGACAATCATGAGCAATGTGAGCATAAGCCAGGAAATAGTTATTGTCACCAATTTTTGTCAGGCCTCCGCCTTTTTCAGTACCCCTGTTGATAGTGGTAAATTCCCTTATAAGATTATTACTACCTATCTCTACAAAGGTTTCCTCATCTTTAAAAGTGATATCCTGCGGATCGGTACCAATAGAACTGAAGGGATAGATCTTTGTACCAGGACCAATTTTCGTATTTTTGTCAATAACCGAATGGTGCATCACAACACAATTATTTCCAAGCTCGACATTATCACCAACAATAGAGTATGGGCCTATCTCAACACCGTCACCCAGTTTTGCACTGGGGCTGACGATAGCAGAGGGATGTATATTTTCTTTACTCATGTTGCCAGAGCACACATAAGTTCCGCCCGTGAGGCCAGTTCACCATTAACAGTTGCTTTTCCTTCCATTAAAACAAAGGGGTGCCTCTCTTTGATAACTTTGATCTCCAGGTCCATCCTGTCACCGGGTTTTACCATTCTTTTGAATTTGGCTTTATCAATTCCTGTAAAATATGCCATCCTTTTATCGGGGGGAAATCTTTTAAGGATCAGAACAGCTCCAAGTTGCGCCATGGCTTCCAGCTGGAGTACACCGGGAAATACTGCATTTCCCGGAAAATGCCCCTGAAAGAACGGTTCATTTATCGTGACATTTTTATATCCTTTGATAAAATCGGGTTCTTTGATCTCAACTACCCTGTCCACAAGAAGGAAAGGGTAGCGATGGGGAATAATATCCCTTATTTTTTCTATATCAATAAATTCATCCATAGTAATTCAATTACTATTTAAGCTTTGCATCAATTTCCTTTATAACCAGGTTTGTAATATCAATGGTTTTTTCAAAATATGAGATCCCGGCTATACTAAGGTCAAAAATAATGGTAAACCCTTTAGATTTTCCGATCTGATCTATAATCGGCATAACTTCAACCTGAAGTTTCTGCATCTCTTTCTGATAATTTCTTCTAAGCTCTTTCTGGGTATCTTCAACATATCTCTTTAAATTTGTTTTTTTAGCCTGTAATTCCAGTGCTTTTTTTTCTCTGGCGGTATTATTAAGAGCCGGTGACTGAAGTGATTTTTCCAGATTCTTAATTTCTGCCTGCATGGTCTGAGCTTTCTGCTGTTTGGATTTTCCCAGGTTTTCCAGTTTTTTCTGGATCTGTTTTCCTCTTTTTGTTGCCATTATAACTTTCTGTGCATTGATAACACCGATCTTAACTTCAGAAAAGGCGAACAATGTCAGTGTAAGAATTGTAACAACCATAATAAGTGTCTTTTTCATCTTTATCTCCTTAAATTAATTATTCTTTATTTTAATAAAATGAAGGCCCAACTGCAAATTTAAACGTTATATGCGAATCTTCCTGATATAGAATTCTCGGATTATATGCAAAGATCAGCCTGAATGGAACATTAAGCATGGGAATGAATATTTTCAATTCCATCCCCATAGAGGCATAGACATCTTTCAGGGATATTGGTGTTTCTGAATTATAACTGTTTCCAAGATCATAGAAAAAGTTAAATGAAAATTCCTTTGTAATGGGGATCTGGTATTCAAGATTTATATAGAAGGCCTTAGTACCGCCCTGAACATAACCATTTTCATCCCTTGGCCCGATCCTCATAATATCAAATCCTCTGATACTCCTTTCACCGCCAAGATATATTTTTTCATAAAACGGGACAGGATTTTCTCCAAACTCTATAATTGACTGAAATACTGCATGCATTCCCAGGGTATGTTTTTTCCATAAAGGTTGGAACTTAACCCATTCAAATTTCATTTTATGCATATCAATATCACCACCAAGTATTCCACCGGAATATCTGTAATTAAAAAGATATTTTGTACCTGAAGTCGGGAATATGGGTGAATCAACAGTTGAATAGTATAAGGTGGGTGACAATGAAGATATTACCCTTTTACCTTCACTATAATAGTAAAATGAATAGCTGTTTGACCAGTCAATGTTTTCATTTACGTCACTTATTGAAACATCTTCAAAGCTGTAAACAAGAGAGGATCCCCAGAATCTCCAGAATCTGAAGGATGACATAATATTAAAACCGGCCCCTTCCCTTGTATAATATCCCGGATATCTGAAAGATTGTTTGAAAACATCAAATCCAAGGCTGGCTGGTATATGGAAAAGATGAGGTTCTGTAAATGCAAGCCTGTAATTTTTTGTTCTTGTACCGGTCTGAATATTAAGTGTGAAAGATTCTCCCAACCCGAGAAAATTCTGTGTAGAATAACCAAGGCCGACAAACCACCCGTCATATCCACTGTAACCGACATTAAAGTTTATCATCTGACGATTCAGTTCCTTGACATCAATTTTCATATTTATTTTCTGAGGGTCATCCGGGTCCGGTTTTATCTCAGGCATCTTTTCAACAGTAACCAGCCCTAATTGTTTCATCCTTCTGATCGAATTTTCAAGAGCATTAGTATTGAATCTCAGCCCTTCCCTTAACAACCATTCCCTTCTGATAACTTTATCTTTTGTAAAAGTATTTCCAATAAACTCAAGTTTTCCTACATAAGCAATGTCATTTTCCCTGATCCTGATTGTCAGGTCTGCAATCTTTTTTATCGGGTCAAGATTTTCTTCAGGAGCAACCTGAGCATAAAAATAACCGATGGCTCCGTAAAATTTCTGGATCTCTTCAATTATTTTATTTCTTTTCTTATAATCATACAGCTTATCTTTTTTCAGTGTTATAAAAGTTTTGAGAAAATCTGTCCTGATAATCTTATTCCCATCAAAGTCAACTTTTCCAAGTTTGTATTGAGGGCCGAGATCTACAGGTATGGCTATCTTCATCATATTCTGAAGCTTTCCAAATAATGTAAGCTTATTAATTCTTGAAAAAACAGGCCTGCCTATTTTCGCCTCAAGATATCCCTTCTGTTGCAGTTTCAGTTTTACATTCCCGAGATCCTCTTCCATTTTTTCTTTATTGTAAACATCTTTACTGGTTATGGCTGATAAAAATCCGTGGACCTTATTATTTTTCATGCCTCCCCTGAGATAACCGGAAGAGACCGATTTGCTATTAAGTCCGGGAAATACAATAGAGCCGATCCTTGTTTTCGGGCCCTGTTCAACTTTTACAACGAGATCAATTCCTCCCTTTGAAGGAGTAGTAACGATCTCAACTTTACCATCATTATAACTCTTTTCATGAAGGAGGTCTTTAATAACAGTTTCAACCTTTTTTACCTTCGAAGGGTTATAATAGGAAAAAGGTGCAAGGACTATACTATTCTCCTGCAATTTTTCTTCAATATCATCTTTTTTGATCTTTTTCCCGGTTTCATATTTAATAGAAGTTATAAGTGGATTCTCTACCACAATAAATTTTATCTCTTTTCCACCTTCTATATCTTTTTCTTCCAGTTTGATATTTTTGAAAAACCCTGTTTTCCATAATATCAGGAAATCTTTTCTTAAAACATCAGGGGAATATTCACCATCTACCTTAGACTTAATATAAAAAAGGAATGTATCACGGGAAACTTTCTTATTTCCTTCGATAACAATCTTTTTTATGACATCAGAGGTGAGGAACAATGTTGCAGATAAAAATATAAGTATAATCAAAAAGGTTTTTCTCATTTATGCCTCGCAAATAAGGAATTTTATATCATATTTTTCCCTAAAGTTCAATTTTGATAAACCCTTACGATAAAAAATAATAATTAAATAAGGGAATACCATAATTAATTAGACGTAAATAAAAATAAACCGGTTTCAAAAAAACTTAAATTCTTTTTTAAAGGAATGTATAAAAAATAATTTTTTTAAACTAAAATTATAATATTCGGAGCAATATGATACGGCAGAATATAAAGATATCATTTTTGATCATTATGTTAATTGCATTTCAAAGCTGTTTTGATCTTGGCCTCTATATATCAGAAGTACCACTTGGATCACCCACCGGTCAGAAACCGGACAAAGATCTGATAGGGATCTGGGAAAGAATATCGGACAAGAGTACCCCTGATGATTCCGGGAGCATTGAATTTACCCTTTTTAATGAGCATGAATATGTAATCAGGGTCCATGGGGGTAATGAAAAAAATCTTGCCCGTGCATTTATTGTAAAAGTTGGTAAATTCTTTTTCCTTAACATCCAGGAACTTTCAGAAAATGAACGAAAATTTGTATTCTGCAGTTATAAGATTTCTGACAGCAAAGATCTTGTTTTAAATTTTGTGAGTGACTCTCTTTTTAAGGAATATGAGCCAAAGTCATCCCGGAAACTATTCAAATTTATCCGGAAAAATCTGGACAATCCGGAATTATTCGATAAGGAGACAAAAATCCTTCTGGTTAAGAAAGAGAACTGATAAGACAACCTGTTTATCAAAAAGTGAAACATAAGTTTTTATAATCCGTATAAATAATACTTGACAATAGAAAGGAAATTGATGAAAAAAAAATTATTTTCACTTCTCTTTATATTTTTTTCGATCTCATTAATCTCACAAACCCTTTCCGAACTCGGCCTCTATGAAAAGGACCGGATCAGGCTTACAAAAAACAAACTGGTTTTGAAAAAAAAGAAAATTAACAGGGCTCCATGGCCTGAAGTAAAGGTTTTTGCCAAAGTGAATGCCACCCCGGAGGAATGTGCAGCAGTCCACTTTGCATTCCATGATCATAAGAATTTTATCCCCGACCTGGTTAAATCAGAACCTGTTAAATATATAACCCCTTTAAACATTCATGTCTATTTTGAAATGAACTTTACCTGGTCACTTCCAAACAGCCGTTTTACAACCGGAAATCATCTGAAAAAGTTCGGGAGCGGATCTTATAAAGTCGAATGGTATCATGTGAAACACAGCTCAGCCAAAAATACTTCAGGTTACATTGCATTCATCCCGTTTGGAAGGTCAACACTTCTTGTGTACAGAAATTTTACAATTCCCAGTTCGGGATTGGCAGGTTTATTCATTAAAAGGATGCTCAAAGGTATGGAAAAAACTATCAGGTCAATAGTTTCAAGGATCGAAGATATAAAAAACAATCACAGCGGAAAAATGAAAATATACAAAAATAACCTTAAAAGAGCTTTTAAAGGAGAATTTATTTACAAAAACCTCCCCGGAAGCAGACCTGGGCAGGCACAGGGACCTGACCAAAAACAGTAGTTGAGTGGATGAGTAGAAAGATATTTTTGTCTGGTCATTCGTTCGCGTTGCTCACTGTCATTAGAAAATTTCACAGGCTTGTCATTGTGGAATT
>JBDLJQ010000019.1:0-50836 GCA_039714255.1 Acidobacteriota bacterium
ATCAACACTGATGCAAATAGTTGGATAATAGACCGATGTAACAATTATAAGTGGCAAAATAACCGCGCTGTTTTATTTCTTGATCCTTATGGAATGCAAGTAGAATGGGAAACAATCAAAGCCATTGCAAACACAGAGGCTATAGATTTGTGGTATCTTTTTCCCCTTGGAGTTGGAGTAAACCGCCTTTTAAAAAAAGAAGTAGAAAAAATTCCAAATACTTGGGAAGATAAGTTGAATAATATCTTTGGTACTGAAGAATGGAAAAATGTATTTTATACTGAAGTGAAAGATTTTACTTTATTTGGGGAAAAAAATAGAATTGTCAAAGATGTTGATTTTACTAAGATGAGCGAATTTATCATAACAAGACTGAAAACAATTTTTGCCGGAGTTGCGGACAATCCTTTGCTTTTATGCAATTCCAAAAACAATCCCCTATATTTATTATGTTTTGCTTCGGGAAATCCAAAGGGAGAAAAAATTGCTATAAGAATTGCTCAGGATATTTTAAAAAAATAATAAAATAAGTTAGATGTAATAATTAAAGCCCTTTGAATTTATTAGCATCCGGCATTTGGAGATATTCACGCCCATCAAGTAATCTTCCATTCTTCTTTTTATTTTTACCACCCCATTGTTTGAAAAAGAACGGAACATTACTACTAAAACACTGTTGCTGAATATTTCGGACCCAATCAGGATGGATAGGCCTTGCATTAAAGCCACTCTCTCCACCAACAATTACCCAATCTATACAATCCAGTGGAATTCCAGGAATTTCCGATAACAATGGTTCCAGAGAGAGAAACTTTACTGAAGCATCAGTTTTTATAAGATTGTCTACTCTTCCAATATTCAATTCGGATTCAACTGTTACTCCGAGCCAGATATTTTCCGTCCACCTTATCTTTTTATTCAACTCAACCAGTCTTTCTGATCTTTTTGTTAACACCTGGAATATGTGGTGTCGAGCTCTATTCATAATCTTAAAAACTTTGAGAATAAAATCTTCAGGAACATCTTCATGAAACAGATCTGACATTGAACAGACAAAAATTATTTTAGATTTTTTCCATTCCAGAGGATCATTCAGAGTTTCCGGATGAATTGCTAAACTGAACCCATCTTTATATTTTTTAACTCCAATTGATTTCAATCTTAAAGACATTTTTTCTGCATAACAATTTCTACAGCCTTCACTAATCTTTGTGCAACCCGATACGGGATTCCAGGTTGCCTCTGTCCATTCAATTTTTGATCTTTGCCCCATAATTACATCATATTAAAATAATTCTTTTTTATCAATCATTCTTACTTTAACTATACCTATTATAATACAATCACTATGACAAATAATGTCCTGCTCTTTAAAAAAAGAAATGACTTATTTTTTTCTGGTGTATGTTATCTCCAGGGATTTAAACTCTTTCCCGTCAGGCATTCCCATATACATTTCAAAGAAAAATTTATCCTTATTAATTATAGTTGTGACCATTTTAACTTTTGATTTGCCACCGGTCACATAATCATCCCACAGGCCGATATCTGTCCTTATCTTTCCAGTTGCATCAAGCTTACCATCTGCAAGATACATGCCTGTCCCCATGGAATCTATCCAGTTCCCCTTAAACTTTTTATGAAAATTATCATACCCTGTTATACTTATCCCGGTAAATTCTCCACCTATGCTCTGTCCCACCATTTTGCTCCAGAGATAACGCCCACCCAGGATCATTTTTCCTGACTGAAACCCCTTTGATTCCATCGGTTTTTCCCCCGGTTTCATCCACATTTTTGAATAGGCATCCCAATCACCTGTAAAATATTCCAGATATTTGTGGTTTTTTCCGGGAGTAGCCAATTCCATATACTTTTCCATCATCTTTTTTTCATCTGCAGTCTGTTCCTGAGAAAAAAGGGTAAAGGTTAAAATCAATGTAGCTATTGTTAATAATATTATTGTTTTTTTCATATTTCCTCCATTGTATTAATATAACCATACTTGTAATATATTTCAACTTTTTTCAGGTTGCAATCACTTTCCACTGTGATAGAATTCTTAAAACCACGATGAAAACAAAAAGTGCAATTGCAATTTTATACTATAACAAAGCCGGACTTACTGAAACATGCATAAATTCAGTACTTGAATCGGGTTGTTCTCCGGCTTCTGTTTTTTGTCTGTCAAATGGATCGGAAAAGAAAGTTTTCAAGGAAATAACAGAAAATTTTCCCTCACTTAACCACTTTGAACAAGAGGAAAACAACGGATATTCGGGAGGAGTTAATTCATTATTGAAAAAAGTATTCTCCTCAGGATTTGATTCTGTTCTCTTTTTAACGAACGATACAACAATTAACTCATCTACACTGAAAAATTGTATTAAGACTCACCAGAAAACAGGGTCAGGTTTTATTGCACCCACCATCTATTATAAAAAAAAACCGGACAAAGTTGATTCTTCAGCCGGATTTTTTGATCTCAAAAGAGTAACACTATCCCACTATCACACAACAGGCCTTCCACTCTATCTGGATCCAAATTCTGACTATATCCCCGGAACCTCATTCTGGATCACAAAAGAGGTGTTTGAAAAACTGGGGGGAATGGATGAGAGTTACCATACATATTGGGAGGATGTTGATTTTTCTTTCCGGGGCCATAAAAACAATATAAAAATGGCAAGAAGTTTTGATTCTGAAGTCTATCACAGTGTGGGGCAAACCTGTCACAAAAAACCATTTTATACAACATATCTTTTCCAGAGGAACAGGATAAACTTTTGTAACAGGTATCTTAACGAATCTCTTATTCCGGAAGCAAAAAGAATTATAAGATCTGACCTGAATATACTTAAAAGTAAAGCTCTTGAGAAAGGGGATAAAAAAAGAGAACAATATATTCTGGAGCTTGAAGAAATACTTTAATATCTTTTTTCAAAAAATGTAAAAATTATTGTAACAAACACCTGTGGCCGGCGTAAAAGGGAGTGAAAAAGGAGGCAGTATGAAAAAAATTATAATTGGATTTATTTTCATTATATTTGCGATCGCCATATCAACAAGCCCTTTACAGGGAGAAAGGTTAAAAACATCTCTGGTACCTGCAGACGCCCAGTGGGTAATCAATATTAATGTTTCAAAATTTTTGAAAACAAATATCTGGAATACCATATTCAACACAGAAGTTAAAGATGGAGAATTTTTTGAAAAGAGTGCCGAGATCAAAAGAAAACTAAATTTTGATATTCTTAAAGATCTTTCAGGTATTACCATCTATGGTAAGAAGAAGAGGAGTAAAGATGCTGTGGTTTTACTTCAGGGAAATTTCGATAAAGAGAAAATTCTGGATACGATCAAATACGAAAAAGGGAAATTAATAAAAGAAAAATATGGGAAACATTTGATCTATAAGTGGAATAGTGATGATTATGGGGTTTTTATAAATAAAAACCTGGCACTGATTTCACATAATAAGGATGCTGTCAGGTCGGCTCTCGAGGTAATATCGGGAAAGGTTAAAAATATCAGGCATGGCAGCCTTTATAAGGAGATACGATCTGTCAAGGGAGACCCGGTCTTTTATTTAGTGGCAGGAGATATCTCTGAATTCACCAAAGGACATAAAACTCCATTCCTGATAAACCAGGCAAAAAATATTCTCATCACTGCCAGTGAAGGAGCAAACAGTTTGAACTTTATGATGAAGCTTGATACAGCCAATGAAGAAGCGGCAAAAAACATTCAACAGGTTGCGAACGGATTGATCGCACTTGCCAGAATGAACAAATCAAAAGTTGATAAAGATCTGAAATTCCTTGAAACATTGGATATTCTGGTAAAAGGAAGCAGGCTCATGGCAAAAATATCTCTCCCCAGCGAGATGATCTCAGAAAAAATATCAGAAAAGAACAGATATAAAAAAGGGAAAAAACACTTTAAAAAGAAAAGAGTGAAATAGGCTGAGAAAGAGGAAAAAGAGACAGACTGAATCATTTATCAGGAAAATTCGTAATATAATATATGGAAATGATCTCCGGAAAAAGCGACGAAGAACTTGCAGCAGACGCAGCTGAAGGTTCTTCGTCAGGTTTTGAAACATTAGTTGAGAGATATAGCGGGAAACTGTATCTCTTTATCAACAGGAGTATAAGATCTTCTGATGAATCTCTGGACATTCTTCAGGATGTATTTTTTAAGGTTTATAAAAATATTAGCCGGTTCGACAGCAGGTGGAAATTTTCAACATGGATTTATACTATTGCTTCTCGTGAAATGGTTTCACACTTCAGAAAAGGGTCGGTCAGGGAAAAAAATATTCCAGAAGCTGAAAGCAAAAATTTTGAAAATCCTGAAGATACTTTTTTCAGAAGTGAAGCCGGTAATATCTGGAAGCTGGCAAAAAAATTAAAACCGGCATGGTATAATATTTTATGGTTAAAGTATAGTGAAGGGAAAACAAATACAGAAATTGCAAAAATAACTAACCGTTCCGCTATTTCTGTAAGGGTAGCTCTTCACCGAAGCCGGACGAAACTTGCCGAACTTTACAGGCAGGAAGAATTGCAGGAATTTCCCACTGCTTCACATGGGGGGGGAAATATTTTAGTCGGAGAGTAAAAATGGGATGTTTAATTAAAAGGTTTATAATTTCATTAAGGCTGGATTCAGGGAAACCACTATTCTCCTGGATGGAACAACATATAAATTCATGCCATTCCTGCAGATCCCTGATAATCGTTGATAAAAACCTGCTGGATCATGCACATCCCGAACTTGACTCCGAAACCAGAGAATTCCTGAAAAACAGGGTCCTGGAAACAATAAATTCAAAAAAAATAAAGAATAGGGTCAGCAAGAGAAAAAACCTCTTAATTCCGGTTTATGCTGCTGCAGCTGCTTTATTTCTTATAGCATTATCATTTATTTTCCTGTACAGGGGCGGAGATATTTCCCCTGATAAAACAAGATCTTCTGTGATCACAGCAATTACCAACCCTTTAGAGATAGATAACAAGCTTAATTCCATATTGGCAAAAGTTGAATCACCTATGCAGAAGGAAGCAGAAAACCTGAAAAGTTCAATTGTGTCGGTAAAACAATATTTTACAAAGGTGTTAGATTTTAATCTTGGAATTTAACAGCTGTTACAGAAGCAAATTTGCTCTTTCAAACATATTTTTTAATCTTTCAACAGAATCTTTTGTACCGAGGTCCATATAACTGTTGAGAAAAAAACACCCCGGGGGATCAGAAAAATAATCCTTTAATGACGGGTTTTTATGTTCCACTGACCTGATCAGAAAGTTATAAACCTTTTCTCCGATTTGTTCACAAAATCCAAAAACTCCCCAATATCCGTTAAATTTTAAAAACCTGTTTTCCGGTTTATCCTGAAACTCTGTTATTTTATTATCTTCAGCCATAACGGCACCGAGGTTTCTTAATATTTCCGGATCTTTACATCTTTTTACTCCGAAAGCCAGGGGTGAGTTCTTCAGGATATCTATCATTTTTTTTATCAGAGGATCACCCGATACATCAAAGAACCTGTTATCCTTACTCATTGTAATAAAAGAATCCGGAAGCAGAACAATATTAAAATCTGAAAAGTGGCCCTGAGCAGAATATATTGAACCCGGCCACTCTCTATAGAGATCATTAAAATAAACTTTTTCAACTTTAACTTCAGGCATGATTTTTTTTACATGTTCAATAACCTTTTCTTTAAACCGATTTATTACAACTACAACTTTTAGGTCAACCCTTATCTTTTGTTTCTCCACCCAATGTAAAAAAACCGATATATGCTGCAGGGATAGATCTATCATCTTAATGTCTTTATGAATCTCAAATAGCTCTTTGGGGCCACCCGGCCCGAACCTTTTCCCCTCTCCTGCAGAGGGCAAAATTATTGACAGGTCAATGCTTTCCATTTATCCCTTTACTGCCTTAAAAATTAATGTATCGCTATCAGGGGTAAATTTTTCACCCGCAAAACTTCCATAGAGATCAAATTTCTTAAATCCTGCTTCAGAAAGAATTTTATTCAATTCACCCGGAGTAAGGGGATATAAAAATACATCACTTGTAAAAAACTTTTTTTCAGATACATCCCCTATTTTCATTCTGAATTTAATCCTTTTTTCATTTTCAGAAAATTCATATTTTCTAATGAACTGAATTTTTCCGTCATCAAAAACAGGAAACTTTGCTCCCCTGTTTTTAATTATTTTTTCATAGTTCATTATCTGGCCGATAAAGCTCCCCCCACTTTTCAGGATCTTAAAGATCTCTCCCGCAAGATCCCGGATCTCCCCGTACGATCCGAGATGAACAATTGTATTACCCATTGAAGTGACAATATCAAAGGATTCACCATTAAAATTCCGGCCGCATTCCCTCATATCTATATTTTGAAAGTTTACACCTGAGCCCTTCTCTTTATTTTTTTCTTCTGCAATTGCCAGCAGATTCTCATCATTATCAATCCCGGTGCAGCTCCATCCTGCTTCCCGGGCAAAAAAAACCAGTTCACCTGTAGCACACCCGATATCCAGAAACCGGCCTGATTGTTCTGTAAAAAAATTCTCAAAAAAATTCTTCTTTTTTACAGAGAATGGAAATATCCTGTCATAAAAATCTGAAATATATTTATAAAATGACATTTTATCCTTTTTTGGAATCATTATAATACAGAGTCATTGATTATTAAAAGGATATCACAGATCGTGATATCCTTTTTTTTGAAAAAAGGTGGGGGGTGGCTGATGCACCCCCCGGCCCTTGACAGGTATCAGAGATATTTCTCTTTAAGCTCCTTCGCTTTGTTTATACCTTTTTCGAGAATTACTACAGATTTAGCATCCCTTTTCTGGTGGATCAGTTCATCATCATGCATTTCGTTAAGTATCTCAAAAAGGTACCCTTTCCACGACCGGAAAATTTTTGTCCCCGGTTCATTTTTCGAATCCTCTTCCCAACCTGAAAGAAAAAGAAGGAGCAGGTTTAATTCTTTTATTTTTTCATCCATATTACCTCCTGCGGTTATTCTTTTTTACCGAAGTATTAGTTCCGGCAGTGATCATTTTTTCAAATTTTTTATAGGTCTTCTCTCCTATACCGCTGATCTTCATTATTTCCTGTTTTCTCCTGAAACGGCCGTTCTTCTTCCGGTATTTAATGATCCGTTCAGCTTTCTTCTTCCCTATTCCGGGAAGTTTGGAAAGTTTCGCAACATTTGCCGTATTAATATTTATCAATCCGCTTTTTTTATAACCCTTCTGTGCAGAAAAAGAATTCAAAGCAAAAAAGGAAAACAAACTGAAAATTACGAACAATGAAACTAAAATTTTTAATTTTTTCATTTTTACCTCCTCCCTTTCATATTCCATTTTCATGCCATTTTTTCACTCAAAACTAACAAATATGATAAAAATACCGATATATAAAAGGTATTTTAAATTTCACAAATATTTTTCCCGGGGAAAAGTGTAAACAATTGTTAACAAAAAATATTTTCAAGTATTATAATTCTTACTCCTTAATCCTAATCCTGAAACAGGGAAAAAAAGCAATAAGATTTAAATTTCCATAACATGAAGCATAATACCGCCTATATTTCACTCCTTTTTAATCCAAATTTTTTTACACTATTTTTTATCATTCAAACTCCGGCTCCGGAAAATAAATGGCATCTGAATTGTTACAGTGATTCAGGAAAATGAAAAGAACAAAAAATGGTTTTACACTAATAGAGACGCTGGTATCACTATTGATCATATCCTACTCCATTATATTTTTCTTAAATACTATTTTGTTTTCAATGCAGGAGACAGGAAGGTCTTCTGTCAGGTTCAAAGTATTCCAGAAAATTGATTTTGAGAAGAACAGGCTTTTATCAATAATATTCGAATCTCCGGAACTGACTGAAGGCTATTCGCAAAAAAAAGAGAACAATATGATCATTTCAAAACAGATAGTAAATAGAGGCCCGGAATTAAAAAAGATCTATATTGAAGTTCAATATAAAAATTTCATATCAAAAATTGTTTTTTTCAGATCAAAAATTATAAAGGAGGTAAAAAAATGAGCTCAGGCTTTTCATTAATTGAGATCCTTGTTGTATTAACCATAAGCTTTACAGTTCTCACTGTGGTTATCACAAATATTACAGAAGGAATATCGGTTTCAAATAAGGTCACTTCCAAACAGCAGGTGCTGGAATCTCTGTTCTTTACAGTAGATACAATAAAAAGTGACCTTACAAAATGCGGGATGAGGCTTCAGGAGGCTAAAAAATATTTTGACCTTCCATTATTCAATCATTCGGAAAACAGTTTTAAAACCACATATGGAGTTGCATCTGAATTTATAAAGGAAGATGCTTTCTGTGATGAGGAATCAGTTAAAACAGGGAAAAATTTATTCTTTAAAAAAGGAGAAAAGGTCCTCATTTACAATCTTGAAGAACATAAGTATGAATTGAATCAGATCAAAAATGTTAAGGGAAGCTCCGTTATTTTAAAAGAAGGTTTGAAGAACGATTATATCCATGGCTCTACTGCAGTTATTCTTAAGGAATCTGAATTTAAACTCTACAAGAATCAGAATATTCTTAAGCGGAAAACAGGGAAAGGATATTTTCAGCCTCTGATAGAAAAAGTTACAGATTTTTATATCACATATTTCCCGGATGCAAATTCCGTTTTATACAGGATAGAGGTAAATAATAAAGAGCAGGTAAGAGGTTATATATTTCTAACCAACATGGTGGAATAATGAAAGAGAGAGGTTCGCTTCTGTTTTCGGTATCTTTTATCCTCCTTATCTCATTTCTGGGGCTTACTCTTCTAACATTCTCAATCACCCACACAAAGATCGTAAGTGCAAGGGGGAAAAAGAACCGGGAAACCGGGAAGCTTTACAATCAGCTTTACCTTTTACTTCATGAAAGTAAGAAAAAGATATGTTCAAGTGATCTCTCTTCAATTGAAAACCCTCTTGACAATTTTTTTAACAACGAAATTTTTCCGATAATAAATAACAAAAATTTCAAATTGACCCGAAAGTTCAGTTTTAATTCGATACAGAAAGAGGGATACAAGGTCCACAGGGGTTACCTTGATATATCAGCTATATCAAAAAGATCCGGATATAAATATGCCAGTCAGAATATTTTCAATTTACTCTCCGGAAATATTCCCGTTTCCCTGATACCATTACTTATCAACCGGGGAAATAATGAGGCAGACAGGCCCTCGGCTTCCCGGACATTCACATACGGATCATCCTTATCTCCACCACCCGGGGAAAATAAAGTGTCCATTAACACCTCCGGATATCTGGCCCAAATATTCGGAATTGAATCCGGGATACTGTGCTGGAAAAATATCAGAAAAGAACTTGGACTTTTAGAATATGAAAAAGAATTACCTGAAGGGATCTATCTTTTTTTAAAAGAATCACAGATCATATCTATCCTGATCCAGGGAGATGTAAAAAGTATACATTTCTCCATTGATTCGGACAAACAAAAGATACAAATAGATTCAGGGAAGGAGTTATTCCGGATCGAATATATTCCGAAGGAAAACTATTTTTTACTTGAGGACAGTAATTATGATACTTCACTGAATTTTAATGAAAACCTGGTGATCAATGGGAATGTGGGATCTATTTCCCAAACAGGAGAATATGCATTTACCGAAAATACTTCAATTGAACTAATAGTACTAGGCAGCCTGAATATCAATTCATCGCTCCTGCAGGCGGGGAAAAACAACACTATTGTCAATAAAAAGGCACCTGTCCAGATAAGAGCCCTCAGATCTCCGTTTCTGGAATTCCCCCGGGATCCTGTGATAAGAATTCGGGCAGGAGATAACTCAAAAATCGATGGATCAATAATGGCCCAGGGAGAAATTATAAATTACAGTAAAGATTTACTGGTAAAGGGGACAGTCTATACTGAAAAGTTAAGCGACAACGGGAAAATGAAAATATCTCCGGTTTACGGAAATGGATCCGATGGCAAATATTTCCATATGATCAATTATAATTATATTCAGGATTTCCGGATAAATTATATAGAAGAGGTTTTTTATGAATGAAGATGTCAGGGGATTCAGTTTATTTGAGCTCCTTGCAGCACTGGCAACTATATCACTGATATTTGCAGTGGGAATTCCCGGCATTTCCGGATTTATTAAGAGGATCGAGATACAGAGTGGAGTCAGGGCGGTTACATCTTCCATGAACTATTCAAGATATAGATCCATAGAATTGAACAGAAAGATAAAATATATGGTTGAGAATAATTCTATTATTTTAAAGGTCAGGAAAAATGATCAATGGAAAAGCCACAAAGTGTTCAAGGTCAATAAAAATATTACAATTAATATCAATTCATTTCCGGTTTTTTTCCCCACAGGAAGAGTGGCGCCTCTCTGTTCGGTATTCGTTAGAAGTGACAAATATCTGTATAAAATAACTGTCTCAATTGCCGGAAGAATTAAAATATTAAAAATTTGAACAAAAGGAGATCAGATAAATTAAAATTCAACACCAAACCTTTTTCTGAATCCCATTATCAGAACTATCACAATAATAATATTCCAGATTATCCAGTGCATTTTCAGGCCGAGAAAATTAACAAGTTTACCGGGATAATCTATGGTAACCGATCTTAACATATCATTGGCTCCCAGCAGAGTTTCTGAGGGATAGAAAAAATGATTTATTGATGATCTGTCATATTTCCTTCCGGAAAGCGGCTCTTTAAAATCCCCGGTAACAAGCCTTTTCGAATATTTTTTGTCATTTACAACTATATCTATACGGCTGATCCCTTCCTTTAGTGCTTCAAGTTTCCAATTAATTTCTCTCAGAGGCCTGGTTTTGTCTTCATCAAGAAATGCATCTATAAAAACAGGATTCATTTTAGGTTTAAAGTTTTCACTTTTTTCAAGATTTATATTTGCATCTTTTATACTATTGCTGAACTTTGCCTTAAGAATGATCTCTTCCCCGACTTTATAGGGCCTTATCCCATACCTCATCTCCATCTGTGAAAAAACGGGGAGTAAAAGAGGTATTATGATAAGAAAAGGTGCAAGGTTAAAGACAAAATATTTAAATGTATAAAAAAGGCTTTTAAAAAAAGAGGACAGAATAACCTTCCAGAAATCTTTATAGATCCTGATGGCAAATATGCTGGCTTTTATCTTATCTTTTGATTCTACTATCTTTTTTGGAAATGAGATATATTTCAGAATAAATAATATTATAAAAGATAATACTATACTGAGAAAAAGGACAGGCCAGAAATCATTAAGATTATTAAAAGGCTTAAGTAGAAGGTTAAATACCTTTGTCAAAAAAAAATTGATCTTATGGATCATTTATGAGATATACCCCAGTCCGCTCAGTTTTTCAGCCTGTTCATCTTTATCATCATCCGACTTTATCTTTTCATATTCCGAACTGATAAGATTATCTATCAATTCTTCCAGGGAAGAATATCCGTGAAATGCGATTATCTCTTCAGCTTTCTGATAGTTTTCATTGCTTAATTTAGCTTTTTTTGCCATTTTTTCTCCTATATTAAAGATTTTCCGCTCATTGTGGGAAAATCATTTATACCAAAATATTGTAAAACAGTTGGCCCGATATCCTTTATTGCAGGAATTTTATCGTTGATCTTAAAACTTGACAGGAAACTTGCAGGTACGTGTCTCGGATTTATACAATGATCTCCTGACCACCAGTTCATATTGTCTCCCACCATATCCCTGGTTATTCCACCCAGAGCATTTGAGTCACTTGAACGGTATCCTTTTTTAAATCCTATAATAATATCCGGTGATCTCTCAATAAAGTCCTTTGAAAAGTGGTCTTCAGCAATAAATGCTTCCGAAATAACCGTATCACCGGTTTCAGGATCTTTGATCCTTACAAGCTTACCTGCAAGCTCTTCAAGAAGCTTTCTCCTCTCTTCTTTTGTTACTATACCGTCAGCTTCTCTTCCTTTCATATTCAGATAAAGTCCATTAAGCCCCACTGCATATGCTTTTGTATTTCCCCAGTCATATTCACTATAATCGTCAAGCAAAGATATTTCAGTATCAATATCTTTAATGTGCAACTTAAGGTATCCCTCATTAAAAAGAAATGTGTTCAGATTTACTTTTCTCCTGAAAGGGCCGAATCCATGATCAGACATAACAATAATAGGAATATCCGCCGGAATGGTTTTCAGGACATCCCCGAGGATCCTGTCATGTTTACGGTAAAGGTCATCTTTAATAAAACCGAACCTTTCGGCTTCTTTGGGATGATAATATGGATGTTTCTTGTCTGTAAGGGACCAGAACATATGCTGCCCCTGGTCCATGGAACCGAAATAGAAAAACAGGAGTCCGTTCTTCTTTGCAAGAAATCTTTGATATTCTATTCCAAAGAGCTTATCACTCTCATCAAAAACCGACATGGACTGGACAATAAAATTTTCCATGTTAAATGTTTCCTGGCTTAATGCTTTTGTATCAGCAGGCAGTCCGATCGTATGGAACAACCCCCCCTTTTCTGCAAGGTCTCTGCTGTATGAGGGAGGAGTGCTGATCTCTACAGCCGGATTCTTCGGGCTTATATGGATCGGTGAAATATACATACGGAATTTTTCCCCAACCTCCATAAGATAGAACTTTACCATACCGGTAATACTGCTTACATTTTTTATCAAAGGGAATTTTATTTCCACCCATTTTGAATATTCCTTTTCAGAAATAAGAATTTGCTGTCCCTGTACATCTATCCTTGCTGTTTTATGTTTTTTATCAACATAGACCCTGAAAGGAACCTCTGTTTTTTCCCCTTTCCCATCTTTTTCAATAAGGTCATTTACCGGCCCTTCAATTATTCCGTCTTCAAGAACATTTTCATCATTCAGGTAGGCATAATATAAATTATTTGGAGAGATATCCTTCATAGCTTCTTCTTCATCTGAAGTGTAAAGTGTATAGATACCATAGGTCCCATGAATATCGGGTGTCCCCATTCCTGCAATCGTACGCTGTTTTGACTCTGATGGCGGATAATTAGAGGGTACCTTAAAAATAGTTGCCTCAATATCCCTCTCTTCAAGGTAATCCCAGAATGCTTTACCCTCTCTTCTTGGAACAACTTTTCCCGGTTTCAAAGGGATCTTATATTTTCCCAGTTTTATATTCAGACCTGCAGGAAGTGTTTCCGCTCCGGAAGTTTCAGGGAGATAAGTTTCAGGGTCTCTATGGACAAAATCATATATCCCGTAAACACCGGGATCAGCTCCCGTGATAAAACTTCCCCATGCCACCGGGCTCTGAGGAGGGATCGTAGTACGCATCATTGAGAAAACACCCCTCTGAGCAAGCTTTTTCAGATTGGGAAGTTCACCTTTATCAATCATCCTGTAAACTGTCATGGGATCCATCCCGTCAAATCCCAGGATTAACATTTTTTTATTATTAGCAGCACCCGCCCCGAAATTCATAAAAGGGGAAGCAGCGGCAATTGTACCTGTGCTTTTTATAAAGTCTCTTCTTTTCATTTAAATTACCTCCAGATCCTTACCATCAATAAATGATGGTTTTTTTATTCCGAAAGCAGAGAGGATAGTGGGAGAGATATCAGCTATTGAAGGTTCTTTTACTTTGATCTTCCTGTTACAGAAAAATATCCCCGGAATAAATGACCTTGTGAAAGAATGGTCACCACTCCACATCCTTTTATTGTCAGACACTATCTCATCTCCTACATAATTAACAGCAGATTCAGGTGAAACCCTGTATCCAAGATTATATCCTATTACAATATCTGCGGCATTTTTCATATAGGGCCCTTTATACAACTCTTCTCTTTTATAGACCCCTTTTGCTACTATATCATTTTTTTCCGGATCTTTTACCTTTTTCAGTTTTTCTTTTATTTCTGTTTTAAGTTTTTCCGTCTCATCTCCACTGTTAACGATCCCGAATCTTTCCCTGCCTTTCATATTTATAAATATTCCGTGAAGGCCCTGTCCGTAGGCTCTGGACTTTGACCAGTCAACATCGGCATAAAATTTATCGCTGGTTTTTTTCCCGTCTTTTAAAACGAGGTAACCCTCTTTGTGAAGCCAGGAATTCAGATGAAAATCTCTGTTAACTTTATTAAAACCGTGATCGGAAACTATCATAAAAAGATCATCTTTGCCTATTTCCGGAAAAAGTTTCCCCAGGAAATCATCCATCCTTTTATAACTTCCATAGATCGCATTAACAATATGATCTTCTTTTGAGGGTGTATCAGCAGGGGAACCTGAATCTTTCAGATAACGCCAGAACATATGCTGGATCCTGTCCGTGGCTTCAAAAACCTGTACAATAAGCCCCTTTTTATACTTACGGAAAGTGTCCCAGAACATTTTTTCCCTCTCATCCTGATAAACATAAACCTGCTGGAAAAATCCATCCTCAGATAATACCCTCTCATTAAGTGCCCAGGTATCTTCAGCCATACCGAGAGTTGCAAACGATCCTAAAAGCTTGGAAAGGTAAACAGAAAATATTTTAGGATGAGATACAGCCATTGACGGCGCTCCCGGATCAATATTTATCGGGGAAATATATAATTTTAGAGGTTTTGTTTCTTCCAGGAAAAACTGAGCGATCCCCGATATCTTAATGAATCCCACCTTAAATTCTATTTTTTTCCAATCGGATATTTTCCCTTTTTCCAGGACAAATTCATCTTTACCGATCTTAACTATGGCACTCTCTTTATCTTGATTTACTGAAAGTGAAAATTTAACTTCAAGAGGGGGGTTTCCTTTTACAAAAGGGTTGCCCGGGCCATTAAGTATTGCATTATAATTTCCTTCTGAAGTTTCAGTGATATCCTGAAAAACACCTTCGGAAATTGTTGAATTTTTATCTTTCTCATCAGAATAAAAGCTGAAACTTCCCTGAGTCCCTCTAAGGTCCGGAGTTCCCAACCCGGATACCATTAATCCATAGAATTTTTCAGGAGGAAATGAATAAGGAATTCTCAGAACAGTGGAAAAAATCCCTCTCCCTGAAACGATCTTCCAGAAGCTTTTACTTTTCCTCAACAATTCAACCTTTGCCTTTGAGATAGGGATCGTATATTTACCGATCTTAAGGTTTTTCTTCGGAGGAATAATATCAGATCCGGACATTTTGGGCATATAAGTATTTCTGTCTGTGGTTAAAAAATCAAATATATTATGCTTCCCCGGATTCACTCCCGTTGAAAAGGTTGACCATGCCACCGGTGATATGGGAGGTTCTGTGCTCTGAAGTGGAGCAAATGTACCATCTTTCATAAGCTTTTCAAAGTTAGGGAATTTTTTTCCTTCTTTTATGAATTTATTAAGAAGGTTATAATCCATCCCGTCAAATCCAATAACTATTGTTCTTTTAAACCTGGCATTTTTAAGTGTTTTGATCCTTTTAATGAACTGTATCAGAGCACGTATGGGAAAAGTAATAAAATTGAAAAGGGCCAGAAAAAAAGCAAGGAATATGAATAAAAAGGATCCGGCAAACGCAAAACCCGCTCCCGGGCCCACATAAGAGAATACCGGAAGAGTAGATATTATTAAAAATATTATAATTAAATTCTTCTTATTTTTCATAATCTAATTTTATCATAGTTTTAAAATATAGTCCAGACTAACATTTTGATAAAATCAGTTTAATATAACACTAAATCAAATTCTTTTCAAATTTTTTTTTTATTTTCTTTATTATTGAATTTTATGAAATATTTTTTTTATTAAAATATTTTTTTTTAAAAAAAACATGGAATTTTTTTTTTTTTTTTGTTTTAATATATCAGTGTCAAATTTAAACATTTGAGATAGATGGAAATTAATGCCTGTAAAAGGGTAAAAGAAAAAATTTAGGAGGAAAAACTATGAACAAAACTGAATTAATTCAGAAGCTTGCAAAAAAAACAGGGCTCACCATGAAGGATTCAGAATCTGCCGTAAATGCATTATTTGATGCAAAACCGGGAAAGGGCATTATTGCAGTAGAACTGGATGCAGGCAAAAAAGTGACTATACCTGGTTTCGGAGTTTTTAAAACCGTAGCCAGAAAAGCACGTACCGGGATCAATCCTAAAACCGGGCAAAAGATAAACATTCCGGCAAAAAATTATCCAACTTTTAAAGCCGGCAAAACCCTCAAAGACAGGGTAAGCAAATAATTTTCTGGTAAATCATAAAGCAAATTTATGTATAAAGCTTACCTTCTTTGAAAAAAGAAGGTAAGTGCTTTATGATATTGTATCACTCGATCAGATTAACCTGATTTAATTCTGAATTGGGTCTCCGGGGAGAGACTTAAAGATCAAGTAATTCAGGATAAGTCTATCAAATATTTAGATGGAGGAAAAATGGAAACAATAAAAATTCTTGAAATTATAGGAACATCAAAAAAAAACTGGGAAGATGCAGCAAATAATGCTGTTAAAGAAGCTTCTGAAACTGTAAACGGGATCACAGGGGCGGAAGTTGTAGGACAGACTGCCAAAGTAAGCAATGGTAAAATTGCAGAATACAGGACAACCGTTAAAGTTGCATTCAAGGTGAAATCAAAAAGATAAAAACTGTAATATTTCTTTCCCGAGTAATTTTTTTATAGTAATAATATAAGTTTAATCAAAGATCCCTTATGACCATCAAGCGTATCTCGGTCATATCTTCAATTGCAAACCTGACCCCTTCACGGCCGAGGCCACTGTTCTTTACACCACCGTAAGGCATATGATCGACTCTGAATGATGGAACGTCTCCTATAATAACTCCACCTACATCAAGAGTATCCCATGCTTTATTGGCTTTATGAATATCCCTTGTAAATATTCCGGCCTGGAGGCCGTATACACTGTTATTTATCTCTTTAAGAGCCTTATCAAAATCTTTGAACTTTGATAATACTGCCACCGGCCCGAAGGCCTCTTTTGTATAGACATCCGCTTCAAAAGGGACATTCTCAAGCAATGTTGCCTCAAGTATGGAACCCCTCAGGCCACCTCCGCACAATAACTTTCCTCCGGAGTAAACTGCAGAATCGATCCACTTTTTTAATCTTGTTGCTTCATTTTCCGAGATCATGGGGCCGATAAAAACGCTTTCATCTTTAGGATCCCCGCTTTTTAGTGATACAACTGCTTCTGTAAGTAGGATTTTAAATTTTTCATAAATATTTTCTTGAACAATTATCCTCTGGACACTGACACAACTCTGGCCCGATTGATAAAATGCTCCAAAAACTATCCTCTCAACAGCATCCTTAAGGTCAGAATCTTCATCGACAACACATGCTGCATTGCCTCCTAGCTCCAGAACCACCTTTTTTTTCCCAGCTTTGGATTTCAGTGACCATCCCACATCGGAAGAACCTGTAAAACTTAACAATTTAATACGCTCATCTTCGGTGAAAAGAGCTGCTCCATCCCTTCTTACAGGTAATATTGAGAATGAACCTTCAGGCAGGCCGGCCTCTGCAAGGATCTCCCCTATTATCAGAGCCCCCACGGGGGTTTTAGTTGCCGGTTTTAATATAAAAGGATTACCAGCGGCTATTGCAGGAGCGATTTTGTGAGCCACAAGGTTCAATGGAAAATTAAACGGTGAAATAAAAGAACAGACACCAATGGGAACACGCTTCCACATACCGCGATATCCACCTGCCCTGCTGGATATATCCATTGGGAAAACTTCCCCTGTAATACGTACAGATTCTTCAGCAGCCACCCTGAATGTATCTATCAGCCTGGTTACTTCTCCCCTGCTATCTTTTATGGGCTTACCTGCCTCGATACAAAGGGCCAATGCAAGTTCATCAAAACGTTCCTTAAAACGGTCGATACAATGATAAAGTATCTCCTGTCTTTTAAAAGAGGGCATTTTCGAAACTTTTTCCTTTGAATTTTCAGCAAGTTCAATAGCGCGGTTGATTGTCTTTTTGTCTGCCAGGGGTACCCTGGTAACAACTTTTCCGGTATATTTATCGGTTACTTCAAGATCTTTATTTGGACAAAAAGCTTTGTTCCCCAGAAAACAGGGGTAACTTTCTTTTAACATTTTAACCTCTTATTTTCCTGATTATAAATAACTGAAAAAATAATATAAAAATTTAATAAAATTATCAATTATGAAATATTTTTAAAAATTGGAAAAGTTACGGATAAAAAAAAAGCCGCCCCCGAAGGGGCGGCCCATATGTTTAATACCGTTTTAGACGATATTAGAAGTTAACTCTGAATCCGAAC
Organism: Acidobacteriota bacterium; assembly: GCA_039714255.1. Lineage (GTDB taxonomy): Bacteria > Acidobacteriota > Aminicenantia > UBA2199 > UBA2199 > UBA647. The sequence goes on from JBDLJQ010000019.1 coordinate 18,325, forward strand.
TGGAATACTGCGGGGTTAAGTACCCTGAGTATATCGTCAGTTGCAGATGTTCCAAGAGTATTTTCAACTTTCAACGTTATAGAATTGTTGGTTATGTTATATCCGTCAACGAATAATGTAGCTGTAACTGTATCTGATACCTTGAATGTTTTTTCAAGGCCGAGGTTCAGCATCCAGAATGTCGGCAGTCTGTCATCACCCATTTTCTTTCCGGGTTCATAAAGTTTTGTCCAGCTGAGGCCTGCAGGTCTTTTGAAATTTTCAAAATAAGGTATTACATAACCTTCTCTTGCATTCAGAACACCTGTGATATTGATGCCCCATGGAAGCTGATAGAGCCCTGACAACTTAAACATCCATCTTGCATTCACAAAAATACCCTGGACACCGGAACCGCCTGCTTCAGGAGCCACAACACCTTCATTATAGAAGTCATAGTTTGTCTGATCGTTATATTCTGATGTGAATCTTTTTGCTATCCAGTCCTGATATGTGAAAGAAGCATCCAACATCCATTTGTTTGAGAATTTTTTAGACAGTACTAACTGCATCGCCATATACTGGTTAAAATTCTCTTTATAATTTGCCATTTGACGTGAAACAGGTATTTCATATCTTGAATACCATGTTTTCTGTTTGCCGCTGTCAAATGTATAAGTTCCTGCTGCATACCAGTTAGATGCGCTGTCAAGTGACCCATCTGCCAAAACACCTCTGTATCTGAGGAGATTATGTTTTTTCTTGTAGAAAACTGTGAGGTTCAAGCCGAAATCTTCAGCAAGTTCTTTTTCAAATGAAAGGGATAATTCATCAAGCAAAGGTGAATTAAGGTCTGATGCATATGTGTTGGGGCTTGTTACTGATGTGGGATCAACAGTATTAACACCACCACTCCACCAGTACCAGTCATTTATATCCTGACTGAACTCATTCATTTCAACAATACCATCACCATCATCTGCCCAATATACATCGATCTCTCTACCGGCAAGTGCCCATGTATGTGAAGCAATTGAGTTACCGCTCTGCGAACCGTATCTTGCCAATGCAAGTTTTACAACATTCTTGCCATCACCATTGATGTCATATGTGAATGAAAGCCTTGGTGAAATTGTTTCAAAAGCTGCAGCTGCAGTTCCTGCAATTGCAGTTTTAGGACCCATATAGTCACCAAAAATAGGTGTACCGTCAAGGGTTAATCCTCTTGATGTCGCTGCATTATGTGAACCTTCCTCTTTATCATACCTGAGGCCGATGTTTGCTGTAAGTTTACCGAATGTAGCGGTATCCGATACGTAGAATGATGTCCTCTTGAAACCTACATCATACATAAAATCGGAAATCCACCAGATCTCTTTATAATAATTTGGATCTGTTCTGTCCCAGGAAAAGATCGTTCTCTGGTTAGGATAAAGTGACTGAGATGTTGTTGTTGCTGTATAATAATCAACACCAAATCTGATCTCATGGTCTCCGCCCATAACATCTTCAGCAAAATAGTTGCCGTTCAGTGAAAGGTTAAGTGTATCTCTGTTTGTAAAATAATCTAACATTCCTCCGCCAAAATAAGCAGCAGGAGTATAATAGTAGATAAAATCATCTCCAACCATATGTCCCTGGTCATCATATGAATTGGTCGGATTTGTGGAAATAAGCTCAAATCCGCCATCGGTATATGCAAACTTAAAGTTCAGCATAAGGTTACCAAGTACCTGCTGTAATGATCCTGTCATAACCGCACCCGGGCCATCCTGATTCCAGAATGAATCCTGGCTTCCGGCACCGAGAATTGGCCTGTTCCATTTTTTCTTTGCATCGTATGAATAGTGTACATCACCCGATGTGTTACCGACCTGAAAGTTTAATTTACCATAAGCTGATACAAGCCAGGTTGCATCTTCACTACCTGTAATTGTCTTTGAGTGGATATCCTGAACTCCCCATGATCCGAAGAACCATAATTTGTCCTTGATAACCGGGCCACCAAAGTTAACACCATACTGGTATAATCTGAAGATACCGGGAGAACCCCATCCCTTATCTGTAATAGAGTCGGGAAGATCCTGTTCCATCTGCCACGCTTCATCTTCAATGTAAAGATGGAAGTCGCCTGAATAGTTATTTCCAGCTCTTTTTGAAACAAAGTTGAGCTGAACACCACCGGTCTGAGCTGTAATATCGTTAGCTCCCAGTGTAACCTGAAGTTCCTCATAAGAGTTAATGTTCAGGTATGCAGGTGCAGCACCGATAGCTGACGGATCTGTCATGTTGGCTCCGTCAATGTTCCATGTTGTATCATCACCATCTGACCCGAGGCCGTTAAAGGATGACTGCTGGCCTGATTCATTACCACCAACATCTTCCCTGTCAAGCATCATTCCGGGAACCAGGTTCATTACTGTCCATGGGTTCCTTGAGGTCGGAAGTGACTGTATCATCTCTTTTGATACATTAACAGAAACTGTTGTTTTTCTTGTATCAATTACGCCGGCCCTTCCTTTAACTTCCACAACCTCTTTCAACTTGGTTGTTTCCATCTGTACATTAAAAGTTTTGTTCTTACCAACGTACATTCTGATAGCTTTCTGAATTACAGTTTTGAATCCTTCCAGTTCAAACTTTAATTCAACAACACCCGGAGGGAGTTTCAGGAATCTGAAATGTCCCTGTTCTGAAGTAACTGCAACCTTTTTACCGATAACTTCACCGGTTAATGTTACTGCTACTCCGGGAATAGCTGATCCATCAGGCAGTACAACTGTACCGTAGATGTCTGATGATGCTCCCTGTGCAAATGTAAGCCCCGAAAGGACCACAACTGCAAGAAGCATTGTAAGTAACTTTTTCATCTAAACCTCCTATAGTTTGATGTTCAATCTCAGCCAAAATATGCCAAGATATGTAGTTATAAGACAATTCTGATGCCATCCGGGGAGAAAAGAAAAATAAAAAGTTTATTGTGACACATAGAGGGACAAAATGAAAAAATCAGGGATGAAATACTTATATTGTTTCCTGTATTCTAAAAAAAAAGTGAATAAAACCCGGAAAATTCAATTTTTTGGAATTGCAAACCAATATATTGAAAAGTAATCCCGGGATTAAATCAATAAAAAAAAAGCCGCCCCCGAAGGGGCGGCCCATATGCTTAATACCGTTTTGTACGATATCAGAAATTTACTCTGATCCCGAATTGAAACAATCCGGGGTTAAGTACTCTGAGAATATTGTCGGTTGTGGTACGTCCAAGTCGTGTATCTACTTTTAGCGTAGTTACATTATTTGTAACATTATATGCATCTATAAAAAGTGTTGCTGAAGCTGTATCTGATACTTTAAATGTTTTTTCAAGTCCGAGGCTCAGCATCCAGAAATTAGGCAATCTGTCATCACCCATCTTCTTTCCGGGTTCATATACTACTGTCGTTCCAAGACCAACCGGCCTGGATGTCAGTTCATAATATGGTGCAACATAACCTTCACGGGCTGATAAAACACCGGTAAGGTTTACGCCGAACGGAAGCTGATACAATCCCGATAACTTGAACATCCAACTTGCATTTACAAATATTCCTCTTACTCCCGAACCTCTCGATTCCGGCGCAACAACTCCTCCATCAAAATAATCATAGTTCTGAAGATCCAGACGTTCATTTTTCGACAGAGTAGCACTCCAGTCAGAATATGTAAATGAAGCGTTCATCATCCATTTGTTGGCAAGCCTCTTTGTAAATGCAAACTGAGCCGCCATATAGGTGTTATAAGCATCCTTATAATTACTCCTGTAACTTGCAACCGGAGCTTCATGACGGAAATAAACGGGGGCTACCTTACCATTTGTAAATGTATAATCTTCTGCATGGTACCAGTTGCTCTTATCCTCAACCGATCCGTCTGCCATTATACCGACTGTATGAACAAGGTTGTGTTTTTTCTTGTAGAATCCTGTAATTGATAATGCTATATCTTCACCAATGCCTCTTTCATAAGATAAGGTAAGTTCATCAAGAAGAGGGGAATTAAAATCATCTGAAAATCTGTTGGAACTCAATGCTGCTCCGGGATTAGCGGTATCAACATTCCACCAGGTCCACCATGAAGGATCATCGCTGAATTCTCCTTCTTCAAGAATGTGATCTCCATCATCTGCCCAGTAAACATCTATCTCTCTCCATCCTACTTTCCCCATAAAATTGGCAATACTGTTACCGGACTGGGATCCGTACCTTGCAACTGAAAGTTTTACTACATTCTTACCATCACCGGTTATATCATATGTTAAGGATAACCTTGGTGAAAGTGTCTCATATGCAGCAGGAATAGTTCTTGCGGGTACTGTTATGGCAGGAAGATATTCTGTGAAAATCGGTTTGCCGTTAAATGTAATTCCGGGGTTGGTAACTTCATTATGAGATCCCTGCTCTTTATCATATCTGACACCTAAATTTGCTGTCAACTTACCAAAAGTAGCTGTATCAGAAAGATAAAATGACATCCTTTTAAATCCGACATCAATGAAAGTATCGGACTTGAACCATACTTCTTTATAATAATCAGGATCAGTTTTGTCCCATACCCACAATTGTCTCTGATGAGGATAAAGATCGGTAGATGTTGTGGTTCCTGTATAATAATCAACACCGAACTTGATCTCATGGTCTCCGCCTAATACACCTTCAGCAAAATAGTTTCCATCTAAAGCCAAATTTAAAGTATCCCTGTTTGTGGAATAATAATCAGGAATTCCTCCACCATAATATTCCCACCATCCATAAACTGTACTCTCCATACCCAGCAGATGCCCTGTCTCTTCATCAATATAATTATCACTTGAATTTCCGGGTATCAATGAAAAACCACCATCAGTGTATGCAAACTTAAAACTCAACATAAGGTTACCCATTACCTGCTGTAATCCACCTGTTATAACCGAACCCGGGCCTATCTGGTTCCATCCTGAAGTCGGATCCTGGCTGCCGGCTCCCAGATCCATTCTTCCCCACTTCTTTTTATTATCTGAAGTATATTGAACACTTCCTGATGTGTTATCCAGCTGGAAATTCACTTTGGCATATCCTGATACAAGCCAGGTTGAATCTTCTGTCTGGGCTATGGTCTTTGAATGAATGTCCTGAACGCCCCACGATCCGAAGAACCACATTTTGTCTTTTATAATCGGGCCACCAAAATTAACACCATACTGGTATAACCTGAAGATACCGGGAGATTTGAGACCATCATCAACCATCTGCTGGGGAAGGGTCTGATTCATTTCCCAGGCTTCATCTTCAACGTATAAGTGAAAATCTCCTGAATATTTGTTTCCGGCTCTTTTGGTAACAAAATTCAACTGAGATCCACCTGTCTGAGCAGTGATATCATTGTTGCCCAAAGTTACCTGAAGTTCCTCATAAGAGTTAATGTTCAGGTATGCAGGTGCAGCACCGATAGCTGACGGGTCTGTAAGGTTGGCTCCGTCAAGATTCCATGTAGTGTCATTACTGTCAGCGCCATGGCCGTAAAAAGACGACTGCTGTCCTGATTCATTACCGCCGACATCTTCCCTGTCAACCATCATTCCGGGAACAAGGTTTAAAATTGTCCACGGGTTCCTTGCCGTTGGAAGTGACTGTATCATTTCTTTCGAAATATTAACTGATACAGTTGTTTTTCTTGTATCAACAACAGTGGCCATACCCTTAACTTCCACAACTTCCTTTAACTGGGTTGTTTCCATCTGAAAATTAAAGGTTTTGTTCTTACCGACGAACAATCTGATACCTTTCTGAACTACAGTTTTGAACCCTTCAAGTTCAAGCTTTAATTCAACAACACCGGGTGGAAGCTTCAGGAATCTGAAGTTTCCCTGTTCCGAAGTAACTGCAACTTTTACACCGATAACTTCACCGGTCAATGTTACTGCTACTCCCGGAATAGCTGATCCATCAGGCAGTACGACTGTGCCGTAGATGTCTGATGTAGCTCCCTGTGCAAATGTCAAACCTGAAAGGACAACAATTGCGAGAAGCATAGTTAATAACTTTTTCATTTAAATCTCCTTTTATTTAATTTTGACCAAAAAAAACGAAAATCACCTTATGGCCTGAAAGTAAATATACATTTAAGATTCCAAATATTGATTTTTAAGAAAATAACAAGATAGAATTCAAAAAACAGGGACTAAATTACCAAAAACAGAGACAACATACATATAATGTTTCATATTAAATTAAAATGATCAAACCAGTTTCCGGAATATCCAAAATTTTGAAATTAATGTTCATATTGTTGGAAAAACAAAGAAGGTATATTTCTGATCCTGTAAGAAAACTTCTATTTAAGAATCAGGTTTTTACAAAGAGTTGTACTCTTCTGAGCAATAATATCATTCACATATATCTTCAATCCGCAATTTCCCATGAATTTTTTCGGGGTGGAAATTTCAATTAAAATTTTTCTCCTGCCGGGTAATGAGCGGAGAGTTTTCTCCTGGTTAAATAACGTAACTCCGGAATCATTTGTCAGAAGTACCTTTACTTTAATTAATCCGAAATCTTTACCATTCTTCATTAGAAATTCTGAAATCCGGAACCTCAGTTTCCTTTTTTTCAGTGATAATCCATCAATTCTACAACCTCTCTTTAACTGAACTTCAATACATTCTTTTATCAAACTTCTATCCAGGTAGTATGGATATTGAAGATTCCTGCCGGGATCATTCGTATCAACAAGACCTATCTTTTTATCTTCATTCCTGCTGTTAAATAAAAATTCCAAATTGTAGGAGATAAAAGTATGTTCTTTTATTCTTTTTACTCCATCTTCAATATTATGAGTATAGAAAGATCTCCCACCTGTATAAGAAGAAATATTATTAAGCAACCTTTTACAGACCGTGCCTATAGTTATCCCTGTAAGTTTATCAGCATAGTCTTTCCTGTCATATAAGATCGAATAAAAACAAATTCTATTATTCAGTATTTTTGTTTTTAAATTTTCCAGAGGGAGACAATCTGTAATTCTCAACACATTTCTTAAATTCTTAACTAAATTTAAAAATCTCTGGTTATAGTTAGCATCTTGGTCAACAGTAAAAGACCCCACTACCATACTTTTATTGGGAGTTGAAATTTCAGTAACATTATTATCTATCAGGTCATTTGTGACAACTTCTAAAGATTCAATCCTCTTAATCACCATCCTTGCAAGATTAACAATATTTTTGATCTCATCCCTGTGAAAGTGGATCCACCATCTCTCACCTTCTTTTAATTTGAAAAGATCTGCTACTGGTCCTAATTTTTGAAAATTGAATATAAATGACATCTTAAGATATCTGGTAAGTTTACCGGGGAATGAATTTAAAAATCTGATAATTTTTTCATATCTGTTTTTTTTCAGTGATGGATTTACTGATATTTTTAAAAGTATTGAATTTATTTTTTCAAGTTCACTTTTAATACTTGTTTCAAATGGGGAAAATTTTTTTTTGAATTCAAGGCAATCTTTTTTCAGGATAGCCCTTATATTCTTTATTATCCTCTCTTTATTGGCAGAGACCCTGACACGGTAAATTTTCAGCGGAGAGATTATAGTCAAAAAGTCTGAAGTATTAAGTATATTCGTTATGAAACTGGATATCCCTTTTTCAAGGTTTCTACAGGTCCCACCTGTTATAAAAGATAGCACAAAGCTCCTGTTTACATCACGCTTTACTTTAAGTGATCTTTCAATTTTTTTCAACCCTGATATTTCCCGGGGCATCCCATTTACAGACAAACGAAGCGAACTGCTTTCCAGTTTTTCTGATATATATTTATCTGATATAGGGATAACCGGTATTGTAATAGTAATTCCTTTTTCATCTGCTATACCACCTGTAATAATTATTGAAATAGCAATAAAGAAAAGCATCCCTTTCTTCAATTACATTCCCCCTTTTTCATGAAAAATCAATTTAATACATACAATATCACTTCCAATCATGCTGAAATTTAATGAAAAATAAATGTGATGCAAATTATGTTGACCAATAAAATACTTCAGGGGATGAAGTACTTATAATGTACCGGGTTTTTTTGAGAAAAATTCTTATTTTAGAATAACTTCATATATTTGGATAATTATTCAATTTTATGATTCGGGATAGAAAAACATGGCCTGAAACGTGCCGGATCTAATAATCAGGGAAAGGCCACGGTTAATTATTTCTGATCCATGGAAAATTCGAACCTTTTACTATTTTGAAGAAGGTGGAATAGTTCGATCTGCAATTTATACTTCTTGGGGTTACTTATATCATATTTCCTTATCTTCTCATTAAGGGTCGTTGCTTTCATCCCCAATATTTTTGATGCAATCCTCTGATTACCCTTTGTGATCTTCAGCGCTTTTTCTATCAATTCTTCTTCAATGGAATTTATAAATAATTTTAATGGTAAATTTTCAGACACACAGTTTGTAAGAAGATAATTATTAATCAATTTTATCCTTGCATTATTTAATTCTGCCTCAACTTCAGAGGCATTAACATTATTTTCTGTGTTAATTTCCATAACTTTCTCCCTGTTATTTTTTATTAATTTAAACATTTTTCTCTATTTATATTTATCAAAGCCTCATCAATTTGACCACATTCTTCCTGTACTCTCTTCCCCAGGGAAGGACCTCCTGATTTTCCAGAACCACAAAATAATTGTTATTATCAGCTTCTTTTAACCGTTTTATCTTATCTATATTGACTATTGTGGATTTGTTTATCCTGAGAAATTCATCGGGATCCAGTTTTTCTTCAAGTGAACGTAAGGTTTTTCTTATTATAAAAGACCTGTTATCACAATAAACCTTAACATAATTTCTGTCTGATCTAATGAGGTCAATATCTGTTTTATCAACAAACAAATAAGTCTTTCCGACTTTAAACAATACTTTTTTCATTTTTCAGCCTCCTCAAGCTTGTCCCCGTTTTTTAACAGGTTATCACCCATAATAATATTTACATCACATTTTGTTTCAATGTGAAAATGGTCACTTTTATCAAAATGTGACTTTTTTCACAACATCCGGTTATCTCAATTTTATAGACTTTTTAATATTTCAGAGATCCCGATAAATTTTAATGTGACATTAATTAGCTGATTAATAATAATGGAAAAATCGTATGTTTATACCCTAAAAAAAAGCCTTTATTCTTGTTCAAACCTTTCTTTATTTTGAAACAGGTGAAATAATTCAATATCAATTTTATAGCTCCCGGGCCCTTTAATATCATATTTCCTTATCTTTTCATTAAGCGTTGATGCTTTTATTCCCAATATTATTGATGCAACCTTCTGATTTCCTTTTGATATTATTAAAGTTTTTTTTATCAATTCTTCTTCCAGATAGTTCATAAATAATTTCATTGGTAAACGCTCTGAGACACAATTTTTAAGAAGATAATTGTTTATCAGATTTGTAATGGATTCATACATCTCTTTTTTAACTCTGGAAATATCCACATTTTCCGGTATGTGAATATCTATGATTTTTTCAGGATCATTCTTCTTTAGTATGGACATTTTTTCCCACTTATAATTTTATTAGTTTCACCAGATTTTTTCTATATTTTCTTCCCCATGGCAGGATCTCATTATTATGCAGAATAACAAAATAATTATTATTTTCCATACCCTTCAACTGATTGATCTTATCAACATTAACTATGGTAGACCTGTTTATCCTTAAAAACATTTCAGCATCAAGTTTTTTTTCTATGGATTGTAAAGTATTACGAATAACAAAAGATCTGTTTCTGCAATATACTTTTACATAATTTCTATCAGCTTTGATCAGGTCAATATCGGATTTTTTAACAAATAAGTATGTTTTCCCAACTTTAAATAATAATTTCTCCATAAGAAAGTCTCCTTTTCTTTAGATACTTCTTACTCTTTTTATTCCGAAATCAGAATGAGCACTCTTTATTAATGATCTATTCTTCTACTCACCTATACTTACATACGGAAATAAGATAGATAAACGGAAATAGTTTCAACTATTCCTATTTCCCCCACCCCCTGAATCCCGGGGATTGATTTTAGAAAACTAAACAAATATTTACTCTAATAATATTTTTTGTAAAATTCCGGTTTGGATGAATATTTTCGTATAATGATATTATAAATGTTATAGTTTACGTTAGGAAAGATCCTGAACAATGAGTATGAATATTATACTAAAAAGCTGAGGTGAATAAATGAGAAGGTTAACAATAATTATAATGGCTGTTCTTTTTATCTTATCGGGCCAATATGGATCTGCTAAAAATATTATGTTAAAAATCCCGGTAAGAGTTTATAAAGGGAAAGAATATTTAAAAGAACTGAAATCAGAAAATTTTGAATTGTATATAAATAAAGTTAAAAGAAATATAAAAAATATCATTCCGGGGGAAAGATCACTCATAGAAATTAAGGGCCCCAGATCTTTTGTTTTCTCTTTTAACCTGACCGATTATGGCAAAAACATTACAAAAGGTATATCTTACTTTGTTGATGATATACTCAGGAAAACTGACAATCTGATCATCTGGACCCCTGTAAAGATTTACAGGATCAAAACCAATCAGGATAAAGCCCTGATAATTTCCGATATTGAAAAAATAGTAAAAAAAGATTCCTTCCTTTACAAAAAGATAAAATATGCAGCGAGGGATAAATTGATCAGTATTGTTAAAAAATATTTAAATTTTACAAAAATAAGCAGAGATACAAATCCCGGGTCAGATAATATTATAAAATTTTTAACTGCATACGGCAGAGAGTGGAACAATTATAAAACAAAATATCTTGTACCGGATATGGAAAAATATTACGGAATTGTAAACCTCCTCACTTATAAGTTCAAAGGAGAAAAATATTTTATTAACTTTCAGCAGAGGGAGACTTTACCTTCACTAAAAAAATATGAACAGGCAAAAAAGCAGATAAATGATTATCTTTCCAACATAGCGGGGACAAGTGAATCAGCACGCAGTTCATCAATATCCGTAACAATGAAGCGGATTGATAAATCACTGCTGTTGTCAGATAATTTTGATCCCGCCCTTTTAAACTCACCTTTAAGGGGGGCCAATATTTCCTACAATGTTATTTTGTTTCACAGCTTCAGACAGGAGGGTGAGAATTCAGACTCAATTTCCCCTGATTATGAAGGCATCCTGAGGGAAATCTCGCACTCAACAGGCGGGGTAAGTATCAATACCTCAGATATAGAAAAAGGGTTGGAACTTATCTCAAACAAGAAGGATCACTTTTACAATCTGATATTCAGTTTTGATGGGAAAAAGGGTAAAAAAGAGATCAAAATAGGGGTCAGCGACAAATCAGCTGAAATTTTTTATAAGAAAAAATTCTTTAAAGAAGAGATAGAAAATCTTATAAAAATTTCCGGGTCTCCATCTGTTAAAATATCTGAAGTTCTTATAAAAGGACGAAAACTGAATTTTGATATCTCTCAATTTGCGTTTAAAGAAAACAAAGATAAACATGGAATTCTGAAGGTTGATATAAATATTTCTGATAAAGATAATAAAACTGTATTTAAAAAAGGGAATACACTCAGAGCAGCTAAGGACAGAATAAAAATTTCATTAAATATCAAACAGGGGATAACAGGCTTTTATAAACTCAGGATCATTGTAAAGGATATGATCGGTAACAGGGAAACTTCATACGACAAATATATTGAATTAAAATAGCAGTTGACTTTTTTTACTCCTGTTGCTATAACATCTTTGGAGGAAAAATGAGAAAATTGACAACAGTTTTGATTATAATTTTAGCAATCACTTTTTTAAATGCAGCAGAAGAAAGTAACCATAAAAAACTCAGCCTGACCATTGGGGCAGGGATCAGAAATGTTTCACAGAATACTTTTGAAACAGTTTATGGGACGAATAATATTGCTTACAGCATAGACTTTGCATTCACAATAAAAAGATCATTTGAAATTTTTCTCCACTCGGATTACCTCTCTGCAAAAGGCAGCCTTGAATTTGATCCGAAAGATTCTACTCTGACAATTTTCCCTGCTGAACTGGGAGTCAGAATTGTTTTAGGGAAAAAATTATTCACACCATACCTTGGGCTTGGTGGCGGATACTATATGTTTAAAGAAGAAAATTTTATCGGTACGGTTGATGAAAGCCAGATAGGTTTTTTCGGTGAAGGCGGTTTCCGTTTTAATTTTAAGGGAACTTTTTTCATTGACCTGAAGTTAAAATATAATATATTGAATTATGACATGAATGGAACCGATGTAGATCTTGGCGGATTATCTTATTATGGCGGGATCGGTATCAGGTTCTAGGAATCAGATAAAGTTCATTATCCAGCTGGCTGCAATAACACCACCTGCCATATAGAGGAAAAGTTTTATTCCAGTTTTTTTTATCTTATCTTTCTCATCATGTCGGATAAATGCGATCATTGTAGATATAATTCCGGAGAATACTATCATGGAAATAAAATGGCTTTTAAATATCATTTTTTCTTCCCCCTTGCAATATCAAATGCATTAAGAGCTACCAGATAATTTATCAGCCCGGCAGATACAAGATATGTTGTTCCGTAATGAAAAGTTACAGCTTCAATATTTCCCTTTGCAAAACCCAGAAATTTAACAATAAAATAAAATATACCGGTCCCGAGATCTCCCAGAAATCCAAGGATCAACAGGGGGTGATATTGTTTCTGCATAATACCAAAATTGTTTGTGGTCTCTGTATATGCCTGGAAAAAACGTCCCTCCATTATGAGGCCAAGAAGAATAAGCAAAACTACTCCTGAAAAAAATACAACAGCTTTTGTATATTTCCTTTGAATAAAATGGCCAGCACCGGGGAAAAGCCATGATAGAAAGAATATAAAATATGGTTTCATATTTTTATTATACTAAATTTTCAGATCACATACAAGAGAAAAGAGAAGACAGGAGATGAAAATTAAATCCGAAATGAGAAGCACGAAGCTCGAAACAATATCAAATTTTCCAAACACAAATACTCGAAACGAGAACATTAAAAGATTTTTTGTTTTGAATTTTGAATCTTTGGATTTTGACAAATTTGGTTTTAAGTAAATCTTCATGAAGGAGGTTACGGCTGAACCGAAGGCAAGTGTATAATGAGTTTACCTGTAAGTAAGAAGTCAGAAAATTCTGTATTCTGATTCCTGTCTCCTGTCTCCTGACTCCTTATTCAAATGTTTTTTATTTAGGTGTATCTATGTTAAAATGAAGTTGTTTAACTGACCCGGAGAAGGAGAAAGTATGGAGTTTAAAAAAAGGATATTGTGTATAGGGGCCGGATATGTGGGTGGCCCCACTATGGCTGTTATTGCCCTGAAGTGTCCCGAATACAGAGTTGATGTTGTAGACATCAGCACCGAAAGAATAGATGCCTGGAATTCTGATGAACTTCCAATTTATGAGCCCGGATTAAAAGAGGTGGTAAAAGAGAGGCTCGGGAAAAATCTCTTTTTTTCAACAGATATAAGCAATAACATAAAACTTGCAGATATAATCTTTGTTTCGGTAAATACTCCTACGAAAACTTTCGGGGAAGGTGCAGGAATGGCGTCAGACCTCCAGTACTGGGAAAATACTGCCCATGAGATCCTTGAATTTGCAGAAAGTGATAAGATCATCGTTGAGAAAAGTACATTACCTGTCAGAACTGCTGAAGCAATGGAGAGAATATTAAAAACAGGGAAGAACGGTGTGAAATTTGAAGTAATATCCAACCCGGAATTCCTTGCTGAAGGTACAGCTATAAGCGACCTTATGGATCCCGATAGAGTACTGATCGGTTCCCATAAGACCACAGAAGGATTAAATGCTGCAAATGAAATTTCGAAAATATATGAACACTGGATCCCCAGAGAGAAAATAATAACAACAAACCTCTGGTCCTCAGAATTGTCAAAGCTTATTGCAAATGCTTTCCTGGCACAGAGAATTTCATCTGTTAACTCCATTTCAGCATTATGTGAAAAAACTGATGCAGATATTTCAGAGATATCCCATGCGATAGGTAGTGATTCCCGGATCGGTTCAAAATTTCTCAATGCAAGTATCGGGTTCGGTGGATCATGCTTTAAAAAGGATATACTTAACCTTGTATATATTGCTAAAAGTTATGGCCTGGCCGAAGTGGCGGATTATTGGGAAATGGTCATTAAAATGAATGATTATCAGAAAAATAGATTCGTCCGGAAAATGATAAAAGAGATGTTCAATACTGTCTCCGGTAAAAAGATCACAATGTTCGGATTCGCCTTTAAGGCAAATACAGGTGATACAAGGGAATCCCCGGCAATTGATATTGCAAAAGCACTTCTTGAAGAAAGAGCTCTACTTACTATCCATGATCCCCAGGCTTTAAAAAATGCTAAAGATGACCTGAAGGGAATTGATGAAAATGTTATATATGAACCTGATCCATATATAGCTGCTGAAAATTCCAATGCCATTTTAATAGTAACAGAATGGGATCAGTTTAAAGGCCTGGATTACCAGCGAATATTTGATAAAATGAAAAAACCTGCATTTATTTTTGACGGCAGGAACATTCTGGATCATCAGAAATTATATAAAACCGGTTTTAATGTGTACCCAACCGGCAAAAAGCACCTTACCCATTTTTAATTTACAGGAGTAAATATGTGTGGAATTATTTGTTATAGCGGTAAAAAAAAAGCAATTCCTATCCTTCTTGACGGATTAAGAAGACTTGAATACAGAGGATATGATTCTGCAGGGTTATCGGTTGTTGAAAAAAATAAAATGTTTACAGTAAAATCAGAAGGCAAGGTTTCAAACCTGGAGAGTAAACTTGCAGACCTTAAATCAAACGCTTCCTATGGAATAGCTCATACAAGATGGGCAACACACGGGAAACCATCCGAACTAAATGCACATCCGCAATATGACTGTTCAGAGAAAATTTCTGTAGTACACAACGGGATAATTGAGAATTATCTTGAGATAAAAAATGAACTTATTAAAAAAGGACACCAGTTCAGATCCGATACCGATACAGAAGTAATAGCACACCTTATTGAAGACAATTTTAACGGGGACCTGGAAACTGCTGTATTAAAATCCACAGAACAAATGGAAGGAGCATTCGGAATAGCTGTTATCCATTCTGATATTGACCATAAAATAATTGTTGTAAAACGTGGAAGCCCTATTGTTCTGGGCATCGGAAATAATGAATATTTTGCCGCCTCTGATTCAACCGCTTTGACTGATTATACAAAAAAAATAATCATATTAGGTGATGATGAAATGGCAGTTTTAAATTCTGATAACTATTATATTAAGAATTTAAAAAATGAGATACTAAAAAAAAATATCGAAATTGTTGATTCTGACGGCTACACAAATGATAAAAAAGGGTTCAAACATTTTATGTTAAAGGAGATATTCGAACAGCCAGTAACCTTAAGAAATGCTTTCAGAGGCAGAATAGTGGAAAGTGAAGGTGTTTCCAAGCTGGGAGGCCTGGAGCCGGTACTGGACCGTATAAAGAATATAAAAAAACTGATTATAATTTCCTGCGGGACGAGCTATTATGCCGGATCGATAGGAAGGCATATCTTTGAACACCTGACCGAACTGAATGTTGAAACTGAAGTTGCTTCCGAGTTCAGATACAGAAAACTGAAACTGGACAAAGATGTAGCTGTTCTCGCATTATCACAGTCCGGTGAAACAGCTGATACCCTGGCAGCCCTTAAGGAAGCAAAAAGAAAAGGTGCTCTTCTGCTGGGGATTGTAAATGCCGTAGGAACATCGATCGCTCAGTTAACCGATGCCGGAGTTTATAATCATGCAGGCCCTGAGATAGGAGTTGCATCTACAAAAATATACACTTCCCAACTTGTGGTCCTTACATTAATGGCACTTCTTATCGGAAGATATCAGTCAGTCTCTTTTGTAGAAGGAAAAGAGATAATAAATGCGATCAAAAAACTCCCGGAACAGGCAAAAAAAATTCTCAGCAATGCAAAATCCATAAAAGAGATAGCTTTAAAATATTCTGAATATAGAGATTTTCTCTATATAGGTAGGCTTTATAACTTTCCCACTGCAATGGAAGGAGCATTAAAGCTGAAAGAAATCTCCTATATTCATGCAGAAGGATATGCAGCGGGAGAGATGAAACACGGCCCCATATCACTTATTGACGAAAATTTCCCCACAGTTGCTATTGCAACTGATGATCTTGTTTCAGACAAGATCCTCAGCAATATGGAAGAGATCAAAGCAAGGAGCGGAAAGATATTGTCGATAACAAATAAGGGAGAGAAAAGGGTAATAGATATTTCAGATGATATAATTGAAGTCCCGAAAACAATGCCCATCTTACAGCCTATACTAAATATAATCCCGCTTCAGCTTTTTGCATATTATATTGCCGAAAAAAAGGGTTGCGATATAGATAAGCCAAGAAATCTTGCAAAATCTGTAACCGTTGAATAAAAAGGCCCCGAAAGCCAAACTTTCAGGAATTATTTTTCAGCTGGGTTAATATTTTTTTCAACCATAGTTCTTTGGCACTTTGAATATTGGGGCTGGGATGTGAATAGAGTTTCTGATTGTCCGGTGAAACTATTCCCCCGGTCTTAAAACCGGAGAGGAATTTCAGGGCTTTATCGGCAAGAGGGAGAAGACTTTTATCCCTTCCCCACCCCAGGATAACCGGAGAATTCTTATCTTTTAAACTGAATACCAGAGACCGCTCCTCTCTACGAAGACCAGAGAAAATAGTATGGACATCACTGTTTCCACTCTCAAATTGTTTCACCCGCTTGAAAAATTCGAGACTTTTCGGTTCTCTGATATCGGAAAGGTTAACCACTCTTACATGGTTCCACCTCTTTTCATACATGATCCTCATCACCTGATATTGGGTCACATCTGGTTTTGCAAAGGCCATCTCAAGAGAAGATAACCTTTCAGGTGCATCATCAATTTTTATAAGAGGTTCACGAAATCCAAATTGTCTCGGTTCCGAAGATCCCGGATTCATCATTACGAAGAGGGAATCTGGTTTAGAGGATGTGAGTGTAAGTGGTTCCTCAATGGATTTATGATAATCATTTCTGAATATTTCCAGAATATTCCTGAACTTTATCTTCTTTCCATCCCTGGTCAGAATATCATAGAAACATCCGTAGACTGTGAATAATTCCTTCAATTCACGAGCATAAATAAATCTGAAACTATTCAATAGACCACCGCACTAAGATAACCCACAACCTGATCAAAATCACCACTTGTATAACCTGAATTAGTATATTCAATGATCTCTCCCGCAGTTGCTCCAAGTTTTTTCGCAGCCACCATCAAAATAAATGTCGGAGAAACCCCGCACATGGAAATTTTTTCTTCAACTACGGTTTTTATCAGCCTCTCAGGTTCAAGATCGATGATCTCCCTGATAGCTTTGGAATCCTTCTCTTCAGCTAGAGCAGAACTGACATAATGGCTCATATCTGTGGATGCGATCATTAAGATCTTTTCATCTCTGTTTTTGATCATGGAAGCAAGTTCCTCCCCCCCTTTTTTCATATTTTCAATATTCATTGATGCTATTGTTATGGGGAGTATTGAAGCATCAGGGTTCAAATACTGGATGAACGGAACCTGGACTTCCAGTGAATGTTCCTCCTCAGAGGGTAATGAATCGATCTCAAAAACATCTGAAACTTCTACCAGGCTGTTTCTCAATTGTTCATCAATTTTAATATTTCCCAATGGTGTTTCCCAGATATCATTTCCGTCAATGGCCATTGAATATCCGGCTCCTCTGTGATTAACTCCCAGGATCACTACTTTGTCCGGAATATTAACAGCGGCAAAACCTTTTCCTGCACAACTTCCTGAATAGATATACCCGGCATGGGGAGATATAAGGCCTGTTACATCTTTTTTTTGCCCGCTTTCTGCTGAATCAATATATTTTTTTATATCATTTTCAAGGCCTGTTCTGTCTCCGGGATAAAACATTCCTGCAACTGAAGGATGTCTAACCATTTTAAACACCTCCTGTTTATTAATTTTAACACAAATGGAAAATTGTTTTTATTTGAAAGTAAGATTTCTGCTTTTTACTACTATTTCACCGGATTTTATCACAGTATTAACTGGATCAACTCCAAGATGATATCCAAGGTAACTATAATCAGGAATATCAAGAAGGAGGATATCCATCTTTTTTCCCAATTCTATTGATCCGGTACTCTCTTCTCTGTTTATGGAGTATGCGGAATTGATTGTAACTGTATTTAAAGCTTCCTCAATAGTTAATCCCATTTTAAATATCCCGAGATGAAATATAAAAAGCATTGAAGATACCATGGAACTACCGGGATTAAAGTCACTTCCCAATGCAACGATCCCGTTCTGTTTAATAACTTCCCTTATTGGAGCATATTTTTCCATTTTAAGGAAAAAAGATACTCCGGGTAAAAAAACTGAAGCCGTATTTGATCCTGAAATTATCTCAATTTCCTCAGGAGTCATTTCAATCAGGTGTTCAGCAGAGACAGCACCTTTATTAACTGCAAGGATCGCAGCGTTATTGGAGGTGAACTCATCTGCATGGACCTTCAGTTTAAAGCCGTTCTTTTTCAGTTCTTCCAGATAAAATTCTGATTCGTCATATGAAAAGTATCCTTCCTCGCAAAAAATATCTCCAAACTCTGCAAGTTCTTCATCACGAACCTGAGGAACAACTTCATTTACAAGATATTTTAAGAATTCAAGGTTCCTCCCTCTATATTCTTCAGGTATCTCATGTGCTCCGAGAAACGTCGGAACAATATCAACCGGATGAAAAGAATCAAGGGCCTTAATAACTTCAAGCTGTTTTATTTCCGTATCCTTATTCAACCCGTAACCACTTTTGGCCTCCATTGTAGTTGTTCCGCTCAGGAGCATCCTGTCAAGACGCCATTCACTCTGTTTTACAAGTTCACTCAATGAAATTTCCCTGGTTCTCTTTACAGACCCTTTAATGCCACCACCCCTTTCTGCAATTTCCTGATAACTGACTCCCTGCAATTTTTGTCTGAACTCATCCTGGCGTGTACCGGCAAAAGGGAGGTGTGTATGGGGATCTACAAAACCCGGAATTGCCACAAAACCCGATCCGTCAATAATAACTGCATCTTTACTTAATCTGAAGTTTTTATTAAAGTCCTCTTCAAATCCGATAAATGAAATGGCCTCTCCTGTGGACCCTAGCCAGACATCCCTTGAAACCCTGATAGAGTTAAGGTCTTTTCCTCTGACCACACGGTCATGGGCAGGATTTACCAGCTCCTTTATATTTTTAATTAACAGGTCTACTTCAACCATTTTTCTAATCTAATTTTTTCGGTCTTTGAAATGTGGGAACATCAAGGATATCATCTTCATTTTCCCCGGGGTTCTGCATCATACTTGGCAGATTATGTTCATTAATATACTCTTTTCCCATATCCAGAAGGTTTGCAGGAGTTGAACTTCTCTCAAAAACATAGCTGTTCTGCGTATCCTTTTTCCTGAAACTACTGCTTCTCACATTATCTGTATTGACCCTCTGAGGTGTATTCTGACGCGGGATCTGAACTTCGATCTCTTTTTCCAACATTGTGTTTTTAACAGCCTTTCCGGATGAAGAATCAAAACCGGTTGCAATAACAGTTACCCTCAAAAATTCTCCTATATTGTTATCTTCCACAACTCCGAATTTACTTTTTACCTGTGGGGAAACCTGTGAATTTATTGTTTCAGCAATAACTTTTAATTCATTTCTCCCAAGCGGAAAAGAAGAAGATGTTGTGATATTATAAAGTACCCCGGTTGCACCGTTTATGGAGATATTATCAAGTAACGGTGAATTAAGCGCTTTGTTTGCTGCTTCCTCAGCCCTGTTATCCCCTTTTGATTCTCCTGTTCCCATCATTGTCATCCCTTTTTCAGCCATAGTGGATTTAACATCTGCGAAATCAACATTCTGAAAACCTGAGGTATTTATTATGTCTGAGATACCCCTTACTGCTTTTAAAAGGATCTCATCCACTTTTCTGTATGAATCCTTCAGGGGGATATCTTCATCATCCAGTTCAAACAACTTGTCATTTGGGATCACAATGATCGCATCAACACTTTCCAGAAGGCTTTTAATTCCTTCTTCAGCTACATCCATTCTGTGGGCCCCTTCAAATTCAAAAGGTTTTGTAACTATGGCAACAGTAAGAATTCCCATTGAAGCTGCATGGTTTGCAATTACCTGGGAAGCCCCTGTACCTGTTCCGCCTCCCATTCCGGCGGTGATGAATGTCATATCTGCACCTTCAAGCATGTCGGTTATCATCTCAGTACTTTCCAGAGCCGCCTGCATCCCTATTTCAGAATTGGAACCGCTCCCGAGGCCTTTTGTCAGTTTTTCTCCGATCTGGAGGGTTATGGCAGGGGGATTTATATTAGAAAGATCCTGAATATCAGTATTTACTGCAATGAATTCAACACCTCCGAGTTTCTCATCGATCATCCTGTTAACAGCATTACCACCGCCGCCGCCGATCCCGAGAACCTTAAGAACTGCTCCCGTTCTCTTTCTTTTCTTAAAAGTGATTTTTACTTCATTGTCCATTTTCCCCTCCTAAAATCCTAAGAGATCTGTAAATTTATTTTTTATTTTCTGAAAAAGCCCTGTAGAAGAATCGGGCATTACACCACGATTTCTCATATCCATCAACCCGTATTTTATTAAACCAAGGGCCGTGGAAAAATCAGGAGTATTAACTTTATCTATAAGCCCTCCCACTCCATAAGGCTTGCCAACCCTTACAGGAGCGGAAAAGATCTCATCTGCAATTTCAAGAAGGCCGTCCAGCTGGGCTGTCCCGCCGGTTAATACGATCCCTGCATTGATCTTATTTTCAAGGCCCTCCTGTTCGATCTTATTTTTTACCATTTCGAATATTTCTTCAGCTCTCGGTTTCAGAATATCGGTAAGGAGTGATGCATTTATCATCCTCATCTTTTTCCCTCCCACGCTGGGGATCTCAATATTCTGATTCTTCAGGTTCGGGTCCATCCCGCTGCCATATTTTCTTTTTATTATTTCAGCTTTATCGATGGGAGTCCGTGTCCCTATTGCCAGATCATTGGTAAAATTGAAACCTCCTACACCTATTGTGGATGAATATTTAAGGGCACCTTTCTCATAAATTGCAAAATCTGTCGTCCCTCCTCCAATATCCACAAGGGCAACACCAAGCTCCTTTTCGTCAGCAGTTAAAACCGCCTCTGCAGTTGCAATATGTGAAAGGGTCATTTTAAGCACATCAATTTTTGCCTTTTTAAGGCATATTAGAAGATTTCTTGTAGCTGCTTTTGCAGCTGTTACGATCAGAATATAAACTTCAAGGCTCGATCCCGTCATTCCAATGGGATTTTTTATATCTTCCTGGGAATCAATTATAAATTCCTGCGGGAGTACATGGAGTATATCTTTATTGTTGGGTAACATAATGCTGCTCCCGTGAGTAACAGCACGGTCAACATCATCTCTGGTTATTTCCCTGTGCTTTCCTCCGGTAATATTTATACTCCCCTTTGCACTTATGGACTGAATATGACTCCCCGATATATTGATATAAGCTGATTCCACTTCAACTCCGGCTGTCAGCTCAGCCTCCTTGACAGATTTTTTTATATCCTCAACGGTCTTGTTCATATCAACGATGACACCTCTTTTTATACCGTTAGATTCCGATACGCCATATCCGATCACCTCTATTTCATCAACATCCTCTTCCGTTTTCACCTGGCCGATTATAGTACTGATCTTTTTTGTACCTATATCTATTCCAACTATAAAATTATTTTTCATTTCCCTATATTACCTCCTCTTCAAATTCAAGGTAAAATCTGTTCTTAAACCTGAGATCAACTCTTCTTATCTTCTGTTTTGAAAAACCCAGTTTCTTCTTAAGTTTAAAATAATATCTGATCCTGTCGGTTCTTATATTATTTCCGGTATAAAATACTTCATTCAACCCTTTTAATTTTAATACTGTACCATAAGGATCTCTGTAACTGATATAATCAATGACCTCCCTGATCTTACTGAGATCATTAAGATTCGGTACAACTTTTTTTAACTTTTCCGAATCAATATTCTTTATAGTTATGAAATCTTTCTGAGAATGGCTCTTCCTTGAAAGTATTACACCATCCTTATCAATTATATTATATTTTCCCCGGCTTTTAAACTGAAAAACAGGATTTCTAAGGACAAATCTTATCTCAATTGTGGATGGCAATTTGCGCGAGATCGAAACATCACTGACCTCTCTTATCTGCAGCAGATCAGATCTTAATTTTTCAAAATCAAGAGTAAGTATATTTCCTCTGTACCCTTTAAGTGCTTTCCTGACATTTCCCGTCATATATTTGGGAGAATTAAGAAGTTTTATGGTTTTCACATTAAGCTTTTCCCATCCTGTCATAAATTCTCCCACCTTAAAAGCAGAATATCCAAGTAATATAAAAAAGAATATTATGAATACAATATGAAAAGTTTTTATTTTTATTGAATGGATCTTTTTCTGTCTGTTGACACTCCGGTTATTATTTTTCCTGAGAAACTCGATCTCACCTCTCAATCCGTATCCGGCGATCTCTTTCATCTCTCTTCTTCCTCCATTTTTTTACCGAATCTGTGGGCAACATTTGTGAGGTCCCCAGCGGACAGAAATACGACTGCATCACCATCTTTTAACTTCCTGCCCAGATATGAAATGATATCATCAAAATCATCAATATTTATTACATTTGATAAGCCCGACTTTTTTATTTTTTCTGTAAGAGCTTTACTGTTTATCTCTTCTATCTCTTCCTGGTTTGCAGCATAAAGTTTTGCCAGAACCAGACTGTCAAGTCCGGAAAATGATTCTGCAAACTGGTCCATAAGTATCTGCAGCCTCGTATATCTGTGGGGTTGAAAAACACCAAAGATCCTTTTGAATGACCCTCTCTTTAAAGTATCTATTGTAGCCTTCACTTCTGTGGGATGATGAGCATAATCATCCACAACCAGTATATTGTCACTTTTATATAAAACCTGAAATCTCCTGTCAGGAAGGCTGAATCTTTGCAACCCTTCTTTAATAATATCTATTTCTATACCCGATTCTATGGAAGCAGCAATTGCAGAAAGGGCATTGGAAATATTATGAAGCCCGCCAATATTCAGTTCTACTCTCCCCTTTTCACTTCCATAAACAGAAAGTTCAAAAGATGATCTGAATGTTGTTGATTTAATATCAGAAGCAACAATATCTGCATCCGGAGCTAACCCGAAAGTAACAACCCTCTTATTTATGTTTGAAATTATTTTTCTTGAAATATCACAATCTTTATTAATTATCACAGAACCGTAAAAGGGGACCTTATTTCCAAAATCGATAAAAGCTTCGATAAGTTTATCAAGGCTTCCGTAATAATCAAGGTGATCATCTTCAATATTTGTGATAACGGCAATAGTTGGGAACAGTTTGAGAAAACTCCCGTCAGACTCATCTGCTTCAGCGATCAGATAATTTGAACTTCCGAGTTTTGCACCACTCTCCTCTGTTTTAAGCTTTCCACCCACCACATATGTCGGATCTTTTTTTGCCGTATTCAGAATACATGCCACCATTGATGTTGTTGTGGTCTTCCCATGTGTTCCGGCAATTGCCAGAGAATATTTAACTCTCATTAATTCAGCAAGCATTTCCGCCCTGGGGATCACGGGGATCTTCATTTTTAATGCTTCCAGGACCTCTATATTATCTTTCTTTATCGCACTTGAATATACCAGCGTTTCAATACCTTTTACATTTTCTTTTTTATGCCCCAGAAAAACCTTCACTCCCGTTTTTCTCAGGCTGTTTATGGTTGCACTTTCAGAAATATCTGATCCTGTCACAACAAATCCCATATTATTCAATACTTCTGCGATCCCGGACATTCCGGAGCCTCCAACACCTACAAAATGAATTTTTTTTACTCTGCTGAATCTAATCATTTAATAACACCGTTTTTCTATGTCTTGATATGTTTAATATTATTCCCGTAATTATCAGGCTTGATACCAGAGAACTTCCTCCATTTGAAATGAAGGGGAGAGGAATTCCCTTTGTGGGAAATAGCCCTATTGTTACCGATATATTAATCATAGCCTGAAATACTATTAAAAATGTAAGCCCGGTTACCAGCAGATATGTGTACCTGTTACCTGATAATTTGGCAATATTTAATCCCCTAACAAGGTAAATAAAGAACAGCCCGATTATCAGAAGAGTTCCTATAAGGCCCAGTTCTTCTCCAATGACAGAAAAAATAAAATCAGAATATGCATAGGGGAGAAAGAACAGTTTTTGAACCGAATTACCAAGGCCCTGTCCAAATATCCCTCCCGACCCGATGGCATAGATAGACTGAAGGCTTTGAAAACCATAAGTTGATGAATATGCTTCAGGATTAAGAAATGCAAAGATCCTGTTCATCTTTTCAGGATTCATTTTAATGATCAATATGAAGAAAGGCATTAAAAAAATAAATGCGGAGATCAGATATCTTACCTTAAGCCCTGCAATAAAAAGTATTACAATAGTTATTGCAAATATCAATGCAAAATTTCCCAGATCAGGCTCCCGGAGGATCAAAAGTTCAACAATTATTACCGGAGTCAGGATAAACCCGAGTTTTTTCAGGTCATTAATATCACCTTTTTTTCTGCTTAAACTATATGCCAGATATAAAACAACTGCTATTTTTGCAAACTCGGAAGGTTGAACTGAAAAATTTCCGAATTTGATCCACCTGTAACTATAATTTATCTTTCCCACAAAAAATACAGCTATCAGGCTTAAAACAGCCAGTGTAATTCCAAGAAATACATATTTCCGCTCAAGATAAAATGGTTTTTTTATCGAAGCTAAAATCGCAAATATAAAAATACCGACTATAAACCATAATAACTGCCGTTTTAAAAAGAACAGACTGTCACCATATTTCTCCTTTGCAAGTATCATTGTGGAGCTGTAAACCATTATCAGGCCCAGAAGGACCAGTAGTAATGTAATAGTTATGAGAACTCTGTCAATTCCTATATTTTTAACCATTGCTATACTCTTTGATCAGTTCTTTGACAGCTTTTTTAAAAACCTGCCCCCTTACCTCAAAATTTTGAAACATGTCAAAACTGGCACAGCCGGGAGCGAGGAGAACTACTCCCCCGCTCCCGCCAAACAAACCAAAGCCTTTTCTTACTGCCTCTTCAAGGCTTTCCACAGGGATAAATCTTTCATCAGGAACATCTAACTGGGACCTGATCTTATCCGCTGCTTCTCCAAGGAGGATCACTCTTTTTACCTTCTTATCTATATATTTATTTATGACTGAAAAGTCTCCACCCTTATCTTTCCCTCCAAGAATCAGAGCCATATCATCTGTAACTCCTGAAATAGATTTTACAGTTGCATCTATATTTGTAGCCTTTGAATCATTTATAAAGGTAACCCCCATAAGTTCTCCGGCTTTCTCCATCCTGTGTTCAAGGCCCTTAAAGGTTCCCAGAGATCTTTCGATGGATCCGGGAGAAATCCCTGACAAGATCCCCACTATCACTGCTACAAGAATATTCTCAAGGTTATGGGTACCAATTAACGGATTATTTTCCAGTGATATCCCGGATGTCTTACCGGAAACTTTTATTACAGCTGTGTTATCTTCAATATATCCACCTTCAGTAATATCTATTCCTCCGGGAGCAAACCATAATTTTTTTACTTTATTAGTAGTTTCAGATTTAAACCTGTCACTCAGGAACCGGTCGGATCTATTTAAAATAACAAAATCATTTTCATTCTGGTTTTTGATAATATTTAATTTGGACTCATAATAATCATCAATATTACTATACCTGTCAAGATGGTCGGGAGTAACATTTAATATCACAGAGATGGCAGGCTTAAATTTAATGATCTCTTCCAGTTGAAAACTGGATACTTCAAGTACTATTATACTATCTTTATTTATCCGGGAAAGTTCACTGGTCAGCGGAGTGCCTATATTTCCGGCCAGGATACAATCCTTTCCCCCTTCCTTTAGAAAATGGTGAATTAAACTTACAGTTGTCGATTTTCCATTGGTCCCGGTTACTGCAATAATATTTTTTGAGGAGGATACTTCAACCGCAAATTCCATCTCTGATTTTATTCTGACCCCTTTTTCCCTCAACAGATCAAACCTTTTCTCTTTTCCATTCACACCGGGACTGATCACCAGTTCTTTAACATCCGCAAGCTTTCTGAAACCATCTGCTCCGGACAGGAATTCAACACCTCTTTTCAAATATTTTTCCGGTATATGATCCCGGCCGGTTTTTTTATCATCATAGACCAATATTCTTCCCTGATTTTCCTTCTGCATCAGGAAATCCAGCACAGCCTTTCCTGTTTTTCCAAATCCCACAATACCGGTACTATCAGCCATTTTTAACCTTCTCAATAGCTCCTTCAAGCCTTATCCCCCTGGATGCTTTAAAGAGTATTATACTTCCTTCTGAAGCATACTCATTGATATATGAACCTGCATCAGGTGAATTTTCAAAAGCCTTAATTTTATCCCCGGGATACCCTCCCGACAAAGCGCCTTCAACGATCTTTTCTGCACGTTTTCCGACACATATTAGTTGACTATAACCCAGATCTGAGAAAAATTGCCCTATCTCCGCATGGTATCTGTCCTCTTCCTCACCAAGTTCCAGCATATCTCCAACCACTGCAATTTTATTTCCTTCAAATTCCCTGTCCACCCATTGGAGAGTTTTTTTCAAAGCAACAGGGTTAGAATTATATGTTTCATCTATAATTGTGAACTTCTTTGTACTTTCAATGCTCCCGCGTCCTGAAACCGGTTCCAGTAAAGCAAGAGCTTCGGCGATCTCAAAATTTTTCATCCCCAGGTCCTGCGCAATAATTATTGCAGCAAACAGGTTTTCAATATGGATCCTGTTAATGATATTAGCTTCAAATCTTGTTTCAACACCGAAAAAATTTATGAAAAAACTGCTTTTATTTTTACTCCTTATTATATCTTTCAGTATAATATCGTTCCCACCTTCTTCCTGTCCAAAGAAGAATTTACGCCCTTTTTTGTTTTTTACCTCATTTTTTATAAATTCAGAATCTCCCGAAATAAAAGCCGTTCCATCGGCATTCAGATAATTCAATATTTCCGATTTTCCTTTTGCAATATTTTTAAGGTTTTTTAAGAACTCAAGGTGAACGGGAAAAACATTTAGAATAACTGCAATGTCAGGTTTTAAAATATCCGCCAGAAGATCGATTTCCCCTATCCCCGGATAACTCATTGCAAGTTCAAATATTGCCACATCTTCATCCCCATCCATCTGGAATATTGAGAAAGGGAGTCCTATCCAGTTATTCCAGTTCTTATGGGATCTGAAAACCTTGAACTTTGTAGAAAGCAGCTGTGCCAGAAATTCTTTTGTAGTTGTTTTTCCTGCACTGCCTGTTATACCTACATATCTGGTCTTTCTGAATTTGCCCCTCAGATAAGATGCAAGTTTGTGGGCACTTTTTAAAGTATCCTCAACAATGATCAAAGGTATAGATATGTTTTTTATGTCAAAATCTTTTGAAACTACTGCACCTGCCCCATCAACCTTTTCCAGTTGAGGAATAAATCTGTGGCCGTCACCGGTTTCTGACCTGAGAGCAAAAAACAGGGTATTCTGTTCCGATATTTCACGTGTATCAAAAACAAATTTTGTAAAGAGATCTTTTCCATCACTGTTTTTAAGGACCCCGCCCATTACTGCTGCTATTTCATCCATCCTTAATTCAGGCATTATTCCTCCCGATAATATTTTTCACCATCTCATAGTCATCAAAATGGATAGTTTTCTCTTTAAATATCTGGTAATCTTCATGCCCTTTTCCTGCGATTATCACTATATCTTTTTTCCCGGCCATTTCTATTCCTTTCCCGATCCCTTTTTCCCGGTCAATTTCTATATAGTAGTTCTTAAAACCCCGGGAAAATCCGCCAATTATCTGATCTATGATAGATCCGGGGTCTTCATTTCTGGGGTTATCACTGGTCACAATAACAATATCTGCATGCTCTGAGGCCACTTTACCCATCCTGGCCCTTTTAGTTTTGTCCCTCGATCCCCCGGCACCAAATACAAGTATAAGCCTGTTGAATTCCAGCTCTTTTACTGATAGCAGCAGACTTTCAAGTGCTTTATCAGTATGTGCATAATCTATCAGAACCGAGAAATCGTTTTTATAAACAAAATCAAGCCTGCCCCGGACAGCTTTAACCTCTTCAATTGCTTTACGTATTGAATCAAAATTCATTTCCCCCGCAATAGCTGAAGCAACAGCAGCTAAAATGTTCATAAGGTTTACCCTGCCGATAAGAGAGCTGTTTATGGAAATTTTACCACGTGGTGTATCAATATCGGCTTTGATCCCGTTTATATCCAGTTTATATTTATCTGGCCTTACATCCGCATGGGATGAGAATCCATAAGTAAGATATCTGGAGTTTATGTTATCAATTATCTCACTCCCTTTCTTATCATCAATATTAATTATAGCCCATCCGTTCTCAGGAAGGCCCTTAAAAAGAGAAAGTTTGGAGTTGAAATAATTTTCCATAGTGGAATGAAAATCAAGATGGTCACCGGAAAGGTTTGTAAAAACAGCCTGGGAAAAATTTATCCCGTTCACCCGGTCAAGCTCAAGGGCAACCGATGAAACCTCCATTATAATATTTTTAAGGTCATCCGGACATTCTTCAGATAAAAATCGGCAGATATCATTAAGTTCCGGAGTCGTAAGTTTTGAGATACTCTTTCTTTGTCCGCAGAACATCCCGAGTGTTCCGGCTCTTGCTGTTTCTGAAACCTTGCTAAAGATACCATCTATCAACGAAACAACTGAGGTCTTCCCGTTTGTACCTGTAACACCGATAACATATTTCCCTTCAAAGGGGCTCTCATAAAAGTTCATGCTCATTCGGGAAAAAGCTTTCCGGATATTTTTCAACTGAACCCAGGTGACATCAGGAAAATTTTCTAACGGTTCCATCTCGGATACAACCATTACAGCTCCATTATTCACTGCATCTGTAATATATTTATTTCCATCATCCCTGAATCCCGTAATGGCCACAAAACATCCATCCTTTTTAATTTTTGTGGAATTAAGAAAGATCCCGCTTAAAGGCCTGTTCACCGGTCCTCTGATGATTTGGGCCTCTATACCCTCCAGGATATCTTTTATATTTTTCACAGCCTTACCGCCCTTAACTTTTCTTCTTTTGATGAAATATTCAGGTTAATAATAAGCCTTTTCGAGATCTCTCTGAAAAGAGGAGCTGCAACATCCCCTCCATAGTATGCCCCCACCGGTTCATTAATAACTACAAACATTGTTATTTCAGGATCTTCTGCCGGAAAAAATCCGCCAAATGATGATACATATAATTTCCTGAACTTTCCCTTTCTGTATTTTTTTGCAGTCCCGGTTTTTCCTGCAATTCTTATATCTTCAACAGCAGCCTTTTTTCCTGTTCCCACTTTAACAACATCCGACATTATATTTGCTATTTTTTTTGCAGTGGACCTTGAAATTATCCTCTTTTTTCCCATATTTTTAAAACGTACCCCGTTTATAGATTCAAGGATCCTGGGTTCTACAAGGAATCCCCCCGAAGCAATAACATTAAAGGCCCTGATCATTTGAAGTGGTGTTACAAATATTTCATATCCATGTGCGAGATATGCTACTGAGGAATTGCTCCATTTTTCAACAGGATTTAAGATACCTCTCTCTTTTGCAGGAAGCCTCAGGTTCATTGTTTTGCCAAACCCGAATTTTTTTATATCCCTGTAATATTTTTTCTCCCCCAGCTTTTCACCTATCTTTGCTGCTCCAATATTACTGGAATAAATAATAACATCTTTAAAACTCAGTTTGTCATAAGAGTGAACATCATAAATTTTCAGATCATTTATCTGATAAACGCCGTTATAACAATTAAATATCTGGCCGGTTCCGCAGGCTTTATTTTCAATAGCTGATGTTGCCAGTATAACTTTAAATGTTGATCCGGGATAATATAAAAATGAAATAGCATTATTTTTCAGTATTCCCGGTGATATATATTTGATCCTTGCCGGGTCATAATTAGGGAAACTGGCCATAGCAAGTATGGACCCCTTTTTTGAATCCATTACGATTACAGCTCCACCCTTTGCTTTATATTTTTTTATTGTCTCTTCAAGCCGCTTCTCTACAAAATACTGTATGGTCGAATCCAGGGTCAGATAAAGATTTTTGCCGGGGATCTTTTTCTCCAGGTATTCCAGTTTAAAGATCTGATTCCTGGCATCAAGTTGCACATCTACTTTCCCCCCCTTTCCTTTTATAACAGAACCCAGGGAAAATTCAATTCCGGATAATCCCTGTTCATCAACTCCTACTCCGCCAAGGACATGGGATGCAATCTTTTTCTGGGGATAGATCCTTTTATATTCATCAATAAATTCAAGTTTTGAGATATCTCCTTTTCTTTTTATCGAACTTAGTGCATTATAATCATTTTCAGTAAGTTTCCTTTTGATCCATATGAAATTCTTTCCCGCATATATTCTTTTACGAATTTTGAGCTTTTCCCGGGTATTAAGATATATCTTTCCAATCACACTTTTATATATTTTCATAGACTGGTTCTTATTTTTGTTTGTAAGGAAGGCAGATTTCGAAGAAATTGATATTGCCAGAATATCCCCATTGGCATCATAAATGGTCCCTCTTTTCGGATGAAGAGAAAATATCCTGCTGCTCTGGTTCTTTATTTTAGAAAGGTATTTGCTGTAATTAAAAACCTGAGTCTTTACAAGCGCCCCTACGGTCAACAACACCCATACAAGGAAGAATCCGAATACTATCAGAGCCCGTCTTCTCTCTCCTCTGTTTATTTTCATCTTAATCCCCGATCACCTTTATGATCTGCTTCTTTTCCGGATAAACATAACCGAGTTTTTTTTGAGCAATTTTCTCAACTCTTTCAAGATCAAGCAGCCTGGATCTTCTGGCATTAAGAATATCGATCTCTTCTTTTAATATTCTCTCTTTTTCAAGCAGTTTCTGTTCTTCATAACCATAATCAATGTTTTTAAGATTAAGGCTGGAATAAGTAAATAAAAGGAGAAAGCTTACAAGTGCAACTACAGCAATCAGTTTTATGGGGGCTTTTTTCTTTCTCATACTATTTCAACTGCCCTCAGCTTTGCAGATCTTGACGGATTATTAACCTTAATTTCTTCCTCTGCAGGTTTCATGGGAAAAGGTTTAATTATTTTAACTTTTTCCGATCCCTTCATCTCTCTGAAAATGGTTTTTATTAACCTGTCCTCAACCGAATGAAAAGTGAGAAAAATAATTCTCGCTCCTGATGAAAGCATTTCAGGAGCTTTTTTTAAAAATAGTTCTATTCCCTCCAGTTCTTTATTTACAAATATCCTTAAAGCCTGAAAAACCTTTGCTGCAGGATGGGTTTTTCCTCTTTTGGGTCTCCATCCGTAAAAATCTTCAACAATTTTTCTTAAAATACCTGTAGTATCTATGGATTTAAAAAGCCTTCTTTCAATGATCCTTTTTGAAAATTGAGGAGCTTTCTTCAACTCTCCGAATTTTACAAAAATATCTGTCAGTTCATTTTCTTTAAACCGGTTAATTACAGTGTGGGCGGATATTTCCAGATCTTTGCTTTTTCTCATGTCAAGTTCAGAATCTTCTGAAAAAGAAAATCCCCTTTCTTCATTTTTAAGTTGATAGATCGAAAGGCCCGGGTCTACAAGTATCCCGGAAACCCTTTTCCACGGCAGGGATGCCTGTTCAAAAAGATCAGTAAATTCCATTTCGTAAAAGCTCACTCTTTCTCCAAATTCTTTCAGATTCTTTTTTGCCATCTCCAGGCTTTCCCTGTCCATATCAATCGCAGCAACGCTGGAACCCGGAAATTCCTTCATCAGCTTGCTGGTATGTCCTCCCATACCTACGGTACAATCAACAAAAATATCCTTATCCGTCTTACTAAAGATGGATAAAACCTCTTTATTCATTACCGGATAGTGTAGATTTTTCATTCAGCAATCCTGATATTTCATCCAGTTCCATATCCGTAAAGGTTTTTGAGGCATATTTGCTTTCATATTCTTCACAATTCCAGATTGCTATATGATCCAACTGCCCGATGACCAGAACATTATCTTTCAGACTGATCTTTTCTCTCAGGTCCGGCGGGATAAGAATTCTTCCCCTGGGATCGATCTCCGTCTCGGTCCCCCAGTAACTTGTAACCCTGATGAAATCTT
>JBDLJQ010000020.1:0-48914 GCA_039714255.1 Acidobacteriota bacterium
AGTTTTTTTTGAAAAGGATTTCCTGAGTTTTTGCTTTCAAACTCCAGCAGCCATTTTTTCCTGTCCAGCCCGCCTCCATAACCCGTCAAACTTCCGTCACTTCCAATTACCCTGTGGCAGGGGATGATTATTGCAATTCTGTTCATACCGTTGGCATTTGCAACTGCCCTTACCGCCTTTGTCTTGTTAAGTTTAATAGCCTGTTGCTTGTATGACCAGGTTTCTCCATATGGGATCTGCTTTAGTATTTTCCAGACATCCTTCTGGAAATCTGTTCCGGGGGTATGCAGGGGAATGGGAAATTCTTTTCTTTTTCCCTCAAAATATTCTGAGATCTGCTCCTGCACCATCTCAAGAAATTTATTTTTACCCGGAAGTATTACAGCATTTAGCCTGGTGCAAAGGTCCTGAAATTCAGTTTCCAGCATCCTTCTGTCTGTAAATTCCAGCATGCAAAGCCCCTTATCTGTTGCACAGGCAAACATGGGGCTTAATTTTGTAGTAAACCTTATTATATTAATAACATTTTTTTCCTTCATATTTTTCGGCGCTTTTCCGAATATACTCCTGCACCCATCACTGAATCCACTGAGTGATTCATATCCCAGGCCAAATGCAGTATTTGTTACTGAGTTCCCCCCTTTTATCTGGTTATATGCCTCATTTATCCTGATCATCCTGCAGTAAGATTGAAATGTCATATTATGGTATTTTTTAAACCATCTCCGGATATGGCTGGGTTCCACACCTCTCTTTTTCAGGTCAAAATCCTTTAGTTTAAGGTAGGGATCTTCCTGTAATTCATTAATTATATTTTTTATATATTGTGGTGCCTCACCTTCCGGCTCCATGGGCCTGCATATTTTACAGGGCCTGAAACCATTTTGAATTGCTTCCTGTTGTGTGTCATAAAAGACCACATTTTCTGCCTTCGGCTTTTTTGCCCTGCATGAGGGACGACAGAAAATACCGGTGGTGGTTACGGCTGTTATAAAAACACCTTCATAGGTGGAATCCTTTTTCCCTATGGCTTCATATTTCTCTTTAAATGATAATTTCATATTTATATTATCCTTAATGTAAAAATCAATATAAATATATTAAGGATATAAACTTTGTGCCACCGAAAACTTAACAAGTAAATTTTTTATACTTTTTAAAAATAAAAATACAGCCCTTTATATTTATTTGAATATCTTTCTCAATTCTATTGTTAAGTTTAATTATCTTAATATGATCTCATCGGCAAAGATCATACTATCATATTCAGAACCTGCATGATGCCATTCCGGCAATTTCCCATAATGCCTGGCAACTATTTTGACAAATCTTGTTTTAAGATCATAAAAAACTGTAGTATAGTTCTTCTTCAAGCTGTTTTTTTCTTCAGGAGGTATTGCTCCTCTTAATATTCTGTTGAGTTTGTATTTCCCTTTAAGCCTCTTTTTTGTATAGATCTCCACCTGTTTCGGGAAAATTACCCATGAACGGGTGTTCTGGAAAAACCCCATGGAAAACGATCTTATTCTTTTCTTTTTTCCCAGGTCGATCTCAATATCTATATCCTGTCCTGAAAATCCCTGCCACTTTCCGCTCCTTATTTGCTCCTTATCTCCAGTCTCTCCGTCCAGAAGCGCATGCTTTCCCCCTCCGTCATAGCTGGGGTGATATTGGCTCCAGGTTGAGTTAAGTTTATGTAACCGCCCGATCCCCATGTGGTACAGCAATTTCTTTTCCGCCGCATTGAAGTTTACCTCATTGTCAAATGACCGTGCCCTGATAGTTACATTTTTTTTTATAAAAAAAGGAGCTGTATATCGCGGGGACTCCGGTGTTACCGGGCTCCCCTCCAGAGAATAGTGTATAGGCAGTTCATTAAAGACCGAACTGATAACTATCTTTCTCCCCTCTCTGCTTACTTCATTTGCAGGATCAATCATACAGTATCCCCCCAGTTTCTCGAGGTGTGATTTCAGGCTGTTAAAATGCTTTCTATTTTCACTTAACCAGTGGCTCCGGTTCTCTTTGTTCCATAAATAAATATATTCCTCTTTCAGATTTTTTAGTTCACATATGAGGGTACCCTTTTTAATTTTAAGTTTTTCAATTAACTCCATGGAACGGTTATTCAATAATTTATTAATTTCTATCCGGAACAGATTTTTATTAATGGTGAATTGCACCTGTTTTACAGCAAACAATAAATTTTCTATGATATGTATATTTTTTGTTATTTTAGGCAAAATAGTTTTAATGTTACTTCTTATAATATCCAACTGATTCAGCACTGACAGATTCTCTTCTATTTTCCCTTCTTTCAAATATTTGCTGTAGAGGGGGAAAATTGGTTCAAAAAACCTGTTGTTTGTTAATACTTTATCGATCCCCGACCTGCGGATCTCGGAAAAGTCTGCCATTTGATCTGTCAAACTTTCTTCCCCCTTCAATCCGAAAAAAAGTGCATCAAAGGACTTGTTGAAATTTTCATATCTATATTTTCTTGTTTTATCAGATTCCTCCTGCGGCAGATCGGAAGGTGCGTTCCAGCTGTTCTCCGCACCCCAGGCAAAACCAAACCAGTTATTGTGAAAAAGATTCAGCCCGTCATCATCCCAGCTTGTATTTAATACCCCACCGGCTTTGTGCTTATAACCATCCCTTATAAAATTGTAAATATTTATCTCGGTTGCCTGCAGGTTTGGATAGATATTACGCCAGCAATTTATTCCGGGTGCAATCCAGAAACCAAGTCCCCGGGAGGCTATCGGTATTATTGCCTCATCAAAACTGTCTGCAGCGTGATACCCCCAGGCCATAACGGTGATATCATGTGGGAGTTGTGGAATTATTTCCGGGTAGGATGTCACAATATCTCCCCACATTAGAATCTTTTTTCCATAGGGCTTGAGCAGATCGTTCAGCCTGTTTATATGTTTTATATATACCCCGGGGATCCCTATGGAATCCACCATATCTCTCGATTTTCCCTCTCCCAGGCCGAAGGTTTCATCACAATTGATGTTGAAATATTTGCCATCATATTCAGGAACAATTTCTCCATACACATCACCCAGAAAATCGTATGACTCTTCCATTGCCGGGGAAATAATATGGTGATTCTCTCCCAGATGGCTATAGTCAGGATGAGCCAGGGTCTCCTCCATGTGGCCGAAGGACTGGTAATTACCGATAAGTTTAACATGGTGTTTTTTTGCAAACTTACTTAATTCTCTCAACTCTTCTTTTGTAATGCCGTCGTCAGGAGCAATACCCGGATGTTTTTGCAGCTTGAATACATGTTCGGTATAAAGAGTAAAATAGTTCAGCTTAAAAGAGGACATTGTTCTAATCTGCTCTTTGAGGAGATCCATAGTGGGTATGGGGCCTCTGCTTATATCATCCTGCCATCCCCGGACAGGAATGTCAGGAGAGTCATATATAACCAGGCAGGGGATCTTATTTTTTTCTCTGTTTGCCGTAATGAGCTGTTTCAATGTTTGCATTCCATAGAAAATTCCTGTTTCGGTTTGTGAAAAGATCCTGGCCGTTTCCGGTGTGATCTTCAATATGTATCCTTCAGGTCCTGTATAAAATCCGGCATCCAGCATATTTTCCACTAAAATATGGACAAATTCTACCGGATCGGAAACTTTGATAAATTCTATATAGTTATTTTTTGCAGTTTTTACCGTCTTCAGATTTATATCCAGTTCCTGTTTTATACAATTTTTCAATTCACTTATATAAAATTTATCCGTAGTGTTACCCACAATTGAGGTTTTTCCCCCTATTATGAAACCTGAATCATACAACTCAATCCTTTTCGGGTTTGGTATAAGTTTTACCTGTGCACTCAAATTAATAAACTGCAAAATGATTAAAATAACTAACGGAATATTTCTGATTCTCATGACCTTATTATTTGTTAAAAAAAACTATTTATAAACCCCGAATTCTTTCACGATCTTTGCCAGGAGCTGAACATTTTCCCTCGGAACTTTAGGTGCTATGGAACAGGCAGTACTCAGAATAAATCCTTTATTCTTTTTCCCGAGGTTCATCCTGTTTTTTATATCATCCCTGATAGATTGTTCTGTCCCATTCAGCAGGGTGTTTACAGAATCAATATTGCCTTTTATAAACATTTTACCGCCTATACGATCAAAAGCATCCTCCAGCTCCACATTCCCGATGGGGGGTGGATCGAGGCATTCAAGTCCCGAAACACCAGATTCCTCCATAAGTTCGAGCCTGTCGTTTATGGAACCACAGGTATGGACATAAGAATATTTGCCCTGAGCCTTTACTGCATCACTTATCCGGGCAAGATAGGGTATCTCAAACTTCCGGTAAAAATCAGGTGATATAAAACCCATTCCTGCAAAAGGAGAAGAAATTTTTACCGCATCAACATTTTTATGGGAGGCAATATCTGATGCCATTTTTATCACCCCTGAAGCAAATTTTTCCAGAATTTTTTCCACTTTTTCCGTATGGGTGATCATTGCCATAAGGCCGTTCTCATAACCCAGCAGGTCCAGAAGATAATCAAGAGGAGAAGTAACCTCGCCATGGAGAGAATAGTTGCCTTTTGTTTTTTCCGCCAGGATATCAAATATCCTGTAAGGAGCAGAATCATTCAGAAATATATAACATCCCTTTGAGGCGGGAATATAATCCAGTCTTTCAGGAATTTCATCAGGGTCCACATCTTCAATTTTTTTTTCCCTGCTTTTAAAAAATTTTCCCACCGGAAGATCATTGTCGATATATTTTTCTATTCTGTCTCCAAATTCAGCTTTTTCAATACCTTCTACTATTTCCAGTTTATTTATTTTTTCACGCCAATTCGGATCAAAACCGTGAAGACTTACAAGGATTCCGTCAAATTTAAAAGTTTCCAGCAACCAGACAAGTGCTTCTGCATACCTGTTGGCATCATTCCAGAGTTCCATTGGTGTTATCCCTGTCTCTTTAAGCTGCTGATTCATAAATCCTATGCTGAACTGACACATTACCGGCACACGGTCATGTTTCTCAAGATTCATCGCCTTTAAAATACGTTCTCTCGGTTTCATATTATTCTCTCCTGTTTTTCGACATCAGAGTATGTCATATGCAACTATTCTGAATTTCCTGTCAGGATTTCAGCTATCTGTTCAGTTTTTTTATCTTTACATAAACCCAGACTGGTTTTCCACAATCTATCCTGCAATTCCCTGTCAAAAACCACATTGTCCTCCTTTATTTCAATGAACTTATTCTCCTTCCATGTGAAAAACTTTCCCGACTTTTTCAAATTTTCTTCCTTCTTTTCTGTAAATAACGGAGACATGATCATTCCGCATTTTTCAATTGAAATAAATTTGCCTAAAAATTTCATAATCTGTGCCATTGCTTTCATAAAGACCGGAATAATACTAAGCTGGTTGGACCACACAATTTTTGGTATCTGAAAACCGAAAAAAGACAAGCTCACGCCCTTTTTTCTCCTGTATAATTCGTCCATTCGAACAAAGAACATCCTCTTGGCCACCATTGCCTGGCGGATCCCCCTTTCATAGCTCCATTTATTTTTCATCTGCAAGTCGTCCCAGAATATTTTCCCCCCTTCTGTTACATTTAATATTACTCTTCCTCCCTTCTCCGACCTCTCCAGTAAATCCAATAAATTCAAAGTCAACATAAATTGAGATAAATAATTAACCTGAAAGTGAGAATCCATTCCATCTTCGGTTTCTACACGCTTCCCGGCATAACCCAGTCCCGCATTTATAAACAACCCGTCCAGAAACTCATGTTTATCATGAATTTCTTTAATTGCACGGCGGACATCACTGAGTTTGGTGAGATCACATAGAAATAGTGAAGTTTTTTTATTATTGGAGGTACTTTCAAGCTCCCTGATAGTAGTTTCACCAAGAATTTGAGATCTGCACAATATAATTACTTCATGTACCTGATTATCAATACCGGCCAGAATTTTTGCCACACCCTTTCCCATTCCATTGGTCCCGCCTGTTACTAATATTTTCATTTTTACTCTCTTTGTTTTACTGTTATTATCACTTATAGATCTTCCCTGAATGTTTCAGCCAACCGTCTTTATGATACCCCTTCGGGTCATGATGTGTCCAGTGGACAACGCCCCCTTTAGGATTCCACTCATATTCACCGTAAAACCGGACAATATCCCCCCTTCTCAATTTACTTATCCTCTTTGCCAGGTCAATATTGTGTGCAATCAGCACCGTATGTTCATTGTCCAGCCTGAGGATGAACCTTTGATGACGGTCTCCATAGTTGTCATCGGGAAGGATCCTGCTCACCCTTCCCATACCGCTCACCTGTACATCCTTTAGCCTTTTTTGAACTGCATTTAAAATACTTTTATTATCCCCTGCTGATTGTACCGGTGATATATCAGTGACACTCTGATCATATTGAACAAACAAATAGATCGTAATCCCGATCAACAATGCTGTTAAAAGTTTTTTAATTAATTTCATTTTTTTTGGTAACATTAATAATATTGTTTAAATATTGATAAAATACCGGTTTTTGTGCTTCATTTTTATTTTTCAATATACATTTGTTTATTCAGAATAAGTTCTATAATTCCGGTAAACATATTTATCCCTGTATCAATTATCTCATCCGGAAAGTCATAATCTGCATGATGCAATGCCGGAGAGCCTTTTCCCGCTCCTATTCCAAACATGGCGGTTTTATAATTTTGTGAAAACCAGCCAAAATCCTCTCCAAACCTGAAGGGGGTCGGTTTTTCTATTAATTCATAATTATTTTTTTTCGCGGTTTTTCTTATAATTTCATTGCAATAACTGTCATTCACTGCCGTTGGAAAATAGTCAAACCATTCTGATTCAAATTGTAATCTGTGATCTCTGCAAATATTTACCAGAACTTCATTTAATTCTACTTTTAATTTTTTCATGGATTTTTCTGTCCATGTTCTCAAAGTATAATGGATCTCCCCTGACCCGGCCGAAGTACCATAGGCCTTCTTTCCCATACTTAAATGAACCGGAGTGAGAATAGAAAATTCTTCACTGCCCACATTTAAAACATTAAGCAGAAAAAATTTTTTAATTATCTCCGCTATCGCCAATGATGGATTGATCCCCTTTTCAGGCTCTGCAGCATGAGATTCTTTTCCCGTCAGTTTAACAGAAATACTTTGTACAGTGGAGCTGAAATTATCTTCCACCATTATTATACTGTTCAAAGGTTCACCCGGGATATTGTGCAGTGCAAAAATATAGTCCGGAACATATTTTTTAAACTCAGGATCATTTAATATATTATGTGCTCCTACACCTGTCTCCTCTGCGGGCTGAAAGAGAAGTATGATCTTTCCCTGTTTAAACTGCTGCTCTTTTATCCAGAAGATCAAACCGGCCACAATTGCCATGTGCCCGTCATGGCCGCACTTATGAGAAACATTTTTCACTTTTGACCTGTATTCAATGAGGTTAGTTTCTTCAATTGGCAAAGCATCCAGTTCACACCGGATCATAATAACGGGCCCATTATCAGAAAAACTGTAAATTGCTGCAAGGCCGTTACCTCCCAGGTTATCAATAATTTCCGTATTGTGGTTACTCACTATAAAATTTCGTATCCTCTTCGCAGTTTCCATCTCATGTCCCGACAATTCAGGATTTTGATGAAGCTCTTTTCTTAATTTTTTAATTTTTTCCAGCATAATTTTTTGTTTTGATCTTTGGCCATTTTTTTCGGCTATGTGGCCGATGAATTATCCTTTGCCATTATCCCGTGTATAAAGAGTGCAAAGGGAACGAAACAGATCAGCCCCATCACAAAGACCACTATAAAATCGGTTACTTCAAATGGCGAAGTTGTTAAGAATGGTTGTAAGAGCAAAAAGATAAGTAATCCAACAAATAACATACTGCCCTGAAACAGCAATCCTAAGCCGGTCACATACCCGAACTCTTTGCGCCTCCAGAGAAAAATGCCACCAATGATCCAGGCGGGGGTGGTAAAAAAATCCGAGATATTAACAGCAAGTTCTGCTTCAGGTGGTAAAACTCCAGTGGAGAGGGCATTAACTACAACACCAATAACCCGAAAAAAGAACAGAAGGCCAAGTCCAGCTAAAACTCCTCCTGCAATTTTTTCCGGCACAACACCCCCGAGTTTTTGTTTTACGGCTTTTCCATCAATGCGGCTAACCAAACCAATGAGCGTATACAAACTAAACATAGCCAGCGCAAGATGTAATAGAAATACCCAGTTGAGAGGCATAGCGAAGACATAGGCTATGTAATTGTATACCACAAAGAAAAGCGCACCCGGCCAGCAGAGTAACCCAATTAATTTGCCACGCCATGTTAACCATACTGAACCTAGCAGGATTGGCAACCCGATGAACAGATTGACGATGTCATTGGACATGAACGCCTG
Organism: Acidobacteriota bacterium; assembly: GCA_039714255.1. GTDB lineage: Bacteria > Acidobacteriota > Aminicenantia > UBA2199 > UBA2199 > UBA647. The sequence goes on from JBDLJQ010000020.1 coordinate 8,449, forward strand.
AATTAACTCTTCTGAAGGATAAACAATAGTGCGGAACAGAATACCAAGGACGGACACAAAGGCCATAAGAATGGCAATGAGGAATGTCAAAATGTAGAATGGAGTTAAACTGCTCCTGATCGGTAGATTGGCCATGTGTTTTGTATTCATATCTTTTATCTCCCTTTGCCTTAAAAAACTCTTTACATATGATAGTATTGAAACATTATGCACCGTTACTTCTGATTTATCTGAAATCTTAATACCGTTTTTAACTTTTCAGGTGATATTTTCCTTGCATCGGAGAGGTATATCTCTCTGTGGGTTTTTGATTTTCGGCTCAAATTTTCCCCCTCAGCAAAATCCTCCATTATCTTAAAACTTTCCGGTTCATTATCATAGCTTCCCAGATGCATCATCTGGACACACTTTCCCTCCCTTATCTTTTCAAATTTTACTTTGTTCAATAATTCGTGAGGTTTCTTTTCCTTTACCGACTCAACTATTTTTGCAGTAAATTCTTCATCTACAAAATCGGGCTGCCTTATCATCAGCTTGAATACGAGGTCATTCTTATCCAACTTTCCCTTGTTTAACTTTTTTGCCTCTTCACTTATATCCCAGACCCCTTCGAGAGGATAAACCGTATATTCGAAATACCCGTTTGGCTCCATTCCCTTTTTAGGGCTCATCTTTACACCATAGGAAAGGGAATAGAGAACACCGATATATTCTGCAAAAAAAGCGTCATTGGGATTTCCCTCCCCCTCAATTGTAAAAAATTTAAACTCAGGAACATCAATTGTTTCAGGTTCATTTTTCGGCAGATAAATTTCCTTCTCTTTTTTTCTCCATTCATGTTTCATTTTAAACCCCTTAAATTAATTTATATCAATTATAAGCAACAGGAGCGACATCATCATCCCAATGTCTTAATTCGATCAATACAATTTCCGGTCTGCAAAAAAATCTTACAGGCGGTGTTATCGTACCAATGCCGGATGAAATATAGGATTGCATATTTCCAAACCTTTTCATTCCATATCTATATTTTTGTCCATATTTTGAGGGTATAACCGGTGCCCATATTCCAAAAAAAGTCATTTGTCCGCCATGTGTATGACCGGATAATGTAAAGTCAATCAGATCAGTTTTCATCTCTTCTAAAAAGTCAGGACTATGGGAAAGGAGGATACAAAAATCTTTTTTCACTAAATCATCAGTTGTATTTTTCAGTACCTGCGAATCTTCCAGTAAATCTCCAACCCCGCCAATCTTTATTCTATCATTTCCTGTTTTTAGCCAATAAGATTTATTATCACAGATGTTAATCTTATTCCTGTTCATCATCTCTTTTATTAACTGTGGATTTTCCCAATGATCATGATTTCCTGACACAGCATATATACCGAGTTTGGATTTAAATTCTTTAAATTCATCAAAAACAGGTTTTATATATTTTTCATCTCTATGAATATAATCGCCCCCCATCAATATTAAATCAGGTTCCAGTTTATTAATCCGTTTTACAAGTTTTTTTACTCGCTCAATTGAAAAAAACGGCCCATGATGAATGTCTGTAATAAAAACTATTTTTTTACCCACAAACGCCAGTGGAACATCACCCGAAATCAGTTCAACCTTTTTTATTTTTATCCAATGAGTTTCCAGATAACAGTATGTCAGAAATATTATTCCTAAAAACATAAATAACAAAATTACTTTTTGCGTTATTTTTAGTTTCATATTATTGCGTATTATTTTGAAATTTAAAGTTAAATATGGGCTTCCGCCGTTGGGAAAACAGGCTTAACCGGATGTAATAAAACTTTCACTTTAAATATCTAAAAGTTCCCTTCCGCAAATACCAGATAATTTAATCATATCCGGTTTCGGGTGAACTTTATTTATACAAAATTGCCAAATTTTAGTCAAAATTTCAGGTTTAGTAGAACTGGCGGAGTGGGGTTTTTTTTCCATCCTTCAGGGGGGACACAGGGGGGCTGAAGAATTCTGCCATCGGCTGAAAGTGTTTTTAATCTTCCAATTTGCTAAAATTGATTTACCATGTTTAAAAAAGAAACCTATAAAAAAAGACAATCAGAATTATTAAAAAAAGTGAATTCAGGAATAATCCTCCTGCCGGGAAACGGGGAGAGCCCGATGAACTATACGGACAACCCCTACCGTTTCAGACAGGACAGTACCTTTTTATACTATTTCGGATTATTGAGACCAGACCTCATAGCGGTGCTGGATACCGGAACCGGAGAGACAACCATCTATGGCGAAGAGTATACGGTTGAAGATTTTGTATGGAGGGGAAAACAGCCCGCAATTCATGAGCTGGCTGCCTTATGCGGAATTGATCAAACCGGCACTATTTCCGATCTATACAATCGTATAAATCAGGCCAATAAAAATAATGAAACAATCCATTTTTTGCCTCAATACCGGCATGACAATATTCTGAAATTAATGGATATGACCGGACTTTCCGCACAGGATATCAACAAAGGGGTTTCAGAAGAATTTATCCGGGCCGTGGTGTCACAACGAAATTATAAGACAGCGGAAGAGATCGTAGAAATTGAGAAAGGTGTAGACACAACCATTGATATGCATGTAACAGCCATGAAAATGGTGAAACCGGGCATGCTGGAACAGGATGTTGTAACGGAGATTGAAAAAATTGCCCGCGCAACGGGTGGAGATATTTCCTTTCCCACCATTGCCACAATAAACGGGCAGACCCTTCACAACCATTATCACGGAAACACCATAAAGGAGGGGGACCTTTTTCTCCTGGATTGCGGAGCGGAGACACCAATGGGTTATGCCGGTGACCTTTCAAGCACCTTTCCCGTGGGGCAGACATTCACCAGTTTGCAGAAAGATATATATACGCTGGTATTAAAATCACATAACGCCTGTGTAGGTGAGCTGAGACCGGGAATTGCATTTAAAGATGTGCACCGTGCTGCCTGCCTCACCATAACCGAGGGACTTAAAAGTTTGGGCTTAATGAAAGGAGATACGGAGAGTGCAGTGGATGCGGGGGCACATGCTTTATTCTTCCCCTGCGGGACAGGCCATATGATGGGGCTCGATATCCATGATATGGAAAACCTGGGAGAAGAGTTTGTCGGTTATGAAGATGAACCCAAAAGCACACAATTCGGCCTGAAATCGCTGAGGCTGGGAAGAAAACTGGAATCGGGATTCGTATTGACAATTGAGCCGGGGATCTACTTTATCCCGGAACTGACAGATCAGTGGAGATCACAGAAAAAATTCACTGAATATCTGAATTATGATGAAATTGATAAATTCAGAAACTTTGGCGGCATAAGAAATGAGGAAAATTACCTTATCACGCCGGATGGGAAAAAACTTCTGGGCAATGAAAAGAAACCGATGCTCATTGAAGAGATCGAGGAGCTGAGAAAATGAAGAATCAAAATTTAAATAAGGTTTTATTATTTTTAATCATATTTTTAACACCGTTTTTTCTTTCCACATCCGTTGAACAGAGCGGTAAAAGCCTCCTTACACTGGAAGATATATATGTTAACAAAACTTATTCCACCAAAAGATTCGGCCCGGTAAAATGGTATAAAAATGGTGAAGGGTATACATCGCTGGAAAAATCTTCAGATAAGAAAGGTAAAGACATAATACTTTACCAGACAAGATCAGGAAAAAGAAAAGTATTGGTTTCGTCTTCCGTGTTAATCCCTCACGACTCTACCGACCCTTTAAAAATCAGTAATTATCAATTTACAAAAAATGGTAATTACCTGATGATTTTTACAAATACTAAAAAAGTATGGAGATCTCACACAAGAGGAGATTATTGGGTTTTAAATATTAAAAGCAGGAAATTATCGCAGCTTGGCCGTGATTTACCTCCATCATCATTAATGTTTGCAAAGTTCTCTCCCCACGGCAGATTGGCTGCTTATGTTTCGGAAAAAAACATTTATGTAGAGGATATTTTAACCGGTGAAATAACTCAGCTCACCAGTGATGGGGGCGGCAACATAATAAACGGCACATCCGACTGGGCATATGAAGAGGAGTTTGGTTTACGCGACGGATTCCGGTGGAGCAAAGACAGTAAAGAAATAGCTTTCTGGCAGATTAACACAGAGGGTGTAGGCATTTTCACAATGATAAATAATCTGGATTCGATTTATCCAAAACTCATAAAGTTTGCCTATCCAAAAGTTGGAACCACAAATCCGGAAGCAAAAATAGGGGTGGTTAAATTAAAAGGTAAAAAGATCACCTGGATGAGAATAGAGGGTGACAAAAGAGATAACTACCTCCCCTGGATGGAGTGGGCAGCCCGCACCAACGAACTTGTTATTCAGCAGATCAACCGGAGGCAAAACAGGAACCGTATTCTTTTGGCAAATACTTCCACCGGTGAAACCAGGGTGGTTTTTAAAGAAGAGACGACCATATGGACAGACCCGTTTAAAAATTTGAAATGGATAAAAAATGGAAATGAATTTATCTGGAAAAGCGAAAGAACCGGATGGATGCATCTCTTTCTTGTTTCAATGGATGGGAAAAATATTCGGCAGATAACCAAAGGTAAATATGAAGTTATCAGGTTTCTGGACATAAATGAAAAAACCGGTTATATCTATTTTATTGCATCTCCAAAAAACCCGACTCAACGTTATCTCTATAAAGCCGGAATTGATGGTAACAGCCCTGCAATAAGGGTAACCCCAAAACATATGAACGGCCATCACTCCTACAATATCTCCCCTGACAATAAGTATGCTCTCCATACTTTTTCCACCCACAGGAATCCCCCGGTTACCGAATTGATCAGATTGAAGGATCATAAATTTATCAGAACCCTGGAAAATAATAAAGATCTGAAAAACCGTTTCTCAAAATTAAATATTAACCTTAAAGAATTTTTCAGAATACCACTTGATAATAACATAGAATTGGATGCATACATGATCAAACCTCCGGACTTTAATCCGGAAAAGAAGTATCCTGTAATCTTCTATGTATATGGTGAGCCCTGGGGTACAACGGTGCAGGATAGATGGTCGGGGGGTGATCTGTGGGATTATTTTCTTTCCCAGCAGGGATATATTATTATAAGCGTGGATAACAGGGGGACAACTGTTCCCAGGGGAAGGGCCTGGAAAGAGAGTGTTTATAAAAAAATCGGAATAGTGGCTTCATTTGATCAGGAAGCCGCAACCAGGTATATCATCCAAAAATGGGATTTTATTGATAAAGAGAGAATAGGAATCTGGGGGTGGAGCGGTGGCGGTTCCATGACATTAAATTGTATGTTCCGTTTTCCCGATATTTATAAAACCGGGATTGCCATTGCTTTTGTAAGCAATCAGAAATTTTACGACTCCTTCTACCAGGAAAGATTTATGGGGCAGATAGAAGAAAACGAAAGCGGATATAAGGAAGGCAGCCCAATTACTCATGCCAAAGGGCTGGAGGGAAATCTTTTATTGATCTATGGTTCAGGAGATGATAATTGCCATTATCAAAACCTGGAAGTGCTTGTTGATGAATTGATAAAGGAAAATAAATATTTTTCCATGATCCAATATCCCATGAGAACCCATTCCATAAGGGAGAGGGAGGGAACAACAATTCATTTAAGAACTTCCATGTTTAAATATTTTATTCAAAACCTGCCTGCCGGCCCGGTTGAAAAGATCAAATGAGGTTTTTGAGGCCCTCAACAAAATTGAACCAACCCGGTTTAAATGATAGAATAGGGGCCAGGAGAAATTAATGGCACAAGAAGTATTTTTATTTCCCGGGCAGGGATCACAGACAGTTGGAATGGGGAAGGACCTCTATGAGAACAGTGAGTTCGGTAAAAAAACCTTCGACCTGGCAGACGAAATATTGGGCTTTAACTTTAAAAAGATCTGTTTTGAAGGGCCTGAGGATGACCTTAAATTGACACAAAATACACAACCCGCATTGTTAACAGTTTCCTATATCCTCTACAACCTTATGGAAAAAGAACCGGTGATCTCGGCAGGCCACAGCCTCGGCGAATATTCAGCAGTCCTTTGTGCCGGAGGATTAAAATTTGAAGATGCATTACTTCTTGTCCATAAACGGGGAAAATATATGCAGGAAGCAGTTCCTGTGGGCAAAGGTGCCATGGCAGCACTTATCGGGGCCGACATAAACCTGATCAGAGAAAAAACCGAAGCCACAGGCGGAAAAGCGGGAATGGCAAACTGGAACAGCAGATCCCAGATAGTTATCTCCGGCGAAAAAGAGAGTGTGGAAAAGGTGATAGAAGAGGTGGCGGCACCAAAATCGGTAATGTTACCCGTATCCGCACCATTCCATTCATCACTAATGCTTCCGGCAGAAGAGAAATTGTCTGTTGATCTGGATAACGTTGAGTTCAATGACCTGAACTATCCCATAATCAACAATGTGGATGTTGAAGAGATCACAGATAAAGACAAGGTAAGGGATGGATTAAAAAGGCAGGTTTCAAGGCCTGTCCTCTGGCATACCACTGTGTTAAAACTTCTCGAAGATTTGGAAATGGATAAATTTACAGAAGTGGGGACAGGAAAAGTTCTTGCAGGACTTATAAAGAGGACAGCAAGGGAGATCGAAAAAAATATTGAAGTTTCAAATATCCAGTTCCTTACCGATATTTCAGGCAGCTAAAGACCCAGCCTTTTTTTTGTAACAGTTATCTGCCCCAGAGCAATTCCACCGTCATTAAAAGGAAATTCCTTCGGCAATAATATTTCAAAATTGTTTTCCTTCAGTTCTTTTAATATTAACCGGAGAAATAACCGGTTCTGAAATACTCCGCCATTTAAAGCAACTTTATTTATATTAAAATTTTCTCTCAATTGTTTTGCAATTTTAACCGTAACTTTCATGAGGGAATGGTGGAATGCATATGCAATATCTTCGGCAGGAACACCCTTTTCCTTCAACTCAATTATATTTTTTATGATACCTTTCACGTCAACTATATATGGAGAATTTTTTTCGTTTTTTAAAATCCCTACAGGAAAGCTCCTTTTTTCTTTATGTTTCATTGCGGCTTCTTCCAGCAATTGTGCCGCTTCAGCTTCAGTTGAAATAACTTCCGACATTCCCAATAGAGAAGAAACTCCGTCAAATATCCTTCCCACACTGCAACATTCAGGTGAGTTTATCTTTTTTTCAAGTAATTCCACTATTATTTTTCTTTCCGGAGAACCTTCATAAATATCTTTTCCGAAGGTTTCATGGAGCAGAGATAATCCTATCCTCCACACCTCTTTTATTGCCGCTTCCCCTCCGGGAAGTTTAAAATAGCTGAAGTGAGCTCCCCTTTTAAAATCCTCCCTGTCCGCTATTAAAAATTCTCCACCCCATATCTTTCCATCTGTTCCATAACCGGTTCCGTCAAAAGCGATGCCGATAACCTTTTCATCCAGATTGTTCTCCTCCAGGACAGCTGCTATATGTGCATGATGATGCTGTACACTAACCCTTTTCGCCCCGTTCTTACTTAACTCATTTGCAATTTGAGTTGAAAAATAGTTTGGATGTTTATCGGAAACAATAATTTCAGGGTTAATATCAAATATATTTTTAAAATGATCTATCGATTTTTTATATACCCTTTCTGTCAAAGGGCTTTCCAGATCACCTATATACTGGCTTAAAAAAACCAGATTATCCTTTGCAAGGGCAAAGCTGTTTTTAATATCAGATCCTGATGCAAATATATTTTTTTTTGCTTTTTTTGAAAAAGCCGGTATCGGTACAAATCCCTTTGAACGCCTTATATAGAATGGTCTCTCATTTTCCACAAACATTACACTGTCATCGGATTGTTCAACAATTTTCCTGTTGGACGTAACAAAATAATCTGCAATATTTCCAAGCTTTTTAAAAAGTATCTCCTCTTCATAAACAATGGGTTCATCACTGACATTGCCGCTGGTCATTATCAGCACCATCTCTTTATCTTTTGAAAAGAGGAGAAACTGAAATGGGCTGTAGGGGAGCATTAGGCCAAGATGGGAGAGGCCGCCGGCCACATCGGGAGAAACAATTTTTTTCTTCTCCTTTAAAATCACTATTGGGCGTTCTTTTGACAATAGAAGTTTCTCTTCAGCTTTTGAAACATCCAGAAATTCAGATGCTTTGTTTATATCGTTAACCATTAACGCAAATGGCTTGAACGGACGTTGTTTCCTGTCCCTGAGGAGTTTTACCGCTTTATCATTTTTTGCATCAACAGCCAGATGAAAACCACCAATCCCTTTAATTGCAACAATTTTTCCCTCTTTAATAAATCCAGGGATAGAATCGAGTATAACTTCAATATCGGATGATAAGATTTTTCCATTTTTATCTTTAAGAAAAAATGCGGGGCCGCATTCCGGACATGAGGTGGGTTCTGTATGGAACCTCCTGTTTTTCGGATCTTCATACTCCCTTCTGCAATCATTACACATGGGAAAATCATTCATAGCGGTGAATTTTCTGTCGTAGGGGATATCGTAGATAATGCTGAACCTGGGCCCGCAATTGGTACAGTTTATAAAAGGGAAGTGATACCTTCGATCCCCGGGATCAAATAATTCTTTCAAACAATCTTCACAGACAGCAGTATCGGGAGGGATAAATGTATTTTTTACTTTCGTAAGATTGCTTTCAACTACTTTAAAACCTGAAAACTCTTCCCATTCAATTTCTTTAAGTTCAATTTTAACGATCTTTGACAGGGAAGGAGATTTTTTCTTTATCGTTTCAGCAAAACCTGCAGCAATTTCACGGGAACAATTAATCCTTATCAGAACTCCTTCCGTATCATTTAAAACTGTTCCCTTAAGGTTCGTTTCATGGGCCAGTTTGTATATGAATGGGCGAAAACCAACCCCCTGGACAATTCCCCGAACCCTGATCTCAAATGTTTTAATTTCCATAAAATTCTGCTCTTTAAATAAAGTGATATTCTATCCAATAACACCCGATTATACAAATGATCTAATTGGTAAATTATCACTATTCTCGTAGGGACAGGATATGCCCTGTCCAAATATTTGAAAATTTGTTGACCGGGCCGGGCATGCCCGGCCCCTACATTATATTGTTATTTCCTCTTGAGGGAGTCGATGGCGTTCAGCTGCGAGGGCAGAAGATAGGAGTTGGCGAAGAGACGGCCGATGGTATAAGAAAGTGCTGCTGCAACAGCTCCCGGGAGCCCGAACTGGAATACCGTGAGATAGAGAGTAAAAAGGATCATAATAATTTCGATCAGGGACGCCCCTTTGATAGGCCCTGTTTCCGTTGTGTGGACAAGCAATGCCCTCTGGAATGAGATCAAAAGGGTAAGAAGGGGGAGGATCACAAGGATCCGGGCGGGAAGGATAGAAAATTTAACCAGTTCAAAAGATAAACCCGACACCTTTTCGAACCATATGTGTAGAAGAGGGGTAAAAAGTATCAATGAGAGAGTAGCAATAATAAATATCCCCAGATAGATGGCAAATTTTCTTATCCCTTCATAATTTTTTCTGTTCATTCCCAACAGAGCTATCATAACCTCCTGGTAGGAGAGCCCGAGGCTCCTGAAAACAAATATAAGCGAGTTAACAACAGGAAGTACTGCAAGCGATTCTATCGGAAACCTGCTTTTTCCCATAAAAAATGTGACCATCGGGTGAACTCCAAGCGCAAGAATTGTTGTTAAGGCAAGGGGAAAATAAAATTTATTTATATTTTTAAATGTTAAAACTTTCTTTTCCCCTTTTTTTTCTGTTTTTCCGAGTATCTTTTTTATGGTACCTATAACCGTTATCCGGCTGAAAGCCGCTTCAGCAAGAACTCCTGTGGATAAAGCTGCTGCACCGATATAAGCCCCACTCACTTTCATCCGGAACAATATCAATGCCGTAATGCTCATAAAGATCAGCCTGATTATTGTTCCGTATGCCACGAGTTTTGTAAGACCGTTTTTTATCAGCAAACCCTGATAAAATCTCCTGAACCCGATTGCTGCAGGCCATGGCAAAAATATTACCGATGCAATATGGGTAAGCTTAGCAACGTTATGGGGAAGACCGATCATCCCTTCGGCAATAAAATAAAAAACCCCGGGAATTAACCCGACCAGCATGAATACGGTTATAACCAGGTTAAGTAAAAAAGTATAATTCCTGAGTGTAAAATAGTCATGTCTGTTATTAACAAGTGCTGTGGAAGCACTCATTATCATAATTATCGGAGCTTCAACTATAAGTGCAAATGAGAAAGCAACCCCGAAAGCGGCCAGGTTGAATTTAGGCAGAGCTGTCCTTGCTATTATGGCAGCAAGATATGGCCCCTCCAGTGACATCATCAGCCATGTTGCGGCAAGAGGAAGCCAGAACCTGAATATCTTTTTAGTTGTATAAATATTTTTGTCCATCAGGTTTTGTTTATAATAAAAAAAAATCGGTGCCGGAAATTACTTTATTCAGCTTTTCCTTTCAAACTCATCCATAAAGCGGACAAGTTCTTCTACACTCTCAGTGGGGAGGGCATTGTATATCGATGCCCTGCAGCCGCCTACACTCCGGTGCCCTTTGAGCCCTACAAACCCTTCAGCAGCAGATTCTGCAAGAAATTTTGCTTCAAGTTCTTCGGAAGTCAGCCTGAACGTTACATTCATTTTTGACCGGTCCTTAACATTTGCAGTGCCTGAATACAGACTGCCTGAATCTATTTTATCGTATAAAAGTTTTGCTTTTTTATTGTTTATCTTTTCCATCTCACCGATACCACCCTTACTTTCAAGCCAGTCCATTACAAGTTTGATAATATAGATACCGAATGAAGGAGGAGTATTGTAAAGTGATTTTTTCTCTGCATGGGTTTTATAACTGAGCATTGTTGTGAGGTTATCAGCACTTTTTTCCACCAGGTCATCCCTGATAATTACGAGTGTGACACCGGAAGGCCCTATATTTTTCTGGGCTCCTGCATATATTAATCCGAATTTTGATATATCAAGTTCTCTGCTCATAATATCTGATGACATATCTGAGATCAGGGGAACCTTTCCTGTTTCTGGAAATTTGTTAAACTGAATTCCACCTATCGTTTCGTTGGAAGTGGTATGAACATATTGAGAGCCGGATGAAAAATTAAAACTTTCCGGTATATAATTAAAATTCTTATCTTCCGAACTTGCGGCTATATTTACCGTTCCGAAAAGCTTTGCCTCTTTAATTGCTTTTTTCGCCCAGGCTCCGGTATTAACATAGTCGGCTTCCCCACCCTTAAGCAGGTTCATCGGGATAACACCAAATTGCTGGCTGGCTCCTCCCTGGAGGAAGAGGACATGATAATTATCGGGAATTCCCATAAGTTTTCTCATTTTTGCTTCTGCAGTAGTTATAACCGAATCAAACTCCTTTGAGCGGTGGCTTATTTCCATTACAGATAATCCTATTCCCTGAAAATCAAGAAGTTCTTCCCTCGCTTTTTTCACTACGTCCTGTGGAAGAATTGCGGGACCTGCATAAAAGTTATGTTTTTTCATTATTATCTCCTCCTTTTTAAATTCATAGAAACTGAATTATACTAAAAAAAGAAGTAAAGTCGAAGATTTATTCTATTTTTATTTGATTTTTTTGTTTCAGATTGTAATTATTTATTTGTGGAACAAATTGACGATATAATTAAAGAGGCCGCAACGGCAATAAATAACGCCGATGCAGTGTTGATTAGTGCAGGTGCGGGTATTGGAGTAGATTCGGGTTTACCAGATTTTCGCGGTAACCGCGGATTCTGGAATGCTTATCCTCCCTATGAAAAGCTGGGGCTGAGTTTTGTAGAAATGGCTAACCCGGCCGGCTTTGAGACCGATCCTCAATTTGCATGGGGATTTTACGGCCACAGGCTCAACCTTTACAGGAAAACAATTCCCCATTCAGGCTTTAAAATTCTCCTCGATATTGCAGGATCAAAGGAAGATTATTTTGTTTTTACCTCCAATGTTGACGGCCAGTTCCAGGTTGCAGGTTTTGATCCCGAAAAAATCGAAGAGTGTCACGGATCAATTCACCATCTGCAATGTATAAACTCTTCATGTAATAACCTGTGGGAAAGCAGGGATGTAAAACTTGAGATTGATCAAAACACAATGAGGGCAATGGGGGAGCTGCCGCAATGCCCGGCCTGCAGTTCGCTGGCAAGGCCCAATATTCTGATGTTCGGAGACTGGGACTGGATATCGGACAGGACGAATCTGCAGCATGAAAGATTTTTAAACTGGAGAAACAGCCTGGATAATAAAAAAACAGCTATTATCGAATGCGGTGCCGGAACTGCAGTTCCAACAGTGCGCTATATTTCCGAAAAAATATTATCAAGGTACAATGCAACCCTGATCAGGATAAATGTGAGGGACCCACAGGTACCGGCCGGACAGATAGGAATTGCCGCCGGAGCTGAAGAAACCCTGAAAAAGATATTTAATCTAATGTAAACTATTATAGATATCCAAGAGATTTAAGCATAGCTTTTTGATCTTCTGAAAGTTTGCTTTTATTCCTTCTTTTAATTTTTTTTTGGATTTGGGTAAAATTAATTAGCTTTTTCTTCAATCCCCGGATAATGTCATTAAATTTGTCATTTTTTATAATTGAATTAATTCCATTATTATCAGTATTTATATTATAAAATTCAAAATTTTCTTGTTTTCTTTCCGGATAGTATATTAATTGAAAGGGATAAGCCAAAATTGAAAATCCATCATGGTATGCTTCAGGAGAATATGTTTCTAAAAAAATATTTTTTTTTTGTTTCAATTCAATAAGGTTTTCGCCGATCATATAGGGAGGTTTTTTTATACCTGCAAATTTAAGAATTGTGGGGGCTATTTCAAGTGTTGATACTGGTATTGTATTTTCTCCTTTTCTTTTTATTCCCTTGCCTGAAATAATTAATGGAACCTTAGTAAATATGCTATTAAGATAATCCACATGGCCAACCAGATTTTTGAACTCTCCCAGACCCTCACCATGATCTCCCACAATTATAAAAACCGAGTTCTTATAAATACCTCTCTTTTTCAGATGTTCTAAAAGCTTTCCTATTTGTTTATCCAGAAACTTCACCGATTCGCGATATAAATATCGGGAAGATGGTTTGGTCTCAATTATTCTGTAAATAAATGAGATTTTTATTTTGATGTCTTTCTGCATTTTATTTATCAATAAAATTTTTCCCTTTCTCTTTTGGGTTCCAAAGTTAACTTCATTTTTATCTTCTCTTTTGTTCCAGTCCTTTGGATAAACAACCTTATAGTCTTTGCTTGAAGTATCTGACTGGATTTTGAAATCTAGAAAAGAAATGGCATCAATACGTATTTTATTATTATATCGTACCCTATTTGGGATTCTTGTCCGGAAGTTTAATATATTTTCTCCCGGAATAAGACTGAGTTCAAGATTAATTTTCCTATAATCAGTGCTTTCACAAGTGTAAACGGGAATTTTATTTAAAAACATTCTAAACTCTCCACCTTTATAAAAAGGTGTGAAATAAGGACTGTGTGGATCAGAATAATGTATCCAATAGAATGTTTTCCTGGATTCTCCTTCCAACATTTTAAAAACCTCACTATTTATGGATCTTGCATCTATATAAAAGATTCCATTTAAAAAATTTTCAATAACCTCATCAAATCCTCTGTTCAAACCAAACTCTGATTTTAATACACCAAGAGAAACAATACCTTTTGTAGAAAATCCATTATTTTTTAATATTTGAACAACACTGTTATGATTAACATTTACAAAGTCTCCATTGTTATAAACATTAAGCATATGTGGGGGAAGTGAATAGAACATTGAAGCATGGGATGGAAGGGTGATCGGGATCAAAGAAAATGCATTTTCATAATAAACTCCTTCCGAGGCCAACTTTGCAAGATTCGGTGTCCGCTCATTGTCACCAAGAGAGTAATCTATATGGTCAGCCCTTGTGGTGTCCAGTGTGATCAGGAATATATTCTTTTCCCCCGAACGAAAACTGAATAATATAGTTATTATTGTTCCTGCTATTAATATTAGATATAACAAAATACGAAACCTTTTCATATCACACCCTTCCCTATATGTCCGGTTAAAAATAATTATTTTACCAGAAGGACAATACTGTTCTTTTTTGGCTTGAACATAATTTTTAAATATTTTGCAATTTTCCGTAAAAAACGTGGTTTAAAAAAAATAGCTTCATCTGTGTAAATTACACTATTAAAAATCCATTTACTTAAAAAAAACTGATGTGGTAAAACCTTATATCTTTTAAATCCGCTTCTCTTTGCCATTTTAACAATTTTGCCTGCAGGCATATCTTTTTCAGTTACATTAAAATTATTCATGGCATCAATTGAATTTTGCTGTTTCGAGTGACCTTTCCCTGGTTCTGAAGTAATACATATCCCCCCTTTTTTTAATGACCTGTATGCCATTTTTATTGCAAGAAATTCATCAACGGAATGGTGAAGAGAATCAAAAAAAATTACAACGTCAAATTCTTCATTAAAGGGCAAATCTTCATAATCATAAACTGAAAAAGTCAGATTATCCAGTTTTTCAATCTCTTTTTGTTTATTTGCATAAGATATACTGTCTTCTGCAATATCAACACCTATAACTTCATAACCGTTTTTTGCAAAAAAAATACTGGTCCATCCGGTTCCACAGCCCAGATCAAGTATTTTTATGGGGGGGGGGGAGCAACGACATGACTGCTCCGATTCCCATCAGCAACTCTCCGCAATTTATGTCTGAAAATGGTTTGTTAATTGAATGCTGTACTCCGTCTTCTCCTAAATTTTTTAAATAATTTTTTTCACCTATTTTCGGCACTACAAAATCTCCTATTCCTCTTAATATATTTTCAATTTAGCACATCATATTTTTATTCTCAACTAATCTTCAGGAAATTGGGAAAATTTAACAAAGACTTATTAAATTTGCATTTGTAGTAGTAGGGGTACCCCTGGCAGGTACCCTGAATTTCAGATATATTTCGGATCTGGGTAGACTTTTCAAATAGTTATCAAATATCAACAATTTCTTCATCCACCACTGCGGGTTTGACCGGTTATAATATTCGGGGGTATTAAATGTGGTGAACTCACCCAACTGAAAAATGTGGGCTCAAACATCACCCATTTTTCTTCGAAACATACCCCCGCCTTATTAACCGGGTCCCAACCCCTCCGTTTCGTTACTTCAGAAAATGATTGATATTTATGATACTGAAATCAAATGTCCTGGAACCATCCTTTTTCAAAACCGAGGGAGATCGCGAGGGATCTTACCTTTTCATACTCTTCAGAATACAATCTCCGTTTAAGGTCTTTATCGTTTACAGATCGATATGCAGGAAAGAACTGGCTCATCAGGCTTAAATATGATCCCTTATATTTCCTTTTGCTGATTATTTTGAGTACATCCTGTGAATTTTTTACATTTCCGGGAAGGATAAGGTGTCTTATGATCACCCCGTTTTCAGCAATTCCGAACTCGTCGATCTTTAATTCACCCTGTTGTTTGAACATTTCACCTATTGCCGGGTCAGCATGTTTCATATAATCTTTAACTCCGGAATATTTTAATGATAATTTTTCGTCGGAATATTTAAAGTCGGGCATATAAACATCAACTATACCGTCAAGTTTTTCTATTATCTCTTTCCTTTCATACCCGCTGGTATTGTATACAACAGGAATATTCAATCCTTTTTTTTCAGCCAGATAAATTGCTTTTACAATATGATAAAGATAAGGTGTGGGGGAGACAAAATTAAGATTATGGGCCCCCCTTTTCTGAAGTCCCAGAAAAATTTCAGAGAGATCCTCGATGGAATAGATCTCACCATTCCTTAATTGAGAGATCGGATAGTTCTGACAAAAGATACATTTAAGGGTACATCCTGAAAAAAAGATAGTTCCGGAACCATTTTTTCCGGAAACAGGCGGCTCTTCGCCAAAGTGAAGATTATAAGATGCTATTTTCACCTCTTTTCCCGCACCACATACTCCTTCTCTGTCGTCTGTCCTGGAGGCCTCACATTGCCGGGGGCAAAGTTTGCAGATATTATAATTATCCCTGAAAAAATCAATTTTAAGTTTCCACTCTTTATCTGAGAGAAAGTTATAATCCGCCATAAGAGAAGAATTCTGATCCTATGGCTTTCCGGGGCAGATTAAAGCCATTTTGTTAAACTTATAAAGGCCTTTAATTTGGTGTCGGTTTCGCGAAGCCTTGATGATAGTATCCTTGAAAGCTTTAATAGTATTTTTATACCCGCATCACTATGGGAATTTAAGAAGCTTAAAAATTTTTCACGGTTGATCTCAAGAAGAATGACATTAGTATGGGCAATTACATTTGCAGTTCTTGGGAGGTCTTCAAGCAGTGCCATCTCTCCGAAGAGATCTCCCTTCTTTAATATGATAAGGGCCTCTTCACCTTCGGAGTCTGTATCCTGGGAAACCCTGACCTCTCCGGAGGTAATGACCATCATAGAATTGCCGATGTTGTTCTCTTCAAAAATGATCTCCCCGCTGTTAAAGATCTTTTCATCAAACAGAGAGCCCAGTTCTCTCAGGGTTTCAACTGTCAGGTCTCCGAATATGTCAGTATTCTCAAGAATACCCACAATAAAATCATCTTCTAATCTCATAAAAATATTATAGCATAATTAATTTTCTTTATAATATTGTAAATTTTTTTTCCTTATACTAAAATATTTTCGTGAGCAGAAAAGTAAAAATTTTAACATTAACACTTGTAGTTTTATTAACACTTTATTGTGATAAACCAAAAAAGAACAGCTCTGTTTTTTCCAAAATGGTAAATAAAATAGACAAGACAAAAAGGGTAACATTAGACACACAATTTAAGACTATTGAAACTGCTATTAATTCTTATTTCTTTGACAAAAATGAATATCCGGAAATTCTTGACCAGCTGGTCCCGGATTATTTGTCAACAGAAATACACCTCATCGATCCCTGGGGAGCTCCATTTAAACTGGAAGCAGATGAAAATATGGATATGTTTCTTATATCTGCGGGAAGAGACAACCAGTTTGATACTAAAGATGATATTAAAAGGAGAATTTAATGAAATTATCCGAAGTTTTAAACCGTGATACAATTTTTATAGCCGATTCATTTTCAGATACAGATGATTTCTATAATTCCTTTTCAATATTCCTTAAAGAAAAAAAAATAGTAACTGATAGTAAAAAGGTCAGAAGGCTTTTCATAAAAAGAGAAAATATACAATCAACAGCAATAGGGAAGGGTGTTGCAACCCCTCACATATTCAGCGAAGAGTTTTCAGACTTCATAATTTCCATTGCACTTATAAGAAAGGGTATGCCATATAAATCTCCTGACAATAATAACGTATTTTTAGTTTTTTTAATTATGAGCAATGATAGATATGTAAGTTTTCACCTTAAATCTCTGGCAAATATTGCAAGACTTGTAAGTAATACTAATATGGTTGATGAAATTATTAAATGTAAAAATGAAGAAGAATTATATGAAAAATTTCTCAGTATTGAAAAATATCTTGAAGAGAACTGAATAAACCTTTCTAAAAACTGATAAATTTATCCACAGGTAAAAACAATATCTGACTGTTATCTGTTTCTTCACTGTCCATACAGATATCTTTTACCACCTCAACAACTTTTTCAGCCATCTCTTCCTTGATTATTATAAAAATAGTTTTACTTTTGGGGCTGCTTCCTGTAAATGCATCCATAAGTCCGGCAAATATTGGAATATTGTGGGAAATAATATGGCCCATTCCAAGAGAATCAATAACATTTGCATCTGAAATACCTATTTCTATAAAGGCTGAAAGGAGGTCTTCCAATAGCTCAATTCGGTTTAATATAACTATTCCCAGTTTCATTATAGTATTTGTTTTCAGGTAAAATGTCTGTTTTCATAGTTCTCAAATACACCGAGAATTTCATCAGATGTATTACATTTCTGCAAACTCTTCACTAACTCTTTGTTTCGCAATATTCTTGAGACCCTTGCCAGAAACCTTAATTGCATTGAAACCTGTGCGGCGGGATATAATATTAAAAATACTATCTTTACAGGTTCATTGTCCAGAGACCTGAAGTCAACATCCTTTTTTACAAGCCCGAAAGCCGGGACTATTGTATTACAGCTTTTTATTCCCGAATGAGGGATCGCAATTCCTTTTCCGATTCCGGTTGTCTCTAATTTTTCTCTTTTCAGTAAACCGTTTACAGCTTCATCAATGTTAATTTCCGGAAAGGCCTTCCCGATCAACCCTGTCAGTTCAAGAAGTATTTCGTTTCTTGTATTTCCTGATAATTCGGCCTTTATACACTCACTTTTTAAATAGTCACATATTCGCATTTTATTCTTTAGACCTCATAATATTTAATAACGAAATTTTAGTCAAGTTTATTTTTCCTCATCTCCAGTGTTTCCCTTACTGCAGTTAACCCATATTTAAATCCAACCGGCCCTATTATCTGATTCAGAGTAATGGATGCTATAAGTATTGTTTGAATATATATACCCATTTCAGGAAATCTTCTCAATACTTCCGTTAGCAATCCAAGGCTTACTCCAGCCTGGGTAATAAAACCAAGCCAGCTGTTATTTAATATTTTTTTATCAGAACCCGCAATTTTTCCACTAAAATAGGAGCCTGTATAGATCATAGCAATCCTTGATATAAATATTACTATTCCAAAAAACCATCCTGCTTTTAACATATCGATATTTATTGAAGCCCCGGTAATGGTAAAAAAAGTAATATATACCGGAATTGATATTTTATCCATCCTTTTTAGAAAAATCTCTCCATGCCCGGAAAAATTCTGTACGGTGAAACCGGCAGCCATACATATCAGTAAAGGTTCAATATTAATACTACTCTCAAATATTTCATTAAAATGGTCTCCTGTAAAATGGGAAAACTTTATCACAAAAAATCCAAGGGCTATTATAATTACCGAAAATTCAACTTTCAATTTTGTAAGTAAAAAGGAGATAAACCTTCCAAGAAAATATCCGAGAACAAATGCCATAAATATTTCAAATATAAGAAAAAGTATAAAGTTAATATCAAGAGCTCCTTTTCCTTTAATCAAAACCTCACAAACAGATATTATTACAGCAAAAAGAATTATAATCAGAACATCCATAATTACCGCAACACTGAGGATTGTATTTGTATAATTACCTTTTGAGCGTGTTTCGTTTATAATTGCAATTGCTGAAGAGGGAGATCTTGCAACCGATATCACTCCGAAAATTGATGATACTCCCAGCCTTACTGCAATATTTGAACCTTTCATAAAAGGAATCAGGTCAGCAAGCAGGAAAACAGTAAGTGTGACACCTGAAAATACAAAAATTGTTACTCCAACAGTTAAAGAAACTATTGTTTTTATTTCTTTTGCCAGGTCTTTTATTCTCAGTTCGGCCCCGGCATTAAATGCAATAAATGCCAGTGCCAGGCTGTTTAAAAAAGAGAGGCTCTCAACGGTATCTATTTTATAAATAGTTATCAGATATGGGCCGAACAAAAGGCCGGAAAAAATATATCCGGTAATTCGGGGCAATCCGAATTTTTCACCAATAAATCCAATATTGTATGATGAGAGGATCATAAAACCAATGATAAGGGTTGGTGACATCTTATTGTTGATCACACCTGAGTCGGCAAGGAAAAAAACTATTCCCATGCTCAATATAACAAGTACCAGGACTATTAACTTATTGGTCATGATCTACAGTTTTTTTCCTCCAATATTGCCAATAAACTCTTTCTCCTTAAACTGGGTCAGGATCAGTCTCGGGCTCAGCAATTCATTAATAAAAGATGACAAGATCACTATATAAATTATCTTGTCAGAAAGTTCGGGAAATAATATAATAAAGTTGATAAGTATTCCAAAAGAGAGGCCTCCTTCCGAAAGTAGAGCGATCCCTATGGTAGAAGGGATCTTAAAAGTTGATCTGAAAGATCTTGCAGCAATGAAATTACCAAAAAACTTCCCCAGCAACCTGAAAACAATATAGAATAGAACCAGGATAAAGTTAATACCCTTATCAGGATTCCACCCGGCCCCAAGGATCAACAACATAATTATATAAATTGCTTTTTCCGCTTCATGGAGAAATAGCAATACCCTTGTCCTGTATCTGCATGAATTAGCAATGATGATCCCGCCAAAAAAGCCACAGACAAGAGGAGAGTGATTCAGCTGTATAGCAAGTCCTCCTGTGAAAATAATAACACCTACAAGAAAAACGGGAAATTCCTGAATTCCGGGCCTTACCCTGTTCATTATTCTGAAAATAACAGCAGGGATAAAACCGATCAATACAGATATTGAAAGCCACAACAAAGTCAGAGCCGGATTAAGGCTAAGTGAATTTCCGTTTTTCATAAATGCAAGAAGAACTGCAAAAACCATTATTGCAAAAACCCCGTCAACACCCGAAACATACCTGAGGAGGTCAAATAGCTTTTGATTCTTAAATTTGTAATTTTTATTTACGATAGCAATTGCAGATTGCGCAGTTGAAAGAGCTATGGTTCCCAGGAAGATCGACAGAATAAGTGAAATTTGAAATTTCATGAAAAAAAAATTGCGAAACACAATAAACATTATTATTGAAACTGACAAAAAGGTTACAAAAGCCTGTATGGCAGTTATGGAAAAAAACATGCGGGGCAACTTTTTTACCTGTTGAAACTCAAACTGAACCCCGAAAAGGTAACCAATCCAGGCCAGCCCGAATACAAGAAAAGGATAAAATTTAGGAAGAGTTTCAATATCCAGTATTTTTATTCCACTCTCTCCAAGGATCAATCCAATTAAAATATATTCAATTCCTGTAAAAAAAATATTTTTAACTCCGAGAGAAAACTCTTTTCTTAAGAATGATATTTTTGAACCAAGGACAGCAATCCCTGTCAATATTACCAGTGCCAGTAGAAATTTCACGCAATAAATTTACAATAACCGGAGTTAATTTTCAATACATCTTAAGTTTTTTTTGCAATAACTTCGATCTCTATATCTGCATTAAGTGGAAGTCCTGCCACTTCTATAGCAGACCTGGCAGGATAGGGAAGTGAAAAAATTTCCGAATATATAGTATTTACATTTTTAAAATCATCCATACTTTTCAAAAACACTGTTGCTTTAATTATATCATCGATCAGACATCCTGCTTCTTCCAGCACATTGTTAATATTAGCGAAAATCTGCCTGGCCTGATTTAAAACCCCCCCTTCCACCATTTTACCGGTTTCAGGATCAACACCTATCTGGCCCGATAAAAAAACAAGATCTCCAATTATTATCCCCTGGGAATAGGGGCCAATAGCTTCGGGAGCTTTTTTTGTTGAAATAGATCTTTTTTCCATTTATTCTCCTTTAAAACTATATTTCTTCCATAATTTCCATAACCGGCCTTTTCTTTTTTACAAAATATATCAAAACTAATCCTATCAAAAAACCACCGATATGTGCAAGCCAGGCAATAGATCCCCCCCCGGCATAAAAAAACTGATAAATAAACCAGATAACCAGAAATGCTGATGCAGGTATATCAACAAATGTTATAAAAAAGAAAATAAAAATAAGTGTTTTAACTTTTGCTTTCGGGAACAGTATCAGGTAAGCGCCCATGACCCCCGAAACAGCACCACTTGCACCAATCACCGGGGTCAGCGAGTTAAAATTAAACAAAATATGGATCAATCCCGCTCCTATTCCTGAAACTAAATAAAAAACGGAGAACAGGAACATTCCGAGATAATCCTCAATATTGTTTCCGAATATCCATAGAAACAGCATATTTCCAAGGAGATGCATCAACGAACCATGCATAAATATTGATGAGATCAAACTTGGAACAGGACGAACATTTCTATCCTGAAACTGAGGATAACCGAATTGATCCCTGTCAACAAGAATTTTAACATTCTTAAGGTGGGTTATCTCATAGGGTACCATTGAATAATGATTGATATAATGATTTAGAGGTTTTTTAGAAAAAAAGTTCTGATAGGAAAAAATAAGAACATTAACCACAATTAAGAAAATTGTAATGTAGGGAATTCTTTTTGTGGGATTATAATCTTTTATGGGAAAAAACATGTTACCCCAAAAATTTTAAAAATGAACGAATCCTCTTTAAGGACTTCTCTTTTCCAAAAAATTCAAATACCTCAAATATTGAAGGGCTTACATTGGAGTTCGTCAGGGCAAACCTGAACGGGTGAATAAGGTCTGCCGCTTTAATAGAATTTTTTTCAGAAAAATCACGTAAAAATTCTTCTATGGATCTTTCTTTAAAATCATTCAAGTTTTCAGCTTTCTCAACAAATTTTTCAATATAAAAATGGATCCCCTCAATTTTTTTTGTTTTTTTAAACTCTTCAGGGTCATAATTCAACTCCTCTGAGAGAAAAAGATCGAATTGTTTTTTAAAATCATTAAGTTTTTTCATCCGTGGTTTTACAAGTTCAATAAGGTCAAAAAGTTTTCCCTTGTCAAATATCGAATATTTTTCCCTGAAACCTTCATCCTTATAAAGAAGATCAAGGATCTCTTCCGGTTTTCTTTCCCGTATAGCACGTGAATTAAGGAATAAAAGTTTATCAAAATCAAATATCGGGCTGTTTTTTGACATTTTTTCAAATTTAAAATCTTTTACAAGATCTTCCATCCGGAAAATTTTTTTATAATCACCCGGATTCCATGATAATTGTGAAAAATATGTGATCAATGCTTCAGGAAGATAACCGTCCTTTCTGAACTCCAAAACAGATGTTTCTCCATGTCTTTTGCTGAGCTTTTTTTTATCTGCACCGAATATAAGCGGAAGGTGTGTATATTTCGGAATAGGTTTTTTCAAAACACGAAACAACAAAATTTGTTTAAATGTATTGGAAATATGATCGTCTCCCCTGATCACATCTGTGATCCCCATGCTGATATCATCTGCAACAACAGATAAATGGTAAGTGGGGCTTTTATCCGACCTGATTAGAACAAAATCATCTATTTCCGTATTGTTTATATTTAACAACTTGTGCATTTTGTCGTTAAACTCAGTTTCACCACTGGGAACAAAAAATCTTATCACATACGGAACTTTTTCTTTAAGTTTCCGTTCAATATCCTCTTCGGACAGATTGTGGCAAAACCTGTCATATTTAAATATAATGGTTTCCCCGTCTTTTACACGACGTTTTTGTATCTCTTCCGGTGTACAAAAACATCTGTATGCTTTTCCTTCATCCAGAAGTTTGTATCCCAGTTTTAAATGAGCATCAACATTATCCGACTGGTGAAAGGCCGGAGGGTCCCATTTTATACCAAGCCACCCGAGCCCTTCCAGAATTTCTTCCGACATCTCTTCGGAAGAACGGTCCCTGTCCGTATCTTCGATTCTCAGTATAAACTTTCCATTATTTTTTTTTGAAAAAAGATAATTAAAAAGTGCGGTCCGCGCTCCCCCCACATGAAGATGGCCTGTCGGGGATGGGGCAAACCTTACTATTTTCATTTAAACATTAATATTTCTATTCTTCGGCTCCGTTCTCTACTCTGACCTTTTCCAGAGAGACAAACCGGTCTCCTTCCCTCAGGTTCATTATTTTTACACCCTGAGTAGCTCTTCCCTGAGATCTTATCTGAGAACTGCTTATTTTATTAACAACACCTTTTTCTGATGATAATATTATTTCATCGGAATCATTTAAAATAACAAGGCCCACAACTTTCCCGAGTTTTTCAGTGATCTTAATATTGATCAACCCCTTTCCTCCACGCTTCTGAATTCTGTAAAGATCGAGGTCTGACTTTTTTCCGAATCCTAATTCTGTTAATGTTAAAATATATTTATCTTCATCTCCAATTATTCCGGCTCCAACCAGAAAATCATTGTTACCAAGTTTAATTCCCCTTACTCCTCTGGCGCCTCTACCCATTTCTCTGATATCAGATTCCCGGAATTTTATCGATTTTCCCATATTTGATCCCAAAAATATATAATTATTTCCTTCAGTAATATGAGCTTCAAATATTTTATCATCCTCATTAACATCAGCTGCAATTATTCCGTTAACACGAGGTTTGGAGAACAATGAAAGATTTGATTTTTTTACATATCCTTTTCTTGAAAAAAGCATAATATATTTATCGGGAGAAAACTCTTTTACATTTATTACAGAACAAATTCTTTCCTCATCACTTATTCCAATTAACCTGTTTATAGGTTTTCCTCTTCCTGTAGTTTCACTTTCGGGCATTTCATATACTTTTTTCCAGAACATTCTCCCTTTTTCAGTAAAAACGAGAATATAGTCATGGGCAGAAGCGACAAAAATTCTTTTGATCATATCTTCATCTTTTAAGCCGAATCCCCGTTTTCCCATTGTCCCTCTATTCTGAATTCTATAGGAATCCAGGAGAGTACGTTTTATATATCCCTGTTTTGTGAAGAGAATTACATAGTCTTCATCCTTGATCATATCTTCCATATTGATCTCGGTAAGTTCATTATCAACGATTTCTGTCCGTCTTTGATCTGTAAATTCTCCGCTTGCGAGTAATAGCTCTTCTTTGATCAAATTCAATAATTTACTCTCATTGGATAAGATCTCTTTCAAATATTCAATAAGTTTTAAGAGTTCATTATATTCTTTTTCAAGTTTTTCAATCTCAAGGCCGGTCAGTTTGTATAGCTGCATATCAAGAATAGCATTGGCCTGAATTTCAGTAAGATCATATTTTGAGATCAGCCCGGACCTGGCTTCATCCCTGTTTTTTGAACTTTTTATAAGTTTTATTATTGCATCAAGGTTTTCCAGGGCTATTTTAAGTCCTTCTATAATATGGAGTCTGAATTCTGCTTTTTTAAGGTCAAAAATGGTCCTTCGCCTGACGATCTCTTTTCTATGTCCCAGAAAGTGATTAAAATAATCAATAAGATTAAATTGTTTTGGCTGCTGGTTTACTATTGCAAGGAGATTCAGGGAAAATGTTGTCTGAAGCTGAGTATATTTATAGAGGTTATTAAGAACAACATCCGGGATATCATCCCTCTTTATCTCAATTACCACTCTCATTCCATCCCTGTCCGATTCATCTCTGAGATCTGAGATACCACTTATTTTTTTAGAGGTAACAAGTTTTGCTATATTTTCGAGTAATTTTGCTTTATTTGTCTGGTAGGGAACCTCGGTAATTATTATTTTCTGCTTTCCCTTACTGTCTGTTTCAATATTTGCTTTTCCCCTTACGACAACCGACCCCTTTCCAGTTTTATATGCATTTAAAATTGAAGCTTTTCCATAGATAATACCTCCGGTAGGGAAGTCGGGGCCTTTAAGTACTTCAACCAGCTCCTCAATTGAAATATCATTATTATCAACAAATCTAATAAAAGCTTCAGTCAGATCCTTAATGTTGTGGGGGGGAATTGATGTTGCCATTCCCACTGCAATACCGGAGCTGCCGTTAAGAAGAAGATTCGGAAGCTGTGACGGAAATACTTCCGGCTCATTCAGAGATCCGTCATAATTAGGTATAAGATTAACCGTCTCTTTTTCAAGATCTTTTAAAAGTTCATTGGCAATTTTTTGAAGCCTTACTTCTGTATATCTCTGAGCCGCCGGAGGGTCACCGTCTATTGACCCGAAATTTCCCTGTCCATTAACAAGCGGGTAACGCATTGCAAAATCCTGGGCCATCCTTACCAATGTATCATAAACAGCCTGGTCTCCATGCGGATGATATTTTCCTATAACATCTCCAACGATCCTTGCAGATTTTTTGAAGGGTTTGTTAAAAAATGTTCCCGTCTGGTAAAGAGAATACAGGGTTCTCCGGTGAACAGGCTTCAAACCATCCCTGATATCCGGAATTGCCCTTCCTATAATGACACTCATCGAATAATCAAGATAAGAGGTCTGCATCTCATTCTCAATTGTAACTTCTTCGATATTACTAATATTTTTTTCTTCTATACTCATTCAAAGTTCCTATATATCAAGGTTTTTTACATTTAACGCATTTTCTGTAATAAAAACCTTCCTTTTACCTGCATCACTTCCCATCAGGGTATCAAATATTTGTTCACTTTCCAGAAAATCGTTTATCTCCACTTTTAGAAGTGTTCTGTTTTCCGGGTTCATTGTTGTTTCCCATAATTGATCCGGATTCATCTCACCAAGACCTTTATATCTCTGAATATAGAGTCCCCGTTTTATCTTTTCAAAAAGTGTTGAAATAAGTTCCTTTTCATTATCTATTTCAAACTCTTCTTTCCCGATGGAAAAGTGGAAAGGTTTTTTCGGATATTCTTTCAAATTTTCATAGGCTTCATTTACCCTGGCAAAAAGAGGGCCGGTTAAATAATGCCAATTTATGGATTTTGATAAATTCACACCGTTAAGTTCATATTCCAGATCAATTGTATAAGTTGAATACTCGGTATCGTATCCCACCGAAGCAGCTCTGCAACATTCAATTTCCTTAATAACCCGGGCTACTTCTTTTGTTTTTGCCTCATCTTTAAAAGAATCTTCATTTTTTATAAGTTCAATAAGTTTATTTGTTAAAACCTTAGGCATGCCTCTCTTTTCAATACTGTCAAGAAGTGAATTTTTCTTTGACAAAAGTTTTAAGAATTTTATAAGATTTTTACCTTCCAGAAAATTATCCCCCCTGCCGTTGGGAAACAATTTTACATCTTCCCCGATCTTTTTCAGTAGATGGTTTTCCAGATCTTTTTCCCTTTTAAGATAGACACCTTTTTTTCCTGTTTTCACCAGAAAGAGAGGTGGCTGAGCAAGATATAAGAATCCCCTTTCAATTATCTGTCTCATATGTTTAAAAAAGAATGTCATCAGCAGGGTCCTGATATGAGAACCGTCCACGTCAGCATCTGTCATTATTATTATCTTGTGATATCTCAGTTTTTCAATATCAAAATTTTCCGGCCCTATCCCGACACCCAGGGCAGCTATTATTGTTTTGATCTCTTCATTCTCGAGCATCTTAGATGTGGTTGACTTTTCAACATTAAGGATCTTTCCTTTCAAAGGGAGAATTGCCTGAAATTTTCTATCTCTGCCCTGTTTGGCCGAACCACCCGCAGAATCTCCCTCAACAACATATATTTCACTGTTTTCCGGTTCCCTGGACTGACAGTCTGCAAGTTTACCCGGAAGTGTAGTACTCTCAAGAAGATTTGTTTTTCTTACCAGATCTTTAGCTTTCCTGGAAGCTTCTCTTGCTTCTGCAGCCAAAGTGACCTTTGCCACGATCGCTTTGGAGATTGAAATATTCTCATCAAAAAATTCATTAAGTTTCTGATTTACAAAAGATTCAACAATTCCCTTTATTTCAGAGTTTCCCAGTTTGGCCTTGGTCTGGCCTTCAAACTGGGGGTCCTTAATCCGAATCGAAATAATTGCTACAAGCCCTTCCCTTACATCTTCCCCCGAAAAGCTGCCTTTAAAATCCTTTTTAAGGTTGTTTGACTGGGCAAATTGATTTATGGTCCTCGTCAGGGCACCTTTAAATCCTGTAAGATGGGTTCCCCCCTCAATGGTATTTATATTATTAACAAAGGAGAGCATGATTTCCGAAAATGAGTTAACATAACTGAATGCAATTTCAATAATGGTATCATCTTTTTCTGTCTGCAGGAAAATCGGCTCTTCATGAACCCTGTTCTTGTTAGCCGATAAATAATCTATATATTCAACAATTCCACCTTCATAAAAGAATGTTTCTTCTTTGTCTGACCTTTCATCCTTTAAAACAATAGCAAGGCCCTTGTTTAAAAATGCAAGTTCTTTTAACCTTTTTGATAATATATTATAGTCATACTCAGTCGTCTCAAATATTTCCTCATCGGGCCAGAAAGTTATCTTTGTCCCCCGTTTGTTTGTTTTTCCAAGTTTTTTTAAAGGTGCTTCAGGGTTCCCTATCTGATATTTCTGAAAATATATATTGCCTTCCTTCTTTATTTCAAGTTCCAGTTTAGATGAAAGTGCATTAACCACGGAAACTCCGACACCATGCAGGCCGCCGGAAACTTTATATGTATCATTATCAAACTTTCCTCCGGCATGAAGAATAGTCATAACTATTTCTGCAGCCGGTTTGTTTTCTTCCTTATGAATATCAACGGGTATACCCCTTCCGTTGTCGCTTACAGTTATTGAATTGTCAAAATGTATAATAACTTCTATTTTATCGCAGAAACCACCCATGGCTTCATCAACAGAGTTATCCACAACTTCATATACAAGGTGGTGGAGACCTGATACTCCGGTGCTCCCGATATACATGGCAGGCCTTAATCTTACAGCCTCAAGGCCTTCCAGTATTTTTATATTTTCAGCAGTATATTCTCTATCTTTTCCTTTGGATTCTTCAACCTTCACTTTTTTCTCCTCATTTAGGTACAAAAAAGTAGAAATATCTCTTCTCAGAACTTTTTATGTAAGAAAATTATATCTCAAAATGTAGTGTATGTAAAGGCATACACCACCAAATATGATATACAGCAGGTTAAAGTTGAAGTTATAAAAAGTGGTTTTTCAGTTTTATCAAATTTATAAAATCACTGTTCTTTTTTACTGATGTCGCAATTATTTGCATTTTGGGATATTTTTCAGTTAGAAGGCCGATATTTTTCTTGTCCATTGCTGTATCATAATCATCGATAAGGAAAACAGGATATTCACCCCTGATCTTTTTAAAGATCTCAATATATGAAAGATAGAGTAGTAAAAGGTTTATTTTTTTTTCTCCGGATGAAAAATACTTTAATTGTTTAGACATATAATATATTTCAAAAACATCGAGATGTGTTCCCTTTAAAATACGTTTACTGAATATTTCCCTGTCTCTAATTTTATTTAATTTATCTAAAATTAAATTTTTATCCGTATCTGTTTCTCCTGCGTCAAACAGATCTGAAATATATTTAACATTAAGTCCGTTCCTGAAATTATCAGCGATCTCTGTATTCAGTTTATTTAAAAAACCGGTTCTTTTTTTAAGTATAACTTCCATTGTTTCACTTAAGGACCTGTTCCATCCTGTAAGTTGAGAAATGTTTCCGCCAAACTTTAACAGGTGGCTTTTTTGCTTAATGATCCGGTTATATTCAATAAGTTCTTTTGCATATACAGGATCTATTCCGTAAATAAACCTGTCAATCATCTTTCGTAAATAGGACCTGCTTTCAACATAGTGGGTATAGTTTGATGAGGAAAAGTAAACAGGAAAAAGATACTTTCCAATATTATAAATATTTTGTTTCTCATTATAGAGGTAAACTTCAAATGCCTTTTGATAAAAAGCCTTCAGCTCATAAGTACTGTTTTCTCCCCTTAATATAGCTTTTATTAGAAATTCATTTGAATTTTCATTTAGGATCTCGTCTCTTTTTACATTCAAAAATGATTTTCCGAATCCCAGGACATATATCGATTCAAGAACAGATGTTTTTCCGGAACCATTGGATCCATAAATCAGGTTCTTATTATTTACCAGGTCAAACCCGGTCTTTTCCTTCAGGTTTCTGAATCCCTGAATTTCTATTTTTTCTATATACAACTTTTAAATATTCAGAGGCATTACAACATAGATAAATTTTCCCTCGTCTTCGTTTACAAAGGGCTCAAAAATAAAGGAACTTTCAGTATCATTCATTTTTATTCTGAGTTTTTCTGAGTTTAAATGGGATAAAAAGTCAATTATAAAATTGCCATTAAATGCAATATTTATTGGCTTGCCGCTATATTCCATCTCAACCTCATCATATGCTTCCCCTTTTTCCGGTGTTGTACGTTCAAGGATAAGCTTGTTCTCTTCAAATTTGAATATAACACCATTATTTCTGCTTTTAAATATCAATATCCTCTTTAAAGTTGTTAATAATTCTTCACTGTATAAAACAGCTTCAAACTGTGTGTTTTCCGGAATGACCGTCTTATAATTTGGAAATTTCTGGTCAATTATCCGGGATGAAAGTATCCTGTTCCCGCTTTTAAAGAATAAATTATTTTTATCATAGGTAAATTCCAAACTACCCGAATCTCCTATCTTTAATAGTTCCATCAAAGATTTTCTGGAAATAATAAAATTCAACTGATCATCAATATTCATATTATGATCAAAAAAGGAGTATGATAAACGGTGTCCGTCTGTTGAAGCCATCTCGATCAATGAATTTGTAATTGTTAAAAGAGCTCCTCCCAGATTAAATTTCATTTCGTGGGAAATTATAAAATGGCTCTTATTTATAAGAAATCCAAGCTTTTTAATGTCAAGGATTATAGGGTTTGAAAAATCGGCTTCGGGAAGCTGTGGATAATCTGAAGATTGTAATCCCATAAGCTTATATTTACTGGTCTTTTTTTCATTTGTAATTGTAATCTGGAGATCATTGTTCTCACCTATTTCAATTAATCCTTCGGGCATTTTAGATATCAGATCATAAAAATCCCTTCCGTTAACTGTAAACGTTCCGGGTTCTTCAACTTTTACGGAAATTACAGATGACAGCCCTATTTCAAGATCGGTTGCAAGAAGCTCAACTTTACCATCTTCAAAGGCAGTAATTTTAATATTCTGAAGTATATCGATAAGTGTTTTTTTTTCAAAAACTCCCTGAAATAATTTTAACTCATTTGAAAAAAAATTTTTTTCCACAAAAATTCTCATTTTAACCTACCTTAATAATTTATTTATCTATAATAACATAATGAAAATATAAATAAAATATAGTATGTGAAAAAGTGAAAAACTTCTGAAAAGTTAATTATATAAAAGAAATACGGTGTTTAAAAAGTGGTGGAAAATTTTTGTATAAGTGTTGGTAAAATTAATCTTTAAAGAATTTTATATAAGAATCGACATTTTTCAACAATTCATAGTCTTTTTTCAACATTCCTTCAACTTTTTTTATTGAATATATTACCGTTGAATGGTCTTTGCCTCCAAACCTGTTTCCAATTTCAACATAAGAGTGGTTAGTTATCTTTTTACAAATATACATAGCTATCTGACGTGGAAGGACAACTCTTTTTGAATTATTTTTTGAAGATATGTCAGACGTTTTTATATCATATTTTTTTGCAATAAATTCCTGAATACTTTTGATTGTTATTTTTTTCCTCTTAAAAGAGATATATGGCTTTAATGCTTCTTTTGCAAAATCGAGAGTTAGAGATACCCCTTTTTTGTTGGAATAGGTCAGGTCTGCAACACCGATAAGCCTGTTCAATGCACCTTCAAGTTTTCTGATATTTTCCTTTATTGAGGATGCAAGAAAATATTGGACATCTTCAGGTATCACAAAATCGTATCCATTTATAATATTTCTTTCCATAATTTTATTTTTTAGAATAGCCAGCCTGTCCTCCAGACTATATGGTAATATATCGACTATACTTCCCATTTCAAATCTTGATTTGATCCTGTCCTCCAGGTCGGGAATATAATCGGGATGTTTATCAGAACATATTACTATCTGCTTTTCCATCTGAATAAGTTTGTTAAAAATAAAATAGAATTGTTCCCTTGTTCCACCCCATTTTGTAATAAACTGAATATCATCTATAAGAAGTACATCGATGGAAGTATATTTTTTTTTAATTTCAGATCCCTGTTTCTGCCTTGTATATTCAACATATTCATTCATAAAGTCACTTGAGGTTGTATAAACTACTCTCATATTTTTATTATTTTTCAGAATCCTGTTGCCGATAGCCTGGATAAGATGGGTTTTTCCAAGGCCTACATCGCTGTAGATATAGAGTGGATTGTAGGATTTCCCAGGAAACTCAGAGACATTGTGAGCAAAAGAATAAGCCATCCTGTTTGAATTAGTCTGGGTAAAAGATTCAAAAATAAATTTTTTCTGTAGGTTCGAATTAAAATATTTTTTTTCTTTTATTTCAGTGGATTTTGGTTCTTCAACTATCTCTTCTTCATAAAGGGGAACTATTTTCAGTGTCCTTCCCTGCTCTTTTTTTAACAACTCATTGATCGAATTTAGTATATTGTTCTGTATCCAGATTGTTTTTTTTTTCTCGGGGGACCCGGCAAAAATAATATTTTTTTTTGTGCCGATATACACAAGAGGTGTTATGAACTTTTCAAAAGTGGGTTTATCAAGAATTGTATTTATTAAAGTTTTAGCAGTTTTAAATTCATCCATTTTTTCCACAACAATTTTAACAATTGTGGAAAACAATTTGTTTTCCATCCATTGCAAAAGAATTATATATGTTAATTAAATTTATTTTTACTGTCAATATAAATTTAAATTATTTTTTATCTTGCATTAATAAAAAAAAAATTGTACAAGAAAAGAAGAGGTAAAATGAAAAAGATATTACAGAAAGCCGCAGTTTTATTTGCTATATTAATTCTTATATTTGTTCCGTTCCTGTTGATAATAGATTTTGACAGATACCTGCCGGTTGTACTTTTTGTGTGGGTTATATCTGTGGCATATTTTATTTTTATTAAAAAAAAATAGACGGTATAAAAAGAAAACAATGATAAATGAATATATAGAGACAATGCTTGAGTATAATATTAAAGCTAATGTTATCTCAAGAAAAATAAAAAGAGAGGATATACACAAGTTAATTTCAGAGACACTTT
This sequence comes from Acidobacteriota bacterium, assembly GCA_039714255.1. Lineage (GTDB taxonomy): Bacteria > Acidobacteriota > Aminicenantia > UBA2199 > UBA2199 > UBA647. Next base: position 41,206 of record JBDLJQ010000020.1, read on the forward strand.
TGGTTAGGGAACAAATTTCATTCAATATAGTAGTGGATGCAGGGAGCGGAAACGGGATATTGGGAATTCCACTGTCGATAACAGAACCAGGCAAAAAAATATTTATGGTAGAACCTGAAAAGAAAAAATATGAATTTTTAATTCACGCTGTGGAAAAACTAAATCTCAACAACATTGAAGCCGAGAAAGCTACCATAATAAACTTTTTTAAAACTTTTAAAATTCAGGATTCAACCCTTGTGGCAAGGGGTTTTCCGGACAACAGCATGCTTGTTAAACTTCTGGAAAAAAACCTTGTAAAAGAGTTGATTTTGATAACTTCAGAAAATAAAATAAAAAAAATAGAAAAAGATATAGAAATGTTCGAACAAAAAATCTATAATATACCATCTCGTGATTACATAAAAATAATAAAGATGAAAAATGTTTCACGTGAAACATTGAGGTGAAATGGGAAAAATAATAACAATTGCAAATCAGAAAGGCGGTGTGGGGAAAACAACCACGGCCATTAATCTAGGGGCTTCTCTTGCCATAGCGGAAAAAAAGATACTTTTGCTTGATATGGATCCCCAGTCAAATTCAACCACAGGTATGGGGTTTGATAAAACAAGTGTGGAAAAAGGAATTTATGATGTTTTGAGTAGTGACTGTACTATTTATGATGCTATAAGAGACAGTGAATTACCTTATTTTAAGATAATTCCTTCAACAAGAGAGCTGGCAAAATTTGAGATGGAAGTGTCGGGTATGGAAGAGAATCATCTTCATTTGAAAAATGTGTTAGAGGAAATAAGAGATGATTTCGACTTTATAATAATTGATTCTCCTCCGTCTCTCGGGATCTTAACCATAAACTCTCTTACTGCATGTGACTCTGTCCTGATACCGATCCAGTCGGAATATTATGCCCTTGAGGGATTGTCCGACCTTAACAATACCATAGACAGGATAAGGGAAAATTTTAACAGTAAGCTTGCGATTGAGGGGATACTTATTACGATGTTTGATGAAAGGACAAACCTTTCAAAACAGGTCGAGGAAGAGATCAGAGGTTTTTTTAAAACCAAAGTGTATAAATCGGTGATCCCGAGGAATATAAGGTTGTCTGAGGCTCCCAGCTTCGGAAAACCTATCCAGCTCTATGAGATAAGGTCGGCCGGGTCGCGGGCATATCTGGCATTAGCGAAGGAGATATTGAACAAATGAAAAGAAGAGTTCTTGGAAAAGGAATCGAAGCTATAATTGCTAACAAACCCACATTAAACAAAAACGGGAACTATATTGATGTTGCAATTGAAAATATTTATCCTAATCCGTATCAACCCAGGAAAAGTTTTAGTAATGAAAAGATCAAAGAGCTGGCACAATCCATAAAAGAGAATGGGATGATACAGCCGGTTGTCCTCTATATGGACAATGAAAAATATTATCTTCTTGTGGGCGAAAGAAGATGGAGATCGGCACAATATTTAAAATGGGAAAAAGTTCCCGCAATAATAAAGGATATTTCTCCAGCAGAAGTGATGATAGCCGCTCTGGTTGAAAATGTTCAGAGAGAGGACCTGAATGCAATTGAAGTTGCAGAGGGTATTGATCTGATAATAAAGAAAAATGGTTTTAATCAGGAAGAAGCTGCCGAGAAACTTGGAATGAACAGAGCTACCCTGACAAATTATCTTAGACTGCTTAAATTACCCGAGGCTGTTAAAAAAAGTATAATTTCAGGAGAGGTTTCTCAGGGACACGCAAGATCACTTTTAAGCCTGGAAAACAGCGAGAAAATTCTTAATGCACTCTCTGTCATTATTAATAAAAAACTGAATGTCAGGGAAACGGAAAAATTTGTAAAGAAAATATCTTCAACAGATAATAAGCAGGAAAGTGATATTGGAAAAAACAATGATGATCCCGATTTGATTAAAGCGGAAGATAAGTTGTCAAAATTGTTTTCAACAAAGGTAAACCTTTCATATAAAAAGAACGGTAGCGGGAAAGTTTCTATTTTTTTTAACAATCTTGAAGAATATGAAAGAATTTTTAAATTTATAACCAAGGAGTAGCAGATGCAAAAAAATGAAAGTTTAGGAAGAGTAAATGGTTTTGTTGACAAAGATACAGAGATTAACGGAGAAATTAAATTTAATGACTCTTTTAGAATTGATGGTAAGTTTAAAGGAAAGATCTTATCCGGTGTTTCCCTGATCGTGGGTGAGGATGGAATTGTTGAAGCTGAGATTGATGTTGAAAGTGTTTCGATAAACGGGGTTGTTAAAGGATCGGTTAAAGCTAAAAATAAGATAGAGATATTTGCAAAGGGGAGGGTAACCGGTGAACTGGTTACTCCTAAACTTATAATTGAAGAGGGGGCTTTTTTCCAGGGTTCAAGCCAGATGGAGCTGAAGGTCCTTGATAACAAGTCCAAATTTAAAGCCGAAGGTCCGCAAGCAGATGAAAAAAAATAATGAATATAGCTGCAATAATTCCTTCCAGGTTTGAATCTTCACGGTTTCCGGGAAAACCACTCACAAATATCCTTGGTATTTCGATGATCGAACGGGTATACAATCAGGTAAAAAAATCGGATAAATTTGAAGATATTATTGTTGCAACGGATAATAAAAAAATAGCTGACAAAGTTAAGGAGTTCGGTGGTAAATCTATTATGACCTCCAGACAATGCAGTTCGGGGACAGAGAGGGTTTGGGAAGTCCTGAAAAAGAGTGATTATGATGCGGTAATAAATATCCAGGGTGATGAACCTTTGATATCGGAAAAATTGATTTCAGATATTTATGATGAGCTTGATACAGGTGAACATGATGTAATAACAGCAGCATTCTTTAATACTTCAATTGAAGATTATCTTTCTGAAAATGTTGTGAAAGCAGTTGTTAATAATAATTCAGAAGCTCTATATTTTTCACGGTCTCCCGTTCCCTTTGTGAAAAGGGATGAGTTTGCCGGTTTTTTTCAACATATCGGAATTTATGGATATCTGAAAAAATCAATTGAAAGTTTTTTTAATTTTCCTCTTTCTGATCTTGAAAAATGTGAGAAGCTGGAACAATTGAGATTTATGGATTATGGAGTTACCATAAAAATAATTGAGACAAATTACAGATCCTACGGGGTTGATGTTCCTGAGGATGTAAAAAAAATAGAAAAATTACTGAGGGAAAATGAAATTGAAAACTAAGTATATATTTGTTACCGGAGGAGTGCTTTCATCATTGGGTAAAGGTGTTGCTGCAGCATCAATTGGAAATATTCTGGAATCCTACGGTTATTCAATATCCATTGTAAAACTTGATCCTTACTTAAATGTAGATCCCGGAACAATGAGCCCGCTTCAGCATGGTGAGGTTTTTGTGACCGATGACGGGGCCGAAACAGACCTTGACCTTGGCCATTATGAAAGATTTACCACAGCCATTACATCTCAGAAAAATAATTGGACCGCCGGAAGAATATATTTTAATGTTATTGAAAAAGAGAGACGTGGTGATTATCTCGGGAAAACAGTCCAGGTTATTCCACATGTAACAGATGAAATAAAAAATTCAATAAGAAACCTTGATGGAGAGTATGACATATTAATTTGCGAAATAGGCGGTACGGTAGGGGATATTGAAAGCCTTCCTTTCCTTGAGGCAATCAGGCAGATAGGGCTGGAGCTGGACGAGAGTGATACCCTTTTTATTCACCTTACTCTTGTCCCTTATATTAAAGCAGCAGGAGAGTTGAAAACAAAACCCACTCAGCACAGTGTTAAAGAGTTGAGGGGAATCGGAATTCAGCCTGATATCCTTTTATGCAGGGCTGAAATACCATTGCCCAGGGATATAAAAGAGAAGATAGCATTGTTCACAAATCTGAAATATGAAGATATTGTCAGTGCCAATGATGTTGATTCCATTTATGAAATACCGTTAATATTTAAAGAGGAAGGCCTTGGAAATGCATTGCTGAAAAAACTGGACCTGGAGAAAAAAAATGATGACTCAAAATTGTGGAAAGCCTGGGTAGATAAACTTAAGTCGGTAAAAGCGGAAATAGAAATAAGTATTGTTGGAAAATATGTAAAGTTAAGTGATTCTTATAAAAGTCTTTTTGAAGCTCTTTTTCATGGCGGAATTGAAAATGGTGTGAAGGTAAAACTTAACCTTGTTGAGTCTGATGATCTTTTAAACGAAAACCTTGATGAAGTATTTAAAAATTCGGCCGGAATTCTTGTCCCGGGTGGTTTCGGAACAAGGGGTATTGAAGGCATGATAAAAGCGATCGAATATGCCAGGGTCAATAAAATCCCTTACTTTGGAATTTGTCTCGGTATGCAGACGGCTTCAGTTGAGTTTATAAGAAATGTTGCCGGTTTAAAAGATGCCCATTCGGTAGAATTTGATAAATCAACTAAAAATAGAATATTCCTGAAATTAAGGGAATTGATCAATATAGAATCAATGGGGCACAATATGAGGCTTGGCCAGTTTTCATGTACATTAAAAAAGGGGACATTGTCTCATGATATCTATAATAAAGAAAAAATTTTTGAACGCCACAGGCACAGATATGAATTCAATCCGGAATTTGAATCTGTACTGGAAGAGAATGGAATGATAATATCCGGGAAGAATAAGAAGAGGAATCTGGTTGAAATGATAGAACTTAAGGATCATCCATGGTTTGTAGGCTGTCAGTTTCACCCGGAGTTAAAATCAAGGCCGGTGGATCCGCATCCACTCTTTGTCTCTTTTATAAAAGCTTCAAAAGATTATATGGGCAAAAAAAACTGAAATAGTGATACTTCATCGCTCCGGCGGTAACTAAGCCTGAAACTTCTCTGGCTCTCGCCGTCACCTGCAACGCTTCCCGCTACGGATGTTATCATCCGCTTAACGCTGCTGGCTGCGGAGCGATCGACATTCGAGCCGCTCCTGTAGTGCAAGGTGAATTCGCTTTAGCGAAGAGAGGGTAGCCTGGGCTGCCCGCTTTTGCAGAAGGACGGCTGCGCCAAAATTGAAATTACCTGGCTTCATTCTTCTTCGTGATTGAGAGCAAATATCAACCCTTTTCTGAAGTAACGAAACGGAGGGGTTGGGCCCCGGTTAATAAGGCGGGGGTATGTTTCGCAGAAAAATGGGTGATGTTTGAGCCCATGCTCTTTAAATGGGTGAGTTCACCACATTTAATACCCCCCGAATATTGTAACCGGTCAAATCCGTAGTGGTGGATGAAGAAATTGTTGATATTTGATATCTATTTGAAAAGGCTCTTGCTGTCATCTGCAACGCTTCCCGCTAGGGAGCGATCGGCATTCGAGCCGCTCCTGTAGTGCAAGGTGAATTCGCCTTGGCGAAGAGAGGGCGGCATGGGCTGCCCGCTTTAGCATAAGGATGGATGCGCCGAAACTACTTTACCTGAAATTTTTTAGTATGAAATAGAATGTTTGCTATTTAAATATCGGTTATCTGAAGGCTCCACTCTTCTTCATCTTCATCTTCAATAAGCTGGAAAACTTTACCACTGTTTATATAGAACGGATATTCCTCCATATAATTCAGCATTTCCAGGCTAAAAAATTTTTTGTTTAACAATTTGCCCGATCTGCTGAAGATATAGAATTCATGTTTGTTACCGGTTTTTTTGTGGGTCTGAACATAAATTTTTTCACTGTCAACAAAAAATTCCTTAATTGCCGGGTATATATCCGAGATCTCAAAGGAATTTTTTATCCTTTCCCAGAAACTGCTGAATCGTGATGAATTCTTATAATAACTTTTTATATTTTCCTTCTCTTTGCCTGTTACCTTTTGCAGAGCATAATTTACCTTTATAGGGGGAAGTGCTTTTCCGGTAGAGTCAAATCTTTTTATAACAAAATCTTTGGTATTGTTTATATAAATATTTTTGCCTTCGGTTTTTAGTTTGAATTGATTGCCTGCGGAGTATATTTTTAAAAAACTTCTACGTTGCATACTTGTGGATTCTTTGAATATATCCTTTATTTTCTTAAAATCTTTATCAAAAAGGGTTACTAAAGATGTTCTTTCTGATCTGTTGCTTCCCATCTTGAATACCCTTCCCACATAGTTGTTTCCTGCCGGATGGAGCCCTCTTATAAAACCTCCGGAAAGTTTTTTTTCACTTTTTAGCGTCCCGTCTTTTTCAAAAAAAAGTACCTTATTTCTATTATGAATAAAAATATAATCGTTTATTGTAGAAAGTGAATATGAGGTACCCCCTCTTCGTGATGCCGCTATTTCACCGGGGCCTTCTCCCTTTTTACCGAATTTTTTTAAAAGTTTAAAATCTTCAGCAGAATAGACATAAATAGTAACACCCTCTGTTATAAATATATTTTTATTATTTACATGAAGTGAGTCGGGTTTTAATAGATCCGGAAGCAAGATAGTTTCTGAACCTGTTAAAAAAACAGAAAATATGGAAAAAAATATCAACAAAACTTTAAATCTCATAATGATCTCCTTGTTTTCAATACATTATTAAAATGTTTTATGTATTATAACAGATATAATGGTAAAATCTTTCAGTTTTTTATTGATTTGAGGAAAAAGAAGTTTTATAATTCATGCTCTAAAATTTCCGGAACGAGGGATAAAATGAAAAAAAATATTTTTGTTAAGGAAAAATTGTGGCCGTGGATGATGATAACTCTGGGTTCAATTATATCTGCTATCGGCTATGTGATATTTATCTTACCCATGGATATGGTTGAGGGGGGAGTTACAGGAATAGGAATTATTGTAAAACAGATAACCGGCCTTCCGGTTGTGGGAATTTCATCGTTGTTTATAACGGCAATTGTTTTTGTAATTGCAATTAAGATCCTTGGCAAAGGTTTCGGGGCAAAATCTGTTTATGCGACAATATTAATGAATCTTCTGATAGACCTGTTATCAATTCTCGATCTGAACATAAATCTGAACAGTGGTGATATTCTTCTGGCTGCATTCTATGGCGGAGCAAGTGTCGGCCTCGGGCTGGGGCTGATATATTTTGCGGGGGCTTCCACGGGTGGAGCAGACGCTGTGGGGCAGATCCTGTGGAAATTAAAAAAGGTTCCAATAGGCAGGACCCTCATTATCATTGATATATTTGTACTGGCAGCAGCTGCAGTTATATTTATTCCTATCAGAAATATTATGTATTCAATGATATTTATCTATATAGAAATTAAAGTGATCGATATGGTGTTGAACGGGCTCAGGGCAAACCAGAGAATAATGATAGTTACCGATTTTCCTGACAAAATGAAAAAAGCAATATTTTCAAATTTGAAAAGGGGATTGACCATTTTTAAAGGAGTAGGTGGTTATTCCGGAAAAGAGAGGTTTATGCTGACCTCTGTACTGCCTAAAAAAAGTATTCCCGAAGTAAGGAGAATTATTGCATCGGTGGATGAAAAATCTTTTGTTATTGTTCAGGATATCCATCAGGTATATGGTGAGGGGTTCGAACTTCTCCCGAAAAAGATCAACGGAAATAACAGCAAAAAAAAGTGAATAGTAAATAGTAAGTTGTGAATTTTTAGAGGTGAGCTCATTTCTACTTCACTAAAGCGAATTCACCTTGCACTACAGGAGCGGCTCGAATGCCGATCGCTACGCAGCCAGCAGCGTTAAGCGGATGAGAGCATCCGTAGCGGGAAGCGTTGCAGATGACGGCGAGAGCTCTTGCAAGCATAA
>JBDLJQ010000021.1:0-47039 GCA_039714255.1 Acidobacteriota bacterium
CCATTTCCCCGAACTCTGAACCGATCATTATCTTTTTCATAAACAAAGTTACCTGAGCTATTGAGGAAAGAGATCCCGTCTTTGGAGATTCTTTCATATCGGGAAAGATCTATCCTGGGATAAAAAGAGAGAAAGAATATTATCCCCAGAAAAGCTGTTATACCAAACCATAATTTATATTTTTCACTGAGGTTATACACTTTTTTTTTATATACATAGAAATAAATAATTAACAGGGCCAGCACCAGGATCCATAAAATATTTGGAATGTACAGGCCGGAAGGATTTGTAAGAAATGAAGGGAAAGCCGATGTGATATTTGACATACTGCTTCCAAGCAGTTTTAAAAGCCCCGAGCTCCTCTCTGTTGTTGATGCAAAAACAGGTTGATATACAAGGAGAGGGTAAGAGATCAGCCAGAACAGAATAAAAAAATTAACACCTGAAAGAAATCTGAAGAGGGTTTTATTCTTGTTGTTAAAATAATAGTTTGCAGTGAATAAAAATATTATCCATATAATAAAAATTAGCGGCCTTCCTGCCGGAGCGTGTGCTCCTCTGACTGTTGTTACGGCATGAAAAAAAATGTAGGAAGCAATAATAAAAAAAAGTATACTTTGTCTGTTTATCTTTTTTTTAAAGCTGAAAAAGGCGAGGAACAGAACCGGGGAATAAAAAAATAATCCGTCCCTCTGGTCAAGGAAGTAGGAAAAGAATACTTTAAGTTTTAAAATTAAGGGTGTTGTCCAATAATTTTCTGAGGGGAATATATTCATTGGATTAAATGTGCCGTATAAAACCTTAGAGTATATTAGAAAAAGGATTGCACTGATAATCGGGAAGATCAAAAATTTTAAAGTTTCCCTGTATTTCTTATCTTTTAAATATCCCCCCAATACAAAAAGAGCAAAAATGAACAGGGGGGGGTAATATTTTACATGAAACCATATCGAAAGTGCAAAAAGTAACCCTCCAACCAGAGAATTATTCCGTTGGGAAAATATATAGAGGAATGAACCCATAAGCAGTGTTGCAGCCGGCAGCTCTGGAAAAATGTGAACAGAGTGGAACAGGGTGGGATAAAGAATAACAAACAGGAGCCACAGGTTAAAAACTTTCTTCCCGGGAAAAAAGTGTTTTAAAAGATAAAACAAAAAAAATGCAAAAAAGGCATTTATAAAAGATATGGATATCCTGAAAAAAAGTTGGGGAGGGATCAGGCTGCCTGTAAGTTTAAAAAGAAAATAGAACGGGAGCAGCAATATGGACAATCCCGGCATATGAAATGACAAATGCTTTCCGTTCTTAATTATCATGTGAGGAGAAAGATCAACAGGTATAAAGTCCCTGTATGTTTTTTCTTCAATATTATTCCTCAGGTTAAAATCACCATCTTCGACAAGGCTTTGAGTGACCATCAGATAATGGGGTTCATCTCCCGAAAGATGGACACCATTGTAAAACAGCCAGATGGAAAACATAGAAAATATCAGGAATGGTATCATCCAGATCAAAACCGGATGTTTCTCCGGTTTGTTCATGTTTGGAATATTTTTCACTTTGGAATAAGTGGCCGAAAATATATAAACAACAAATATAAAACATAGGGATCTGATTTGAAAATCTGCAGTTGATGAATAATGGATCAGAAGAACCGGAGACAGGATCATCAGAGAATAGGGCCTGATCTTTCCATGTTTGAAAAATCTGCAAATATATTCAAAAAATAGGATAAATAATATATTAAAAAGAATAAAGCTATGAGAAACTTTGCTTAAAGCAAGAGTTGAAAAAAAAATGATAAGGCCGATCTTATTTAGATGCCTGGATATCAACTCTTTTAATTTGTCCCATAAAGAATATACTGACATTCCATGATTCTAACATAGATGAGAATAAATGGGGACAGGCACTTATATTTATTGTCATTGTATCAATAATTTTGATGTGAGATAATTTGAAAATGGATAAGACTCGAAATGAAACTATCTCAAAGATATTGACACCGGGTGGTTTTATTACCTATTTTTTCAACTATCCTGTTTATTCCCCATTGTTAATTCTTCCTTTCATTTTCTTTATATTTAACAGGCCTTTTTCAAAAAAAGATAAACAGGAAAGTTATTCTGTTTTTTTTCCATATTCATCCGGCCTTCTAATTTTCATTTTAAAACTATTCTACTGGGGCAAATATGATCTTTCCATAAGAATAAAATATCTTCTTATTTTGTCTCTTGTTCTTACAATTTTCCTTATAATTAAAAAAAATAAAAGTTTTGATAAGTTCATTAAAGGTTTTAACAGCCTCAAACTGAAAAACAGATTGATTACCATTTTCATATTTACTGAAATAATTTTTATTATTGTATCAGGTGTTCTTGTGATCAAGGGTGTTGAACTTGTCGGGGATGAACCCCACTACCTTGCCATCTCTCACTCTATTGCAAAAGATGGTGATATAAATGTTTTTAATCAATATGCAAGAGATGAATACCGGGAGTTTATAAATTATCGACTTCAGCATCATACCAAAGTGGGGAAGGGATTTAAAAAATGGTATTCCTTCCACCTGCCGGGCCTCTCTTTAACAATGGCTCCTTTTTTCCTTTTTAAGTTATCCAATCCTCTCCTCTATTTTCTTATAAGGTCGTTTCTCGGGATTTTCGGATCTCTACTGGCCGTTATGGTGTATCTGATATCACTGAAGGTCTGGAAAAAAGGAAAATTGTCATTTTTTATTTATGGTGTTTTTACTTTTACAGCACCTGTTTTTTTCTATTCCATACATATATTTGCTGAAGCCCAGGTACTTCTCTTTTTCCTGATCTCCATCTATCTGGGACTGCTTAAAGAGGGAGAGAAAGGTAAAAATGCCTTATGGGCAGGATTTTTCCTTGGGATAACCGTTTTCTGGGGGATGAAATATCTGATTTTTATATCTATTTTCTCTTTTATATTTTTCATTTATAAATTCAGGGAGAAAAAGTTCAGGGAAGGTTTTTCCTTTGTGTTATTCCCTGTATTTTTTGTATTTCTGTTCTTTGTATATTTATGGTTTGCTTACGGCAGCTTTTCTCCCATGTCTGTTTATACGGGAGTTCTTACCGAAGCTCAGAGAGCTGAATATAATGCGGGGATGGAAAGTATTACTTTGCAGAACAGGATTGAGACACTTTTTGACTATTTTTTTGATCAGCGCGACGGACTTCTTCTATATAACCCTTTTTACTTTTTTTTCTTCCCCGGCCTGATAATTGCTCTTATAAAATTCAGGAAATATTATCCATTCCTTATCGTTTCCATTGCCTCTTTTATTTATCTCCTTTACCACGGTTATTCTACTGTAAGGCCGGGTTATTGCCCCCAGGCAAGATATCTTCTCCCTGTGATCTGGACCCTTATGTTATTTTCGGTAATATACTATATAGAATCACGGAACAAGCTTTTTAAACGGTTATTTGTGATTTTACCTTTTTTATCATTTTTTGTAACAATTTACCAGATTTTTAATCCTTTTACTCTGTATCAGAGCACTACGCATAATTATCTCGACAGGAGCGGATTATTATTTCAAAAATTGAGCAATGTGTATATGGATCTTTCAAATTTTCTTCCGTCTTTTATAAAAGTTGAAGGTAATGAAAAATATTTGCCTAATATAATTTTCCTTGTCATTTTTGCAGGGTTGATCGTTTTATCATTAAAAAGTATAAAGCGGGAAGGATTCGGAAGAGGTTTTTTTATTTCCATACTTATACTGTTCTTTATTTTATCATTGTTTCCAAGAGTATCACTTTACAATCCAGTGAAGGTAAAAACCGAAGCAGGTGTTTCATTCCTTGTACATGGGAATCCTTATCCGAAAGGTGATATCCTTGGGGAATATGTTATGGAGATACGGGACAGCAGTAAGGGAATTATAACTATCTCAACCATTAAAAAAGTAAAGGGAATTAATTTTTATTTATCCGGACACCCGACCTGGGGAAAGGTAACACTTACCGGTTTTAACAGGGATCACGAAATTTTCGCTTTGCCGAAGGATCAGGGAAGAAATATTAAAATTATTAATCCGGGGTATAAAAAGATAAAAGGAAGATATTTTTATACCTTTAATTTTAAACTCTGCTACCGTATCGTCAAAAGCCTTAACATAAAAGTTGAACCTTATTAGTAAATTTTTTAGGAGTTGATATGAAACATTTTATTATTTTTTTAATTTTGATCTCATTTTTTTCCTGTGCAGGGGATAAAGAAAAAAACATTGAAGGGAAAAATATATTTAGTGATAAAACCCTGCAGAAGATATATACTCTTCAGGATAAAAGAGATAGTATGGGGCTTCATATTTATCTGAAGGACAGGAATCCGATTTACAGAAAGTATGCAGCACTCTCTTTTGCTTCAGTTCAGGATAAGGATTCTGTTAAAGAAATATCTGCTCTCCTTTCTGATAGTGATGACTCGGTCAGGCAGGCTGCTGCTTATGCTCTCGGTCAAACCGGGGATAGTATGGCTGAGGATAGATTGATGGAAAGTTTCTCAAAGGAAGCTTCAAGTTATGTGAAAATGGTGATCCTTGAAGCTCTGGGAAAATGCGGAACCGAAAAAGGGCTTAAATTTCTCAGTTATCTGAAGGTCAAAAGTGAGAATGAAATTGTTTTAAAGGGGCAGGTTTTGGGGCTGTACCGTTTTATACTGAGAAAAAAGAATTCTGAAGAAGGGACCGGAAAAATATTCAAAATACTTAAAGAAAGTAGTTCGGGAGATGTAAGGTTCTATGCTGCAAATTATCTTTCACGCATAAGTAATATTGATCTTTCCGGCAATTTTGATGAAATAAAAGAGCTCTATAAAAAAGAAACGGAAAACAGGGTTAAAATGAATCTGGCCCTTGCCGTGGGTAAATGTAAGGGAGAGGAAGCATTGGATTTTCTGTTATCTGCTGCCGGCGCCGGCTCCGATTACCGTGTCAGGGTTAATAGTATAAAAGCTATGTCTACATTTGATTATTCAGAAATAAAGGATATTCTATTTAAACTTGTAAATGAAAAAGATTATGCAATATCTGTTGCAGCATCTGAAATTATTTTAAACAAAGGAGTTAAAGAAGACTCGAAAAAATATATAGGGTTGGCAAAAAATATATCAGATTGGAGAACCGGTGTGAACTTGCTGGCTGCAGCTTTAAAATATTCGGAAGATAAAAAAAGTGTCTCTTCAATTATTATTGCTTTTTATAAAAAAACTCTGAATATTTATGAAAAAGGGGGATTGCTCAGTGCATTGGGCGAATATTCCATGAATTTTGATTTTATTGAAGGGGAAGTATTTTCGGAGAAAGATAAAGTGATAAGGACAAACGGAATGCTGGCCCTCTCTTCAATCATAAAAAACAAAAATTTCAAACCTGAAAAAAAAATAGAAAGAGGGAAGGGGATACATACTTTAAAAAAAGTTTTTGCAGATATATTAAAAAGGGGGATCAGTTCAGGTGATTCAGCGATCATAGGTATATCCTCCGGAATATTGATTGATAAACAATCCGGTTTTAAAGGTTATTTTGATGACCTGGATTTTCTTTCTGTTGCTATTGAAAAGTGCAGGCTGCCTGAAGATCTGGAAGCATGGATAGCTTTAAAAAAAGCGATTGATTTTTTTAAAGGGGAAAGCAGTCAGGAAAAAGATAAAGGAAAAAACTTAACTCTGCCTAAGTTACCGGCTAATCCGACAAACTGGGATCAGGTTATTTCAATTTCTCCTGAACAAAAGGTAAGAATAAAAACATCAAGGGGTGACATAGTCATAAGGCTTGATATAAATAAAGCACCCGGATCAGTGTCAAATTTTCTCCGTCTTATAGAGATGGGTTTTTATGAAAAGAGTATATTTCACAGGGTTGTCCCAAATTTTGTGATCCAGGATGGATGCCCCAGAGGTGATGGATGGGGAGGCCCGCCTTTTTCTATCAGGTCGGAATTTTCTGATCTTTATTATGAGGAAGGGTCTGTAGGAATGGCCTCTGCAGGGAAAGATACTGAGGGGAGCCAATGGTTCATAACACATTCGTCCACTCCTCATCTGGACGGAAGGTATACAATTTTTGCTAAAGTTATTTCAGGGATGGATGTTGTTCATAAAATTCAGGTTGGTGACAGGATTCTCTCATTAACTGTTTTAAAGTAAAACTTATTATTTTTCCGCTTCTTTGATCATTGACCTTATCTGTTTTTTGATATTTTCCGAGGGTGCCTCCCCGAGCATTTTTTCAAGGAGGTTTCTGGCCTTTATTTTTTGCCCCATCTTCAGATAACTTCTGGCAATATTTATCCTCAAACTGACATTATCAGCGGAGGATAATAATAATGCCCTCTCATAACTCTGGACAGCTTTTTTATAAAAGCCTTTCATCTCATATATTGTTCCTCTGAGATTATAGAGCTGGGTAAATTCTGAGTTTTTTGTGATTCCCTTCTCAATATATCTCAGAGCTGAATTATTTTTCCCCTTTTTCAGTTCCAGCATTGCCAGATTTACAAAGGCATTTTCCGGGGTTTGATAAATTTTTGAATTTGCAGCGATAAGAAAATTCTCCTTAGCAGGTTCATATTCCCCTTTTTCACTATAGATTATTCCCATAAAATTATAAGCATCAATCTGATCCGGGTTCAGGCTTATCACTTTTTTGAACATAAAAAGGCTTTTATCAAATTTCTTCAGTTTCAGATATACTATACCAAGTCCGTTTATGGCTTTAATATGGTTGGGTATTTTTTTCAGTGCATTTTTAAATTTTTCTTCCGAAATACGAAGGGCTCCGCTGTTAAGATATCTGTATCCCTGATTCACCATATAATCGGGAGTACCTTTTGTCATATAACCTGGCCTTGTATTAACTTTTTTCCTGCATCCGTATGGAAAAACCAAAAATAATAACAGAGAAATTAACAATAATTTTTTCAGCATAGTGCCTCCTACTTTTTACTCTTTACTTTGAAAACCCTGACAGGTTTTGATATACCGTGCAGGCTATTGTTACCAAGATCTTTAAAAATGAATAGATCTTTTGTTTTTTTCCTGACCGATCCGGAAACTACTATTTCACCCGGTTTTGCCATTGATGATTCCAGTCTGGAAGCTATGTTAACTGTATTTCCAATAACCGTATAATCAAATCTTTTGGGAGAACCGAAATCACCTGATATCAATTTTCCTGAATTTATTCCAATCCTTATATCTATCTTTTCTTCTTTGGAAAGGTTTTTATTCATCTCTTTAAGTCTTTTTTGCATGTCCAGTGCAGCTTTTATTGAAAGTTCGGCATGGTTTTTGATCTCAAAGGGGATACCAAAAACAGCCATGATGGAATCCCCGATATATTTATCCAGTGTGCCTCCGTTCTTGAATATTATATCTGTCATTTCTGTAAAAAAATTATTCAGGAAAACACCTATCTCCATTGGTTGCATATTTTCAACCCTGGTTGTAAACCCAACAATATCCATAAACAGAACAGAAGCCTCACTCTCTTTATATCCGGTAAGCTCACTTGTTGTACTATCCTGCAACTCCATTATTTTTGAAACAATTGCGGGAGAGTGATAACGCTCAAGCCTGGACCTGATCTTTTTTTCTTTATTAAGATTATTAAGGCTCTTTATCCCTTCCACTGACAGGCCTGTGAAATTTGCAATAATTGAAATTATTTCAATATCTTTTTCCTGGAACAACTGATTAAGATCTGCTGTATCGGCATAAATAAGGCCGTATATTGAATTTTTTGTCCAGATGGGTATGGATATTGCCGATGTGATCCCGTACATAATTATACTTTGAGCTCCATCAAACCTTGAGTCATCCATGGCATTTGAAGAGAGTATTGCAACTTTTTCCCTTATTGATTTCATTGCGATGGTTTTTGATATATTTACGTGTCCGTCACCTTTTTCATTTGACTGGGTATATTTTAGTTCCAGTTCATCCTGGCTGTCATCATAAGAAAATATTGATAATCTTCGGGGATTGATAAAATTAAATATAAGTTTTCCCACTTTTTCAAAACTTTCTTCCAGTGATGTTGAAGCGATAAGGCTTTTACCCAGATTTGTAAGCGATGACATAAGATCAAGTTCTGAAGTAATTGATTCTTTTTCTTTTTCAAGTTTCAGATTATCTGAAAGAGGGATCACCATTGATATTTTCTGGTCATCAATATCGGATATTTCTTTATGAGCTTTGACCTGAAGAAACTTAATAATAGTTCTCCCGATGGTAATGTTGTCTCCAATTGAAAGTATTTTTTCAAGTTCTCTTTTACCGTTCACATAAGTTCCATTTGTGCTCCCCATGTCAATTATTTTATAGGTATCTTTAAATTTTTCCAGTTTGCAGTGTTTCCTGGAGATTGAATTATCTTCGAGCTGAAATTCATTTCCTGGTAATTTGCCGATATTTATCTCATCTACTTTCAAATGAAAACTCTTTTGTTCCTCGTTCTTTAAATATTCTAATTTATATTCCATTCTATTTTAAGGCTCCTTTGCATTAATTCTTTAAGGGCCAACAGGGGGTTTTTGTTTTCATAGAGTATTTCATAGACCTTTTGTGTAATAGGCATTTCAATATCCAGTTTATCCGACAATAACTTTATTGCTTTTGTTGTTTCCACACCTTCGGCAATCATATTACTTTTTTTTTCTATATTTTCAAGGGACTCCCCTTTTGCTATTTTAACTCCAAGTTGAAAGTTTCTTGATAAAGGCCCAAAACATGTCAGCATAAGATCTCCTATACCTGCAAGGCCCCAGAAAGTTTCTCTTTTGGCTCCAAGATTTAATCCTATCCTTGATATCTCCACACTTGCTCTGGTCACCAGAGAGGCAGTGGTATTATATCCATATCCAGAGCCGTTAATTATACCGGAGGCAATTGCCATGACATTTTTCATTGAACCGGCAACTTCGATCCCCATCAGGTCATTTGTTCTGTAGATCCTCAATATATTTGATGAAAAACTTTCCTGGATCCTCTTAAGGAGTGATTCATTTTCTGAGGCTGCAACAACTGCTGTGGGAAAGTTTCCGGCCAGTTCTTTAGCAAATGAAGGGCCTGAGACTGTTACCCACTGGTCAAGGATCTTTTTCCCCAGAACATCTGCTGATATCTGGGAAATGGTCTTCAGGGATGTTGATTCAAATCCCTTTGACAGGTTCACTATCGCCTTATTATCTATAATGTCTTTCAACTTTTCAAAAGTTATCCTGATAAATTTTGAAGGAACGGCAAAAATAACTATATCACTGTTTTTTACTTCCTCTTCAAGGTTTGAAACAGGTATCAGGTTTTTCGAAAGTTTTGTTCCCGGAAGAAACATGGCATTTTCATTTTTATTCTTTATTGTATCCACAACTTCTTTTTCTCTTATCCAGATCTTTACTTCTTTATTCTGGGTTGCCAGATAATTTGCAAATGATGTCCCCCATGAACCACCGCCTATAACGATTATTTTATCCATTTTTCCTCCACAGGAATTTGTCCTCTTCTCCTTTCAGTAAACGGCCCAGATTATCCCTGTGTTTTATCAGTATGATCAAAACCATAATGAAGACCAGGATTGAAACTTCTACAGTATTAGTGAAAAGGATTAAAAAAAATATGGAAAATACACCTCCCAGTGAAGCTGCGGAAACATATTTTGAATAAAAAAGTATAGACAAAAAAATTACCAGAAAAACAGGGATAACAAATCTTCCTTCCGGCCTTATTGCGTAAGCTGCAAAAAGTCCGCAGAATGTTGCTACACCTTTTCCTCCCCTGAATTTCAGAAATGGTGGGAATATATGGCCGGTAACTGCAGCTGCACCACCTGCAATGATCAGAAGGGGAGACTTGAAGTGAATTATTCCATAAAGAGCAGGGATCAATCCTTTGAGAATATCAAAGATAAGGGTAATTATTCCTGCACGATTACCGCATACTCTCTTTATATTTGTTGCTCCTATATTTCCACTTCCCCTCTTTCGTATATCATTTTTGCTTAAATAAAAACATACAAGGAATCCGGTGGGGATCGAGCCTGTCAGATAAGAGAGGGCCAGGAACATAATTTCGTGTTTTCCCAAAGTGTAACTCCTGAAGTAATTATAAAAAAATTGAATGATTTTGTAAAGATATCAATTATTCAGGCTCAATCAACAGGGAATTTCGGATTTGGGAGTATCAGATCGGTAAATAGTAAGAGGTTAGAGGCCTGGAGTGAGGAAAAAAACATACATATTTTTGATATATTTTTTTTAATTGTTTAAAATTCAAAAGCGAGGTTAATATGACTTCAGAAATTATGGAAGTAAAAGGGAGCGTCATTGCTTCTATCCCTAAATTTGTTAGAAAAAATTTCGGAGAGAAAGGTTTTACTAATTGGTTATCTCACCTTTCTGTTGATGCAAAGAAAATATATTTCTCAAAAATAAATGATAGTGAATGGTATCCTCTGAAAATTGCTCTATTGGAACCGATGGCAAATATCTCCCAGGTTTTTTACGAATGGGATCTTAAAAAAGCCGCATGGGAGCTGGGAAGATTCAGTGCCGATTCCAGTGTTGGTACACTTAAAAAGTTCCTGTTTAAGGTTGGATCCAGCGTTTTTTTTCTGAACAAAGCGGGTGAATTTATGAATGGTTATTACAGGCCTGCAACTATAATTGTAAAAGATGTCAGGGAAGGTGAAGGGATTTTCAGAATAACTGAATTTCCTGAGATCGAAAATACAGTGGAATACAGGATAGCCGGATGGATAGAGAGGGTACTTGAGATCGCAGGGAATAAAGATATTTCTGTTGAGATAACTAGCTCTCTCACAAAATTCGAACCCTATACCGAATTCCTTGTAAAGTGGAAATAGAAATATTTAAGTGATATCCTCAGCTGTAAATAACTGAGGAGGCAGAAGACAGAAAAAAAAATAAATAATTATATCTGCTTTGAGTGATCCCGGACAAAAGTAAAATTTTTTGAGATATTTAATTATTTTTCTTATTTATATTGTAAAGGGAGGAGAATATGAAAAAATTTTCAGTTTATTTATTTATATTAATTTTCCTGATTACAACCGCTACTATTACTGGTCAGACAATGCAGCAGCAAAGTTCATCTGCTGTTAAAAAGAAGAAAAAAATTGTTTTCAGTAATGTAAAATTATCAGTACCTACAGAGGTAAAAACCGGAAATATGCTGGGTGCAGTGGGCGCAACGATAACTGTAAAAGCTATATTAACTACAAAGGTTAAGAAAAAACCTCTGGTAAGAAAAACCCTGAAATTCTATATCGGGGGAAAATTTGTAAACCAGGCATACACTGCTGCCAATGGAAAAGCTCAGGTGCAGTATAAAGTTCCCAACGAAATAGGGCCGAAAGAGATCCTCGTTAAATTTGATGGAGTGAGTGGTTACCTGAAATCATCGGGAAAAGCAAAGCTGGGCATAATCAAATCATCTTCGAAACTTTCCATCGAATTTTTAAATCCTAACTTTGAAAAAAAACCGGGGCATACTGTCAATATTAGTGGTAGATTATACAGGATCACAGATAATAAGGGATTAAACGGGCGGAAGGTCAGGCTGTTGTTAAACAATTCAGAGATACAGAATGTAGCAACAAACACCCACGGGAAATATAAAGTGAATTATACAATTCCGAATAATGCATCCGGTAATTTAACATTCAGAACCCGATTCTCCGGAGATAAATTGTACCTGGGATCCGAATCACCTAAATTGTCACGTCAGATCTTTGCTCCTCTCAAGAATGGATATCTCCACTGGAATAGCGCCCAGGGGAAAGTAGGACAAAAAATAACCATAAAGGCCTCATTCAGATCAAGTGCTGTTCCTTTTGGCAACAATGGTATCCCGGGAAGAAAGATACGCCTGAGATACAGATATCCCGGTACGGCAGATGATTATAAGATCCTTGGATCTGGAGTAACAAACTCTTCGGGAGTGGCGAACATCAGTTTCAGAATAGAACACGCTGCCTGTAACAGCCATATAAAAGCTATGGTAGTACCGTATACTCTTAATGGTTATAAAGTGATCAAACTTAAAACAAGTGCGGGTTATAAAGTTTCCAAATCTCCTGTTTCAATTTCCATAATGGGGTCTAATTCAGTCAAAGTCGGAACCACTGTACTTTTTACTGTAATTGTACACCGGACTACCGATAATTCGGGGGCAGGAGATGTTATGGTCACCTTTGCAAATAAAATGAAAAAGAAAACTTCCCATCTCGGTTCCGCCGGATTTTTCTATAAAATCCCTGCCGGCCCGCTGGGGAATAGAAAACTTATTGTAACCTCAGGTGCTACCGATAAATATCTGGCGGGAGCAGGTAGTAAAACAATAAATGTCCTGCCGAATGACAGTTAATTTCAGGAATTTCCTTACTTCTTTCTGTACTGAACTCCTTTTCTGATCCACTCCGGGGCTTCTTTTCCTTTCAGATAGTGGTCCAGGTATTCCTTGAACTTTATTGAATAATCTAGTTTGTTCGGATATTGCTGCAGGTGATGGGGTTCCCCTCTGTATTGAAGAAAAATACACTCTTTTCCCAGCCTCCTCAAAGCAAGGT
Organism: Acidobacteriota bacterium; assembly: GCA_039714255.1. Lineage (GTDB taxonomy): Bacteria > Acidobacteriota > Aminicenantia > UBA2199 > UBA2199 > UBA647. The sequence continues at coordinate 12,626 of JBDLJQ010000021.1, forward strand.
AAAGTTCTATCCCCTGGTACCAAGGGACGGCACCATCCTTATCTCCGAATTGTATCAGCAGCGGAGTATTTATCCTGTCTGCAAAAAATACGGGAGAATTTTCAATATAGGGAGTGAGGTTTTCCCACATTGATACACCGATCCTGCTCTGGCTTTTCTCATACTGAAATTGTCTTGCCATTCCCGACTTCCACCTGATACCGCTGTATGCACTTGTCATGTTTGAAACCGGAGCTCCGGCAATGGCACAGGTAAAAATATTTGTCTGTGTAATAACGTGGGCTGTCTGATATCCGCTCCATGAGTGTCCGTGAAGACATATAGCTTTAGGGTCTGCTATCCCCATATCTATCAGTTTCTGGATCCCCGGGACAAGGCATTTTGTGGCTGAAAATCCGGGCCTGCCGATCTCAAACCTTATATCGGGGAGGAAGACGGCATAATCATTGGAGGCGTAAAAGGGGAAGTTGGGCCTGTGGTTTATTTTCATCTGGTTGAATCGGTTCAGCCTCTGCGAAAAAAACCTGTAATAATAAACCAGTACCGGCAGTTTTTTATCTCTGTTATAACCTTCAGGTGTTATGAGAACTCCGTGAAGGGGGATACCGTCAGCACTTTGCCATTTGACCAGTTCTGATCTTCCCCACTTAAAATCACTGATCTGAGGATTTATGTTTGTAAGTTTTTTTTGTGAAGTAAATTCAGGGTTTGTAATCCACAGGTCAGGGAACTCATTGAAATTTTCTCTTGTATAAAGTAATTTTTTCCCGTTCTTTGATCTTACTTTGAAACGGAAGACATTATTGCCTCCGGATATTTTTTTAATTTCCGGTTTACCCGGGGTCAAAAATGAAAAATGTGTGTTTTTACTGTCATGTGAATAAGCGGATATGAGTATACTTTCCCGGGTATTGTAGAATGTTTTTTCAGGATCGGTATGGATAATTCTATATGTTGTGTTCTTCTCTCTTCCCATGGTTATCCTTGATGGTTTTTTATTGTTCACGGAGAAGATCCAGATGTCATATTTGTCATAAATGAATATCCCTGAATCATTTTTTAACCAGCCTCCTGTTCCATATCCGGAAGGAGGTGACGGATAGTCGTTATCCTCATCATAAAAGGGGGTTTTAATATCTGTTGTCAGATTTGTTATGGTTCCTTTTTTTATGTTATAAATAAACCAGTCTTTCTCTTTATAATAAACTATATATTTACCCGATGGAGAAAGGTGGACTTTCCAACCGTCATATTCCTCTAATATTTTTTTTCTTTTGCCGTTCTTCAGGTTTACCAGAAAAACATCTTTGTAAGATCCGTCCCATGTAAGTTTTTTCAACCACGGCTTTGATGCCATTCCAATACCATAATCCGGGTTTTTATTGAACAATAGGGTTTCCATATCCGGGCCTGCCAGGGGGACAAGTTTTTTTGAATTCAGGTGGAATACCCATAAATATGCCCTTTTTTTATTCTTCTTCCACATAACTTTCTGCTGGGGGTTTATCAGAGGGTCGTTCCAGTGCCAGACATCCACACCGCTTTTCTTAAGAATATTCTCCGGGTTAAAATATTGTTCATCAGTAATTTTTTCTGTTTTTTCTTTCTTCAACCTGTAAAATTCTGCTTCTTTTTTCGGCTTAAATCCTGAAAATATCCTTTTGTTATCTTCAGACCAGGTTATTTTGCTCTCTCCCGGTATTATCCAGCCGGGAGAAATATTTTCTTCCCCCAGAGCTTTTTCGAGTTTTAAATTTTTTCCGTTTAAAATATAGAGTGAAGACGTGATTATTTCTTTACCTTTTCCGGGTGTCAGGATAAATGCAAGCATGCTTTCTGTTTTGCTCCAGGAAAATTTTAGAAAATCCCCGCCTGCTGTTTCAAGAAGTTTTTTTTCATTAAATATATTCTGCCGGAGATCAAGGAAATTCAGGATCTTTTTATCCTTGTTTTCCGTCCCCTGAATGAAGACTAAAAAAGGATTTTCCTTATCTATGGAAAATCCGGAAACCCTTTCATAAATTTTTTCTTTTTTATCAGCCAGGTCCATTACCACCAGATTTGTGTTTATCTTGTCTTTTTCCTCTTTCTTCTTATTTTGTGAGGTTTTTTCCGGATCATCTTTTACTTTGGTTTTTTCCTCTATTTTTTTTTTGTTTTCCAGATATATGAGAAACCGTGAATCCGGTGTGAAAGAAAATTTAGTAATATTTTTTTTTGTTATCTTCTCACCGGTTTTATTGTTAAGCAGAGCCATGCCGGGTTTCAGTTTTTTCTTTTTTGCATTAATTTTCTCTGTTTTACCCGGTTTTATTGCCATAACCGTCCATTTACCGTCTTTTGAGATAACAGGTTTACTTCCCCTTTTTATAATATATCTGGTATCTTTTGATGTGCTGTAAATATGAACTTCACCGTTGCCCCTGTCAGGATCAGCGTTTAAGGCTACCCATAAACCGTCTTCCGATATCGTTAAATTTTTGATCTCTTTGAATTTCATTATATCGGTAAAAGAGAGAACTCTTTTTCCTTTTGCAAATGAATTGTTTATAAAAATTAGTGAAAATATCAATATAAATAATAGTAAAAATCTTTTATTTCTCATTTTGGACCTCATATGGATCTCCTTAAAATTTAATAAATATTATACTGTAATTTATCCCTTTCGGTTTTTATTGTCAAAGAAAAGAATAAGAAATAAAAAAAAATTGCTATTACTTGCAAAAATGATCTTTATTTGCTATATTTTGCTGCAAAGGAGATGCAAATGGCCGAAATAGCTTATTGTGTAAAATGTAAAGCAAAATCAGAGATGAAGGATGCCGAAAAAGTAACAATGAAAAACGGCAGACCTGCAATGAAAGGAAAATGCTCTAAATGCGGGACAGGAATGTATAAAATCCTGCCTTCAAAATAGTATTATTCTATTAATTATATCTTAGATCGTTTTACTTTGTCCGGGAAGGGGTTTTATTTAAGATCCCTACCCGGATAAAAAACCTGAATTCAATTATTATAATTTATTCTTCTTGCCTCTTTCTAATATCCGAATCGGGGATTAACAACATTATTATATACCGATCCGAATGTCAGGCTTATTCCGGCTGAGAACCAGATATCGTAGCTTGTCTGCATTGCAGATACGTGGAGAAATATCTCTTCAGGTGTAAGTTCACCTTTGGGCAGATACAGCTGGTCATGTATAAGAGAATATCCTCCGCTAATATCAAAAGATAATCCCTTAATGATCCTCCAGGAGATACGGGAACGAATTTTTACAGAATATTTGCTGAGATCATGAAGGTAAGAAAATCCTGATAGTGATGTATCGATAGAACCCCATTTCTGCTTTAATTCGAGAGATGCTGACAATTGCTGGAAATATAGTGTCTCTTCCATTATATTGTAAATAGTCTCCTCTTTATACCTGACATTTTTATATCCCAGTGAATACTGGAAACGGAATTGTTTTTTTGTTGCATCAGAATATGGAAAAATATTATATTCTATAGTAGGAGATAATCTGAATTCCATATCTATATTGCGATAAGTTGATGAATAGATATTAAAATATCCTCCGATTGACCAGTGATCACCCAGACTTTTAACATAGGTTACACTGGCAGAACGGCTTTTACTTACACTTTTTATCTCCTCCTCATCAATTGTATAGGTTGAGGTGTAGTTACTTGAGTTCAACCTTATCCTCACCCTTGATTCAGGAGTTACTCTGTCGGCTGATGCTGAATAGCGCAGGTTTTTTGAATTATAAAATTCTTCACCATTGAACCATCCGTTCAGGCTTAAATTGAATACCCAGTTTTTCCACTTATCTTCTGTTTTTGTGGGGTCAAGTTTTTTTGTAAAGGATATATTTATGAATTCTGCAAGTTCAGAATCTTTTATATATCTGATAAGTCCCAGTTTTATGGTTTTTACGAGCCCTTTTCTGATCTCATCATCGGTATCACTCTGGTGTGATATATATTTCAATTTATCATCAATTCCCTTATATTCCTTATAGCCGGAAAATTCCAGTGTATATTCATTTCCCCCGCTGCCCGTCCTTAAAGAAGTTATAAGGAGGTATATCTGCGCGTCTTTAACTTCGGTTACATAATTGACGAAACTGATATTTTCCCTGATATAATCAATATCACATCTATTGCAATCAATAAAAATTTTCGGTGCATTTTTCTTAAGTTTTTCAAAATTAATATCTTTATCCATTGCCTCTTTTGCAGAAGGGAACAAAAAGTTCATTGACAAAATTATAACTACAAAAATACTGACATATTTCATAATATCTCCATGGATTAAATAATAGAAGTTATACGGAAATTATTTAAAAAAGATTATAAAATTCAATATATTTTAAGTAAACCGGAAATTTTTTATTTAAATATCCTTTTTGCTCCCAGGAATGTTCTGTGGAATGATTCATTATAATCCTCATCTGAAGGAATTATACTGTGAATCTGAGTACTGAACTTGTCATAAGAAGTGGCATGGATCATTTTATTGTTGCCGATGTAGATACCGGTATGGGCAATTTTCCCTTCCGAATTCAGAAAGAATAGTGCATCACCCGGTTTTAATGCTTTCAGAAAATATCCTGTTGCAACAAGGTTACCGCTTAAATATTGCTGCTTTGCATCTCTGGGCAGGTTGATCCCGATGGTTCTGAAGCAATATTGAACAAGGCCTGAACAATCGATCCCTGTTTCCGAATTTTTTCCACCAAGATTATATACTGTATTTAAATATGATCCTGCACTTGACAATATCATTTCCATTTCGGCCTTTCTTTCCGATCTTATACATTTCTTTTTTTCGATAATTATTTCACTGTTATCAACTGATAATAGTGTACATTTGCCGGTATCTCCCCAGCTCTTCAGGACAGTAAGTGACCCTTTGGGAATAAAAACCCCGTTACCGGTTTTAAAATCATCTGTAAGAATAACTTTCTCCTTGTTTATATATTCTGCGAAAAATTCCTTGTCCACTGTTCTAATGGTACTTTTTTTTGCATATCCCCAATATCCTGAAAAATTCTTGATAAGGAAGAAATCACCGGCCTCCTTCAGAATATAGACCGGTTCACCGTACAAACATTCATCCATGGGCTCTTTATTTCCAGCAGCAGATGTCATGAATGAATATGGAGTTTTTATTATTCCAAAGAGATATTTCAAATGTTCTCTGTCCGGCACGATCCCTATATTGAACTTAATATTCCGGAACCCGAGGTTATTCAGTATCTTAATGGTTGAGTTTTTATGCTCTTTTCTCTCAACATCACCGGTAATTGTTAATGTGCCGTTTTTTGTGTTACCTTCTAAATTAAAATAGATATAGAACGGATCAGAGATCAGGACCTTTTTTATATTGTCCAGGTACAGATCTATCTTTGAAACATCACCTTTCAGGCTGCTCTCAAGTTTTCCGGCAATTTCATAAAAATAATCCCCTTTTTTTTCTTTACCGGCCTTATCGGTGCAGTTGAAATTGATCAATATAAAAATAAAAATCAGAATATAAACAATTCTTTTATTATTCAAAATCATACCTCCTGAAATAATTGTGATTCGGGTATTACACCAATTCCCGGATTTTCGTTCATTATCCACCTGCCACCTGAAAATTTTGCTCCGTTGAAAGGATCATTACTGATCAGCAGATTCCCGTCAAGGTCCAGCCATTTTGCCAGAGGTTGAAGCTGGACCGCTGCGTTGATGGCAACAGATGATTCTATCATGCATCCGATCATTATATCCATTCCCATGGCTTTTGCTGTAACAGCCATTTTAAATGCTTCAACAATTCCTCCTGACTTCATCAGTTTAATACTGATTCCGTCATATGATTCAGCAAGTTTTAGAATATCGGTGGATATGTTTATTGCTTCATCAGCAACGATGGGGATCGGGGAACGTTCCTTAAGCCATTTTGTCTCTTCAAGAGCTCCTACGGGCATTGGCTGTTCCACCATTTCCACTCCCATTTTTGCCAGCATTTCTATCTTTTTTATCGCTTTTTCTTTGTCCCTCCAGCCTTCGTTTATATCAACCCGGATAGGTTTATCTGTAGCTTTTCTGATAGTTTTGATAATTTCGATATCATTTCTATTTATCAATTTTACTTTGAGGATCCTGTAGGGAGCAGCTTCTCTGACTTTTTTTATCATTATATCCGGTTTTGCCAGGCCAATGGAGAAGGAGGTAAAGGCGGCCCTCCGGGGAACTATTCCGAATAGTTTATGAATAGGAATATTGAGCTTTTTCCCGATCCAGTCCATTAATGCAATGTCCAGCGCTGCCTTTGCCGGTGATAAACTGCTTAGCACATTCCTTGCTTTTTGAGGAAGGTCATAGAAAGAAAAGGGATCCACATTTTTATAAAATGGTATCAGTTTTTTTAGTTCTTTAATTGTTCTATCTGCATTCTGGCCTGCTGCTGTCATATGGCTTGCCTCACCGTAACCGGTTATTCCATCCCTTTTATATTTTACAAATACATTTTCCTTAAAGGAAGCACTGCCTCTTGTTATGGTCCATTTGTGTAACAGGCCCAGCTTTACTTTTTTATACTCAATTTCAGTTTTTGAATTTGACCGTGTGCTGCCTGGAAGCAGCAGGGCTGCTGCATTAAAAATTCCAAAAGTTTTTAAAAAATCTGCTCTGTTCATTTTATCTCCTCAGGAATAAGATCCCATTTTCTGTTATTAAAATATATGTTCCCCCCCCTCCATTCTGCCTCGCCTCTCTGAGAGTCAATAGTATCTGATCTGAAAAAAGTTTTTAACGGATAGAATTCCCGGGAATAATCACTATTGTAAACTATTCTGTAGCTGTCAATATTGCCAAAATAGAAAAACCTTATATCCGGGTCTCCTGAAGGCATCTGGCCGTAAGAAGGATCGACGGGAATCCATCCGTACGGGGCAATGTATATTCTGCACCAGTCATGAATGTTATAGTTGGAGCCGGCTGTGGCACCGGATTCCCACTTTGCAGGGATCCCGTTCAGCCTGCATAATGTCATGAACAATAGTGTCTGAATGCCGCAGTCCCCCCATCTGTTCTTTAAGGCATAAGCACTTATGGAATCAATGGTTGAATATTCCCTTGCAGATGCCCAGGGGATGTTTTCCGTAACCCATATGAATATTTTTTTTGCTATTAAATAAGGATTTTTTTCATTCCCCGTTATCTGTTTTGAGATCTCCTTTATCTTTTCTGAAAAATATATATGGGGTAATCTTTCTCCTGTATGCTTTTTGATCTCTTTATCTGTCAGATCGGGTTTGGTAACTTTAGAGGGGTCAATTTTTTTATAAAATCCTGTTGAATCATATTTAAATTTAATTTTAAATTTTGAAGGTTTCCCTTTTATTGCAATATTTTCAAAATAGATAGTTCTCTGCAGAGAATTTTCTGATGAGATCAATCTTTTTTTTGGAAAACTTTGTGACAAAGTTATATTACTCTGCCTGTCCAAAGCTTTTGGAAAGGGGAGCCATACTTTTAATATTTCTCCGTGAGGGATTGTGTCGGGCGGAATTGAAACGGTAAAAGTGATATGCAACTTTTTTTTTGAATTGTAACTGCCTTTGCCATTCTTATAATTGTTTATTATCTCTTTTATGTTTCCACCCAGTGCATTCCAGATTCTGTTTTTTGAGGGATGAATTTTTTTTTTGATAGCTTTTGCCTCATTATTTACCCGGAACAGGTTTCTCCCCGCCTCTGAAAAGTATAATATTTTTCCTTCGATCTGCTTTTTTTCTATATCTCCCATATCATCCCATTTTTTGAACTCTGTTTCAGTGATATCCGGATATATCTTTTTCGCATCATCCAGAACTTCTTCTCTGGTTTTATTAAAATCAAGCCTGATCCGCTTCATCCTTTCTTTTAAAAATAAAAGCTTTTTTTTCTTGTGATAGGTTAATTTTTCTTTCAGGAGATTATCAATGACAATTTTTGCTTCTGACCATTTTCCACCATTGATCAGAGATTCTGCTACCTTCAGGTCTGATGGATAAAGATAAAAATGGATTAAAAATAGTATTGTAAGAATTAGTGAAATTTTTTTTGATATTCTGTTCATCACCGGCTCCTTTCTAAACTTTATTATCGAATAAATAAACTGATAAGATTATAAACAATTTGATTTAATAAAAATAGTTAAAAAAAGGTGATTGCTGATCATACCTGAATGGTTTTATGATTTAATTATTCGTAATCGACTCTGGTGAGGGTGAGGCCTCTTGCCGGTGCTGTACGGCCTGCTGTCCTTCTGTCCTTTGCTTCGAATATTTCCGGTATTTGAGAAATATCAATTTTCCCCCTTCCCACATCGATTATTGTTCCAACCATGTTCCGGACCATATATCTGAGAAAGCTTTTCCCCTTTATCTCAAATATAAGTTCTTCTCCTTTCTTTTTCATTGTGAAACCGTTTATGGTTCGGATCCTGTTCTTCTGGGGCTCATCTGATGTAAATGAACTGAAATTCATCTCACCGATGAAAAACTTAACCGACCTTCTCATCAAATTTATATTCAACGGATAGGGGATATGGGTATAATACCTGTATTTAAAAGGGGAGAGGATGCTCCCGTAAAATATTCTGTATGTGTAGGTTTTTTCCTTGGCACCGAATCTTGCATTAAATGAAGGGTCTGCTTTTTCACATTCTGCTATCCTGATATCATCCGGAAGGAGAGAATTAAATGCTCTCCTCAGGGAATCAGCCTCAATATTGATCTTTAAAAAAAAATTTGCAGTGAGGCCGGTTGAGTGAACACCTGCGTCTGTCCTGCTGCTTCCGGTTACAAGGACCTTTTTTTTGGCTATTACCTTCAGAACTCTAACAAGTTCACCCTGGATGGTTTTTAACCCCTGGCCCTGCTGCTGCCACCCTTTATAGTTTGTCCCGTCATAATGGACTATTATTTTATAGTTAGTACGCAATATCTTATTAAGTTGTCAGTGAGGCTTGAAATGGTCGTTAATGGTCTTAATGATATCTTCTGGAGATGAAAATGGTTCCACATTATTTATATCCCAGGTCCTGAGCCCCAATACCCTTTTTTTGTATATGCCTGCATAAGCAATTTCCGATAAGGTTCCGTGACTTCCATCTATGGCCACTAATATATCCGAATTAAATATAACAAGAGGATTCCTGATATACCCTAAACCTGTGGCTACAGCTATATCTGTATAATTATTGCCTTCATCCTTTGATTCCCCGGGGAGTATGGAGAGGACAAAACCCCCGGCCTGTTTTGCACCCTTTGCAGATGCTTCCATAATGCCTGATCTTCCGCCGTTCACAAGAATATATCCATTTTCCGCTATCAGCTTCCCCATTATCTCCCCGTCCTTTTTTGATTCAGGATCGGGAGAATTACCGCCGATAATACCAACTCTTTTTAAACTTGAAAGATCTGAAAACTTTTCCTGCATAAATCAGGATTTTTTAATTTCTTTGACTTCTATCCCTGTTCTGATACAGGAAGTGCAAACTCTCAGGCTTACTGTCTCTCCATCAACTTTTACCTTTACTTTCTGCAGGTTAGGCAGCCATCTTCTCTTTGTCAGTTTATGGGAATGACTTACATTGTTTCCCGTTATAGGTTTTTTACCGCATACATCGCATACTTTTGCCACTTTGAAATCCTCCTTTTTGAAAATATCAGTAATTTTACTAAATTTTTCTCCTAAAATCAATTGAATATTTGTTCTATCTGCGGAATTTCAATATTAATATTATGTTAAGATAATGTTAAAAATATTATATAGTATTGAATTGGGGTGTTGTTTCATATAAAATTGTTCTGTCCAAATGAACCGGGCAAAATGAGATCTTTTATATTATTAACTTTTTCAGGAGGGGATTTGTGAAAAAATCGGCTAAATTCTGTTTGTTTTTGATGTTAACGGCATTATTTGTTTATGGGGAAGATAAATCTCCCACTGGAAAAGATATTATGAAGAAGGTATTCTCCAGAAAAGAGAGCAGGGTATCCCGGATGGAGATCGATATGATCCTCATTAATAAAAGAAACCGGGAGAGAAAGAGGTCCATGCTCATAATGTCAAAATATTTTGGAAATGATAAGAAAAGCATTTTTCTATTCAGATCACCTTCAAGTGTAAAAGGGGTGAAATTTCTTTCTCATGACTATGAAAATCCTAAAAAGGAAGATGAAAGGTGGCTTTTTTTCCCGTCATTAAAAAGGGTCAAAAGGATCATCGGAAGTTCAAAAAATGATTATTTTATGGGTTCTGACCTCACTTATAATGACCTTCGGAAAAGGGATGAGAATGAAGAAACACATAAACTGATCTCTGAAAAAGAATCTGACGGGATATCTTACTGGATTGTGGAATCAACTCCAAAAAGTTCAATGGATCTTTACAGCAGACAGGTAAGCAGAATAAGAAAAGATGCCCTTGTCCCTGTGGAAGTAGATTTTTTTGATAAAAGAGGAAAATTAATAAAAATAATGAGAGTTAAGGAATTGGAAAAAATTGAGGATTATTGGGTCGTAAAAAGGCTTGAAGTGGAAAATGTTCAGAAAAAACATAAAACTGTTCTGGTTATAAAAAAAATTGAATTTAATATTAATATTAAAGATAATATCTTTTTACCATCAAGGTTGGACAGTGTGAGAATAAATTGAATTTCCGGAGATACCTTATATATTTTTTTTTAATACTGATCTTTATTTTTCCCTTCGGTTTGGTTTACGGAGAAATTGAATTTTCCGGTTTTTTTGATAATTATTACGGTCTCAGAACTGCCGCACCTTATGATTTTTTAAGCTCAAGAACCCGTTTCCGGGGTGATTGTTTAATTGGCCTGGAGAAAATTTCATTTAATCTTTCAGTGGAAGCAACAAGGAATAATATAACCAAACCGTCATTTGAAACAGATATACGTGAAGCTTATCTCCAATATCCTTTTAAGAATGGTGAATTAAGGCTCGGAAGGCAGATCATCCTGTGGGGAAATGGAGAAAGGGTACGGGTTACAGATATTGTATCTCCATTTGATCTGAGAGAGTATCAAACAGGTGATTATCATGATATTCGCCTGGGGGTGGATGCACTTCAATTGAAGTTATTTATAAATAACTTAAAGTTTGAATTTATCTGGGTACCATTCTTCAGGAGTTCCAGGCTTCCCTCTGCAGGAGATCCCTGGTATTATGGAGATTTTAACTGGTTTGATACCCGGGGAAGGCCGGTAATAATAACTGAACCTTCCGGATTTACCGGTAGCAGTGAGTTTTTTGGAAAAATTTCGGCATACATGGCCGGGATAGATGTGAGCTTTCTTGTTTTTTCTTCCCTGAATGATGTGCCTTCCCTTGTACAAACCGGAGTGGATGGTGAAAATGAGAGAGGCCTTCTTTATGAAGGAAAATTCAGCAGGCTGAATGGCGGGGGTTTTGAGTTCTCAAAGGCCTGGGACTTTATAGTATTTCGGGGAGAATTGATCTATATAAAAGGTTTGCCACTGGGCAATGCAGGACAGCCGGCTGTATTTGCAGAAGGGGGTATTGTCAAATGGCTGGCCGGGATGGATATTTTTCTGAGGAGTGAATTAACGATAAGCCTTCAATTTTTAAATTATTTTATTTCCGAAAAAAATAAAACGGAAGTGGAATTGTCTGATAATAAGATCGGTAGTTTAATTATTACAAAAAAATTTTTCCGGGGCGTTCTATCCCTTTACAATATAACTTATGTTTCCTTAAAGGGAAAAGATCTATATAACCGGTTGAAGCTGGACTTTGCTTTGATCGATGAATTTCATGTGATCCTTGGCGCTGATATTTTTTCAGGTGACGGGCCGGTTTTCGGAAGGTATGGAAAAAATTCCCAGTTTTGGGTAAAATTTAAATATATATTTTAGTTTAAAGGTAAAATATTAAAATATGATCAAAGATCAAAATTCTATAAATGAAAAGTTCCGAAAGTTGGGGGAACTGATAATCAGATTCAGGTGGTTTTTTATAATATTAATACTGGTTCTGGATATTGTTGCATTTTTCGGATTAAAAAAAATTGAAATTCTTGCATCTGACCAGGGATTATTTCTGAAAGATGATGAGATAAAAAAAGCAACAGAGGAATTTGAAGAATATTTCGGCAACAATGATTTTGTAGCACTCCTTGTGGAGTCTGAAAATATTTTTAATAAAAAAGTCCTGGATATGATCAGGGACCTGAGTAGAACACTTGAAGATGAAGTTCCCTTTTGTGATGAGGTCATCTCGATCACAAATACAAAGATCCCCGTTGCAACTGAAAACGGATTTGAAATAAAAAAGATTATCCCCGATAAGATCCCCGAAGATTCATCGAAGATGAAAGAAATGAGATCTTTTGTTTTTTCCAATAAGATTCTTATTAACAGGCTCTTTTCAGATGATTCAAAACAGACATGGATCATTGTTTATCTCGACCCATATCCTGAAGACTGGCATAAGTCATTTTCAGACCACCCGGAACATGTGATAGGTGCAAAAGTAACTGAAATACTCGGGAAGAAAAGATTCAGGGATTTTGATATTAAAGCTACCGGATATCCGGTAACGCAGTATGAGGCAAATGTCTTTTTTAAAAAGGAATCAAAAAGGACTATCCTCTTATCGATTCTGATTGCGATATTTCTTCTGAGTATTTTCCTTAGATCCCTGAGGGGTGTTCTGTTCCCCGTTATTACAACTTTCAGCTCAATATTAATTGTTTACGGAGCGATGGGTTATGCAGGTGTAAAGATCAACAACCTGGTGATAACAGTTCCTGTTCTGCTTGGAATGTCTATATCCATCGGCTATTCTGTCCACCTCTTTAACCATTACAGATATCGGGCAAGACAGACAGGGAAAAAGAGAGATTCGATACTTTATGCCCTTGAGCATACGGGCTGGCCGATGTTTTTTACGGCTCTTACCACATTCGGCTCACTCCTCTCATTTACATTTATTCCAATAAAGATCCTTCAATGGCTCGGTATCGCCACAGCTTCCGTAATTCTGGTGGTATATTTTATTGTGATCACATTAACACCGGCACTTCTGAGTTTCGGTAAGGATGAAACAGAAAAGGGAAAGTATATAGTCCCGGAAAAATATTCATCCGAATCATTATTTCAAAAATTAGGAATACTTGTTCTCCGTTTTAAGAAGATCATATTAATATTGATGATCCCGATAATTCTGATATCTGTTGCAGGTATAGCAAAAATAATTGTTAAGGTCGATCATAAAACGACATTTGGCACAAAACTGGATTATATAAAAAAGGCACATTATATTGCCGGTACAAAGATCGGTTCATTATACTGTTATAATATTACGCTTGATTTTCCTGAGGAAGAAGCGGCGAAGGATCCGGAGGTACTAAGAAAATTTGAGATCTTTGTTAATGATATCAAAGGCCTGGAACTTTCAAAAAGGGTTACTTCTATTATTGATATAATTAAACAACTTAACTGTGTTCTTCATGGTGGTAATGGTGAATTCTTTAAGATACCGGAAAAGAAAGATGTTTTAGCTCAATTGCTTTTATTATATGAAATGTCCGGCGGGACCCAGGTAGAAAGATGGGTTGACTATGATTACAGGTTCATCAGGATCCTGGTGGAAGTTAAAGATTATGATACTTCAGTAATTCTGAAGGAGTTGGATTTTTTAAAAAAACGTGTTAATACACTTTTTCCCGGTGTAAAAGCTGGTTTTTCCGGAGTTCTGTACAGGGTGGCTCATGTTCAGGAATATATAATTAAAGGTGAGATCATTTCATTTTTTATTGCAATACTGATCATCGGGATACTTATGACCATTGTTTTCAGGAGTTTCAAGGCCGGGCTAGTGGGGATTATTCCCAATCTGGCCTCTGCGGCGATGGTTGGGGGAGTTATGGGATTCTTTAATATTCCTCTGAACCTGATAACAATGACCATTATTCCCATGCTTCTGGGTATAGGTGTGGATGATTCTATCCATTATATCAGTCACATTAAGTTTGAGATCGGCAGGGGGCAGGAGTATAAAGAGGCAACCCTCAGGTCATTTAAAGCTGTAGGCCATGCATTGTTTGTTACAACTTTCATACTTATTGCTGTATTTCTCATTTATATGACATCCATAGTAAAAATGTTCTTCTACTTCGGCCTCCTTTCCATAGCAGGCCTCTCTATGGCGCTTATAGCTACTTATCTTCTGACACCTATCCTTATTAACTATTTTAAACCGTTCAAATGAGCCGGGAGTTAACTGATGTTTGATTTTTTTTTCTGGTATACGGCAGTTTTGCTTATCTTACTTACAACAACACTTATTTTTGAACTGGTTGAAGTTGATATTGCAATTTTCAGTACTCTTCTCCTGCTTGTTGTCGGGGGAGTGATCGATGTAAATGAAGCATTCGCCGGTTTTTCAAACCATGGAATGTTAACTGTTGGTTTTTTGTTTATCGTGGCAAGTGCATTACAGAAAACATCCGCCCTTGAATATTTTTCAGATAAGGTAATGGGGGAGGGTAAAAAGGTTTCAATGACATTATTGAGGTTTTTGCCCGGAGTAGCTTCTTTTTCCGCTTTTTTCAACAATACCCCTGTTGTTGCAGTGTTTATCCCCACATTAATTTCATGGTCAAAAAAAAGGAATATTTCTCCCTCACGCCTGTTAATACCTCTCTCTTATGCTGCTATTCTCGGAGGAATGTGTACCCTTATAGGAACAAGTACAAACCTTGTAGTTCACGGCCTGATGCTAGAGAACGGACTGGAAGGATTTTCATTCTTTGAAATTTCTAAAGTTGGGTTGCCTGTTGCATTTATCGGTATCTTCTTTATCTCTCTTTTTGGTTATAAATTCCTGCCTGAAAGAAAAGAACCTATTGCAGAATTGGGGGAGCAAACAAGAGAATTTGTAGTGGCATTAAAAGTGGGTGCTTTATATGACTTCATAGGGAAATCCATCGAGGAGGCCGGATTAAGGCACCTGAAAGGACTTTTTCTGTTCCAGATCGAGAGGGGAGATATATTGATCAGCTCGGTTTCTCCCGGAGAAAAAATTGAGTTGAATGACAGGTTGTTCTTTGTAGGGCTGCCTGAAACTATTATGGACCTCCAGAAGATAAAAGGCCTCACCCTGATCAAAGATTCTGATTTTGACTGTAAGAATTATGACTCTGAAGAGGTTTCAACTTTTGAGGTTGTTATATCTTCAGATTCACCTCTGGTGGGGAAAAATATCAGGGAAAGTAAGTTCAGGACATATTATGATGCAGTGATAATTGCAATTCACAGAAGTGGAGAGCGGATAAAAGAAAAAATTGGAAATATAGTGATACGTCCGGGAGATACATTGCTTATCCTTGCCAACAGGGATTTCCTTAACCGCTGGTATAATTCGAGGGATTTTTATCTGGTCTCAAAGTCGGCCAGAGTAGATTCGAAACCGAAGTTTTATTCATATTTTTCCGCAGCGGTCCTGATAGCTATGATACTGGCTATGTCTTTTAAACTATTGCCGATCCTTGTTGCTGTAAGCCTTGCTGCAGTTATACTTATATTATCAAAAACGATCTCTCCTTATGCTGCAAGAAGGTCTGTCAACTGGAAAGTACTGCTGGTTATTGCATCTGCATTCGGGATAGCAAAAGCAATGATCAATTCAGGTGTGGCACTTTTTCTGGCTGAAAAGATAGTTTCGGTGGCGGGTACATTCGGTACGCTGGGGTTGATCGCAGGAGTATATTTTGTGACAAGTTTTTATACTGAAATAATTACCAATAATGCAGCAGCCGCTCTTATTGTTCCCATTGCTTTATCAGTTGCAAATCAATCGGGGCTTGATCCTGTCCCTCTTTTGATCGCTGTTGCCATTGCAGCTTCGGCAAGTTTTGCCACACCAATCGGTTACCAGACCAACCTGATGGTTTACGGCCCGGGCGGATATAAATTTAAAGATTTTCTGAAGATCGGGGTCCCGATGAATCTTTTTGTGGGTATCCTCTCAATAACAATAATATATTTTATATATTTCTGATCCGGTATCACCAGCAAAAACCGTGTCTGTCCCATGCTATGGAAAAATCTATAACAAAATCCTGGTTGCTGATAACCCTGTGGGCAGAGTCAATTATAACGGTTCGTAAAACAGGATCTGTCCCGTTGAAACATACATTAAGAGTATTTGGATTGTCCGGGGATGATGTTATTTTTTCAACTCTTATTGTATATGTACCATAGGTCAGATATGGGCCTGAAAATGTATAATCAGCACTTCCACCGGAATTAAGTGTCAGGATTCTGGAACTGACAGTTGATCCGCCTCTTTTCAGTATCACACGGACACCTCTGGACCTTATAAGGTTTCCGTCGGAGCCTCCGTTTATATTGCCGCTGATCCTGTTTGAAACGTATCTGACTTCAGGAATACAGTTAAGGTTAAAAGAAGCTCTGTTAGAGGTTAAAGAGACAGGTGAGGTCACCTTGATCGCCTTCCATAATCTCCTGTAATTTCTTCCGGAAGTTCCAAGCTGCCAGTAGCTGCTTATTGTCCTTTCCCCGGCCTTCCTGAAAATAAGTGTTTTTTCCTGTGATTGCGCACCGTCACTTCTAATCCATTTATATTTGACAGTCCCGGCACCGTTTGCAGTTATTTTTCCTTTAAAAATAAAACGGTGAGGGCAGCTTCCCGAATAATTACTATCAGAAACAATTACAGTAGCTTTGACCTTTAATAACTTAAAAACAGGCCTTACAGGTTTAATCCTTTTAACTTGTTGTGCCTCAGCTGAAACTACAGAATTTAAAAATAGTAATGATAAAAATATTGGTATTGAAATTGAAAAAATATTTTTAAAATTTCTTTTCATTATTTCCTCCATTTATATTAACTAAATAAAGAATTTGGATTTTTATCTCAAATATTTTTGTTTTTATTAGATATTATCATCTATTTAATATATAATTTTTTTCTTACGAGGAGGATCAATGTTCAGAAAAATTTCACTTACTCTTTTTCTTATTTTTATTTTATTTTATCCGGGAATTTCAGATCAGCCATGGGATGAAGACAGGGCGGACAGTTGTACAAGTATTATGGTGGGCCGGCTTGCAACAGATGACGGCTCTGTTATAACCTCCCATACCTGTGATG
The DNA here is from genome assembly GCA_039714255.1 of Acidobacteriota bacterium. Taxonomy (GTDB): domain Bacteria; phylum Acidobacteriota; class Aminicenantia; order UBA2199; family UBA2199; genus UBA647. The sequence continues at coordinate 29,826 of JBDLJQ010000021.1, forward strand.
CAAATTACAGGACATGGCTTAATATTGTTCCTGCTAAAAAGTATAAAAAGAGGGAAAAAACAAAAATTTATAAAGGGACGATGCATACCGGATTTTCCACCGATTCAACGGGGCTTGAAGTTCTTGGAGAGATCCCCCAGGCAAAGGAAACATATAAGTTTTTTAATACTGCATATCCGGCTATGAACGAGTTCCAGCTGGGGATGGGAGAGTCAACTTTCGGTGGAAAAAAAGAGTTAAAAAGCGACAAGGGGATCTTTCAGATAGAAGAACTCCAGAGAGTTGCACTTGAAAGGTGTAAAACCGCAAGGGGTGCAATTAAACTTATCGGAGATCTGATAAAAAAATACGGATATTGTGATTCGGGAGAGTGCATAACAATTTCCGATAAAAAAGAGGTCTGGCACATGGAGATCGTTGGGCCCGGAAAGGATAAATTCGGTGGTATCTGGGCTGCTGTCAGGATACCGGATGGCCATGTCGGTGTAGCCGCCAATATAAGCAGGATCGGAGAAATAAAATTTAATGATCCGGACAATTTCCTTCACTCAAAGAATGTGGTCAAACAGGCTGTAAAGTTAAAATTATATGACAGCAAAAAGGATGGAAAATTCAAATTCTGGAAAGTTTATGGAAACTCCTATACAAAAAAACCTTTTTCCATAAGGGAATATTGGGTTTTTAACACTCTGGCTCCCTCATTAAAACTTAAATTTGATGTAGATGAGCTTCCATTCTCAGTTAAACCGGATAAAAAAGTTTCCCTGAATGATGTTGTACAACTCTTCAAAGCAACTTATGTTGGAACTGAATATGATATGACGAAAAAACTTCTTGTAAAAAAGCCAAAAAAGCGAAAAAAGGGGAAAGAAAAAAAGAAAGAGAAAGTGAAAGAGGAAAAGCCTGAAATGATCAAAAGTACTATTGCAACGCCGTGGATGTCCAGGGACATGAGGACATTATTCAATACTTTAAAGAAGGATTCCGTAAAGAGGTACAGGCCGATCGCCGTTGAATATTGTGCTTATCATACGGTTATACAGGCAAGAGACTGGCTGCCTGATCCTATAGGAGGCGTTCTCTGGATAGGGTTTGATAATCCGGCGATAACACCAAAATTTCCCATCCATGCCGGAGTAACGATACTTAATCAGGAATTAAGTGTGGGTTCACAAAGAAAATTTACACTTGATTCCGCTGCATGGGCATTCAGAAGGGCAAGTAAACTTGCCCAGGGAAGATGGGATAAAACAGAAAAAATTATCAATAAAACTCTCAAACATTATGAAGATAAAATTTATAAGGATACAAAAGACATTGAGGTAAAAGCAATGGAAATGAATATAAAGGAACCGGGTAAGTTAAAGGAGCTGCTAACCGGATTTTCCGGAGATACCTGCCGCCTGCTCACTAAAAAGTATCTTGAACTGGGGAACGATTTCTGGATGTATTACCGTTTCAGGATGAGGTGATAATTATCTGATATAGGTTATAAAAAATTATTCCCGGCTGAAATTATTTGATTTTTCACTTTTCCTGTTTATATTATTTACAGGAGGAAAAAATGGGAGTATATGTTCTTGTGACAAAAATGACACCTGAAGTATCAACAGACCTTAAAAGGCGGGAAGCAATAGGAAAAGAGTGGAAAAAAAAGGTTGATAAACTTTGCCCCGATGTAAAATGGATAGCTCATTATGCTCTTCTCGGCCAGTATGACTTTATGGATATTTATGAAGCTGATAATGAAGAAACGGCAGCAAAGGTATCGATGATCACACGCTCAAACGGTGCTCTCACTGCAGAAAGCTGGCCTGCAATATCCTGGAAAAGATATCTGGATATAATTAAGGATATTTAAAGATCAGTTTAAAATTATTATAACCTGTTACGCCCTAATACAAATCTACCTCGTATTAATCCAATACCAAAGTGCAATTATTTTCTGATTATTTAATGCCCAGTTTATCCTTCATTTCATCAGTTAAAGAATTTTTGTTTACTATGATGCAGATGGTTCTCAGGTTAAAGTATGCTTCTGAAACATAATGATATCCCTTATATTTTCTGTCGGTTCCCCATGAATTTTTCATTAAAAAGAATTTTTTATCATTCTGGTCTACTGCAGTACCGATAATGTGCATAAGATGATCATCAGTTGTTGTCCAGTTGTTAAAAGAATCCTGCCTCATCTCCTGAGAAATTACTTTTTCCTTAACAGGTTTTAATATTTTAGCTTTCTGTTCTTTTTTTGTCATTTTTACCCAGTCTTTCTCCGGGACAAGCGCAACATTCATCTTATCTTTTGAAAAATACCTGTCACTCATATCTGCATCCCAGCCGAAGGTATAGCCGTTGGAGATTGCATTACCGGCAATATCCAGCATATCTTTCATGGGAACATTATAATAGTCACGGTTATAGCTCCAGTTGTCAGGAAGTTCGAGCCTGATCTTTTTATAGAAGGGGTGGTGAGAATAGGAAGTTATTTCAATATAATCGTCCAGATTTAATCCCAGTGATTTAAAATACTCCATTGGTGAATATTCTTTCTCTTTATTGGTGAACTTTTCAGGGTGTTTGCCAAGGTAAACATCTAAAACAGCCTGAAATGCATCCATCCATACGGGTGTCAGCTTTCTTCCTCTTCTCTTCAGAACACCATCAAGAAATCCTTTGAGAACTGTCCCCAACTCTCCATGATTGTGTTTGAACTGTCCTTTGAGCTTTCCAGAAAAAACATCTTCAGGAACAAGGCCGTGTTTCCTTATCTGGTCGATCACATCGTGAAACTGTCCGCCGGGGCCGAAATTTGCCCTACCGTGCATATAAACATATTGTTTTGCCTTATCTGTATAAGAGTGTCTTGCAATGAACATTTCAGACAGGTCTACTTCTCCTTTACCAAGCCTGAGGATCTCAGATTCCAGGAATGAGTGTCCTGAAAAGATCCAGCAGGTTCCGGTACTTCCCTGGTTTTTAACAGGAGTTGCAGGAAGCTTTTTTATAATTTTAAATTTGTAAGCATCTTTTTCTTTCTTTTTCTTTTTTGGTTCTGAGATAGCTGTGAATAAAGTAAACATTAGAATAAATACTAAAATTTTTGTTAAAACGGAATTTTTCATTTTATCACCTCAATTAAATTCATTTGTTTTAATGATATAGCATTTTTTTTGTTTAATCAAAGGATTGAGTTCAGTATAATAATTTTTTTTAAATCTCTTTTGCAGTTTTTTTTATCAGATCCCAGGCATTTAATATATGGTGCTCTTCCTGGTAAGTCTGCCCCACTACAAACCGTATTGTATAAATATTGTTCAATTTTGTATGGGTTAAATAGAGCTTTCCGGAAGAGTTGAGTTTTTCAAGAAGTTGTTCGTTCAGTTTGTTCAGTTCATCCGTATCATTTTTCTCAGATGGTTTATACCGGAAGCAGACCGTGGCAAACAGGACAGGGGCCATTATTTCAAAATCGTCTGAATTTTCAATCTTTTCCTTCAGGTTATCTGCCCACCTTATATGTTCACGGATCTTTTGCTGTAATCCTTTCACTCCGAAACTCCTTATGACAAACCATAGTTTCAGTGCTCTGAATCTCCTGCCCAGAGCAATACCCCAATCCCTGTAATTATTTACCCGGTCTCCCTCTTTTGTTTTCAGATATTCCGGGAGGATCGAAAATGTTCTCAAAAGTGCATCTTTGTCTTTTACAAAGTATGCGGAACAGTCAAAGTTAGTGAACATCCATTTATGCGGATTAAATACAAAAGTATCTGCCGACTCTATTCCGGCGATCATCCATCTGTTTTCAGGAAGAATAAGTGCTGTTCCCGCATATGCTGCATCAATATGAAACCAGAGGTTATACTTTTCTGATATCTCTCCGATATTTTTTACAGGATCTACAGCAGTGGACCCGGTAGTTCCGAAAGCAGCTATAACTATTAATGGTGTAAATCCTTTATTGATATCATTTTTTATTGTTTTTTCGAGTTTTTCCGGATCCATTGCATAGTTTTCATCTACATCAATTTTTCTCAGGTTATCACTCCCGATCCCTGCTATTCTTATCGCCTTATCAATTGATGAGTGTGCCTCACTTGAACAGTATGCGGTAAATTTTCTATTCCCGGAAAATCCCTTTGAGTTAACCTTGAATCCTGACAGTTTCTCCCTTGCCGTTAGAATGGAACATAGTGTTGCTGTTGATGCAGTATCCTGGATAACACCGTGAAAATCCCCGGGGAGGTTCAGCATCTCTGCCAGCCATTTCATAACCATCTCCTCCAGTTCAGTTGCAGCCGGAGAGGTTTGCCAGCTCATACACTGAGCACCGAGTGTTGCTGTTATCATTTCCGCCAGTATCGAAGGGAAACTGTTGTTTGCATTAAAGTAGGCAAAAAAGGATGGACTCTGCCAGTGGGTTATCCCGGGCATAATAATTTTGTCCAGGTCCCCTATAAGATCTTTGAATAATTCCCCCTTTTCCGGGGGAGATGAGGGGATCTGGTCATATGTTTCTCCGGGGCTGCTCTTTGACCTTACCGGATAGTCTTCAATATTTTTAAAATAATCTGCCATCCAGTCTATTGTTTCATGTGCATTTTTTCTGAACTCTTCTATATTCATTTTTTATTCCCCTGAGTTTTTATTCATTCATTATAGAAAATAAAAAAAAATGTTCCAATATAATGAAGAAGTAGTATCATTTAAAATTATTTAATTTGATCTGTTTATAATATAATGACAAATTCAAATGAAAAAAATTGATTTAACAAATAATAAGATCCTTTATATGATCCCTGTGCTTATCTGGGGCTCCACCTGGCTGGTTATTACATTTCAACTTGGAAAGGTTGAACCGCTTGTTTCAGTGGTTTACAGGTTCTTCCTTGCATCCGTTATATTGTTGTTATTTCTGAAGATAAAGGGATCTAACCTTAGATTCATGGTAAAGGAACATCTTTTATTTGTTCTGCTGGGTTTACTTCTCTTTGGAATAAATTACTGGGTTGTATATGTTGCAGAAGAGGTTATTACGAGCGGCCTTGTTGCCATTATTTTTTCTTCAATAGTCTTCTTCAACAGTTTGAACGGAAAGATATTTCTCGGGCTCAGGATGAATGTAAAAGTGATTGTTGGCGGATTTCTTGGAATGGCCGGGATTGCCCTGATATTTTTAAATGAATTAATTTTACTGAAGCTGGATAAAAGTACAATTATTGCATATATTCTCTCCTTCACAGGTGCATATGTTGCTTCGATGGGAAATGTTCTCTCTTTTAACATACAGAAAAAGAAGATCCCTGCCCTCCAGGCAACTGCATTCGGGATGTTTTATGGTTCACTGTTAATGTTTTTCATGGTGTTGATCCTGGGGAAACAGATCAACTTTGATCTCTCATTAAAATATATCTCTTCTCTTCTATACCTTTCTGTTTTTGGTTCAATTATTGCATTTTCAGCTTACCTGACCCTCATAGGGAGGATCGGAGCGGATAAAGCGGCAAATGTTATACTGGCTGCACCTGTTTTTGCGATGATCCTGTCAACTGTTTTTGAAAATTATACTTTCACCCTCCTGACCGCTGCAGGGATTTTGCTGGTTTTATATGGAAATTATATTGCTCTGAAAAAATAAATAGTTATAATTTAACTTAATTATAGGATTTATACAAACTTTATGAAGAAAATCTGATATAATCAGTAAACTATCATTGTTTAATTGCGTATAAAATTGAAAAAAATAATTTATAATTTTAGAGGATATTATGGAAAAAAAGACAAAAAGGTCACTCATGGCAGGGGCCCTGATTATTATTGTTTCAGTAGTTTTAATGAATTTTCTGGGGACATTTAAAAAAGAACCTCAGATAAAACCAAAAAAGGTTGAGAAGAGGTTTGTGAAAGTTCTGGAAGTTGAATACGGTGATATCGACTCGGAAGTGTCCGAGTTCGGAAGAGTAATTTCACTGGAGCAGGTTAATATATTGTCTGAAGTCAGGGGAAAGATCGAATCCGGGAACATCCCTTTAAAAAAGGGGCAGCGTTTTAATAAGGGTGACCTTCTTTTCAGGATCTATGATAAGGAAGCAAAACTTGCCCTGAAGGCAAAAAAGAGCCGGTTCCTAAATCTTATCGCAAATCTTCTTGCTGACTTTAAGATAGATTTCCCTGAAAGGTTTGACAGATGGAGAAATTTTTTTGACAGTATATCAATTGGGAAAGACCTTCCGGTTTTGCCTGATCCAAAGAGTAAAAATGAAAAAATTTTCCTGGCCTCCAGAAATATACTGAGTGAATTTTATTCCATTAAAGTGGATGAGGCTATCCTGAAGAAGTATATAATCAAAGCACCGTTCTCAGGAAGTTATATGACGGTTAATATGGAAGTTGGCGGAGTAGCCAACCCGGGTTCTCCTATTGCCAAAGTAATTAGGACTGACCGGATGGAAATTGATGTTCCCATAGATAGCAGCGGGGTAAAGTGGATAACAATAGGTGAGAATGTGGATATTATCAAAGATGCTGAAAAAAATATAATTATAAAAGGAAAGGTGGTCAGGATATCTCCTTTTATAGATCAGCAGACCCATTCCGTATCTGTATATATCGGATTCAGGAATAATAATTCCACTCCTGTATTTTCCGGAGATTATCTTAAAGTGATCTTTTCAGGAATAAATATAAGGAATGGTATGAAAATAGCAAGAAATGCAGTTTTTAATAATAACGAGGTATTTGTTGTAAAGGATAATAAACTTTTAAAGAAAGAGATAAATATTCTTAAACTCAATGCAAAAACAATAATTTTTAACGGATTAGATCCGGGGGAAAAACTTGTGATAGAACCGTTAATAAATGCCCGGGACGGATCCCCGGTCGTCCCAATCAGGTGATAAAATGAAGAAAATTATTACTGCTTTCGTAAGATTTCCGTTCTATTCAAACCTGATAGTATTGTTCCTTGTGGTTGCAGGAGTTATCGGGTTATTGAGCATGAACAAGTCATTTTTCCCGGAGAGATCCAACAGGGATATAGTTGTATCGATGGCCTATCCCGGTGCATCACCAAAAGAGATGGAAGAGGGGATAACAACCAGGATCGAAGAGGCGGTAAGGAGTATTGTAGGCATTCTTGAGATGTCCTCCACATCGTCGGAAAATTTTGCAACGGTAAGGATAACCACAACAGGTGAATTCGATATCGATTCTACTCTGATGGAAGTAAAAAATGCAGTTGACTCGATCAGTTCTTTCCCGGTAAGTGCAGAGAAACCTGTTGTATTCAAACAGAGGGCAAGCACCAGGGCGATGTTTCTCGGGCTTTCAGGAGATGTAGATCTTTTAACCATAAAAAAGTATGCAGACCAGATCGAATATGATCTGCTCACTTCGGGGATGGTCTCACAGATAAATATTTTCGGGTTCCCTCAACTCGAGCTTTCAGTCGAGGTTCCGGAAGAAGTTCTCAGGAAATACAATATTACTTTTGATAATATTTCAAGAGCGATCGCCCTGAACAACCGTGATCTTTCCGCCGGTTTGATAAAATCAAAAAGTGAAGAAATATTAATAAGATTGAGGTCGAGGAGTGTTAAACCGGAAGATATTGGTTCCATAGTTCTTAGAGCCAATGATGACGGAAGTTATCTCAGGATAAGGGATATAGCTGATCTTAAGTTAAAGTTTGCCGATGTATCTAACCTGACCCTGATGAACGGGAAGAAGGCCGTGTATATTACGATCGAAAAGCTTGCTAATGAGGACCTTGAAGAGATCTCCACGAAGGTAAAGGCATATATAGAAGATTTTAATACAAAAAATAAAGGTGTTAAACTTGAGATCACTTTTGATTTTCTTGATATGCTGGGCCAGAGACTGAATCTCTTATACCGGAATGGAGGGATAGGACTTCTTCTGGTGGTAATTTCTCTGGGGCTGTTTCTCAGTTTCAGATTATCTCTCTGGGTTGCATGGGGTATTCCTGCCTCATTTCTCGGCATGTTCATAGTAGCCGCAGGGCAAGGGATCACTGTAAATATGATCTCTCTTTTCGGGATGATCCTCGTTATTGGTATTCTTGTAGATGATGGAATAGTCATAGCAGAGAATATATTTTCCCACTTTGAGAAAGGGAAAAGCCCGAAAAAAGCTGCTATCGATGGTACGATGGAAGTACTTCCGGCTGTAACGACCTCTATAACAACAACCATCATTGCTTTCTCTCCGTTAATGCTTCTGGAGGGGATGATGGAATTTATGTATGAGATGGCTTTCGTTGTAATTTTCAGCCTTCTTTTCTCTCTCTTTGAGGCATTCCTTGTCCTCCCTGCCCACATTGGAAAAGAACACATACTCAGATCTAAAAAGAAAGCAACTTTTTTGACCAGGTTGAGGGGAAAGTTGGATGAAATGATGATCTTTATGAGAAATAGAGTGTATGCGAAAACCTTAAAAATAATTATTGAATGGAAGTGGGTGGCTGTAGTTCTGCCGGTTGCATTATTATTGATAACAGTGGGGTTATTCAGAGGAAACATACTGAAAGCCACTTTTTTCCCCTCTATCCCTTTTGACTCTTTTATAGTCAATATTGCCTTCAAACCCGGTACTGGTGAAGAGAAGACAATGAAATACCTTAAGGATTTTGAGCAGGTTATCTGGGATGTTAACAATAAATTAATGAAAGAACAAAAAACGGACAATCCATTTATAAGCAATACTTTCCTGAGCCTCGGAAACAGCTTTGACGGGCAGGAAAGAGGAGCTCATGCCGGGAATGTTAATGTTATGTTAAAGGACATGGAGGGAAGAGAGATATCGAGCTTCGATATTGCCGAAGCTGTCAGAAAAAAGATCGGAATTATCAGGGAAGCGGAGAAATTCAGTATCGGTGGCAGGAACAGATGGGGAAAACCTGTTTCCATAAGTCTGCTTGGGAAGGATCTTGATGAACTTGAGCATGCAAAAATAATGATGATGGAAAAGATGGGAGAGATGGCTTCATTGAAAAATGTAGCAGATAATAATGCTATCGGAAGACAGGAAGTACTCATCAAACTTAAACCGAGAGCATATTTTCTGGGCCTTGACAGAAGTACCATTGCTAACCAGATAAGACAGGGATTTTTCGGCGGGCAGGCACAGCGTCTTCAATCGGGAAAAGATGAGATCAGGGTATGGGTAAGATTTCCTAAAGAGGGGAGAGAAAATCTTGGTAAACTGGATGCAATGAAAGTTAAAACTCTTAAAGGTTATTTTCCTTTAAGGGATCTTGTGGACTATGAAATAAAAAGGGGCCCGGTAAGTATACAGAGGTTTAACAGTTCCAGGGAGATAAGGGTAGAAGCTGATCTTGTGGATCCATATGAGCCTGTTCCCCCGATCCTGGAAAAACTTGCAAAAGAAGCAGTGCCTGAGATGCAGAAGAAATTTCCCGGGATAAAAGTATTATATCAGGGGCAGAGAAAAGAGAGTGACAGGGCACAGCAGGACCTGGGAAAATTTTACGGACTTGCTTTTGCCATGATAGTTATTGTACTTATGATCCATTTCAAATCGTTCTCTCAACCCTTTATTATCCTGATGATGATACCTCTTGCATGGATAGGTGCAGCATGGGGACATATGTTTGAAGGGATCCCGATATCAATGCTGAGTGCGTGGGGGATGGTTGCATTGTCGGGGGTTATTATTAATGACGCGGTGGTATTCCTCTCAAAATATAATTCAAACCTTCTTGAAGGGGATAAAGTTGAAGAGGCTGTTTTTAATGCAGGTATATCCAGGTTCAGGCCAATAGTACTTACATCCATTACTACAGTTCTCGGACTCTATCCTATAGTATTGGAAAAAAGCTTTCAGGCGCAGTTCCTTAAGCCAATGGCGATCTCTCTTGCATATGGTGTTCTTGTGGGAACTGCATTTTTACTTATCCTCTTTCCTTCATTAATATTGATACTTAATGATATTAAGTTCAGATTTAGAAAATCAGTATTGAGAAAGAAGATCGACAGGGAAAGTGTTGAAAGAGCGATTATAAATAGTAAAATAAAAATAGATTGATAAAGATTTAACAGGGGAATTATATTATGAATAAAAAATATATATTAATACTAATAATTATTGCTACCCTTTTTGTTTGGGATTTAGATGCAGAGGATATCACTCTTGCGGATGCTATTCAAAAGGGCCTTAAGAACAATTTTGGAATAAGGATATCCAGAGAAAGACTTAAGATCGCTGAAAATAATAATACATGGGGAATGGCAGGGAGGTATCCCACTTTGAGTCTCAATGGGCAATCATTGAATAGTTGGAACAATTCACCTTCTACTCTTGATCCTGAAGTAAGAGAAGAGTTCCGGAGAAACAGCCTGGTTCCGAATCTGAATTTGAGGTGGACATTGTTCTCCGGGTTTGCTGTTTCCATAACAAAGAAAAAACTCGAACTTCTAAACCGTTTTTCTGAGGGAAACAGTGCGGTTATTGTTGAGAATACTATCCAGGCAACAATTCTCTCATACTACAGGGTTCTGCTTGAAAAAGAAAAAGTTAAGGCCATGAAGGAATTGAAAAAACTATCATCAGACAGGTTGAAATATGTAAATATTAAGAAAGAACTTGGCGCAATTTCAACTTATGAAGCTCTTCAATCGAAAATTGCTTTTCTTAACGACAGTGCCAATCTTGCTGCTCAGGAAATAAACTTCAGGAATGCAAGGCGAAATCTTAATCTGGTTCTGGGTGAAGGAACGGAAAAAGATCTCATGCCTGTTGACCTTTTTAATGTTGATATGACCAGTTATAAACTTGAAAATCTGCGAAAAAAGATGTTTTCCAACAATAAGACTCTTAAAAATCAATATGTTAATCTTCAAATTCTCAAACAAGATCACTCCCTCAGCAAAAGTGCTCTTTTTCCATCCATATCTCTGAATTCCGGGATTAACGGGATGAGGATGGGCCTTAAATATTCTGGGATCCCTGAAGTTGTTTCAAAAAGCTATGACTATTATGTCAATGTGAGTATCGGGTGGACACTTTTTAATGGAGGCAGGATAAGGACTGCAATAAAAAATGCAAAAATTTCAGAAAAGATCGGGGAAATTCAATTTGATGAGATGAAATTCTCCCTGAACAATTCACTCCTGAGCCTGTATGAAACCTATGATCTCAGAAAAGAATTGTATAGATTATCCGTAGAGAGTCTCAAAAGTGCTTCGCTGAATCTCAGGATTTCTTTTGATAAGTATAAATCGGGTTCTATTAATTCTTTTAATTACAGGGATGTTCAGCTTATTTATCTGAATGCAGCCCTCGCAAAACTTCAGGCAATATTTAATATAATTGAGACGAGATCGGAATTGATAAGGGTCACCGGCGGGCTGATAGATCAGAAATAAATTAATAAATCTTATAGTTGAAACAGATATTGGACAAATAAAACGATCCTCAAAAGGATCTCAGCCGAATTTTTATAGTTGCTGTTTACTTGAATTTTTTTTTTCTTTGTTACAAAATTGATCGGAGGTATTATGAAAAAAATAATTATTTTATTTTTAATATTTTCATTTTTCTTGACATTAACATATGGCAAAGAGGAAAATCTGAGTAATAACATATTTGTTTCCAATACCAAAGGAGATCTAAACAAACTTGTAATAGCTATTCTTGGATCAAAACTTGATAAGCTGAAAAAAATAGTTGATAAAGAGGAACTGCCTGTTAAGATAAAAGGGATCGATATGGAAGAAGATACCAACCTTATCTATTTTATGGCTGCAATCGAAAACTATAAATCACTGATAAAAATATGTTTTGATGAATACCTTCCTGAAATTAAAAAAACAAAAGACAAATCTAAGGAATTTAAAAAATATTTAAAAATGATAAAAAAGTATGCAAAAAACCCTCCGATTGATGAATCGGATAATGAATACAAAAAAATTCTTGAAAAAAAAGCATCAAAAGAAAATGAAATATTTTTAAGTGATCTTTATCTGAAAAATTATTCAAGATCAATGGTTAATAAAGGCGAAGCGGCCTTATACCTTTGTAAATTCATGTACAGGACAAGGGAATACAAATCGGAAGAGATGAAAAATGTTTTAAAATACGGGATAGAATCACTGAATGAAGCTTATTCGAAATTACCTGATGGTAAAAAGTTTGAACGGTTAACACCTGTGGGAATGGGAATGGCTGCTAAGAAAAACACCCTGAAAAAATTAAAAAGAGCATTATCAGAACTAAAGAACAAATAATATCTTAATTTATCTTTTTCTGTTTTTTCCGTCCGGAATTTGAAAGAATATCTGATTTATTAACAGAAGTATGGCCAATATCATAATTGAAAAGTATATTGAAAAAATTTCTGACAAATATCCGATAAGCGGAAGCAGAGCCAGTTTTAATAATGACCTGAACAATGAATCGGCGGAAAGGATAGTTGCCCTGTTACCGGATGAGATCTGCCGGTTGATCTCTGTAGTAATTGCAGGCCTCCTCATATGCCTTAAGAGGAATATAAGAAAAAACAGAAAAACTGCCAGCTTCGAATCCAACCCGGACCCGAGGATTATAAGGGGAATAATACCCAGCCATCCTGAAAGATTAGTTATGGCTGCCCTGCTCAGTATTTTCTCTAATAAGTAAGCATATCTGGACCCGATTGCAGTAAGAATAAAAATTGTCATATAAATTGGCCCGAACCACTGGAGGGGGATCTCAACATTAACCATATAGGGCTGGAAATATATTTCAGCTGTTTCCATACAGATCATGAAAATTGATGAATTGAGGATGAGTTTAAAGACTATATTATTCTCCCTGATCTCTTTAAAGGATCTTTTCATATGAGAGATCATCGGAGAAAAGCCGGATATTCCTGTTGAGTGTTCCTCTGAAATTTTTTCATAACTTATTGCATTGATAATATTAATAACAGAGGGGATCAATGTGAATAAAAAAACTATGTTGTATCCAAACTTAACAGCAATAAATCCTCCGATGAGTGAAGCGGAGGCTTCTCCGAGCCTTCCCCAGAATTTTGCTTTTCCAAAAATCTCACTGGGTTGAACTTCCTGTTTTTGCTGAGCCAGATAATCATAAATGTATGCTTTGTGTGTCCCTGATTTGAAAGCTTTATTCAAAGCAAGGAAGATCATTCCCGGAAGAAATAAAATAAAACTGTCTGCAAAAGCAAAAATTATATATGCCGGTATAAGAAAAGACCTTGACAGGATCAGTATAAATCTTTTTCCTATCCTGTCTGCAAGGACACCACTTGGTATTTCCATTAAAAAAACAATAAAAGATTCAATAGTATATAAAATGAAAATTTCGGTATAGGATAATTTATTGAACTGAAGGAAGAGGATCATTATCGGGATAAAATACCGTTGGGTTTTTAAAAATTCAGTGAGATAAAATTTATATATCTGTTTCATTTACATATTGTATTAATCCCTTATCACTATTTTAATACATTTAAATAATATCTTAAATTAAATAGAAATATTTACTTTTAATGCAAAATAAATAATAATATTTTTAAAAGGGAAAGTTGTGTACATATTACTGACCTGAATTTATGAAAAAAATAAATATACAAAAATATTCTTTTTTATTAGTTATATTTTTTATCGTTTTAATAATCCACTTTCCTATTGTGGATACAATTGTTGACTCCGACTCAAAGCTTTCTATTGGATTGGCTCCTGACACACAGTACGTTCTTTCTGTTCTGGAATGGAATTTATATTCTTTTAAAAATGAATTGACAGCTCTTTATCATCTAAACTATTTCTATCCTAATTCTTATATAACATTTTATAGCCATCCCCTTTTCGGAGAAACTATTATCTTTCTTATATTTAACAAAATTTTCGGTGCAAACCTGATAACAAGCTATAATCTGTATATTTTATTTGTTTTCTGGGTTGGTGCAATTGGGATATTCCTTTTTACCCGCGAATTGTTGAAGAATACAATGGTTTCATATTTTGCTTCTCTTTTGTTTATAGTTTTTCCAGTTACAAAAAATACTGCTGAGATATTACATATTTTTTCATTTTTCTGGATTGGATTTATCTTATATTTTCTAATACGATTCTGGAAAAGTGGAAAATTTAAAGATTCAATAAGCTGTGGATTCTTTATTTTTCTGCAAGGCCTTTTCAGTATCTACCATAGCTATTTTCTCATTGCCATATTACTGCCCCTGTTTTTCTTTTTTCTACTGGTTTACAAATATATATCCTTAAAAGCTGTCTTCAGGTTTATAGTTTCAGTCCTCCCTTTTATATTACTTTTGATCGTTATTTTCCACCCGTTTCTTTATACTATCCAGGAATCAGGATTAGAGAGAGATCTTCATTATAAATCACTTGTAGATACAAAAATGCTTTTCAGTTCAGATTCAATGTTTTATAGAACTATTAATTCAAGTATACATCCTCTTAAAAGATTCTTCCCCGGATTCACAGTTTTAACACTTTTCCTGCTTGTTCTTACAGGTGTGAATAAGAAAAAATTTCTTTTAATTTCGGTTATAATTTTTCAGTTATTACTTGTATTTATTCTCAATTTAAAGGGAGCTGATTTTTCAGCAAATTTATTTCTTTTTTTAGTTATTCTTCAAATTCTATTATTGTTTTTATTTAACAGAGAACAATATTCTAAAGAACTTAAATTATTCTTAAGCATATTCCTTGTATATAATCTGATTTTTTTTAAATTTTCCTGGATTTTTTCAGGGGCAGAGATTTCTGTTTATGGATTTCTGGTTGATCTTGTTCCACAATTTTCAAATTTCAGATACCTTTACAGAGGTCTGTTTTTAATATTTCCCATATTTATTGTGATTGCAGCAATGGGTTTTCTTAAATTGTCTAATCTATTGAAAAATAAGAAAAGATTATTTTTATTGTTAATTCCTCTCCTTGTAATATTTGAAAACTGGAATTTTATTAATTACAAAAAAGAGGTTAAATTTGAAACTGCAAAGTATGAAAAGTTAGAAAAAAGAAGTGATAAGATAATTCTGGAAATCCCGATTTTCGTGCCAGGTTATATGCTAATCAAAAACAGCTTGTATACAATGAATACTTTATCTCACTATAATTATTATATAAACGGAAGAACTGCTTATAGAGTATTTGATGAAAACAGGGAGATATTCAGACGGGCATTCAAAAACAAACTATTCCCTGATGAGGAGAATGTTAAATATTTGATCGAACAATTTTCTGTAAATTATATAATATTTAACCTTAACAGGAGATTAAGGTATTCAAAAGAAGATATTTTGGAAAGGGTAAGTAAATTGCAAAATTATTGCAGTATGGTTGATTCCAACGATAATTTTATTGTAATAAAATTATTAGAAAATTTCCCTAAAAATATGTTTAAAAGAAGGTTCTCACTCTTTCATATAAGGAACCGCAAAATTAAAATCAAACTCCAGGCGCCATACAGTGGAAAAATAAAAATATCTTTTCCCAAAAAACAAAAAACCGGCATAATTGAAATTAGTAATAAATCAGAATTTTTTGTTGATTTTCCAAAAATAAAACCTGATCTGAATGGGAATGAATTAATTCTTGAGTTTGACAGAAAAATCATATTAAAAAGTTTTGACCTTGTAAAATGATTGTTGTTTATTTTTAATAGTAGTTTTTGCTCTATTTTAAACTCCCCTTTAAAAGAATTGTTTTAATTGAAAAAGATGGAAACGGATACTATATTATTTAAAGTTATCTTATATGAGAAGTAATAAAAGGAGGGATGAAAATGCCTTTGGAAAAACTAATAAATTTTCTTGAGGATAATGATGTAAAATTTACCCGGATCATCCATTCTACTGCCTATACTGCACAGGTGATCGCTCACCGGGCGCATATTTCAGGTAATATGCTGGCAAAAACGGTGGTATTAAAGGATCCGGAAAAAAAATTTATAATGGTCGTTGTTCCTGCTAATTACAGGGTGAATCTCAGCTGGATCTCGGAAATTTACGGGAAAGAACTTGAACTGGCAACAGAGGAAGAATTTACGAACCTGTTCCCTTGTTGTGAAACAGGTGGTATGCCGCCTTTTGGAAACCTTTTCGGCCTGCCTGTTTATGTTTCCGAAACACTTGCATCCAGCAGTGAAATAGCATTTAATGCCGGAGATCATAAGGAACTTCTGCAGATGGATTTTGCCGATTATAAAAGACTGGTAAAACCATTGATCGTTCAGTGTTCACAAAGAAGGGCCTGATCATTTCTATTTTTACTGACATTTTATTTTTTTCAGGAGTTGAATAATGAAAGGGAGATTTTTGTTTTCCTGTTTAATGATATTATTTATAGTATTCCTGATCCGGGGAGATAGTTCATCTGATAATGAAATTAAAATATTTGCCGGTAACTGGACTGGGCACGGAGCAGGGGAGGAGGTGAGGTTTCGGGATAAGAACGGATTATTGATCCTTACTGTTAAACATAAGGCCGAATTTGTTTTTGTCGTTAATAAAGAAGGAAAGATAGAAGGTGAAGGGACCATCGAATATAACCTGGAAAGGAATACATCAGGCCTTGATGACCTGGTTGCAGGGGTCCATTCTCTTATGGGCCTTGCCAAAGTTCCGGGTACCGGAAGTGTTATAGCTGATAAAATGGGGGAAAAGGTACGCGATGTAAAGGGTGTAACAAAGATCCAATATAATGCACCTCACCTTAAGCACGGCCCGGAAATAAGACATTTTAAATTTACCGGAATAATCAAAAAGGGTTCTATTAAAGATAAGTTCGGGAGAGAGTCTGAATCCTATATTATAGAACTTGATGAAGTTAAGAACTTTACATTGATGGGAGGTAAACCTGATAATACTCTCATCGCAGAATATGAAGTGAACAAGGTAAAAACAGATGCCAAATTTCCATGCTGGTCACCGTTCATAAAAGGCTCCGGAGTTGTCAGGAGCGGCCCGGGAGGTAAGATCCATATTGCTGAATTCCAGCAGAAGGGTAAGCACAGGAAAGGCAAACGTGTCTGGCAGGAATACGGCTACGTATGGCTAGCCAGGCAGGTCAGTAATTAAGAGTTCAATTACAGGCTCAATATCTGAGTTTCAATGACAATAGTTCCGTCAGGTCCAATTGCTGTTATTTTGTATTCTGCTTTTCCCTCTTTTTCAAGATATTTATCCAGATAGGTAAAAGT
>JBDLJQ010000022.1:0-44508 GCA_039714255.1 Acidobacteriota bacterium
AAAAAGGGACAGCTTGGATATTATCTATATAAAAACTTTGGGAAAACCGACCTTGTATTTGATATCACTAAAGAAATAAAAAAGAAAGAAGATAAAAAGAAAGAAGATAAGAAAGATAAAATGAAGAAAAGTATGAAGATGAAGAAACAAAGTAAAAAAATGAAAAAAATGAAATAGTTATTAATTATAAAACCGCAATTGATAACTATAATAAAGAGAGAGGATATTTACCTCTAAAAAATTAAATTTTTATGTAAAGTTATCCTCTCATTTGAGCAGAATTAATAATGTCACTTAACCTTGAGTTTCAGATGTTTATAATAGTCAGGAACTGAAGTTTACTATAATTTACCCTTCTTTGATCTAATTGTTCGGCCAGGATGCCCATATACTGCAAAATGATGCATTATCTGTACCCAGGAGATCATGCTGGATATCAAAATAGATTGCATTCATTACTGCTCTCGGGGCAAAATGGATATACATAAATAGTACCTAATTATACTTATTTTTCAATATAATTAAAAAAAAATATCATGCACATTTTTACACAAAATAATTTTTATATCCTGTAAATTTATGATATATTTTGATCAAATAGATAATTAACTTAACAAATCATGGAAAAAATAAATATTCGAAATTATTCTTTTTTACTAATAATATTATTCGTTGTTCTGATCATCCATTTTCCTGTAGTAGATTCAATTTTTGATCCTGATTCAAAACTTTCAGTTCAATTATCTCCGGACACACAGTATATTCTTTCTGTAATTGAATGGAATTTATATTCTGTCGGGAATGAATTACCTGCTCTATATCACCTTAACTATTTCTACCCGAATGCTTATATAACATTTTACGGGCACCCCCTTTTCGGAGAAACCTTCATATTTTTTATATTCAACAAAATATTCGGTGCAGACCTGATAACAAGTTATAACCTTTATATTCTATTTGCTTTCTGGATCGGGGGGATTGGTATCTTCCTTTTTACCAGGGAATTACTGAATAATGTAATGGCCTCATATTTTTCATCTCTTTTGTTCATAGTTTATCCCATTATTAAAAAAACTGCTGAAATATTAAATATTTTTTCATTTTTCTGGATCGGGTTTATATTATATTTTCTTATAAGATTCTGGAAAAGTGGAAAATTCAGAGATTCAATAAGTTGCGGATTCTTTATTTTCCTGCAGGGCTTTTTCAGCATTTACCACGGCTATTTCCTTATTGCTATTTTATTGCCACTATTTTTCTTTTTTTTATTAATTTACAAATATATATCTGTAAAAGCTGTATTCAGGTTCGTTGTTTCAGTCCTTCCCTTCATGCTGCTTTTGATCGTTGTTTTTCATCCTTTTCTTCACACTATTCAGGATTCAGGTTTAGAGAGATATCTTCATTATGAATCACTTGTGGATGGGAAAATGCTCTTCAGCTCCGATTCAATGTTTTATAGAACTATAAATTCAAATTTACATCCTCTTAAAAGATTCTTCCCCGGTTTTACTGTAATAACTCTTTTTTTACTTGTTCTGTCAGGAGTAAAAAAGAAAAAATTTTTAATCACATTGGCGCTGATTTTTCAGCTTATACTTGCATTTATCATCAATTTAAAAGGATCTGATTTTTCAGCAAATTTATTTCTGTTTCTGATTATTATTCAAATCCTTTTGTTGTTTATTTTTAACATAAAACAATACACAAAAGAATTTAAATTATTCTTCAGTGTATTTTTTGTATACAATCTGATCTTTTTTAAATTTTCATCAATTTTTTCAGGTTCAGAGATATCAGTTTATGGATTTCTGGTTGATCTGGTTCCTCAATTTTCAAATTTCAGATACCTTTACAGGGGCCTGTTTCTAATATTTCCCATATTTATTGCAATTGCAGCAATGGGTTTTGTTAAATTGTCTGATCAGTTAAAAAACAGGAAAAAATTATTTTTATTATTAATTCCTCTACTATTAATTTTTGAAAACTGGAATTTTATAAATTATAAAAAAGAGATCAATTTTGAAACTGCAAAATATAATAATTTAGAAAAAAAAAGTGACAAGATAATCCTGGAGATCCCGATCTTTGTTCCCGGATATATGCAAATTAAAAACAGCTTATATACAATGAATACTTTTTCTCACTTTAATTATTATATAAACGGAAGAACTGCATATCGTGCTTTTGATGATAACAGGGAGATATTTAAACGTGCCTTCAGAAACAAATTATTCCCCGATAAAGAAAATATAAAATATTTGATAGAACAATTTTCTGTAGACTATATTATATTCAATCTTAACAGAAGATTAAGATATACAAAAGAAAATATCCTTGAAAGGGTAAATAAATTACAAAACTATTGTAGTCTGGTTGATTCTAAAAAAGATTTTATAGTAATAAAATTATTAGAAAATTTTCCCGAAAAAATATTTAAAAGGAGATTTTCCCTTTTTCATGTATTAAACCGTAGAATCAGGATCGAACTACAATCCAATTATAGTGGCAAAGTAAAAATTTCTTTTCCCCGAAAACAAAAAACTGACATAATTGAAATCGATAATAAATCAGCATTTTATATCAATTTTCCAAAAATAAAGCCGGATCTGAAAGGTAATGAAGTAATACTTGAGTTTGAAAAAGAAATTATTCTTAAAAACTTCGACCTGAAGAAAACAAAAAAAGATAATTAAACTTCCAGGTTGACAAACCATTGATGCGGAATTAGTATTACCATATATATGATAAAACAGAAAATATCATTTTTTATCACTGGTTTACTTTTCTTTTTCATCACTGGAATATTTTTTCTTAAGGCAGATACTCCCGGTATACAATCCACGGAACTAACTCTGTCAGATTCTCTTTCAGAGAAAAACCTTATAATTATTTTAATCGATTCCCTTCGTGCAGACCACCTTGGTTGTTACGGGTATGATCGCAATACCTCCCCCTTCATTGATTCAATTGCCGGTAAAAGCATCCTGTTTAACCGGGCCTTCTCAAATTCTTCCTATACTCCGGAATCGGTCTCAGCAATTTTTTCAGGCTGCTTTCCTTCCAGCAGCGGAGCTTCAGGATGGAAAGCCATACTTCCTTTATCTGTTAATAGTATGGGGCAGATCTTTAATAAAGCAGGCTTCAGGACTGCCTATCTGTCAAATTCCGATGTCTGCAGAAATTATAATTTTACCCGTGGATTTGATTTTATCAGTTTTTGCAAAAATCAGAGATTAAGCGGCAACGGCCCCGAATTAGCCGGGAAAGCAATGACCTTTATAAATAACAGCATCAAAGATGGCAGGAGATTTTTGGCTTATCTTCACTTTCTGGATCCTCACGGCCCCTACCACCCGCCATACAAATATTATTCGAAGTTTAATGGTAATAGTAAAAATAAAGGAGCTGATGATTCAAAGATAGTAAAAGGCCTGGCCTCATTGTATGGAAAAGTAAGGCCTGATTGTACGGATCTTATCAAAGAAGGTTTCGGACCGGGAGAGGATCGTTTTGAAGATATGAAAATGCGTTATGATGCTGAAATTTCTCTGGTAGATGATTCGATAAAAATGCTGATCCGGGGACTGAAAGAAAAAAAGATCCTGAAAAATTCAATAATTCTTATAACTGCCGACCATGGAGAAGAGTTCCTGGAACACCGCTTTGTTGAACATGCCTGGACCCTTTATTCCGAGTCAATTCACATCCCTTTAATTCTCTATGTTCCGGGACTGGTAACATCCCGTCGTATAAATGATCCGGTTTCAAGCGTTAATATTTTACCCACTTTAATAAAACTCATGAACATACCATATAATGGTGCGGATTTTGACGGCAACCCTCTTTTTAGATTTAATAATGATAAAAGCGATCTTATTTTTTTACCCCGGAAGAAACCGATAATTTCAGAACTGATGATCCAGCATCGAAACCTGGTCCGTATGATCTTTAAAGATAACTGGAAATATATTGCTGCCGTCAAATGGCTTAAACCTGAGGACCGTCCGGCCGTCCTGGCCAGTATCCGTAAGATCGAGAAAGATAAAAAGAAGCACCTTGATATCTGGGGGCCCGTTGTTCATGAAGAGCTTTATAACCTGACCGCCGACCCGGGAGAAACGCTGAACCTGGTAAGTATCGAAAAAGAAAAACTGAAACAATTCAGGAAAATTTATAATGAATACAAACTATACTGTAAAAAGAAAAATAATCAACCTGGAAAAAATAATCAAAAGCTCTCGGAAAAAGATATAAAAAAGTTAAAATCTCTGGGATATCTATAATATAAGCTGGAAATGATCTTTAACCTTTTCCGATCTTAGAATATTTTTCTGCCAGCAATTTTTCATTTTTACGTTCCCAGGGAGTGGAATGGGTAATATTAAATACCGGGATATTACTATTTACATCAAGTTTCAAAAATTTACTTTTAAGCATAACACCACCCACCCCGTGCCAGTCTCTTAAAATATTTCCGTAAAAAGATACCCACATTATTTCCTTCAGTTTTTTTTTATTATTCATTGTATTTATCAGATCACGAATAAGCTCCCTGTTACTTTTTCCGGATGAATTTTTTACAGCATCTTTTAACCATTTATTACCAAATACCCTCACTTTATCTTTTAAGATCAAAAAAAGAGCAGCATCAATTTTTTTTAAAAGTTCTTCGGCATCTTTCGATCCATCTTCAATCTTTGGAAGAACATAATCCATTGCTTTTCCTGCTTCCCGATTTCCCATAAATCCTGCTATAGTTCCTCCTGCTTTTATAAAAGCAAGAAAAGCCTGCCCCTGCTTGTTTTCTCCCTCAAAAAAATCCAATACTCCTTTCATTCTGGAAAAATCATCAGATACTATAATACCCCGGAATCCCATTTCTCTTAAATATTTTATTGCTATGGGAGAAATTGATAGAGGCATATTTTTTCCTCCTACTTTCGGGATTATTGTATGCCCTACCATAATATAGGAACAATCGGTATTATTAAAAATTATTTTATAAGGTAATAAATGTTTTGCAAGTTCTTTTCCTGACAAAGAATATTCAACCTTTTGAAAATGTGTATTAACTTTTTTGCCCTGTGATGTTTCGGCAAGAAAATGTTTTATGGAAAGTCCTATCCCTCCCATACGATATGCCCTTACAGCAACTGCTGCTAAATTTCCTGAAATATCCGGGTCGTTGGTTTTATAAGTATTCCTTTGATTATATTTGCCATCCTCCCTGAGGTCTACACAGGGGTTTAAAAGAACATGTACTCCGGATGAAAACCTTAGTTTTGCTGTTTTCAAACATAACTGATAGTACTCTTTCAGTAATTTTTTTTCTTCCACCTTATTATTTGTAAAACAGAGATTTTCAAAAAATTGTTCTAAAAGTACATTTTTTTTCACTGCTTCATTTGGCACAATAGTTTTTTTATTTGTACCAATTAGAGGATTATTTTTTTTATTTATAATTTTACCTGTATATCCGGGTAAAACTACTGCAAAAGCTATCAATATGCTAATAAAAGTTCTTCTTTTCATTGTTTTTCCACAAAAGATCAAATTGTATTAAGTTGAAAATTTAATATTTTACAGATAATTTGTCAAGCATTTCACTCTACCGTTTCTCTTTTCTCATATGAACCGAATATATGATCAAAGACATCAGGCATTTTGATCTGTATTCTCTTTATTATATCTCTATTAATCCATTTGTAAGAGAAAGGTACCCTTTTTACAAACATTAACCCGCTGTTAATATTTCGTCCATATTTATAGAAAAATGGAAACCTCCCGTTTTTGTCAATGATATTATCTTCCAAATCACCATTGGGAACTGAAATAAAAAATTTGTGCTTTTTGTTACCATTCTGATTCATGAGGCCATGCTTTACCAGATACTGATATAACTCATCTGCTAAAGCTTCGGAAGGGTCAATTATAGCCAGGTCAGGTGAAATGATCTTTGTATATTCAGGATTAAGTTTCCTTAAAAAATAAAAATGATCTGCAATCTCCTTTTCATAAAATGGATAATGGGTGCAGCCAAGTATGACAGAGTTTAGTTTTCTCCTCTTTAATTTCGGAGTCATTTTGTTAACCAGGTGAGTAACATGGTATCTGATATAGTTTTCAACAGAATTAAGTTCTATTTCTGTTATATTCCCATCTTTATCTTTTTTCAACAATAATTGATCTCCCTGAAGAAAATTATACTGGTCCCATAAACTGAGATCGATTGGATATTTGGGATGATTCAATCCCGGGCCGTAGTATAACTCTTTCCCTCTGATCTCCTTTGCATTAAGGTCAATATAATTGATATCCCCATCAATTGCAGCTGCAAGCCCGAAACCGGCCTGCTGAGATATCACTATATCATCATTTTTAAATCGAGAGACAAATTGTTTCTTTATTGCCTTCGGATATCCTTTGGTTGCACAGGTACCTTCAGTGGCAAATACCCCTATTGAATATCTCTTCTGGTTTTTTCCAAATGAGTCAACAGCAGCTTTGGAACCAGCACCAATAATTCCCAGAACACCAATATCCAAATTCCATTGTTTCAATGATCTTTTAATTATTTCAAGTCCGAAAGCAGTGGCTGTATTACAGGCAACAACTATCACTTTAACCTGTTGTTTACTTCTTGCAGGTTCCCTGTCAGATGGAGAATTATAATATTTCCGGTTCAGGAGAAATTGCACATCTTTTATAATTAGCTCTCTTAAAAAATCGGATTTCCCTTCAGAATCATATTTGCCATAAGGCATATTGGCCTTATCCCCTAAATAGATAAAACTTTCTTTATTAAAATCAGCTATATTATCGACACCCTGTTCATGAGTTTGATTTCGGTACCCATCAGCAAGCATAAGAGAGTTTAAAACAGTTAACCCACCTGTCCCGGAATCAAAAACACCAATTGGAAGTGAATTTCGTTCCTTAGGATATTTTGATAAATTAATATAAAAAGGGCTTTTCTGATTTTCTTTGATATCAGAAATTAACTTGAATTTGGATATTATTGGATCAGGCTTTTTTGAGCAACCGGAATATATAAAAATACTTACAATCAATATTAGCTTAACAAAATGTAATCTGGATGAAGTAAACAATTGAATTTAACCTTTATTTTTATTATTTAAACTGATGGATCATTTATTCTTTTTAGTGCAAATTTAACAAACCGGGATTTTAATTGCTCACTGGCAATTATTTTATCCATTTTAGGTAAGGAACAGATCCCTTTTACCACTTTATTTAAGAACTTGCTTCCCCGGCCAGCGCCCTGGTCAAACATCAGATGGGCAAGACGCCCTTTCTCAAGAGCCATTCTGATAGTCCGTTCTATTGAATTTTTAGAAACATATGGCCTTACCTTCCGTGCCTCCATTTTCATGGCCTGGTTTTTCCCGCAAGCTGATACACAAATACCGCAGCCCAGGCAGCGGTTGGTATTGATTTGGGGGAGTAGTTGGTTCTTCCTGTTGGCAACTTGCGGATAGGGTTTCATAACAATAGCTTCCACCGGGCACACCCGGGCACATCTGCTGCAGCCCCTGCAGCTATCAACTGTAACAGTAGCCTGGTAATTACTGGGATTTACTGCCTCCAGATCATATTCTTTTATGGCCTGCAGTTGTCCGCAGCAACAACTGCAGCAATTGCAAATATAGGTTGGTCTGTTCATAACATTATCGGCAATTTGAACTAATCCACCAGACCTGGATTGTTCCAATAAATCCATGGCTTCCGGCCGGTCAATTTTGCGTCCGAATTTTCTGGAGACGATGTAATCTGCCCCTGCATCAAGGGATATGCATATTTCCAGGGGGGTATCACATTTCTTTCCAAGATGTTCTGCTCTATGACGGCAATAACAATTTGTCACGGCAATATTTCGGGACTTTTTTATAAGTTCGGTTGTACTTTCCCAATCCAGAATGTGCGGTAATTGATCCTCCTGAAGAGCTGTTTCATGAACCAGGGCCCTTCCAATAACAGTATCAGTGCCAAAGATCTCATCAGTAAATGTCCGGTCTCCATGCACATAGGCATCCAGGGCCAGGGCCATTTGCTTCTTGGGTATGGAATCAGAGACCCGCATCATTGAAAATTCAATAAATCCAACCACCGGGGGTGCAAGTATGTAAAGCACCTTTTTAGTACGGGGATTAACAATGTCCATAACAATGCCTTTATCGGCCAACGCATTCAAACGAGGTAATAGATCTTCGGCCTTTATTTTTGTTCGTTTGACAATATCCTCTAACTTTGAGGGCATATTCGGTAATCGTGAAGCCAACCATGCATCTTCCGTAGAGAAGAGGATATTCAGGATTTCCAGCCATCCCTTCCTCGCTTGAGGATCATCAGGCTCAGGTAAGCCAACCTGACCGGCATCGAGCCTTTGCAATAATAGTTTTTGCCCATCTTTTAAATTACCTAAATGGCCCATTAACAACCTCCCCGGATATCATCAATATTGAATTTAATTCTTTGTCAATAAAACTGTTAAATAAGTGAAATAAGTTTTATTTTTCATATTTCCCCCATATTTTTAATCACCCTTTAGAAGATCATAAGAATACTATTAAAATAAAAATGGAATGTCAAAAGAATTAGGTTTATTATTTTTATAACTTTACAGATTGTAATCTAAAAAATTGTTAACCATTACAATATTTATACTATATAATAGCAAAAAAATTATAGAAATATTTTTCAATAGTGCCTATAATTAAGGATATACCAATATTTTCACATATTCTGAACATAATTTGGAACAAAAATTGCTTTGATAAGTACATATGAAAGCTTTAAATATCTTCGTACTAGTTTTATTGGTTTTCCTCTCTTTTAATTGTGATATGATAAATCCATCCAAAGTGAAAAATAATTCGGGGCGGGTTTTTTCTGTTTCTCACAATCCTTCAGAAATATTATCTGTATTACAGATAGAATTAATGGAAATGACATTACTTGATATGGATAATAATCCCACTTTAATTTATTCAGGTTCAAATCAGCATGATACCCTCACCCTGAACCTTATAACCCTGGAAGGTTTTTCAAACCTCCTTGGTTCTGTTCACCTTAAACCAGGGAAATATAAGGATATAGTCATAAAATTTAAAAATGCATATGCAATTGACCTGTCAGGAAACACTTTACCCGTTGAAAATGATCTTTACAATGTATTTATTATAAAACTAACTCCCTTTATAGAAATTGGCTCCACAAACATTTTTCCGGATATAATATTTGATGTCAAAAATTCTGTATATTATCTGACAGAGGAGCAGGAACCAAACGGGAGTGTCAGGATCCACCCTACTCTTATAGTAGAAACACTTCAATCCGGTTCCATAACTAATACCATGGAAAAAAAAATATCAGGAATCAACGGTACAATAGTTTCATTAAAACCAATGTCAATGATTGTATCTTTTTATAATGGATATAAGAACGTAAATGTAACAGATAAAACTGAAATTGAGGTTGATGAATTTAATACGACTCCTGAAAAAATAAGCAACAATCTGATAGATATCCTGTTTGTTGGAGATATTATCAAAATAGACGGCAAACGTTCAGCAGGATCAAATTCAATAACCGCTTCCAGGATCGTTCAGAAGTGGAAAGCAAAGAGTATGTAATAATAATCGGGAAATTAAAAATATTTTTGCTTTATTTCTTTTCTATATTAATATTTAAAGATGCATACCGGAAAAAATAATTCTTATTTAAACTGAGGAAATATTACTTTTTTTTTACCATGGGGACAAATCTGACATCCATCTCTTCTGAAGTATAATATTCTCCACCTTTTTTTTCTATACAAAGCAGTTTTTGCCTCCATACTCCCACAGGAATTATCATTTTCCCTCCTTCTTTAAGTTCTTTAAGGAGGCTTCCCGGTATTTTTTTTGGAGCACAGGTAACTATAACAGCATCATACGGGGCTTTTTCCGGATACCCTATGTATCCACTACCGTGAATTATCTGTACATTATTATATCCTTCTTTTTTTAGTATCAGCCTTGAGTGGACTGCCAGCTCCTTTATAATTTCCATGCTGATAACTTCACATCCTATCTCAGCCAGAATTGCCGCCTGATAACCTGAACCTGTACCGATCTCCAGAACTTTATCGCCTCTTTTCAGCCCCAGGCGTTCTGTCATATATGCAACCATATAAGGTTGTGAAATTGTTTGCCCGTAACCTATGGGGCAGGGATGATTTCCGTATGGGTTGCATAATCCCCTGTATTTTGCCGGGATATAGATATGCCGCTTTACTTTTTCCATAGCTCTGATCACATTTTTGTCAATAATCCCGAATTGTTTTATTGTTCTCACCATAAGTTCTCTTTTTACTTTCCAGTTATCTTTATGAATTACAGATCTTTTTCCCAAACCAGTCTCCGGAAATATAAAAAAAATTAAAAATATACATAAGGCAAAAAAAAAGGCATTTTTTTTCAGAAGTGACATTTTCCTATAATTAAGATATTTAATAATAATAAAAAAACAACTTTTCATCTGTGTTTCCCAAAAAGAAATTAACTTTAAAAATCAGATGCAAAACGTCAGAAATAAAAAAAATATATACTCATTCTATTGTAATTATTTACAAATTAGTATATAATATTCTTTATTTTTAATTAGTAGTATGAAATATTAGATAACAACGGTTGAAAGTCAATTCAATCATCTCTCCCCCCGAAAACTTTCGCCGTTGTTATCTTTTTTTTTACCTGCCACCACCGTAAATATTGGTTTCTTATTTAAAATCTCAAGTTTCTGGCAATATATTCAACTTTATTTTTATTTTTGTTTGTGATACTCATTTATTATATATCAGGAGAAAAGATGATGAGTAAATTTGGAATATTAATATTAACGGTTTTTATCATTTTGGCGGGAGGTATTATGAACTATGCCGAAGTAACAGAGGAAGTAAGTTCAATTTATGATTTTACCATGAATGACATTGATGGAAATCCGGTTAAACTTGATAAATACAGGGGGAAAGTTGTGATGATAATAAATGTGGCAAGTAAATGCGGACTTACAAAGCAATATATAGGCCTCCAGGAAATATATAAAAATTATATGAATAACGGATTTGTTATTCTGGGATTCCCGGCAAATAATTTTTTAAGACAGGAACCAGGTAGTGACAGCGAGATCAAAGAATTTTGTTCTTTAAATTTTGGTGTAAAGTTTCCAATGTTTTCAAAAATTTCAGTTAAAGGTAAAAAGATACACCCGCTCTATAAGTTTCTGACAGGAAAGGAAACAAACCCGGGATTTTCCGGAAAAATCAGGTGGAACTTTGACAAGTTTCTGTTTAATAAAAAAGGCAAACCGATTGCACGTTTCCACCCGAAAATTAAACCGTTAGACACAAAAATCACAGAAATCATTGAGGCCGAATTAGCCAAATAAGTACACTTTAATTATTAATAGAACTAATTATCTTTAAGGATAATATTTTTCATATTTGTTAACTGGACAAAATGTTTCCTCTCCTCTTCAATGATCTGATCAATAATTTCTCTGTTTTTTCCTGAAACAATATTTTTAAATTCCTGAAAAAAACTTATTGCATTTAATTCAGTACTTATTGCAAAATCTATTGCATCTATTTCATTATTTATGCTTTTAAGCTTTTCCTGAAATATATTTTTATTAAATAACACAGATTCAGCATAACTGAAAAGATATGAAGAATATTCCCCCGCATAACTTTCAAAGGGAGCTATTTTATCCAGTTCAGAGTAGATCTCCTCATAAAATTTTCTATGTTGAGCTTCTTCATCTGCAAGAAAAAGAAATAACTTTTTTACTGAAGGGTCATTTAATTTTTCCCCCATTTCACGATAAAACTTTTCACCGTTCTCTTCTATTCTTATGGCCAGTAAAAAAGCCTCTGAGGTTTTAAATGTAAATCCCATATATTACCACCTCCTTAAATTTATATAATTTGTTTTAAAGGTAGTTTTTCAATTCCAGGACCTTTGGCGGATTTGCCTGCTTCCAGAAATAACGGGGAACGGTATTTAGAGATCCTTCTGCTTCAGACTTTGAAGTATATTTTCCAAAGAATACAAGATAGCAGGTTCTGTTTCCCCTTACCCTGTTAAGAATAAAGAATTGTTTTTTATCATCAATCTGTTTAAATGCATACATGACAGAATCTTTTTTACAGTCAAGTTCCAGAAGAATGGAATAAGTTATATTATTTTGACTGATCTCTTCTTTCCAGAGATCGCCCGATTTTTTCAAATTACCCCGAATAAATATTTTTAAGGGCTCCTCTTTTCCAACAGGGACAATTACAGGGTCCTTTTTTTTCCTGACGGCCTTTTCCGGAGAGATATCTGTTGCGGGCTTTTCCTTCAAAATGTCTTTTTCCTTTTTATCAACAGCCTGGATATCTACCTTTTTCATATCTACAACAGCTTTATCCTTCAGATCTATTTTTCTTTTCTGTTCCGTATTAGTAATATCTTTTTTATCGGTAATTTTCACCTTATTTTTCAGGCCTTTTGAAGTAGTATCTGAAACATCTTTCTCAGGCGAAAGTGAAATGAATATTAAGCCTGCAATAATAAATATAACAACGATCAGTAACATTATAATATTTATCATTTTAATTCTTTTTTTCCCTTCCTCCTTCTTCATCTCTTTCAGGAGCCGGTCCGACATTGAATCCTTTCTCCCTTTTTCTGAATGTACAGCAGGTTTTTTAAAAGGCTCTTCTGTGGATATGCTCTCAGGAATTTCTTTTTCTTCATTGGTAAATAAAAAGGATACATCATCTTCACTTTTATTTTCTTCCGAAGGAACAGGATCCAGTTCTATATTACTTACAGAATTATCAATAACAGGAACATCAGCTTCTTCGGGTAATAGATTATTTATATCAGAAGTTTTATCAGGCTCAGGTTGAAATGATTCTTCATTCTTACTCCTTAACAAACCCCCTACCATAAAAAAATAGATCGTTTTAAGGATATCTTCTTTAGGCATACCTGGAAAATTCAGTGATATCATCTCAATATTCAGATCTCCGGAAAATTTTTCAAGTAGTTCAAGTTCATCCTGATTCAGGTCAAATTTTTCTATTTTTTTATCGTCAGTTACTTTAATAAATTCTTCCTGAAGTGAACCGATTTTTGTCCACACATACCCCATGTCAAGATCTTGCTTTATAAAATTATAAACAAACTTATCAAGATCAATTTCCAGGCTCATAAAAGTTTCAGGAGGTACATCTTTTGAAAAGTAGTATACTCCATCACCCCACTTCAATATACTTAACAGGATCTTTTTTAATTGACTTTTTGAAAATTCTATTAACTCTTCAAATGTGATCAACCCTTTTTCTACAAGTAATTTTCCAAGTTCCAGTGAATCTTTGACTTCTCCCCTGAGTACACTTATTGTTTGAGCGTCAACCTTCTTTTCAGAGATAAGCAAATTTTCGATCATATCTACTTCGGAATTTGATACTGCCCAGACAAGTTTGCCTTTATTCAGATAAAGTTCCTTTAAGATCTCCTCTCTTTTCAGATAAAGAACTCCTGACAATTCACTTGAAAAACCTTTAAGTAATAACTCTGCCGCTGACGTATCTTTTAATATCCCCTGATCAATATTCATTAATTATTCCCTTTAAATGAATTATATCTTATTTTTTCACAGAATTTCAAGATTTTCACTAAACTTTTATGTAAATTTTTCAAAGACAGGCACTATTTTAATTTTGTTCAGAAATTTAAGGTTTTATATTACTTACATTCTTTGTTCTGCTTATCAAAATTCCTGAAATAATAAAAACCAGGCCTGCCAGTGATGAAAGCAATATTTTTTCTCCCAGAATAAATTTTATAAAGATCAGAGATATAAATGGGACAAGGTATATTAATATTGATATTTTAGCTGTAGTAATTGTAAACTTTAAGGCTTTTAACCATAATACATAAGTGATACCCATCTCAAATACCCCTATATAGAGTGACCCGGCCAGAGCTAAAAAGGAGAATTGGAATGTTTGATGAAAAAGAAGAAGATAAATTAAAATGAAAATCAGCCCGAAAACAAAGCAAAGGAAAAGAGAAACGACTGGATCCCTCCTGCTCCTTGTATTATATATCCAGTATAATGACCATACTATAGAACTGAATAGTGCCAGAAAAACCCCAAATGGTTCTTTGATCTCAAAAGAGAATAGTTTTCCCTCAGTTGATAATACAAAAACCCCGAAAAAACTTACTAAAACTCCGGCAAATGTTTTTATGGTCACTTTCTGTTTTAACAATGGTATTGAAAATAATACAATAACAACACCCCATATTTGATTTAAGGGCTGAGCAAGCTGTGCAGGTAATAATGAATAAGCTTTGAATATTATAAGATAATATAAAAAAGGGTTAAGAAATCCAAGAAGAGCAGTATCAACATAATCTCCCGGCCTTAACTTTTTTAATAAATATAATTTTTTCTGAAATAGTAGTAAAAAAAAAAGTGCAAAGAATGAAAACAATGATGACATCAACAACAGTTCAACATACCCGGTCTCCCTTAATGTCAGTTTAAATGCCGTAGCAACTGTTGACCAGAGTAATACAGATATAACGGCAAATATATAAGCTTTTTTCTGATCTTTTTTAACCATTCCGATACTTATTTTAAGAGAAGGGACAAAGTAAATCAAATTGATTTTTAAACTTGACAGCGATTTTATTTTGAAATAAAATTTAATTTTAAGGCATGATGCAAGGGAAGAGGGTTTTAAAAACCCCACAGCCCCCGCTGCCGTGACCGGGTCTCTATCAGGAGAAACAGTCTTTAATGAGATCAGCCACTCTTCAATCTGAGAAGGGGAAGGCTTTTAAAGATCCCGGGAGTCGGAAGACCTATTAGGCCTTAAGTTCTTCCTTATCTGCGGAGGGCAGATAAAACATGGAAGATTATCCCCTCCAAAATTATATTGGGAGGATCTTTATGATCAAAAAATTAATTATTTTTGTTTTATTCACAATTTCTTCATTTTCATTTTTCGCAAAAGATGAAGATAAGCATTCGGTTGATCCTGAAATAACAGAGATCATTGAAGTTCTGGGAGATGTGTCTTTGAACCGTTCTGTCCAGAGTGTATCACTTGTTAGTAAAGAACATATCAGGAAGTTCAGATTTATCAACATGAAATCAGCACTATCAATTATTCCTGGTATTCTGACACTTTCAAATGGAAAATTCGGGCAGGTTTCATCCACTTTTATCAGAGGTTCCAAAAATACCCAGGTATTATATCTTATTGATGGTATAAAAATAAGGGACGGATCAAATATAGGCGGGCTGAACCTGGCTTCAATTTCTCCATATATGGTAAATAAAATTGAGATCATCAGAGGCCCTTTAAGCAGTTTGTACGGTTCTGATGCAATGGGTGGGGTTATAAGCATCGAATCATCTGATGAAGAAGGCCTGAACCTGAATACATCCCTGGGAAGCCATGGTTCATATCAGGGACATTTATCTTATGGGAAAAAATTCGAACAATTCAATTTTGCGGTCTCAGCAGTTTCTTCACACTTTTCAGATAATATTGATAATGACAGGTTCAGTAATAATGGTTTTACTGCAAAAATCAATTTCACCGGGATCAATCATCTTAAGGCAGGATTCAGGTTTTTCGGTAATAAAATAAAATCCGGGATCCCTTTTACTCTCCAGATGCCGACACCCGAAAGAAATTATGAACAATATAATTATATAGCAGCTATTCCGGCCTTAATTCAGCTGAATAGTGCATCCAGGATCAAAATTAATCTTTCATATAACCGGAACAACTATATTTTTAAGGACAGGAACGATCTATGGAATCCCTATTTTAAGAACAGATCTGATAATCTTGAATTTGAGGCTGTTTTTAACACCAGAATTAACAATAAGATCGTATTTACTGCCGGGCTGGATAATTCAAATCAGAACATATTTGCAGAAAACTCCTTTGGAATAACAATTGATAACATGAGAACAAATTATTTTTCAGTTTTTGCACAAGGTGACCTGGAACTTAAAGGGTTTTTCCTGACGACTTCTTTAAGGATTGACAAATATAAAGATGTTGAAACAAATTTTTCACCTCAAATAGGATTATCATATCTAATAAATAATAGAATAAAATTAAGAGGATCTTTTTCCGGAAGTTTTAAAGCTCCCCTACTGATCCACCAGATAAATCCATGGGGAACTTCAAACTTTGATCTGAATCCTGAAAAAGGGAAGTCTTTTGAAGGTGGAGTTGACCTGTACATGAAAAACCTGGTTTTTGGAATTACATGGTTCCATACAGATTATACTGATATGATAGATTGGGCAACAATTAATTTTGTAACCTGGGAAGGACAATATCAGAATATTGCCGAAGCAAAAATATCAGGATTAGAATTAAATATTTCATATTCCCCTTTAAAAAATTTTAATTTAACCGCTTCATATACTTATCTTGATACGAAAGATAAAAATACAGGTAAAGAACTTATAAGAAGGCCAAAAAACACTATAGCTGCCTCATTTGTTTACAACCACAGAATTTTTACAATATCAGGAAAATTTGTTTATGTGGGGAAAAAATATGACATCGATTTTTTATCTTTCCCCTCTGAAATAAATACTCCTCAATACAATATCTTTGATATTAACCTGATATTCCCATTAAGATCGGAGATATCCCTTTTTGGAAAAATAACAAATCTTTTTGATAAAGATTATCAGGAAATTTTCGGATATCCATCTCCGGGAAGAAGATTTGAAATTGGAATAAGTTACAGGAAGTAAAATGAAAATATTGAGATCCCTCCCTGTTTTTCTGTTTTTCAGTTTTATGGCATTAGCTAACTATTCACAAAGGATAATTACGCTTGCACCTGCATTAACAGAGATAGTGTTTGACCTCGGATACGGTGATAAAATTGTCGGAAACACAAAGTTCTGCAACTTTCCTGCTGAATCGGAAAAGATCACTAAAGTGGGAGGATATCTCGATATGAATCTGGAGTTGTTAACCGGCCTTGAACCGGATATTATTTTTTTTTATCCTGAGCACTCTCAGAAACTGAGTGTCCTTTCCGGCAGGAGCAAGTTAATAGAGTTAAAGCATAATACAATAAAAGATCTTCTGAATTCGATCTTGAAAATTGGAGAGGAGCTTCAAATCAGGAAAAGAGCAGTAGTATTAAAAAACAACATAATTTCAGGCCTTAAAGCCGTAAAGAACAGACCCTCATCCGGAAAAAAAATTAAAACACTTATTATTATCGGGAGAGACCCTTCACAATTAAAAAACATTACAATTGCCGGTAAAGGTGATTTTATAAATGAAATACTTGAGATCTCAGGTGGAATAAACGGTTATAATGGAAATATTGCTTATCCTGTACTTTCTATTGAATCTTTTGTGAAAGTAGACCCGGAAGTAATAATAGAATTTTCCCTGTTCGAACAGGAATCAAAAAACATAAAAGTACTGAAATTATGGGAAAATTATAATTTTATAAAGGCTGTTCAAAAAAAAAACATATATCAGGTACGTGAAGATTTCTGGATGAGGCCCGGCCCCAGGATAGTAAAAATTGCCGAATCTTTATATAAACTATTACACAAAAATAAAAATATCTAAATATCATCCAGTATCGAGATCACATATTTAAGCTTTTTTTTCCAGAATTTCGAATAACCTTCGCGACGGACAAAACCTCTTCCATTGGGAGAATGGACAAAAAATTTATCGTTAACATAGATACCTGTATGCCACCTGTTTCTTTTTATTTTGAATACCAGAATATCACCGGGTTTTGCAGATTTAAATCTTACTCTTGCTTTTATTTTACCCTGCTTCTTTGCAGTTCTTGGAATATTTATCCCGAAGGAGTCATATATATAATAAACAAATCCGGAACAATCAAAACCATCTATTTCAAACCCTCCATACCTGTATGGAATGCCTTTCAGGCTTTCAGTAAGAGTTACAATCTTACTTCTGATATTCCATACTTTTTCCGGTTCACTCCTGAAACTGCAATAATTTAATAATAGTAAGAGAATAAATACTATTGAGATCTTCAGTTTATCATGTTTAATGTAATACACTTTTTTTATTTAAATCAATTTTAAGTTGACATGCGAAAGGGGGGACTCGAACCCCCACACCTCACGGCACCAGATCCTAAGTCTGACGCGTCTGCCAATTCCGCCACTTTCGCAATAATAAAAAAGAAAATACCACTAACAATAGTGAAGTGTCAATAGACAGACACACTCTCAGATTTTAATATTACTTTATCTTACTTATCAATTTTAAAGATCGACCTGTCAACCTTTAAATTTACCTTAAAATCCTTAAGAGTGATATCCATTAATTTATCACTTTTTATAAAAACCTTTGTCTTACCTGGAACAGCTATTCCATTAAAAACCTTGAAATCAGAACTGATCATTTTAGCTATGCCTTTTCTACCGGCAATATTTTCAATCTTTTCTTTTATCTCAATAAGGCCGGATTTCTTATTAATATAAAATTTTGTCCAATTACTGTTTTTATCTGACACATATATCAGATCGAACATTTTATTATCAATCTTTTTTTCACCCAGAAACTGAAAATTGTATTTTCCTTTTGAATGGAATATATCATAGATATCACCAAATTTATTCTTTTCAATCTCTTCCTTTGCGATAATTTTTTTCTGGCCCATCTGCTGCAATATACCTTTATTTCCGTTAACAACCCTTATTATCTTCATTCCCATTACATTGGTCTCATTATAAACCTTATCAGGATATACCATGGTTGTTTCAGTTGAAAGGGACAAAGCTCTTCCCTGAACCACCAGGTTCATATCAGAGGACCTTTTAGAAGATTTGATGTTTCTGTAACCTGAATAGTTCTTTTTCAGTGAGGCAAATACTATTTTTTTCCCTTTTTGTAAAGATTCGGGAGTTGCTTCAGGTATCACTTCCTTCATTTTCGGTGGCTTTATTGCAATATCAATATCTCCCACTTTTCCTATATCCGAAAGCTTTCCTTTAATTTTCTTTTTACTCCCCACTATTAAAACCATCATTTTTTCAGGTTCAAGATATTTATTTGCAACTTTGTAAACATCATCTGCAGTAACTTTCTTTATATCATCTATCAATTTATCATATTTTGCTGCATCCAGGCCGAAAAATTCCCTCACAAGGTATGTATTAAGAATTTTTTCCGGAGAGCTGAATTTAAATACATAGGAATTGAGGAAATAGTCTTTTGCATCTTCAAGTTCCTGTGCCGTCACCTTCTCTTTCCTTATCTTATCTATTTCATCAAAAATAGCTTTTACAGCATCTATAGTTGACTCGGATTTTGTAAAGGTTGAAAAATAAACCTTACCGGGATAAAGATATTGTGAAATTATTCCTCCACCCACTCCATAGGTCAGCCCCATTTTCACTCTCAACCTCTGCATTAACCTTGAGTTAAAACCCTGTGAAAAAATTGAATTAAAAATAAGGATCTTTGCTTTCTCATCAATATTCTCTTTCACACCCAGATGTCCGATTGATATCTGACTCTGGTTCATGTTGCTCTTTTCTGCAAACCCTATCTTAAAACTATATTTTGTCTTTCCTACTGTAGGATATCGGGGGGAAACAGGTTTACCACTCCACTTCCCAAGATATTTTTCCAGAACACTTTTTATTTTCTCTTTGCTAATTGGGCCTGTAACTCCGGCAAGCATACGTGAGGGTTTAAAAAATGCATTATAAAATGCTTTGACATCACTTATTTCAATATTATCCAGATAATCATATTCCATGGATGCTGAAAATGGTGAATTTTTTCCATATATAAGTTTATCAAACTCTCTTCTTAAAATTGAAGAAGGATCATCATTTCTCCTTGATATGGTGCTGCTCATCTGTCCCTTAATCTCTTTGAACTTATCCTTATTAAAGGCCGGGTTCATAAGAATGTCAGCCAGTATGCTTATTGCTTCATCAAAATTTTCCTTTAATGAGGTCAGATTAACTGAAAAATAATCCATTCCGCTGACAACACTAATTGAAATTCCTCCGGAATCCAGTTTAAGATCAATCTCTTCACCGGAAAAACTTCCGGCTCCCCCGATTCTCATGAGCTGAGCTGTCAATGGCGCCAGGCCTACTTTTGTTCCGGGGCTATAAACATCTCCTCCCCTGAACAAAGCACTGAAATTTATCACCGGAAATTTGTCATCCCTGATAAGCCGAATTTTTATGCCATTTTTTGTAATTGTTCTTTCAATTTCCGGTTTTTCAATTTTTCTTAATTCCGGAAATTTAAGTTTATCTATTTTTTTCCCTTTCCCTTCAACCATACAAAAATTTATCAGTATAAGGAAAATGATTAGTGATATACCAACTCTTTTCATTTTTTCACCTCTTTCTTTTTTTCGATCTTAACCACAACCCTGTTGTTAAGGGTAAAATATTTCTTTGCCAATTCCTGAAGGTCTTCTCTGGTGACCTTATCAATCTCTTCAATATAATCAAAGGACCTTTCCCAGGAACCCGTGATCACTTCACTGCTCAGCATATTCATTAAAAGCCCTCTATTGGATTTCATGCTTTTTATCAAAGCCACCTTCATCCTGTATTTTGCTGAACTCAATTCTTCTTCTGTTACCAGTTCCTTTTTTAATTTTTCGGTCTCATCGAATATTATCTTTTCCAGTTCATCAGTAGTATGTTTCATGTTGGGAAGTGAAAAGAATATGTATAAAGAAGGATATTTACTACCGGGAAAACCAGCCATGGAACCAACAAATAAAGCTGATTTATCTTTAGTGACCATTTTTTTAAATAACCTTGAACTCCTTCCATTTGTAATGATATAGTCAAGAACGTTAAATTTCACGAAATCTTTATGAAGTTCCGAAGGTATATGATATCCGGTAATGAACCATGGTTGAGAGTCTTCATAGATGGTCATCCTCTTTTCGCCTAATTGTTCAGGCTCGACAGAAAAACCTCTGGGGATCTTCTCCCCGGCCGGGATCTTCATAAAATATTTTTTCGCAAGCTTTTTCAGTTGTTCGGGATAAACATCTCCTGTAACACCTATAACAAGATTTTTAGCCGTATAATACTTTCTGAAATAATTTTTTACATCCTGTCTGGTTATATGGTTAATATTGCTCATGGGGCCTATAACATTCACCCTGTATGGATGGTCTTTAAATGCCAGAGACAAAAGTTCCTCGATCATTTTTCCAACAGGCTGGTTCTCAGTCCTCATCCTTCTCTCTTCTTTAATAACTTCTCTCTCTTTATAGAACTCCCTGAAAACAGGATCTGAAAATCTGCCTGACTCAAGATAAGCCCACAATTCAATTTTATTTGAAGGGAGGCTGAAAAAATACCTTGTAGCATCAGCACCGGTACCTGCATTCAGCCCTACTCCGCCATGCCTTTTTAATATAGAATCAAATTCATTTGCTACAACATATTCTGCAGCTTTAATCCTTAAAGTTTCAAATTCCTTCTCCATTTTTTTCAGAAGATCTTTATCTGTATCAGATTTGTCTTTTTCCATTACAATACGGGAGAATAATTTATCCATTTTGTCCAGGATCTTCTGCTCTTTTTTCGGATCCTTTGTACCTACCTCTGATGTACCTTTGAATGCAAGGTGTTCAAGGAAGTGGGATATGCCATAGATACCTATTCTTTCATCACTTCCTCCGACATTTGCATAGGTAACAAAACTTGCAATGGGAACTGAATGGTCCTCAAGAAGGATAAACTTCAATCCATTCGGAAGAGTGAATTCTGACACTCTTTTTTTTACATTATCAAAATTAAAGTCTGATCCCGCAAGAAACATAACCGAGACCGTTAATAACAAAAAAGTAATTAATATTCTTTTCATTAAAACCTCCGGAATTGTGATTTTACCATACATTCTGAATTTAATGTATAGTAATAATTTTACGTGCTGGCATTAAAAATGTTTATTAAAACTGATATAATTCTTCACATGAAAAAAAAACACATTTTATTTATTCTTTTCCTGTTTTTCCTAATTTTAATACTGGTTTTAATTATAAAAAAAATGGCGGTATCGGAATGGACATCTGTCAACTCATTGAATAAAACAACCGTTAAGGCTATCTCTGATAATGGAGATAAAGAAGAGTTGATCAGATCCATAGATCATAGCCTCAATTATATAAAAAAAATACCCGATGACACTATTTTTCAGTTCGGCAGTGATAAATACAATAAAAATGAAATGGAAGGAAGCCTTAAAGATTTCAGAACAGAATTATTAAAGCATGGACTATCCGAAAAGTTTTTTAGATTTGTAAGAGAAAATTATAATTTTTATGAGGCAGCAACAGGAAAGGTACTTTATACGGGATATTTTGAAGCTTTATTAAAAGGTTCCATGGAAAGGACAGAACAATATAAATATCCCCTCTATAGAAAACCTCTTGATCTGGTTACTATAGAACTATCCCGTTTTTCCTCTCTAAAAAATATCAAAGGCCTTCCGAAATTATTAAGGGGTAAACTGAATGAAGATAACCGGATAACACCCTATTATTCAAGATCTGAAATAGATTCAGAAAAAGCCCTTCTTAATAAAGATCTTGAACTGATCTGGACCAATAACCCTGTTGATCTTTTTTTTCTTCATATTCAGGGATCAGGGATTATTGAACTTGAGGGGGGAGATAAGATAAGGGTTAATTATGCAGGTACAAACGGACATCCTTACAGGGCCATTGGCAGGTTTCTTGTTGAGAAAGGTATTTGCACATATAAAGACCTCTCCATGCAATTTATAAAAAAATATATAAAGGAAAATCCTGATGAAGCAGAAGAGATATTTAATTATAATCCTTCCTATATTTTTTTCCGGAAGGTTGAGGAAGGCCCGGTTGGCTCGCTAGGTGTCCCTGTAACACCATATCGATCAATTGCAACGGACAAATATATTTTCCCGAAGGGTTCCATCTGTTATATCAGTACAAAATTACCGGAATTTGACAAAAATGATTCAATATCAGGTAGAACTGAATTTTCCGGTTTTGCATTGAACCAGGATACAGGCGGTGCCATCCGTTCCCCCGGAAGAGCTGATCTTTTTACCGGAAACGGGAAAAAAAGTGAACTTACAGCAGGCCACCTGAAAGAGGAGGGTAAACTATATTTTTTGATAAAAAAAAAGGAGGCCTGAAATCAGGCCTCCCTCTTTTATTGAGAATTATTTTTTCTAATTCTTCCAGGTGAATCCGATATAGAATGAGTAGGATTTTCCGGTAGTATCTGTATAAAGATATTTTGCATAATCATCGTAGAGATAGTAATAGAATGATCCGTTCATCCACCATTGTTTTGATAACTTATAGTTCAAACCGAACTGGGTAATGATCTGTTTCATATCGAGTTTTGAATATTCTGCAGTATCGTTCATATTATTAAAATCAAGTGCAGTTCCGCCTGATCCCGGAAGGAAAGGAACATCACTTTCATTCAGTGCCAGGTTCTTCATGATCGAAGAAGAATTGTTATAGTTAAAGTTTGCAAAAAGTGTGAACTTTTTACTAGCCCAGTAACTGAGATTAACCAGAAGTGTTTTTGTCTGTGTTTCAAGGTCCATCATATCAGTTAAAGTTCCCGGCATACCGCCTATGATTCCTGCACCACAGCCTTCAATAACCGGAATTGCAAACAATGTGCTGTATGTATTTGAATAGTTATAGTATGAAATTGAAAGGGGCATTTTTTTGGATAAAGAAGCCCACATATCAATCCCCCACTGGAAAAGATCCCTGTTCCAGCTTGCTCCGGTTGTAACAAGATCATCATTATCCTCTTTTCTGATAAGGAAATTTCCATTCAGAGCAAACTTTGAAGAGGGGCCCCAATGGATCCTTCCCTTTATCTCATTTATACCTTCCGGATAATTTGTCATTGTCCCTTCTCTTGCCATATGCCAGTAATAGAACTGGGTTGAATCAGGTAAGAGGGGGGAAGTAGTTTTATAGAGCTGCACAGCAGGGGCAATTCCGCCCTTAAGGTTTGCAAAAGGATCTGATATTGTTGCAAATTTTCCATCAAGGACCAGCTTGAACTGTTTGGCAGGTTTAAAGGAGATACGTCCTTTAACAGTGCTGCTTTTTGTATTGGAGACTTCAAAATTATCTCTCTCTACATTTTCATATTCATATCCGAGACGAAGTTTCAGAGACTTAGAAAGTTTATATCTGAAGTTCGCTTTAAGATCAAGGACCGATCTTGAAAGTGCAGATAAACGTGTAAAGTCAAAAGTACCGATCCCGAGTATGCCGTCAGCATAGGTTTTACCCACATTTCCGGTGGTAACATCCAGAGGTTCAACTATGTCAATAAATATCGAATCATTATCTATTTTCTGATAGAGGAATAAAACATTGAAAAAGCCTTTATTTCCAAGCCTGCCTGAATAACTTCCTCCGAAGGAGCTGGAGTTCCATTTAAGGTTTGCATTCAGATTTTTTACCTGTGAATTTACATATTGAGCAAAAAATGTATTTTTTGCAACTGGTATCGACGCTTTCAGCAGGTGTGTATCTTTTTTGCTTTCAGGAATATTATCAAAGGAAAGACTCTCTTCATTTCCAATTCCTATCCTTGAAGTAAAAACCGGAACGATCTTTTCGGGATGTTCGATCTTCAAATAATAACTCTGGGGTGCGGAATTTCTTTCTTTAAACCGGTTGTTGGTAAAAGAGTAGTCAATATTACCTTTTCCAATCCTTATTTTTGTTCCGATCTGAACATCTTTGTTATAACTGTTGATCGACCTGGATTTTGCTACAACGTGACATGCTGAACATTTGCTTAATGTTCTTGCCTGATACATTCCTGTCCTCTGTTCATTACGGTATTTTACATAAAATTTTACTCCCGGAAGCATTGGAAGTGATATCTGGGAATTACTTACAAATTCACTTCTGTTAATATAATACTGATCTGTGGGGTTAAAATCTTCCGCATAAGCCGCGGACCTTGCATGACTTACAACATCCATATTGGTAAGAGGATCATGATCCAACCTGTGATGGAGAGAATCAAAAGTGAAATTTTGCTTTAAAACGCGGTCAAAATCAAAATTTAACACATGTGACTGATCTGTTATATCACCATTGAATTTTGATACCATATTGAAGAACATTTTATTAATGTTTCCTACAAGACTTGCTTTTACAAAAGGCCGTACTCCATCATCAACAGGACAATATTCTTTTGTCTTAACCATACTGTCACTTTTTCCTACAGAAACAACACCAAAGCTCAGTTTTGCATCAACATTCCCTTTTTTCTCTTTTTCTGTGTCTTCTGCCGAAAGAGGGAGTAAAACAACCAGACTGATTATTGTTATTAATATTATTATTTTTTTCATCTGTTCACCTCCCCTAACGGATCATTCCTTTTCCTTTCCCGCTGACTGTCTGGGAAGGATCATCGGTACCATGGATCTTAAAATGGCATTGGGTACATTTTGTGAGAAAAGCCCTTCTCCATCCGTCAGTTCCATGGGGATTAGCTGAAGTCCATTGGGTGCTGGGTAGTGTTTTCTCATGATCCATACCGATACGTCCGGCATGGAGATGGGATTCATGACACTGCAGGCAGAGGAACGGCTCACTCTGTTTTAAAAGATTGTTAGCTACTGTTCCATGAGGATTGTGGCATGATAAACAATCTTCAGTCACCGGAGCATGCTCAAAAACAAACGGACCTCTTTTATCTGCATGACACGAATAGCAGAGATCATTGATCCTTTCATTGCTCTTAAGATTATTCACAAGTGAACCGTGATGTGAATGACAGCTGCTGCACTTCATTTTTCCTTCTCTTAAAGGATGATGAGAAGGATACATTGACTGAACCTTAATATCTTTGTGACAACTCATACAAAGATATGGATCCTCTTTAGCAACACTTTTTCCCTTATGTATGGGATGACAGACTGCACATCCTACTTCACTTGCAGCATGATCGCTCAAATTCCAGTCTGAAGCTTTAAGACTCTTATGGCAGCTCAAACAAGCTCCTGAAGTACCGGCTTTTGATCCCTTCTTAAAACTAACGATCTTTGTAGTATCACCCTCTTTTGCATGTTCTCCACCGGGGCCATGACAAGATTCACAACCTTTTTTAAGTCCTTTTAATTCAAAGTCCTTTAATCTGGAGTGAACATTTTTCTGATAATTTTTCATAACATCATCATGACATTCCAAACAGGCTTTATCACCGACAAAACCGTCTGAAGAATAGCTTAGAAAGGAAAATACAAAGAAAAAAACAATTGACAAATAAATAAAACCTCTTTTATTCTTCATATAACCTCCTGATAAAATTTATTTACCTCTTTTATTGAATATACTTTTTATAACTTTGTGCATTTCACCAATACTGGTTATCAGATTAGGATCTGTAAGATAATAAAATACTAATTTTCCATCCTTTTCTTTACTCAGAACTCCAACCTTATACAGGTCATTAAGGTGATTAGAAAGGCTGCTCATTGAGATATCCATTTTTTTCTGTATTGCAGAAACATTCATTTTTTTATCACTTACCAGGTCGATAATTCTTAAACGATCAGGCTTTGAAATTGTCCTGCACATGAGAACATACATATCTAAAAATTTTTCGTCTACTATCATAATACATATATATATAATTCAATATTGTTAAAATGTCAATTATTTTTTTAATTTTTTATTTTTTATATATAAATATTTATACTTTTAAAAGCCTTGTATTGTTACAATGTAAATTTTACCACTCCTGTTTCACCTATATTTCAGCATTTATGGTATATTTTGCGATGGTTTTCAAAAGGCAAAAAATAAAAAATATTTAATGAAGGAAAAATTTATTGTCAGATAGTCCGGCAAGTTTTTCGTTATGAGTTACGATAATTGCAGATAGTTCTTTATCTTTTATAAGGTCTGAAAACAGCCCGAACACTTTTTCCCCTGTTCTCCAATCCAGGTTTCCGGTGGGTTCATCGGCAAGAAGAAGTTTGGGAGAATTTATCAGGCTTCTTGCAATTGCTGCT
Organism: Acidobacteriota bacterium; assembly: GCA_039714255.1. GTDB lineage: Bacteria > Acidobacteriota > Aminicenantia > UBA2199 > UBA2199 > UBA647. Next base: position 27,158 of record JBDLJQ010000022.1, read on the forward strand.
CTCTGCCTCTCCCCCCCGGATAATTGAAAGGGCATATTCTCAAGTTTATCTCCCAGCCCTACACTTTTAAGCAATTCAATACCTCTTTCCCGGGATTTATCTTTGTCGAATAATTTTATCAGGGAGGGGAACATAACATTCTCAAGAATAGTTAACTCAGGCATAAGATAGTGGAACTGATAAAGAAATCCTATATCAGAATTTCTATACCTGTTGATCCTTTTTTTGCTGAAATTCAGAATACTTTTTCCTTCAAACAGAATATCTCCTTCATCAGGGTTTTCAAAACTCCCTATCAGATGTAAAAGAGTGCTTTTCCCTGAACCTGATGCTCCGGTTACTGCCAGGATCTTTTTTTTCTGAAGAACAAAGGAAAGATCTTTTAAAACTGTTAATTCAGTTTTATCCGGTTGCTGGAAGCTTTTTTTTAAACCCTCTACTTTAAGAATAATATTTTTCACTTTAATGACCTTTTTTGTTCTATATAAAATGCCAAACCTTTTGAATTAAGATCAGCATCAAGAAACAGGAAATCTTTTTCTTCCCCGGTCAATTGAGTTCCCCTTATATCTATGATCTTTTTATTAAAAAATGCCCATGTATATTCAAGCAGGGCTTTATTAAGTTCATCTCCTTTAAGATCCTTATTTATCATATCTTTTGAAGTATTAACTGCAAAATCTATCCAGTCAGTAAGATGCTCATTTACTTCATCAATATTCTCTATAACTCCGAAATGGGTCAGCATTATTTTTTCGGGTTTAAGATTCATTATCATTTTAAATGTTTCAATTGCCCTATCAGGATCAAATTGAACAGGTGATGTTGAAGGAAAGGCCAGCATCCCGTTTTTATATCTGAATAACGGATATCCTATACCAAAGGCATCACCTGAAAAGAGAGAACCTGAAAATTCATCAAAAATAACGATATGGTGCTTCGCATGCCCCGGAGATTCTTTTAAGAGGAGCTCCCTGTTCCCAACTTTTATAACTGCCCCGTCTTCAGCCTGTATAAGCCTTTTTTCATGTACCGGAAGTATATTTCCATACAGCCTTTTATATTCTTCCTCTCCGTAAACCTGTTTCACACTATCTATAAGTTTTTCGGGAGAGGTCATATGTCTGGCACCTCTGGGATGGACTACAAGTTTTGCTGAAGGAAGCTTTTTCATCAATAATCCCGCCCCACCCGCATGATCAAGATGAATATGGGTCAGTATTACATATTTAACCTGGCCTAAAGAAAAACCTTCATTTTCAACAGCACTTATTATACGCGGAACTGCATTGTTGGTATTTGTTTCAATTATTGCCAGTTCTCCGTTACTTTCAATAAAATAACTTGCGGCAAATTTTTCTCTATCAAGATATTCTGTATCAACAAGATAGATATCATCTCCGACCTTTTCAGACCGGCAATTAATTCTATTTTTCATTTAAAAAAGAATTATTCTTCCTCTTCCCTGATCCTCCCCTCTTTAACGGCTTCATCTATAATTCTTTTCTGAAGCTGCCCGGGTACTTCTTCATAATGAGAAAGTTCCATAAAATAACTACCTCTTCCACCTGTTATTGAGGTCAGGTTTGGTTCAAAATCGAGCATCTCAACCATTGGGACCTGTGCTTTAACCACATGGTTCTTACCTTTGGCTTCCATCCCCTGGATCCTTCCCCTTCTTCCACTGAGGTTTCCGTTAATATCACCCATGAACTCTTCCGGAATAACAACTTCCACATCCATTATGGGTTCAAGAATTGTGGGTTTTGATTCTTTCATCCCCTGTTTGAATGCCTTTGATGCGGCAATTTTAAATGCCATATCCGATGAGTCAACATCATGATAGCTTCCATCATAAAGATCAACTTTAAAATCCACAACCGGATATCCTGCAAGAATACCTGAATCCTTTGATTCCCTGATCCCCTTTTCAACAGCAGGAATATAATTCTTTGGAATTGAACCTCCGAAGATAGAGTCAATAAATTCAAAATCTTTCCCTCTGGGAAGTGCTTCCATTTTAATTACAACATGTCCGTACTGGCCCCTGCCGCCACTTTGCTTTTTATATTTAATATTGATATCTGCTTTACCTTTAATTGTCTCCAGGTAAGGAACCTTTGGTGGTTTCATGAGTACTTCAACACCATATTTTTTGTGAAGTTTATTTACAACAAGTTCAACATGCAGCTGGCCGTTCCCTGAAATTACAAGTTCCTTGGTTTGTATATCTCGGTGTGTTTTTACAGTGGGATCTTCTTCTGTTATTCTCTTAAATGCAACTGAGATCTTACCTTCATCAGCTCTGGATTTCGGTTCGATTGCAAAAGATATGGAGGGCACGGGAAACTTGAATTCCCTGAATTGTATCTTCTGTCCTTTAACAGATAATGTATCTCCCGTTTTAGTTTCTTTTAATTTTGCAACTGCTACTATATCTCCGGGATTTACTTCACCGGTCTGTTCCTGGCTCTTTCCCTGTAGAAGAAAAAATCCCCCTAATCTCTCTTCAGTTGATTTATTTACATTATAATAAGATGAATCAGGTTTGAAAGTTCCTGAAAAAGCTCTGATAATTGAGATCTTTCCGGTAAAAGGGTCTGATATGGTTTTAAAAACAAAACCACTGAATGGATCCGACCCGTTTGGATTTACAACCCCGTCGACAGTTTCCACTTCCCCTGAATCTATTGGTGAAGGACAATAATTGACTATAAAATCCTGCACCCTGTCTGCTCCGATATTCAGGAGTGCATCGGAAACAAGAACAGGAAATAAATTCCTGCTTAAAATTGCATTCCTTAATCCTTTGGTAATATCTTCTGCTCCGAGGTTCCCTTCTTCAAAATATTTTTCCATAAGGCTTTCATCATTCTCTGCTATCTTTTCTATAAGTTCTTCCCTTCTGGATTCCATTTCTGATTTAATATCATCAGGAATATCTATTACCTCGGCCTTCCCGTTTTCATCTTTTCCGTACTTATAAGCTTTCATGTCAATAAGGTCCACAAGGCCGGTAAAACTATCACCTTTTCCAATGGGATACTGAACGGCAATGGCATTTTTACCAAAAGTTTCAATGATCGATTCATAGGCCTGGTCAAAATTAGCTAATTCCTTTGACATTTTATTTACAACAAAGACCACTGACTTATTAAGATCTGAAGCAGCCTCAAAAACCTTTTCCGTCTGAACTTCAACACCTTCGAGAGAATTAACAACTATAACTCCTGTTTCTACTGCACGTAATCCTACTCTTGCTTCCCAGATAAAGTTAGCATATCCGGGAGTATCTATTATATTTATTTTATTATTGCCAATAAATGCATGGGCTAATGATGCCTGGATCGATATTTTCTTTTCAATTTCTTCTTCTTCATAATCAGTAACGGTATTACCCTGATCAACTTTTCCAAGCCTGTTGACCATTCCCGCATTAAAAAGGAATGCAGAAACAAGGCTTGTTTTTCCTGATTGTCCATGTCCGATGACAGCAACATTTCTCAAATCTTCACTTTTTATACTCTTCATTCTTTTCCTCCAATTTAGTAAAGATATTTATATGAAATTATTACTTCTTTGTCAAGGAGAATCACTTTATACTTAATAAAACCACATGTATAAATATCAATTTGATTTTTTTAGAATTTACAGGTAAAATTGACCGTATTCAAGGAATAAATATGAAAAATAAGATCAAAGACCTTAAAAAACTCAGAGATATTAAGAATGAGGCTGGCGGTATTGATAAGATCAAGAAACGTCATTCTCAGGGCAAGATGACTGCCAAAGAAAGGATAGAATATTTTTTCGATCCCGGTACATTTGTAGAATTGCAGGGTTACATTCAGCACCGTTCATCTAATTTCGGGTTGGAAAAAAAGAAATTTTACGGTGATGGTGTTATAACCGGGTTTGGGAAAGTAAATGACAGGACTGTTTATATTTATTCTCAGGACTTTACAATACTGGGCGGATCACTGGGAGAAATGCATGCAAAGAAAATTGTAAATGTAATGGACCTCGCAATGAAAGCCGGAGCCCCTATTGTGGGGATCAATGATTCGGGCGGAGCAAGGATCCAGGAAGGAATTAGCAGCCTTGCAGGATATGGAGATATTTTTTACAGAAATACCATGGCCTCAGGAGTTATACCTCAGATCTCAGTCATTCTCGGCCCCTGTGCAGGTGGGGCTGTATATTCTCCCGGAATTACAGATTTTATTTTTCAGTCAGATAAAACAAGCCATCTTTTCGTTACAGGGCCTGAAGTTATCAAAGCGGTAAACAAAGAAGAGGTGACCTTTGATGATCTTGGAGGTGCTGAAACTCACTCTTCAATATCGGGAGTTACACATTTTGTAGGCAGCGATGAGAATAATACCCTTGATATGGTAAAGGAACTCCTAAGCTATATTCCTTCTTCAAATCTGGAAAATGCACCAAGAGAGGCTACAGAAGACCCGTACGATAGAATGGATGACAGGCTGAATGAGATAGTCCCGGTTAATCCCAACAAACCTTATGATATTAAGGAACTTATTAATCTGGTTGTTGACAATAAAAAATTCTTTGAAGTTCATAAAAATTATGCTCAGAACCTGGTCGTGGGTTTTGCCAGAATGGACGGCAGGCCTGTAGGTATACTGGCAAACAATCCTGATGTTTTTGCCGGAACTCTTGATGTAAATGCCTCCCTTAAAGGTGCAAGATTTATCCGTTTCTGTGATGCATTCAATATTCCATTGATAAGTTTTGTTGATGTCCCCGGTTTCCTTCCCGGAAAAGATCAGGAACAACTTGGAATAATCAAACATGGTGCAAAACTTCTGTATGCTTATTCTGAAGCAACTGTACCTAAACTTACTGTTATTACAAGAAAATCATATGGTGGAGCTTATATAGTAATGAGCTCAAAACACCTTGGTGCAGATATTGTATATGCATGGCCTACTGCAGAAATAGCAGTTATGGGCCCTCAGGGTGCCATAAACGTTATTTTCAGAAGAGACCTTTCCTCTGCAGAACAACCCGAAACATTAAGAGAAAGGTTGATCCAGGAATATAAGGATAAGTTTGCAAACCCGAAGGAACCTGCAGGATTTGGTTATGTGGATGATATAATCCTTCCAATAGAAACAAGGCCTTTATTGATCAAGGCCCTGGAATCTCTTGAACACAAATCACTTACAAATCCCGGAAAAAAACACGGTAATATTCCGTTATAACGGCAGGAGTATAAAATGATAAAGAATTCAACTAAAAAGAAAATACTTATACCGAACCGGGGTGTTATAGCACTTGATATTATAGATTCGATGAAAAGTATAGGGCTTGAAACGATCCTGCTGCATTCACCGGAAGATTCAAACTCACTTGCAGTCAAAATGGCTTGCAGAAGTTATAAATTTTTATCCTCAAAGCTCGAAGACAGCTATATGGACAGGGAAGCAATAATAGAAAAAGCCCTTGAACTTGATGTGGATTATATCCATCCCGGATATGGATTCCTTGCTGAAGATCCGGAATTTTTCAGATTGTGTGAAGAAAAAAATATAGAAGTTGTGGGGCCGGGATCAAAACTTCTTAAACTGGTTGAAAATAAAATTGAATTGAGGCAGATTGCCGAAGACCTCGGGATCCGTGTTATCAAATATTCAGGGGTAATAAAAAGCTCTCTGGACTTTGAAAAAATACCACCCACCTTTAACTATCCATTGATATTAAAACCTCTGAAAGGCCTGGGAGGTAAAGGGATAAAGGTTGTTGAGGACAGGCAAAAAGGGGAAGAGAGAGTCAATAAAATGCTCCAGAGAGAATGGATAAAGAACACGGGGATCTTTGCTGAAGAATATTTCCCCGAGGCACATAATATAGAAATTCCTTTCATCAGGGATATAGATGGAAACATACTTTTTCTCCCGGAGATCGAATCTTCAATTCAGAGGAGATTCCAGAAAATATTCCAGGAATCTCCTTCAGTGAATATTTCAGATACTCTCAGGGAGTCATTGTATGAAGATTCCCGCAGAATAATTGAAGAGATAAAATTTGTCGGGCTCGGTTATACAGAATTCCTGATCAGTAATGGAGCTTCATATTTTTCAGAAATAAACCCCTCTTACCAGATAAATGCTCTTATTCCCGAAGTCCACATCATTGCTAATTTTCTAAAAAAACAATTTGCCATCTCAAACGGGGAACTTCTCCACGATGTTAAAGGAGTTAAGATCGTAAAACCAAAATATTCAGTACTCCTGGTCTCACTTATGGCAGAAAATCCTCTTGATAATTTTCAACCTTCATCAGGAGTTTTATCAGAATTTTTCAAATATTCAACCATAAGAAATATTTTCAAGACAAGTTTATATACCGGTGCAAAGGTTTCTCCGCTATATGACCCTTATATAGGAAAGATAGTTACATTTGCCATTAAAAGAAAAAACTCTATAAATGATATGAACAATTTTCTCAGTAATATAATAATCAAGGGGATCAGGACAAACCTGAACTTTCTCAGATTTGTACTGGAAAGCAATTGTCTTGCATCCGGAGATACAACTATTAATTTTCTTAATAATAAATGCCGTTTTGCAGACAGGAAAAAGAGTGAGGAAGAGATTCAGGTTGCCGCATCTCTACTTTCTGCCGCATTCCACATCGACAACAGGAAAAAAAACTACAAAGAGAAACTTGAACATATGAAGCAACCCGGTTTTTTAAGAAGACTTTTCAAAAAGTTTTGAGGTGAATAATGAAGTATAAATTTCAATTGGATAAAAAAAATTTTGAGACAATAATAGCATCAAGCACAACATTTCACTCTGAAACAGAAATTAAAGTGAACAAGGCTAAAGCTTCCATCCTTATCGGTGAATATGATGATAACGGAATAAAATCTTTTTTTTATAATAACAGGCTTTATCAGGTCGAAATTGAAAAAGACAGTGAAGGATATCCCACCGGGATTTATGTGAACGGAGAACACTATTCATCAAATCTTTTAAAGATAGATAAATTATTTTATTACAAAGATAAACCTGTAGTGACAAAAAAATCCGGAATAGTTAAAAGTTTTATTCCCGGTAATATTGTAAAGATCTTTTTTAATGAAGGTGATAAAGTAAAAGAAGGTGATCTTATCATGATCCATGAAGCAATGAAAATGGAGAATGAGATGAGAGCTCCTGTCTCAGGAAAATTAAAAATAATTGGCGTAAAAGAAGGCGATAATATACTTGCAAGCCATTTACTTTTTGAAATTGAATAAACTACAGAGATGAAAAGGGTCGGTGCTCATGTAAGTGCAGCAGGCGGGGTTGAAAATGCACCCCTGAATGCAAAGAATATCGGAGCAAAAGCATTTGCTCTTTTTACCAAAAACCAGAAACAATGGAAAGCAAAACCTCTGTCTGAAGATAATATAAATAAATTTAAAAAAAATTGTGAAGAAGCAGAAATTTCACCGGATTTTATCCTTCCTCATGACAGTTATCTGATAAATCTTGGAAATGCAGAGAAGGAAGGGCTGCAAAGGTCCAGAGAAGCATTTATTTCTGAAGTAAAAAGATGTGAATTACTGGGTTTGAAGTTCCTTAACTTTCACCCTGGGAATCATAAAAAAATGATATCAGAGGAACAATGTCTTGATCTGATCGCAGAATCTTTAAATCAGGCCCTGGAAAAAACCTCGGGAGTTACACTTGTGATTGAGAATACAGCCGGACAGGGAAGCAGCATGGGTTACAGGTTTGAACACCTCGCCTACCTTATCAATAAATCAGAAGATAAGAACAGGATCGGGGTCTGCCTGGATACATGTCATACATTTGCTTCCGGATATGATCTGAGAACCTTCGAAACCTATTCGTCAACAATGGATGAATTTGAAAGGATCGTAGGATTTAAATATCTGAAAGGGATGCATATAAACGATTCAAAAGCAAAATTCGGAAGCAGGGTGGACCGCCATCACAGCCTTGGAATGGGTGAGCTGGGGTTGGATACTTTCAAATTCATAATGAATGACCCCAGGCTTGATAATATTCCTCTGATACTTGAGACGATTGACGATACACTTTGGGAAAAAGAGATAAAAATGTTATATTCTTTTATTAAACAGTGATATATTTACTACTGATTTCAGGCCCGGAAAAATAAATGATCGAAGAAATAGCAGGTTATTCAATAAAAAAACTTATTGGCGTCGGCGGTATGTCAAAAGTTTATCTTGCCCGTGATAATAAGCTTAAAAGGCATGTTGCCATTAAGGTTCTTTCACCATCATACGCAAAAGAAAAAAGGGTAACAAAAAGATTTATCAAGGAAGCACGAACTGCAGCACAACTTCAACATTCAAATATTATTTCAATATATGATGTAGGCAAGGAAAATAAATATTATTACATTGCCATGGAATATTTAAGGGTCAGCCTCAAAGATAAAATAAAAAGAGGAAATCTGAAAAATGACCCGGAAGCTATCCTCAAAATAATTAAAGATACCGCTGCTGCTCTCTCTTATGCTCACAAAAGAGGATTTATTCACAGGGATATAAAACCGGATAACATCATGTTCCGAAATGACGGAACACTTGTCCTTGTTGATTTCGGAATTGTAAAAGCGCTTAAGTCAGACAGTAATCTTACAAGAACCGGAATCTCCATCGGAACTCCAAGATATATGAGCCCCGAACAAATGAGGGCAAAAAAAATTGACTCCAGAAGTGATATTTACAGCCTCGGAATTGTTTTATATGAACTTTTTACCGGTTCTACTCCCTATAAAGATACTGACCTGGTAATGCTTGCCATTAAACATGCAAAAGGCCCTATCCCGGAACTTTCTAAAAAATATAATTATATACAGCCTTTACTGAATAAGATGCTTGCTAAAAATCCGGGGGAAAGGGTAAAGGATTGTGATGGATTGATAAGATTAACAGATGCATTGTTACACAGAATAAATACTAATAAGACCGGCTCGCTGAAGAAATACCAGAAAGAGACAAAAGAGGTGAAAACCGGAAAAAGTAAAACTGCAAAAAGTATATTATTTATTCTTTTTACCGTTTTAATTGCCGTATTAATTTTAATTTCTTCACTAGTTGTACTGACCAAAGTTTCAAATATTAAAAAAGAGGAATCCCTGTGGGAAAGTGTTAAACATGAAAATACAGAAAGCTCACTTAAAAAATATCTGGAGCTCTATCCCAAAGGGAAATATTCAATTCTTGCCGGGGATATGATACAAAACTTTATGATCTCACAGAGAATATTTGAAAGCGCACTAAGGAATTCAGAAAAAATGTATGATCAGGGAAAATATAAAGAAGCTCTTGAAAATATAAAAGAAGCAAAGAAAATAAAAATAACCCCCGCTTTAAAACAACTTGAAAAAAAGATCCTGGAAAAGCTTAATTAAAACTCAGATGACGATTCTCGGGATCATGGGATTAAGACGGGAAATGAACTCATAATTTATTGTTCCTGCAAGATCTGCAAGAAAATCTACGGTTATACTCTCCCCATTCTCTTCTCCGATTAAAATCACCCTGTCCCCTTCCCTGACACCTTTAATATGAGTTACTTCAGACATGAACATATCCATGCAGACCCTTCCCCTCACGGGCGATGCATCTCCGTTTATGATCACTTTTGAAATATTTGATAATTCTCTGTTGTAGCCGTCATAATATCCGACAGGAATCACAACAATTTCCGACCTGTCATATGTTTTATACGTTAATCCATAGCTGATATATGTTCCGCGATCCAGGTCTTTAACCTGGGCAACCTTTGAATACCAGCTGAGAACCGGTTTTAATTCTATCTCTCCACCATTCTTTTCATTAAAAGAGACATAAGTTTGTTTGGAAGGCCAGAAACCATAAGCTGATATTCCAACCCTCACCATATCAAAATAGGTTTCAGGAAACAACAGAGAAGAAGCGGAACATGAAAAATGTTTTATGAAATCATTTTTCCCGATCTTTTTAAGAAATTTATTAAATATTTTCAACTGTTTCCGGGCATAACTGTGATCTGTTGTATCTTCAATATTAGCAAAATGTGAGTATATTCCTTTTATAACAAGATTTTCATAAGGAAAATTTTCCAGTATCCCGGCAAGTTCTTCCGGATCTGCTCCAAGCCTCGAAGTGCCGGTTTCAACCTTAAGGTGAACCATCCCTTTCCTGTTTAATTTCGAAGCGATCCTGTTTGCCTTCTCAAGATACCCTATAGAAGGGGCCACAAATTCGATCTCTTCTCTGATCGCCAGTTCCAGTTCATCCTCATCACTCCAGCCAAGAATAAGTATGTTTTTATTTTTATCTATATCTTTTACCAGTTTAGCTTCTGAAATTGAATCCACTCCATAATATTCAAAACTATTCAGATCTTTTGTGATGGAGAGGATCTCTTTTAATCCGTGGCCGTAAGCGTTTGCCTTAACCGCAAAGAGGACCTTACTACCGTTTGCCTTCTTTTTGAATATATCAAGGTTATGTTTCAGATTTTTTGAGTTAAGCTCTATCCATGATTTCATTAAGTTTTCCGTTCTTTATTTTAACCTTTTTTTAACATTAATTCCACTGAATTTTATTAAATAATATGAGAATTTTTTTTTACTTTATCAGTATAATTAAATATAATTAAAGGAGAATAACATGAGTCAAAAAGGTCCCGGAAAAAACGGGGGTATTTATTCAAATTTAACCAGGAGAAAATTTATGTCAATAGGAACAAAAGGAGCTGTGGCTGCATCAATACCGCTCTTTTTCAGTAATAATGTAAATGGCGCTTTTGCAGAAAAACTTTCAGGCAAAGCGGAATTGAACAATTATTATTCACATTTCGGAGTGGATGAAAAATTTATAAGGGATATTTTTTCAGTAGCTTTATCCCGGGGTGGAGATTATTGTGATGTTTTCTTTCAGCATCAGATGAGTAACTATATCGGGCTTGAGGATAAACAGGTTAACCGCGCATATTCCAACATCGATTTTGGTGTAGGAATAAGGGTATTAAAAGGAGACCAGACGGGATATTCTTTTACAGAAGATATTTCACCGAAAGCGGTAAGACTGGCAGCAAAAACAGCTGCAAATATTGCTGATGGTTCTAAAGAAGTACCTCCGGTTGATCTCGCTCAAATTGAAACAGCAAACTATTATCCGGTCAAAACAAAATGGGAAGATGTAAAGATAGACACAAAGATCCCCTACCTTGAAAGAATAAATGAAAAAATATTTGCCATGGATAAAAGGGTTATCAAATCAAACATATGGTTTATTGATCAAAGTGCTTATAATCTTGTTGCATCCTCGGATGGGATTATAACCTGTGATTATCAACCGATGACACTTGCTTATGTCTCCTGTACAGCAGAAGAAAAGGGGAAAAAAGAGAGTAACAGTTTTTCACTTGCCATTAGGGATGGCATTGAATATTTCACTGATGATGTAGTGAACCGTCTTGCAAGTGAAACAGTGAAAAGTACAGTATCGTTATTTAATGCTGTCAAACCGAAAGGTGGTGAAATGGAAGTGGTCCTGGCCGCAGGCAGTTCAGGTATCCTTCTTCATGAAGCTATTGGACATGGGATGGAAGCTGATTTTAACAGGAAAAAGGTTTCCATATTTTCAGACAAGATAGGTAAACCGGTTGCTGAAAAATTTGTTTCCATAGTTGATGATGGAACTAACCCCCAGGTTCGCGGTTCAATAAACATTGATGATGAAAATATGAAGAGTCAGAAGACCTACCTTGTGGAGAATGGAACACTGAGAAGTTATATGCATGACAGGATCAGTGCAAAATTCTATAAAGTAAAACCCACAGGTAATGGAAGAAGGCAATCTTTCAGGTTTGCACCTATGCCGAGAATGAGAAATACATATATGCTACCCGGGCCTCACAAAAAAGAAGAGATCATAAAAAGTGTTAAGCACGGGATCTATGCTGAAACTTTTACAAATGGTGAGGTTTATATCGGAGCCGGAGATTTTACTTTTTATGTTAAATCGGGATTCCTTATAGAAGATGGAAAACTTACAAAACCTGTTAAAGATATAAATATTATTGGAAACGGGCCAGAAGTGTTAAAAAATATAAATATGGTTGCAGATGATTTTAAAATGGCGGAAGGCGGATGGACATGTGGGAAGAACGGACAGGGAGTACCTGTATCAATGGGGCTTCCAACGGTCAAGGTTTCCTCAATAACAGTAGGAGGTGTCAGGTAAAATGGACAAAAAAGAGAGAAAAGAACTTGCAAAATGGGTATCACATTATACACAAAAAAATGGTGCCGGCCAGTCTTCTGTATCAATATCGAATCAGAGAGAAATAGAGATCCAGTTCAGAGACGGAAAAATAGAAAAACTTAAAGAATCAACTCAAAACTCCCTGAACTTATCTCTTTATGTTGATAACAGATATTCCAGCCACAGCACCAACAATATGGAAAAAACAGGATTAAAAAGATTTATTGAAGAAACTGTTGCAATGACTAAATATCTTAGTAAAGATAAGTTCAGAGCCCTTCCGGAAAAAGATCTGTATGAAGGACAAAAAAAAATTGACCTGAAGATCAATGACCCTGATTATTCAAAAATTGAAACAAAGGACAGAATTGATTTTGTAAAAGAAGTAGAATCATTTGCAATTAAAAGGAGTGATAAACTGATATCTGCCACTACGGGATACTCTGATGTATATGCAGAATCAATTAAAGTAAATAGTAATGGATTTATAGGGGAACGGGAATCAACCGGTTTCTCTTCAGGTGCGGAAGCAACAGTCCGTGACGGGAAGAAAGGCCGGCCTGAAGATTATTATTACTGCAGGACAAGATTTTTTAATGAAATGCCATCACCAAAATTTTTAGGTGAAAAAGCTGTGGATTATGCAGTCAGAAAGATCGGACAGACAAAAATTGATTCAGGTAAATATGATATGATAATAGATAACAGAGCTGTGGGAAGAATTTTTTCCGCCCTCTATTCTCCGATGAGTGCCAGTTCACTTCAGCAGAAAAGATCATTTCTTGAAGGAAAGCTGGGAAAAAAGATCGCCTCTGAAAATCTTTCCATTATTGATGACCCCTTTATTCTAAAAGGCCTGGGTTCAAGACATTTTGACGGTGAAGGACTGGCAGCAAAAAAGAGAACAATAATCGAGAAAGGAATTTTGAAGGATTATTATGTTGATAATTATTATGGAAAAAAGCTGGGAATGAAGCCAAATTCCGGATCCTCTTCAAACCTGATATTCCAGTATGGTACCAGAACACAAAAGGAAATAATTAAAGATATAAAAAACGGAATTTTTGTAACTGGATTCATCGGGGGGAACTCCAATCCAACCACAGGTGACTTTTCCTATGGAATAATGGGTCTTTTGATCAAAGACGGTTTGATTTTAAAGCCTGTAAATGAGATGAATATCACCGGTAACATAGAGAATTTATGGAAACAACTGGAAGAAACCGGAAATGACCCCTACTCTTTCTCCTCCTGGAAAACACCAACCCTCCATTTCAGTGATATTCACTTCAGCGGGAAATAACATCCTGTAATATTATTGAATCTCTTGACATATCCGCTTTTTTAAGGTATTTTTTTAACTCAGGAGAAATCAATGAAAGAGTATAAAGGGGAATTAATATCCAAAGGGTATAAGTATGCTCTTATTGTTTCAAGATTTAATAACTTTATTACAGAAAAACTGCTTGATGGAGCAAAAGATGCCCTGTTAAGAAGTGGAACCGAAAAAGAAGAAATAGAAATATTGAAAGTTCCGGGGGCTTTTGAAATACCTTTTGTGGCAAAAAAGTGCGTAAAATCAGGAAAATATGATGCTGTGATCTGCCTGGGGACAGTTATAAGGGGAGAAACCCCTCATTTTGATTATGTTGCTAACGAAGTCACTAAAGGGATTGCCCAGCTGAATCTTGAACTTGGTGTTCCTGTTTCATACGGGATAATAACCGCTGATAATACAGAACAGGCAATTGAGAGAGCTGGTAATAAAATGGGGAATAAAGGATTTACAGCAGCCCAGGCTGCAATAGAATTACTTAACCTGTTTAAAAATGCAGCTATATGACAGAATAAATGTTTCGGATAAAATACAGCAGGGAAATAATTTTAAAACTGCTTTACCAGCTTGATCTTTTAGATAATTTTGATTATCCTGTTGAAAAACTTTTAAATGATAATTTTTTTTTTTTCAAGAACATTAACGAAATAGAGAAAGAATATATTTTTAAGATCATTAATGCGGTGATTGATAAAAAAGAGTCAATTGATGAGCTTATTTCTGAAAACCTTATAGGCTGGAAATTAAAAAGATTCAACCCTATTGACAGAAACCTTCTTAGAATGGGAATAGCAGAATCTTATTCAAATGAAAAAAAAATTGTGATCATAGACGATATAGTTAGAATAGCAAAAAAATACGGTGGTGAAGATTCATTTAAAATAATAAATGCCGTCCTGGATAAAGTGATACAATGAAGCTGATATTTTTAGTATTTCTATTAGTCCTCCCTTCCCGTGATGTAGATATTGTACAACTGGAATTGAATAGTCCTCATATATCAATTTTCAAAGATTATGAGAATGGTAATTTTGTCCAAAAAGTTAATTCACGTGGAAAAAGTGTTCATATTACACTGGAAAATTCAGATTTTCTAAATTTAAACCTTAATCACCGGGTAATAATTGACAATACATATATTTCAGGAATAAAAAAAGATGTAAAAAACCTGGTATCGAAACTTCATGAAAATAATATAACTTTAAAAACCTATCTGTCTAATATATCTTTCTTTTTAAAGGACAATATAAAATACTGGGAAAACAGCCCTTTTAAAAAAGCCGATGAGGTGATCATTTTTAAAAGAGCTAATTGTATCGGATTTTCATCTTTAGTAAGAGAGCTGCTCAATTCTGCAGGAATAAGAAACAGATATATAAAAGGATTTTACCTGGACCCTGTTGATAAAGGAATATTTAACCCGATACCTCACAAATGGCTTGAACTATATCTGCCATCAGGTGCATCTTTTTTTTATGATCCGCAATACCAGGGATTTACTGCAAATTATATAGTTTTGGACAATGATATTGATTTCAAAACCATAAGAAAATTTAAAGTTAAAATTGTAAGCAAAAGAAGAAAATTAATAAATTAATGGTGAAATAAATGGACGAACAAACAAAAATAAGATTGGAAAAACTGAAAAAAATAGAGGAGATCGGTGAAGAATGTTATCCCTATGAGTTTGATAAGAATACTGACCTGAGAAATATTAAAGAAAAATATTCTCATCTGAGCAGCGAAGAACTTGAAAAGGATAAAAAGACTTTCAAGATCGCCGGCAGGATCCTTGCAATCAGAAAAATGGGTAAAAGTTCTTTTCTCCACCTTTTTGACGGAGATGAAAAAATCCAGATATATATCAGAAAAGATATGGTAACTGAGAAAACTTTTGACCTCTTTAAACAACTGGATATCGGAGATATCATCGGAGTAAGCGGTGACCTTTTTAAGACCCGAAGTGAAGAACTGACTATTCTTGTTTCCGGCCTTAAATTCCTGACAAAATCCCTCCATCCCCTTCCTGAGAAATGGCACGGGCTTCAGGATAAGGAGTTGAGGTACAGACAGAGATATCTGGACCTGATCGTAAATGAAGATAGTAGAAAGATAATAAAAATAAGATCAACAATTATTCAAAAGATAAGAATGTTCTTCTACGAAAAAGGATATAGTGAAGTGGAAACTCCCATGATGCACCCTATCCCGGGGGGAGCATCTGCCAAACCTTTTATCACGCACCATAACTCACTGAATATTGACCTTTATCTGAGAATTGCCCCGGAACTTTATCTTAAAAGGCTTCTTGTAGGCGGAATGGAAAAGATCTTCGAGATAAACAGAAATTTCAGGAATGAAGGGATCTCACTTATGCATAACCCGGAATTCACAATGCTTGAATTTTATGAGCTTTATAAAGATTTTTCCCATTATATGGACCTCACTGAAAAAATGATATTAATGCTTAACAATGATATTCTCGGAGGCAAGGATAATATTACTTTCCAGGGCAAAGAGATATCTTTAAAACCACCATTCAGGAAAGAAAAATTTATGGACCTTATTTCTCAAAAAGCATCTATCCCTGTTGAAGATCTGTGGGATGAAAAAAAACTTGGCGAATTTATCCTGAACAACCTTCCCGACGAAGAGATGCCACCGACCTTTGGAAAAATGCTGGAACTGATGTTTGATTTTTATGTGGAGAAAGACCTGACAGATCCTACTTTTGTCACATATTATCCAAAAGCTATATCTCCTTTATCTAAAGGTTCAAGAGAGGATAACAGAGAAACCGAAAGATTTGAACTTTTTGTTGCAGGAATGGAAATTGCCAATGGATTCTCAGAGCTGAATGATCCGGTGGAACAACGTAACAGATTTGAACAACAGGCAAAAGCAAAAGAAGAAGGAGATGATGAGGCCCAGACAGTCGACTATGAATTCTTAAAAGCTCTTGAGCACGGAATGCCGCCTGCTGCAGGAGAAGGGATCGGGATAGACAGGCTGGTTATGCTGTACACAGGTGCAGAAAATATAAAGGAAGTTATTCTATTCCCGACATTAAGACCCAAAGAATGAAATTTGAGTTATTCATAGCAAAAAGATACCTGTTAAAAGGGAGAAAAAATTCATTCATTTCCACTATCTCCATCGTTTCAACCATTGGAATAGCAATTGGTGTGGCAGCACTTATTATTGCCCTTGCTCTTATCAACGGATTTCAAAGTGATATCCGCGGCAGAATACTTTATTCCACTGCCCATATAATGCTTAATAACATTATCGGTTACTTAGTGTACGGATACAGTGATATCATCGAAATTATCAATCTATTTACCCGAAGTGAAAAGGAGTTGGCCGGCATTGATGATATTATCTCCCAGCTCCATGAAGAAGCCGAAGAAATCGAGGAGATGGAGTCGTCCGTCGGGGAAGAAGCGCAGGTGCCACGCCTTCTCGAGCTCGGTCGGAAACAGATCGCCGTTGGCGCGGATCGTTGTCGCAAGCGGACCTGTCCGCTTGTTTCAACGTGCTTCTCGGAACTGGCGCGGAAGCGCGCAGGTGATGCGGAGCTCCTGATCGTCAATCACGCGCTCTACTTCGCCGACCTCGCTCTGCGAGGTGCCGACGGAGACGGCACAGGTGTCCTTCCGGACCACGACGCGGTTATCTTTGACGAGGCGCATCGGCTCGAGGAGGCCGCCGCTACGTGGTTCGGTGGCCGCGTATCGCTCTTCGGTG
>JBDLJQ010000023.1:0-41825 GCA_039714255.1 Acidobacteriota bacterium
TGATATTGCCGGGTTTAAAGATCTTCTGAACAGGATTGATATGAGTGAAGATCAAATCATAATGGTCCTTTCAAATGGAAGATTTGACGGTTTATCCACCTATATTAAAGCTAATTTCAGATCGATTTAATTTTCTGATAAAAATGTAAGTTTCCCTTATGAGCTACCGTTATTACCAATATAAATTATTGAATTTTATATCATTTTGATGTATTGTTAAATATGTCCATTCAAATTGAAAATTCAAATCTATTTTTAAATTAATAAGAAGGTGGAAATGAAAGAAAATTTAACAATAACTCTTAATAATAATGATATTGTTTTTGAAAAATTTGATAAAGAAATCGTTGCGATAAATTTAAAAACAGGAATATATTATAGTATATCCGGGGCAGGATTTTTTATATGGGGCCTTATTGAAGATAACTTCAAGATCGAATCTGTGAAAGAATTTTATAAAAAAAAATATAAGGAAGAGAAAAATATCGATAATGATATTGATGATTTTGTAAAAGAACTTATTCTGGAAAAACTGGCAGTTTCTGTTTCAAATGGCCATTCGGAAAGTAATGAAATAGTAAAAAACCTGACTTTGACAGAAGTAAAATACGAAAAACCTGAATTAGAGAAATATACAGATCAGCAGGAATTATTGCTGCTGGATCCCATCCATGAGGTCAATGAATTCGGCTGGCCGGAAAAAAAGTGATTTTGCCCGATAAATAAACAATGAATTCTCCTGAAAGGAAATATTTTGATGCCATTATTGATCCTCTCCTGGATAGATATCAAAGGTTGCCTGAAAAGTTCATTACCAGAAATTACCTCTTTAACGATCTTTCAGTAAAAATAGTTTTTTCTGCTAATTCTGATGTTTCCTGTCTAACTAAAGCTATAGATCATCTCAGGTCAGATCTTAAAAGAAAAGATGCATTAACAATTTTTTGCAATGATTCTATTGAGGGGGAATTTACTTTACCCTTTTTCCCATGGGCGGATAGAATAAGTTCAGAAAAAAAAGAGATCCCTTATTATAAAAAAGATGGCATTTTTATGTCAAAGAGCCCTGAAAGCAATGTACTCAGTTTTTTGGATAAGGATAATGGAACAGGTGTCTATTGGATCACTGATTTTTCAAAATTACCTCAATATGAAAGAGCAGCTCCATTCAGAACTATCTTTCAGTGGTGGTTCGGGTCATTTGGATGTGAGATGGTCCATGCTGCAGCAGTCGGTATGGGCCCACATGGTGTATTAATGCCGGGAGGGGGAGGTCTGGGGAAATCAACTAACTCTGTAAACTGTCTTGAATCAGGAATGGATTTTTATGGAGATGACTATGTCCTGCTATGCAAAAATGGAAAATATAACATCATAAGTTTATATAATACTGCAAAACTGGACAGCAACAGCATGAAATTTTTCCCTTTTTTACAGTCGTCCGAAAAAGATAATCATAGGGGTCAAGCTGATAAGAGTGTTATTTTTCTTAATGAATATTTTGGAGAAAGGATAAAGAATTATACTGATCTGAAGTGCATAATTGTTCCTGAAATATCAAATAAAAGTGAATCAAAAATTGAAGAAATATCGGCATCGGAATGCTTCAAAAAAATGGCTCCCAGTACAATATTTCAGCATATTGGAAGTACAAAAAAAATATTTAAATTTATATATGAACTAACAAATAATGTCCCATGTTATAAAGTATTATCCGGAACAGATCTAAAATCTACCGCTAAAAGGGTTAAGGAATTTGTGGAATTAAAATGAATAAAAAAAGGCTGCCGCTTGTAAGTATTATTATACCTGTTTTTAATTCGGAGTCGTATGTTAAAGATGCTATCTCTTCAGTAATTGATCAAACTTTTAAAGATATTGAGATAATTGTTAT
This sequence comes from Acidobacteriota bacterium, assembly GCA_039714255.1. Classification (GTDB taxonomy): domain Bacteria; phylum Acidobacteriota; class Aminicenantia; order UBA2199; family UBA2199; genus UBA647. Next base: position 1,895 of record JBDLJQ010000023.1, read on the forward strand.
TGATGATGGTTCTACAGATAAAAGCCTTGAGATAATTTCCGGATTTAAAGGAATAAAGTTGATCAAATCAGAAACGAACAGGGGAGTCAGTCATACAAGGAACAGAGGGATCAGAGAAAGCAGGGGAGAATATATTGCTTTTCTTGATTCAGATGATTTCTGGATAAATGAAAAGTTAGATAAGCAGATCAAAATTCTTTTAAAAAACAGATCAATTGAAGGGATATATGGAAAATTTAAAAATTTTTTTGAAAATGGGGTAATTATTCCTGAATACATTTCAAAACAGATGTTTCTCAGGCCTGAATTTGGAAAAGTAAAAAATATCGGTACACTGTTAACAGAAAGAAAAGTATTTGAAAAAATTGGAATGTTTAATGAATCCATAAGGTCAGGAGAAGATCTGGACTGGTTTATAAGAGCAAATGATTCTGGAGTAAATTTCAAATTTGTTCCTGAAATTCTAATGCATAGAAGATTGCATGGATCAAACCTTTCCTATGACTCTTTTGATAATAAAAAATATCTTCTGGAAATATTTCAAAATAGTATAAACAGAAAAAGAACGATAAAAAAGTAAAATGAAACATGAAAAAAAATTTTCAGTCAGTGTAATAATTCCTGCCTATAATGGTGAAAAGTATCTTGGTGAAGCTATAGAGAGTGTCCTGTCACAGAGTTTGGAACCGATGGAAATTATAGTAATTAATGACGGTTCTGATGATGAAACATATAAAATAGAAAAAACATTTTCAGGATATATTAAATATTTAAGCCAGGACAGAAAAGGATTAGGGTTTTCAAGGAACAGAGGGATTGAACAGTCAAATGGAAATTTTACTGCTCATCTGGATGCGGATGACTTGTGGGAAAAAGAAAAACTGTTATTTCAATATGAAACTTTTAAAGAAAACAGGGATGTTGAAATTACCGGAGGGCTTATGAGATCTTTTTACAGCCCTGAAATTGATATTGAAGAGATAAAAAGTATATATTGCCCGCCGGATCCGATCCCCAGTTTTTCTGCCAGTGCTATTGTTGTTAAAAAAAGCTGCTATAAGAGGATAGGATTTTATAGTACGGGAATAGATGATGCACCGGACCTGGAATGGTTTATAAGAGCAAGGGAATATGGGATAAAAGAGATAATGATAAACAAAATACTCTGTCACAGGAGGATTCATAAATCAAATACAGGTATCAGGAATGCAGACACAAACAGAAAAAGACTTCATTTGCTTAAGCAGAAATTAGATCGAAATAAAAAATAAATATGTGAACAGAAAATGAATAAAAAAGTAAATCAATGGAACTTTTATCTTAAATATTATCAGGGAAATTATAAAAAAATAGGTTTAAGTATTGCTTTATCAATAATTCAGTCTGTTGTTCTTATTCCAGCAGTGATTCTAATCAAAAACATATTTGACAAGGTGTTGCCCGGAAAGAATTTCAATGAGCTGATACTTTATTCTGTTCTCATCTTAATAATATATATTTTTAATGGATTAATAAGCCTTGCCACAAGGATGATATCTCTTAAAACGACCAAGTCTGTCATTCAAAAATTAAGAGACAGAATAATTGAAAAAGTTCTTTTGTTACCCAAATCTTTTTTAGCAGAGGAAAAAAAAGCTCAACTACATACTGTTATAGTCCAGGACACATTGAGAATTGATATAATGTCCAATGCACTATTATCACAGATAATTCCATCGGTATTTATCAGCCTGGGCCTGCTGGGAATTCTTTTGTATCTTAATTTATTCCTTCTTTCAGTATTACTGTTAACTTTTCCAGCCATATATTTTTTCAGCAGATATGTTGGAAAAATATTTCAAACCAGGATCAGTGTGTATCACCGGTATTTTGAAAAATTTTCACATAGAACGATAACTTTTTTAAACTTCATTGATTTTATCCGAATAAGGTCAAATGAAAAAAAGGAGAAAGATCATCATAAAAAGATCCATTCTGTACTTAATGAAAAAAGTTTCATGAAGTCCTGGATAGGAGGTATTTATTCTGTTTTTAACAGGACAGCCATAGGCATTTCCGGTATAATATTGCTTCTTGCCGGAGGATATCTGGTTATTAAAGGAAATCTGAGTACAGGATCACTTATATCTTTTTTTGCAACAACCGGGTTTTTGAAGAATTATCTACTTGTAGTTTCCAATGTTATACCAAAAGTTATTGAGGGAAATGAGTCTTTGAAAACTGTTTTTGAACTGATATCCCGGAGGGAAAAAATTCCATATTCGGGTAAAAAAAAGATAGAATTCAAAGGAAAAATTGAAATAAAGAACTTAAGTTTTAAGTATGAAGGATCGGATAAGATCATTAAAAATTTTTCTCTTATCATCAATCCGGGAGATACATTGAGTATTGTGGGGCCAAACGGCTCAGGAAAAACCAGCCTGACATATCTGTTGCTTGGTTTCTATAAACCACTATCAGGAGAGATACTTGCCGACGGCACCCCTTTCAATAAATTGGATATCAGGTATCTCAGAAAATTTATCGGTGTAGTCAGCCAGGATCCCTATATTATCCCGGGGACGATATATGAGAATCTTGTTTACGGACTGGGAGATATATCACAAGAGAGAGTTGAAAAAGTTCTTAAACTATCACTGTGTGATCAATTTGTAAATAAAAAACCGGATGGAATAGACACATTTATCGGTGCAAAGGGGCATCTTCTCTCAAGAGGAGAAATTCAGAGAATTGCACTTGCAAGGGTGATGCTCGGGGATTTTAAATTTATAATTCTGGACGAGCCGGGGAATCATCTTAATGAAAATATTACAGAATTAATATTAAATAATTGTAAAAAACTTGAATCAAATCCATCTATATTACTGATAACACATAGAAAAAGTATCTCAGAAATATCAGATTCAGTAATTGGATTGAATAACTCTGAATATATGAAGAAGGTGATCCCGGGTGAGTAAAAAATATGGATGGATGCCGACAGAAAACCAGGAATTATTGTTGAAATCTGCATTGTTAACTGGAAATGAATGTATCGGAGCATTTGAAAAATGGAGTTCTGTTGCAGATATTGATCTCCTTGATGGTGGATCACAGAGATTACTCCCCCTGGCCTTACATAATCTGAAAAAATACGGATTTAAAAATTTACCTCAAATCAAAAAAATGAAAAGTGTTTCAATTAAGACCTGGTATAAAAATACTCTTATTCTAAATGAACTTTCGAAGATTTTAAAAAAATTTAATTCAGAAGGAATAAAGACAATGGTTTTAAAAGGGATTCCCATTACCACCAGTTATTATCCGAATATTTCACTCCGGCCTATGGGGGATTTTGATATTCTTGTTCCCTGGAAAAAATCCGAAGCAGCAGGTAAGATACTGTTCTCTGAAGGATGGGAACTTAAAACCAGGGCATATTACCCTGTTTTTCACGATAGTTTCAAAGTTACAAAAAATAGTTACGGATTTAGAAGATCCGGACTGGAATGTGATCTTCACTGGAGCATTTTTAAGCATACCTGCTATCCCGGAGCAGATTCAGATTTATGGGAACGTGCAGAAAAAATTGATATAAAGGGTGAAAAAACGCTTAAACTTTCTCCGGAGGATCAATTGATACATATACTTGAACATGGGGCGTACTGGTCTAATCCTTCATCTGTAAGGTGGGTTGCTGATGCATTCCTGTTGCTTAATAATGAGAAAAATCTGAACTGGGATTACATTATTCATAAATTAGGTGAAAAATATCTTTATCCAATGATGTCAGGAATGTTTGAATATCTTAACGGATCCTTTGATTTAAAGCTTCCGGATAACTTTATTAATAGATTAAACAGTATACCTGTTAATTCGATCGGGAAAAAACTCCAGAACTATACAAAAGTTCCACGATCAGAATTTGTTTGGAGAATAAGCAACTATTTCAAGGAATTTCTTGTTTTCAGAATATTTCTCAAAGATCATAAAGGATATGACAAGAAAAATATTGTTCATTTATTTATCAAATTTTTATTTTTCAGGTGGGAAGTTAAAAATCCATTACTATTTCCAATAATGTTTTTTAAAAGATCAATTGCAAAACTATCAAGATATGTAAAAAGAAAAATATTAAGAATTAACTATAGTGGCCTGTTTAAAAAATAAATATTGCAATATCTTATACATCTACTCTGTTACTAATTTATTGACTTTCAATGGTCAATAATATAAAATTTTTTCATGAAAAAAACAATTATTATCACATCAATTTTTATACTTGTTTTCAGTAGCTTTACCTTTTCTCAGAAGAAAGGTCTTTCGATCTCTGCAAAAGAGAAGAGGAAAATATACAAAAATTTATCTGAAACACATAGAACCTGGTTAAATATGATCGATAGTATCTCCACAAAAGAAGAGAAAAATATATTCTATATTTTAAAAAATGACAGGGACAGGGATCTTTTTATCCAATCTTTCTGGGTCCAGAGGGACCCTACACCGGGAACTCCCTTAAATGAATATAAACAGGAGATCATTAAAAGATTTTTTCATGTAAACAGAGAGTATAAAAAGGGCTCATCCAAACCGGGATGGATGACAGATATGGGTAAGTTCTATATGATACTCGGAAAACCAAATTCAATTGACAGTTTTGATAGTAAACCCGGCCTGTATCCTGCTCAGGTCTGGTATTATTTTGGTGATAAAAAACTCGGCCTTCCCACATATTTTAATATTACATTTTTTAAACCTCATAATACTACGGAATGGAAACTGTATAACCCTGCCCAGAATGGCCCCCAGTCATTACTTATAAACTGGGAACCGGTTCATACTGATGAGTATGGAGCATTATATGCAAAAATAAAAAAACTTGCTCCCGGGTTAGCCCAGCCTGCTATTTCAATGATCCCGAATGACTCAGCCCCCGGAATAAGGCCGTCATTAAGAGCAAATATTATTCTTTCCCATATTTATGAATCCCCCAAAAGAGAGATAAATGCTGCATACGCTACAAATTTTGTTAATTATAAAGGATATGTCGATATAAATTCATCGATAAACTATATAGAAAATACAAATAAAGTTGTTGTACACAGAAGTGGCAGGTTCGGTTATAACTTTGTTAATATCACTATAAAACCGAAAGTAATTTCAGTAGGATATATTGAAAAAAATGAAAAATATTTTTACAACTTTAAACTTACAGTCAGTTTGAAAAAAGGTGATAAATTTATTTACCAGTATACAAAAAACTTCGATTTTTATGTTAATTATGAAGATATAGAGAATGTAAAAAAAGGTGTTGAGATCCATGATTCTTTCCCTATTGCTTCGGGGAACTATAAATTAACCGTTTTTATCCAGAATTCAGTGGGAAAACAGTTTTCATATTTTGATAAGGATATTGTTGTCAGAGATTATGATTCAATACCATTCCTGAGCAATTCTGTTCTCGGATATAAAACTGAGGATCAAAGCGGAAATTTTTTCTTCCCATATAATATAAAAGGGAAAAAACTCTATTTTAATACTGATGGGATCTTCAGGATAAATGATATTCCCCTGCTGCTGGCCGGAGTTTACAACCTGGATAAAAAAACATGGGAAAACGGATATGTTGAATTATTAATAAAAGGATTGAACCAGCGGAGAAAATTTGAAACAAAAAAGGTAATAAAACTCAATGAATATTCATTCAGTAAAAATATAAATATACTGGAAAAGCTGGTCGAAAAAAAGCTATATTCAGATTATTATATGTTAAATATCAAGTTATATAAGGATAAAGGTATACTTCTGGATTCAAAGAATGAGCGATTTACAATTTCCCCCACAAATAATGTTAATTATCCGTATGAATCCTTTAAAAGATCAAATATTGAGAATACATATTATTTTCACTATATTCTTGGAATTCAGTATGAAAATATAGGTGATCTGAAAAACAGCACTTACCATTATGAAAAATGCCTTAAATATAATCCTGAATATATAGAGGGAAATATCAGATATTTAAGATTATTGAACAAAAGAAAGGAATATACAAAAACTCTTGTTAAAGTTGAAAGTATTAAGGACAGCGAAAAATACAGATTTGATTATCATTTTATCAAAGGGTCTGCCCTTTATGGAATGAAAGATTATGAAAATGCATTAAAAGAACTTCTAAAAGGAAATAAAGTATATGACAGTGATCTAAGATTATTGAATCTTATTGCATTTACAATGGTTAATTTAAAAGAATATGAAGAAGCTCTTAAAGTTTTTAATGCTTCATTAAAACTTGACCGGAATCAGCCCTTAATAATAAAAGGGAAAAAGAAGGTTGAATTAATTTTAAAAAAATAGTTTAATTTAATGAGGTTAAGATGAAAATTGAAGAAAAAGAAGAATCTGGAATATATAATCTTAAAATTACCGGAAGGATAGATATTTCCGGAGCGGAAAAATTAAAAAATGTTTTTAACCTTATATTGGAAAAAGAACAAAAAAAAGTAGTAATTGATTTTGGTGATGTCAGTTTCATAGGAAGTTCAGGTATTGGTAAATTATTATTCTTCTACAAAAACCTTTCATCAAAAAACAGGGAAATAGTATTAATAAATCTAAACAGTGAGATCAGATCACTTTTCAAGGCTATTAAGGTAGACACATTATTTAATATAGACTGAGCCGATTTTTAAAAGATATTTTTAAGAAATATATTCAGATGAAAAAATATGGGAAAATTCTTCTTGTAGATAATAATAAAGATATATATCCTTTCATTTCAAAGTTTTTAGAAAACAGTAATTATGATGTAATTCATTCAAATAACGGGAAAGAGGGAATTGAAAAATTTTTACTGAACAATCCCGGTACCGTTATAACTAATATAGACCTTGATGATATGAAAGGGGAAACATTTGTAAAAAAAATTAAAAAGATAGAAATCGGGGTTCAGATAATAATTATATCTGATCTTTCGGACAGAAACAGGGTTTTCAAAGCGCTGAAGTATGGAGCATCAGATATAATAAAAATACCGGTAAAAGAGAATAATTTAAGATATTTATTAAATAAAATAACAAGTAGTGTTCCCGGTATTGACAGGTTAGACCTGAATCCGAACATTATGTGGGAAAAGAAATCTTTCAGGCTCAGCAATGACCTTAACTCTATATCGAAGATAGTTGATTCGGTTTATCTGGAACTGGGATATCTGTACAGTGATCAGTCATTTCTTAAAACAGCGTTGCAGGAAATTATTATCAATGCAGTTGAGCATGGGAATCTTGAGGTTAGTTATAAAGAGAAACAATCTCAGTATAAAAGCGGAAATTATTATGAGTATCTAAAAAAAAGAAGTGAACTTAAAGAATTTAAAAAGAGGTATGTTTCTGTCAAAACGTTTTCCTCTGTAGATTATATGAAAATAATTGTTGAGGATATGGGGAGAGGGTTTGATCATTCAAAAATTGCAGATCCTTTTAAACCATCAAATTTTCTTAAAGAGAGCGGTAAGGGGATCATGCTGGCAAAAAAGGCATTTGATGATGTGCAGTACAATCAGAAGGGAAATATTGTTACACTTGTAAAATATTCAAACAGAGATAAAAAAAAGATCAACACTAAGTTTAAGGATGATATAACAGGTGAAATTGATATAAACGATACTATTCTTAAATTCAGGGAAAAGATAGATCTTGAATTGGACCTGGCTGCAGATTTCCAGAAAAGCCTCTTTCCACATAAAGATGAATTGGAGAAAATAACTTCACTTGATATTGAGTATCTTTATAAACCTTTATTCAGAGTTTCGGGAGATTTTATTGACATAACGAAACTGGATGATGGGATATATGGTTTTTTTATAGCTGATATTTCCGGCCACGGGATATCTGCGGCATTAATATCTTCAATGCTCAAAGTATTTTTTTCACTTTATGCAAGAGATATACTTTCAACTCAACTTCTTTTTGAGATCCTTAATCATGAATTTTTCAGATATCTTGATTCCGGGGAGTTTTTTTCTTCATTCTACGGAATATATTTTGAAAAAGAAAAAAGATTTATTTTTACCAATGCAAATCATCCTCCACCGTTGTTATTAAGAAAAAATAAAAAAGTAATTGAAACTCTAAGCTCAGAAGGGTTTTTCGTGGGCATATTTAAGGATCCGGTTTTCGGGGAAAAAGAGATACGGATTGAGAAAGGTGATAGAATATTGTTTTATACTGACGGTGTTATCGAATTAAAGAATAGAAAGAAAGAGAGATACGGAACGGACAGGTTAAAAGGATTGATGGTTTCTGAAATGAAAAATAATGTACGTAGCCTTGTAAAAAAAATTGAATCAGACCTTTATAATTTTGCTGACACCATGGATGATGATATAACAATACAGGTTGTTGAGTTCAAATAAAGATAAGCTCAATATGCGGTAGATATTGTCAGCTGTTTTTCTTACTGTTATTTATAATATCTCTTAAAATCAGGAGAGATTCATTAAGATACAGATCTTTTTCCATCTCCTCATGCCATGTTTTTTCCATCTCTTCAGCAACTTTTTTTAATTTTTCGGAATTAAATCTTCTGTTTAAAGACAAAGATATAATTGAAAAATCCTTTAGTTGTTTTTCTTTTTTATTTATTATTTTCATCTCTTTTTCAAGTGACAGCTGTTCTTTAAATGCTTTTTTCAGGTTAAGGCTGTACAGGTTCAGTTTCCTTATCTCTTTAAGCTTTTCAATATATCTTTTTATGATGGAAAAACCTGAATTATTTTTTACCCTATTTTTACTTAATTGTTTTATCTTATTAAAATTTGATATTTTCGATTCCCACTTTTTGTATTCAAGCGACCTTATGGTATCTGATTTCAAAGGGTGGTCATAGAATTTTTCTCCTATCTTTAAATGATCAAACCTGTCCGGAAGTATGATGTCGGGAATTACACCTTCATATTGATTGGAAGATCCGGTTATACGATAAAATTTTTGAATAGTAATTTTAAATGCTCCGAGTGAATCATTTTTTGATTCCTGGTTTCTCCTGAAACGGTTAAGGTCTATCATCATCTGTACAGTACCTTTGCCAAATGAATGTGAACCTCCGACAATTATTGCCCGTCCATAATCCTGAAGGGCAGCAGCAACAATTTCAGAAGCAGATGCACTTAAAGAATTCACAAGTACTATGAGGGGCTTATCAAACTGAATATCAGGATCAGGGTCATTTAATATCCTTATTCCTGTATGCCTGTTCTTGGTTTGAAGAATAGGCCCTTTTTTAATAAAAAGGCCGGAAAGGCTTATGGCATCGTTAAGCGCTCCACCGCTGTTTCCCCTGAGATCCAGTATAAGTCCTTCTATATTTTGTGATTTAAGATTAATTAACTCTTTTTTAACATCCTCTGAAGATTTCCTTCCATTCTTATTTTTGAAATCATTATAAAACCCGGGGAGATAGATATATCCATAAAGTGAATTTGTACTTTTCTCTTTAATGATTGCAGATTTTGCAAAAGTTTCTTCTATTACAACAATATCACGCACTATCGGAATAACAATAATTCTTCCATCAGGTTTTTTGACGGTAAGTTTTACAAGAGTGCCCTTTTTCCCTCTTATATACTTTACGGCATCAACTGTTCTCATACCTATTATATCTAAAGGTTCTTTATCTTTTTGCCCTACTTTAAGTATCAGGTCACCGGCCTGGAGTTCTTTCTGTTTCCAGGATGGGCCTCCGGGAATAATTCTCACAACACTTACATAACCTTCTTTCTCTCCGAGAAGAGCACCGATCCCTTCAAGTTTTCCAGTCATTTCAATATCAAAATCTTCAAGCTGTTTTGGTGGAAAATATGCAGTATGGGGGTCAAAAACCTGTATAATTGAGTTAAGGAACAGTGAGATAGCATCTTTTTCGTTTGTTTTTAATTTTCTTTTCAGTTTTCTTACATAACTTTTGCTTACTTGTTCTCTGACTTTTTTTTCAATCTTTTTATCAATTGATTTTACAGATAGCTTTTTTGATTTTAAATTAGTTATGTACCTGTTAAGAGACTCATATTTTAATAATTTCCGCCAGTACTCTCTCTGCTCACTTTTATTAGTAAAATATTCCCTTTTATCAGGAGAAAATAAAATATTTTCATTTTTTGTATAATCAAAAGGTTTGGATAAGAGATCATTAATTATCCCCAGAATGTGATTGATACGTAAACTTATCTTTTCACTTGCAATTTTCATTAATTCAGGCTTTCCCTTTAAAAGCTGATCATCGATCCGGTCCTTATATCTTTCAAACTCTTCTATATCGGATTTAAGCAAAAATCTTTTATTATAGTCCAGGTATTTTAAGTATTCTTTAAAACCTGTTTCTGAAAAATAATTATCTGTTTTTTTTCCACTATAATGCCATGCCTCAAGGCCCTGCTGAATTATCTGGAGAAGTGTTTTTTCCTTTAACTCATTAACAGGTTTCAGATTTAAGAATAAAACGAATATACTTAATATCAGGATATATTTTTTATATTTAAATTTCATAATTCCTCCAAAATTAAACAATTAAATAACCTCTGCTTTCCAATGCTTCAGGTTGTCAACTATAAATGAGATAACCTTTTCATGCTCTGTTTTCCCATTTTCTTTAATAGTAACAGGAGATCCGAATTTTATATATACGGTTTTTTCTCTATTGAGTTTTCCAAAGTCTCTCAAGTGCTTCCCATTCTCAATAAAATCGGTTTTTAAAGCAATCGGAACAATTTTTACACCTGCATTTTTAGCAAGTTTTATTCCCAGTGAATTAAACCTGTCTCTCTTAAAAACTGAGCTTCTGGTACTTTGTGGAAATATTATAACGGATTTTCCCTCTTTCAATTTTTTTGCACCCTCTTCAAGTACAAGTTTCAGGTCATCACGGGGATTTGTTCTTCCCACTACGATCGGATCTGTAGCTTTCATAATATCTCCAAAAAATGGTTGTTTCACAAGACTGTCTTTTATAATAAACAGGGCAGGTTTAACAGGGACAATAATTGACGGAAGAAGCAGGGTTTCAATTAACCCCATATGATTACCGATAAAAACTACAGGCTCATTTTTAACTTTTCTTATATTATCTAAACCTGAAAATTCACAAATTCCACCACAACCTTCTACAAATCCATGGATATCAAAGGAATCGGAAGCCCATCTTGCACTACTATAAAGGCCTTTTTTTGCTGAAAAAATACTGCTGGAAATTATTCTTTTCAGGAGAAGTATATAGAAATAGATACGGCTTTTGAAAAAAAGGAGATCTCCAAAGAATTTCCGTTGTTTTACAGAAGTTTTATATATGTCATTAGGGAAATATTCTTTCATTTTATTTCCATATTATATATCTTATTTGTGGTTCAGTCAAAAAAGATTTTAAAGGAATTAGAAAAGATCAGTTTAAAGCAGAAGTAGCCGGGACGGAGGGTAAAAAAATATTTGAAATATTTATTTTATAAAGATAATATTATCAGATAAAAAGAAAAAAGACAGGTGAGAAAATGAAAACGTTAGATTTTTATGAATTAATAAGTAAAAGGAGGAGCATAAGAGCTTATGATCCGGAAAAATCCGTTTCTGATGAGACTATAAAAAAGATTCTGGAAGCAGGCAGGCTTGCTCCCACAGCAAGTAACCGGCAGCCTGCTACATTTCATCTGGTAAAGGATACTACTTTAATAAAAAAAATTCATTCAAGTTATTCAAGGGAATGGTTTCATAAATCGACAGCAGTTCTGATTGTTACAGGAAAGAGGGAGGATGCATGGGCCAGGTCATGGGATGGATTTAATTCACTGGAAATTGATCTTTCAATTATGATGGACCATATGATCCTTGCTGCAGAGTATGAAGGGGTTGCCACCTGCTGGATCATTGCATTTGAAGAAGCAGTGGTTAAAAAAGCTTTAAATCTTCATGAGAATGAGCTCGTACTTTGTATGACACCGCTTGGTTATCCTCCTGAAGGCTATCAAAAAAGAGGTATGCCTGATCGGAAGAGCCTGGATGAATTATTAAAGATCTATTGAAAAGATATTATCCGCAATGAATGAATTCCTGCACTACTTCTTTTAATGCAGCAGCATTTCCGAATAATTTTTCGCTTAGATCTTTATCCTTAAAGTTTTTTAGATTACTGATTATCCCATCAATGATCCTTGACGGGAAAATCCCATCCTTTTCATAAAATGAACGTTCTTTTTTCAGCATATCAGCTGCTTCACTGCATGAAGCAGGTAATTGTTTAAGGCCTTTTACTTTAGATGCATCTTTTATGATATAAAGTTTTTCGGCATTTTTAAGAGAATCTTTACTTTCAAGGCCATGGAGGGCAGCTACTGTCATTCCTGCAAGTAAAAGATGTACATTTGCACTCCCGTCAGGATTTCTCAGTTCTACTGTTTGATTGTTCATATAGACCTTTTTATTTGTATCCTCAAGTGGATTAACCTGCTTAACCATATCCTTTACACCAAGCCATCCAAGGGGAACTCTTACCAATACAGATCTGTTCCTGTCACCCCAGCAGATATTTGTAGGAGCTTCCTGATGGGGGACAAGCCTGAGAAAAGACGTAGGGACAGTATTTCCGAATGCTGTAAGAGATCCGGAAAGGTCAAGAAATCCGGATATCAGTTTTTTCCCGATGTCACTTAGCTCATTATTTTCCACCAGCATATTTTTTTTGCCCTTAATCAGCCTGGAATGAATATGAAGTCCGCTTCCCGCGTGCCCGACAATAATTTTAGGTGCAAAACTTACCTCCATATCATATTTATAGGCTATTTCACGAACTGCCCATTTTGCCAGAACAAGCTGATCTGCTGCATCTTCAACCGGGACGGGGAGGAATTCTATTTCGTGTTGAACCATTTCAAGGTCCTCATTAATTATATTTCCAACTTCGGCATGGCCATATTTAATTTTGCCACCGATTTCAGAGATGGTTTTCATTGCTTCACGCCTTATTGACCCCCATTTTGAAAATGGATGTGATTCATGATAACCTTTTTGTTCGATAATAGGGTAGATAGAATCTATTTCAGAAAGGAGATAGTATTCCAGTTCTCCAAGTGCTTCGAATGTAAAACCGGTCTTTTTTTTCAATTGTTCATGAGCCCTTTTTATTATATTTTCAGGTGAACTTTCAAGTGGGGTTCCGTCATCCTTAAAAAAAGAGCACAATATGTCCAACGTTGGTATTTCGGTAAAAGGATTAAGGAATGCGGTTTTAAACCGTGGTACAACATAGAGGTCACTGGAACTGGCATCTATATAAGAGAATAAACTGGATCCATCAACCCTTTCGCCATTAGATAAAAGAGTATCAAGGTGATCTATATTGTTAATAACAAAGTTAAGTGTTTTTAACCGGCCGTCTTCTGCAAGATATCTGAAATTCAGCATAAGGATATTATTTTTTTCGATATACTCAATAATATCTTTTTTAGTAAATTCTTCTGCAGGTTTATTAAGAAATTTCACAAGTTTATTTGGATTCATAATGATATCATTGTTCATAATTACTCCTGATATAATCGTTATAATTATTTTTGAATGAATATAATATCTCAAAGATGATATAAATTCAAGAATTGTGAATTTTTTGAATAGCCCTTTACTTAATATTTGTGTTTATATAGAATATGTTTTAAACCTGAAGAAGAATTTAATTAAAAGGAGACAAAATGTTTAAAAATCATCCTAAAGGATTAGTCGTTCTTTTCTTTGCAAATATGGGAGAAAGGTTCGGTTATTACACTATGATCCCGATCTTTGCTTTGTTTTTTCAGGCCAGGTTCGGCCTGTCACCTGAGAGTGTCGGAAATCTATGGTCAGCTTTTCTTTTTGCTATTTATTTCCTTCCGCTTTTCGGAGGTATCCTTGCTGACAAAATAGGGTACGGAAAAACGATAACATTTGGAATAGTATTGATGATAGTTGGATATGCTTTTATGGGTATTCCAACTCATTCCATGATATTCATCTATTTCTCACTTTTTGTTATTGCACTGGGGACCGGTTTTTTCAAAGGAAACCTTGCAGTAATTCTAGGTAATTTATATGAAGAACAGGGATATAAAAAACTTCATGATGCGGCTTTTAATATCTTTTATATGGGTATCAATATCGGTGCATTTTTTGCCCCCTATGCGGCTACTTTTTTAAGAGACTGGCTGCTAGGGAAAGACGGATTTACATATGTGGCAAGTGTTCCTGGTATGATACATCAGTTTTATAAGGGAAAACTTGAAAATGTTGCTGAACTTGAAGAAATTGCCAGGCAGCAAATGGGTAACGCATATACAAACATTACCGATTTTGGTGAAAAATATATAGATTCCCTGAGCCAGGGTTATAATGCAGCTTTTGCACTTGCAGCATGCAGTATAGTAATTTCTCTTTTGATCTTTAAATTTTACAAAAAATATTATAAACATGCTGATTATCTGCACAGTAAAAAAGTTAATAATGAGAATGCTGTCGAACTTACTCCGAAACAGACAAAAGAGAGAGTTGTTGCATTGATTCTTGTTTTCACTGTAGTAATTTTCTTCTGGATGGCATTCCATCAGAACGGCTTAACTTTAACCTGGTTTGCACGGGACTATACAGTTGACAGTGTTTCGCCATTTACAAAGATTTTCTTTGACCTGCCGGCATTCTTATCTGTGATCGGTATCCTGATCGGCCTTGTATTTGCCATTAAAAAAAGTTCTATACAAAAAACAAAACTAATTGGGATAGGGGTAACAATTGCTTCTGCAATAGTGCTTTACTGGAGATATGGAACATTTCAGGGTGAAAATCCGATCTCTCCGGAACTTTTCCAGTCGTTTAATCCGATTTTTGTCGTATTCCTGACACCTGTCATTGTTGCATTTTTTGCATGGCTCAACAAGAGAGGAAAAGAGCCTTCTTCACCCAAGAAAATTGGCATAGGTATGTTACTCCTTGCAGCAGGTTGGATAATAATGATACTTGCCTCTCTAGGCCTCATAAGTCCTAAAGCTTTGGCTGGATTAGGCGGCACTTCACCTTTCCTTGTGGCGCCATATTGGCTTATAGGAATGTATTTCACTCTTACTGTATCTGAACTTTTTATCAGCCCTATGGGCCTTGCTTTTGTTGCTAAAGTATCGCCTCCGAAGTTCAGGGGAATGATGCAGGGGGGATGGCTGGCAGCAACTGCAATAGGTAATATGTTATCCGGACAGGTGGCGAAACCTTATGCTGCACTTGAGTTATGGCAAACTTATACTCTACTGGTAATAACTTCCCTTATGTCAGCTGCATTCATGTTCCTGATAATGAAAAAACTTGAGAGGGCAACGTCATAAATAAAAGTTTTACATAATTTTAAAATGAAGATTATTTTGACTTCAAAGGTCAAAGATAAACTGAGAGCCCTGACACTTCTTAAAAATGAAGTGTCAGGGTTTATCAGAGGGAGCAGGATAGGAAAATATTTGTTCATAACCGATTTTCTACAGGTGGAATTAAATAAAGAAAATATAGATATAAATTTTGAAAATATCTACAAATCCTGGGGGATACAATTACAGGGTTTTTTTTTAAATAAAAAGAACTATTTCAAATCTGAATTTTTCAAAGAAAAAATTATTATGATCCCCGAAAAGGATTGCTGGGATGTATATTTTATAGATATAGAAGGGATTCAAATGGAACTTTTAAATAAAGAAATTTTCTGTTTAAAGGATGAAATATGAGCGATCTGACAATATCTGAAAAAAAGGAATTATTAAAACTGGCAAGAGAAACAATAATTAATTATATGGCGAATAAAAAGCATCCTGAATATACTAACCTTAATGAAAAATTCAATGAAAACAGGGGGGTATTTGTGACTCTTCACCTGGATGGAAATTTGAGGGGATGTATAGGACATCCGCTTCCGGTAGTTCCATTGTATAAAAGTGTTATTGAAAATGCCATCTCGTCTGCATTTGAAGATCCAAGGTTTAATTCGTTATCAGAGGATGAGGTTGATAAAATTGATATTGAGATCTCAGTATTGTCGATACCTGAGGAGATGAATTCTTATAAAGATGTAAAGGTAGGAAGAGACGGAATAATAATTTCCCGGGGTTTTAACAGAGGCCTGCTCCTCCCCCAGGTGCCTGTGGAGCAGGGATGGGATCTTGAAGAATATATTTCTTATGGTTGTTTAAAAGCAGGAATGGATCAGGACCAATGGAGAAAAAGTGTTAAAATTGAAACATTTCAGGCTGATGTTTTTGGAGAAAAGGATCTGAAAAGTGAATAGACCTGAAGTTTTTCCAATAAATACAAATGAATATATTGAGTTTATTGATATTACTAATATAGTTTCGGAGAAAATAAAAAAAAGTGGCGTTACAGACGGTATAGTAACCATTTATACTGCACATACAACTGCGGGAATAACGATAAATGAGAATGCAGACCCTGCTGTCAGATCTGATATGAAAAGGTTTTTTAAAGATAAAATTCCACATATGGAATATTTTGAACATATGGAGGGAAATTCTCCTTCCCATATACTTTCCTCTCTTATATCTCCTTCAGAAACCATTATATTAAATGATGGGAAATTGCTTCTTGGGACATGGCAGGGAATTTTCTTTTGTGAATTCGATGGCCCGAGAAAAAGGAAAGTTTATATAAAAATAATTAATGGGTAATAATTCAGGATGAAATCATTAGTTAAGTCGGAGGTAATCTTTGGGTATTGAAAATCTAAAGGAAATTATTGCATATATTTTTGCCATGGGTTTAATGGTGAATGCAGGATTATTTGTTATTCAGGGGATAAAAATAATAAAGGCAAAAAGTGCGAAAGGTGTTTCCACTATCACTTTTGCCGGTTTTTCAATTCTTCAGGTAACTGGTATACTTCATGGATATTTCCAGAAGGATTATTACCTGCTTGCCGGAATGACAGCAAGTTTAGCAGCATGCGGAACAGTAACTGTATTATCTATTATATATAAAAACAGATAATAAAAGTAAAAAGGGGGCAGAATGCTGACCCCCATTAAATCTGTTATTATTTTTTTCTACTGAAAATTTCTTTAATTTTCTGCACAGATAGATTTGTTATTGATCTGATCCCACGGAAAATATATTTACCCATATAGAGCATTAATACACCGAGTGATACTAGAAGGAAAGATACGAATATTCCTATTATTCCCTCTACTGCAGGATTTGCAAAATGAAAGTAACCGAAGTTCATTGTCCCGGTTTCTCTGACTATAGTTTCAAAAAAGGCCGGGTCAACAATATGAATGATACTTGCAAAAATTCCTGCCAGGCCTCCCAGGGTAAATCCAATAGCAGTACCAAAATATGCTACAATTAAACCGAATAAAACTCCCAGGATCCCGAGAATGATCCCCAAACCCCCGAAACCGAGAGGAATTCCGAAAATTGCAATAAGTGCACCTATAAGGATGTATAGCGGTATATTCTTTTCTTTCCCGATCTTGTACATTGAATGTGGAGCTTTTTTATAAAATACTTCAGAAGGTTCTCCCAGCTTGTTTAATACTGATAGTATTTTCCCGACATCATCTCCATTTTTATCAGTTATATAGGATTCATAAATATGAGATTCAATTTCTTTTAAAAAATCTTCTTTATCTTTTTCCGGAAGGCTTTTAAGATGACTTTTAACTCTGTCAATATAATCATTTACAATTTTTTCGACACTATCAGGATAATTATTTTTCATTTTTCTCCTCCTTTTTAGGATCAACTTTTAATTCTTTTTTTTTTGTTTTTTTATTTATTTTTAATTTTTTTGTTTTTATTATCAGGCTGCTGAGGTTTTGAAATTCCAATTCAAGGCCATCAAGAACTTCTTCTCCTTTCGGGGTAATGAAATAATATTTCCTTGGAGGTCCTTTGGATGATTCGACCCAGTGAGATTTAATAAGTTCATCCTTCGAAATGCGGGAAAGTATCGGATAGATAGTACCTTCGTTAATTTCAAAACTGCAATTGTCAGTAATGGTTTTAATTAATGAATATCCATAATATTCTTCATTCCTTAAGATCTGAAGGATGACCATCTCAAAAATACCTTTTCTTAATTGTTTAATCTTATTCTCCATAATAACCTCACAATACTTTGTAATATATAGTATACGTGTAAACTTAGTACAAGGTTTCAAAAATAATTTTTTTTTGAATATTTTTTAACTGCAATATATAATATTAATGTAAAAATGACATTTGAGGCTCCGCAAATCCAGTTAATATCGACACTTATTTACCTTTTGTTGATTTTTTTATCAGTAATTATTGCGATTTATGGCAGCCTTATCCTGATCCCTTTCATTACCGGAAAGTTTTTTATGAAGTTTTCAGATCTCAGATTTAAAAAATTTGAAATTATTAAATCAAGTAATATTGGAATAGCTCTTGTTTTAAGTTCTTTTATATGGACTATAGGACGAATGTGCCTTGAAACAGTAAAACCGGTTATGAACGCCTGGTATTATAATTATTCAACCGGATTCAGTTTTAAAACAGCATTAAAACTTATCTTTGGCATACTTGGTTCACTAATTACTGCTCTTATAATCGGAGCAATAGCTATATATATTTCCATTAAGATAATTATGACCCTTACAAAGGGTATAGATGAGTGGGAAGAGATAAAAAAGGGAAATACTGCAGTTGCAATTGTTCTCAGTGTTACAGTGATCGTGGTAGGGATGTTCTTTGAATCTATTATAAGTTCAATTGTAATTAATTTTTTTAATTTTCAGTGAACTTTAAAACAGTATCAATATTTTTTTTCCCTATTTTTGTATTACTCTTATTTAACCCCGGATGCAGTAATTCTTTAAGTGATCCCGGATTAACAGAAGATCAGTCAGATAAAAATATTTTTAATAATCCAAAAAATAGAACCATAAATGATATTATGTCTAAAAATTTATATTTAAGAATTTACAAGTGGAAAAATATGGGAAACAAGATCATTTCAACCAGATTTTTCATCAGATCAGATAATCTTAAAAATGATGATAAAAATTTCGGTATCTCAAAAAAAATGAAACACCCATCTTATCTGAAAAAGAGAGGTTTTAAGAAAATCGGTGAAAATATAATTATTGATTATAAGGAAATTTTTAAAAGGAGTTTGAAATATTTTTTTTCACATTCCAGAAGGTTGTTAAAATCTTTAAAGTATTCCGATAGTAAAGACCCTTTGAATGATTTTCTCAGATTTGTTCAATATATAAAATATAAAATCCCACCAAAGTATATTAAGGGAAAATATACAGGAGAATTTTTTACACCTCTTCAATCTCTTTATTATGGTTATGGTGATTGTGATACCAAGTCAATACTTTTAGCAGATCTACTAAGTGGAATAAGGTCAAAAGAAAAACTGGGCATTGTTATTATGAGGGGTTACGGTATCTTTCACGCTATTCTGGTTATTAAACGTAATCCTCTTCCCGGAATGAAAGCTCTCTTTTTCCCGGGAAAGGGATATTTTATCCCGCTTGAAACAACTATTAAAAACTGGATGCCGGGTTTTCTGGATAAAAGAGCGGTAAATTGTCTCAAATCAGGTTACTACCGCTTTGACCCTTTGAATTGAAATAAGAATCAGGTTTTGACTGTTTATTAAAGGTTTCGTGTACTGAATGTGTCTCCCTGGTTGGGGTCACCTGTTTTCATTCCCTTTCTGAACCATCTGAGGCGCTGCTCTGATGTTCCATGAGTAAATGAATCGGGAACTACATAACCTCTCTGCTTCATCTGTATCCGGTCGTCACCAACAGCTGCTACAGCCCTTAGTGCTTCTTCAACATCACCTTCTTCAAGGATATTCTTCATCTTCTGCGCATGGTGCACCCAGATACCTGCAAGAAAATCTGCCTGAAGTTCAAGCCGGACCGTAAGTTCATTCAGTTTTTTTTGACTTACCAGGCCACGCTTTGAATCAACTTTATTCATTATTCCGAGTTGTTTCTGTACATGATGGCCCACTTCATGGGCTAGAATATATGCCATTGCAAAATCGCCGGAAGATTTAAAACGTCTTAACATTTCTTCAAGGAATTCGAGATCAATATACACTTTTTCATCTCCGGGACAATAAAAGGGGCCGGTAGCAGCTCCTGCAAAGCCGCATGCTGATCGGACATGCCCTCTGAAAAGTACCAGTTTAGGTTCTCTGTAAACTCTTCCGGATTCCCTGAATATCTTTTTCCATACATCTTCTGTATCAGCAAGAACGACAGAAATAAAATTTGCAAGTTCATCATCAGGCAGGGGAGAACTCTGAGTTGTACCGGTTGTAGTGGCAGTCTGTCCCGGATCAAGAAATTTAAGGATCTGTTTGGGGTTCCCTCCCAGTAAGATGAAAATAACAGCAATGATAATAGTTCCGAATCCTCCGCCAAGAGCTATTTTTTTACCGCCGACACGGCGTCGGTCCTCAACATTTGTACTTCTTTCTCTTCCTCTCCAGCGCATATTCAACACCTTCCTTTAATTAATCTGATAAAATTATAGAATTTATAAGAATGAAATTCAACAAGACTTTCGTTAAATTAGTTTTGCTTAAACATAAAAATTCAATATAAATCTAATAACTTTTAGTGAAGTATAACAATCCTATATTGTCATACTCGGAAACAATAAAAATATTTCCTTCATTATCAAGTGCCATATCAATTGATTTATCACTAAACCTGATGTTTTCCTTATCAGTTGCAAAGATCGGATCAGTCCAGGAAACACCACTGGGAATTGACCTTGTGAAATAGTAGTACTTATCCCTTTTAAAAATAATATTTCTATTTCCTGCAGAATCAGTTCTAATGATCGGATTAGTATCGGATGAATTTGAAGTGACTGCAATCCCTTTTCCCCAACTTACTCCATTATCGACAGATCTTAAGAATATAATCTGGTTTTGAAAGGGGAGGTATGATGAAGATATAACAAGATCAATGTTACCTTCAGGATCTACAGAAAGATCGGAAGATGAACAAACTCCAAAATATTTGTCTTCCGAATTCCAGTTAATTCCATTATCATGGGAATAATTAAAATAAACATGGCTGTATCTTGATCCACCGGCTGGCCATCCGGTCCAGGTTACAAATATTCCATTATTATTGTTTATTGCCAACGCGGAATTATAAATACTGCTGTAATTCTCCCATTCGGCAGCAACACTGACAGGCAAAGAAAAACTAACTCCTTTGTCTTCAGATCTTATAAAATAGATAGATTTAAAATTATATAAATCTCTTTGCACCCAGATTATGTTTATAGCTCCATTTTTATCTATTGCAATATCAGAATCGAGAGGAGCATTTGCATTGGGTGTTATTGCTTTGGGTATCTGCCAGGTATTTCCCTGGTCATTTGAATAGGAGAAATATAGTTTTGCATTAAAAAATGTTACATAAATTGTCCCGTCAGGGCCTGAAGTTATTTTTGTGTTATAGCATCTTTCCGTTGCAGTAAAAATATCAACATATTCCACCCAGGAATCACCTTTATCCTTTGAACTTATAACCGAGACGTAATATCCATTTACACTGCGTTCATATCTGTCATATACAATGAAAATATTACCTTCAGGATCAGTAGCTATTGCAGGATTGAATGATGTACTATGCTCTTCTGACAGTTTTTTCGGAATTATAAAAGAATGATTGTCATTTATTGTAAAAAACAATGTATCGGACTCCTCTCCTCCCGGATTTCTGACCAGGACAGGAATTGAAGACATCTCATTATTGGAAACAACATGGGAGTAAGAATTAAGAGAAATTTCATTTTTATCTATTGTACATGAAATTTCACCTGGATCTGTATAATTGGTGTTTTTTGTTACTCCGTTAAATATAATTTTAGAACCTGTTACAAAGCCGGAGCCATTGGCGGTTAATGTAAATGAAGGCATAGAAGATACTTTTGAAGCAGGTGATAAAGAGAAAACCTCAGGTTTTTCACTATTTTCACCCGAATCTGTGCAGTAAAAAAAACTGAATGAAAGTATTATATAAATTAAAATCAATAAAAAAAATGATAACGAATTTTTCCGATTCATTTACTCCTCCCTGATATATTATGTGAATAATCAAGAAATAAAGCAAAAATGAATTAATTTATCGGGCAAAATGTGCAATATTCAATTTAAAAGTTTAGTTAAGGTATACTGGTATTCTTTAGTGTAACGGAGGTCATTGTGTTTCCCACCGGGGATACCGAAAAGGTTATTATCTTTCTTTAAAATTTTTTTTAATTTAATACTTTGACTGAAATCTATGATCTCATCATCACTTCCATGAATAAGGTATACAGGATATTTCGCTTTAACAATATAGAGGTCGGTCCTGAACTGGTATCTTAAAAGGAAAGATGGAAGCCAGGGGTAATATTTTTTCAAAAGATCTTTCATACTGAAATATGGAGACTCCAATATCAACATAGCAGGATCATTTTTCGAAGCTGTATAAGCTGCAATTCCCGTGCCTATGGACCTGCCATACAGGATGATACTTTTCTCTCCATATCTTTGGATCATTTTTTCATAGATAAATAAAGAATCGGAATAAAGTGATCTCTGACTCAGTTTTCCGTTGCTCTTGCCATAACTTCTGTAGTCAAATATTAATATATCAAATCCATTTTTTGTGAAATCCGGTGCAATATCGCCCCAGTTCATCAGGCTGCCTGCATTTCCATGAAAATATAATATAAGTCCCTTTGGTTCTTTTACAGTGAAAAGTAGAGAATTTATTACTATATCTTTTTCTGTTTTAAAATTTATTTCTTCAAAAGGCTGTGTATAAAAAAACTTAAATTCTTCAGGCAATACCTCAGGGAAAAAAATGTATTTTTCCTGTGCAAAATAATAATAGGCTGAAATAATAATATAAATAATTAAAATAAAAGTGACTGTTGAGACCATTATTGTTCTTAAACGCTTTAACATATTGGAATTAATAATACAAATACATCAATAATGTCAAGAAATACAGGTCATGTATTTCATATTATAAAAAAAATACATTATTTTATTTTTTGATTTATATTCATATTTAAATTATATTTATATTATAAATGATCAAATGTTAAATATGGGAAGAGAATACAGGCTCGAATGTAATTTATGCTCCTATTTTACAAGTTTAAAGGAAGGCACAGGAAAGCTTTATTCAAGCCTGGACAATCTTATCAGAAAAAGTAATGTTACTGATGGAAAAAAGATAAAAAAGATATTAAAAAAGTTCCACCTGAATCTGAGATATGTTTCAAGAAAACCTTTTTACGAAAGAGAAAATCCTCTTTTTGAAAGAAGGATCTACAAGTGTAGGAAATGCGGAAACCTGGAGAGTCAGCTTTATATTAGAATTTGTGTACCGGAAAAATGGATCTTTAACGAATTAAACAGGAAATCAGGGGAACTGGAATGTGGTAAAATTCTTTTCAGGTCAAAGAACAGGTGCAGTAAGTGTGGGATACGGCTCAGACATATCAAAGTTGAAAAACTTGAAAATTATCCATGCCCTGAATGCAGTAGCAATCTGAAGATATCAGGTATAACTAAATGGGAATAAATATCAGGTATTCAAAAGATAAAAAATCTGAAACTTTTTTTTTCAATATGTATGGTCAATCTTTTTAAGCCTGTCTTTATAAATAAATTCTTTTGCCCAGGGATATTTTTCTCTGTCATGACACTTCAGACATCTTTTTTTATCAGGAATTCTTAAACCGTTTTTTATTGCAAGTTTTTTGTTTTTCATAATACTGATCTTTGTGTATTTAGAGCCGGGGCCATGACACTCTTCACACTGGACTCCTTCAAATTTATAGGTTTCAGGTGCACCGATTTTATAACCACCTTCATTAAATCCTGTAGAATGACATTCTACACAAACAGGGTCTGTTTCCTTTCCATCTTCCACCAGTCCCTTAAATGCATTAGAGTGCTTTGTTTTATATAAAATATCATAAGCTTTTCCATGTTTTGCGCTGTTATGGCACATTTTACACTTTTTTGAACCGACATATCGTGCAGAAAAAGCAGTAAAAAAAGAGATTAATAAAATTGTTATAAAAATAAAAATTTTCTTCATCTAAAAACTCCTCCAATAAATAATAAATTTATTAATTATGAATTTAACTATATAAAGGTTAAAAGTCAATATAAAAACATTGAATAAAAAAAATATATGATTATTGTTGATACTTATTTGAATTCTTCAGAAGTTATATTATATAGTTCTTCTGAAATATAATTCATCCTCAGTAATCTGTTAAGTAGTAAGTTTGCTCTCCACTTAAGATAACCTGAGTTTGACAGGGGAGTTACCCTGAGAGGTTTTGGTATTACGGAAACGATCCTGATAATTTCCCCCGGCGTGAGTTCTATAAGAGGTTTCAAAAAGAATTTTTCTGATGCTGCACAAACACCAAAAACTCCTTGTCCAAATTCAATTACATTCAGATAAATTGATAATATTCTGTCTTTACTAAGATGCTTTTCCATTTTTTTTGCAATAAAGAACTCTTTTATTTTTCTTGAATAGGTTTTCTCCGAAGAAAGATACAGATTTTTTGCAAGTTGCTGGGTTATAGTGCTTCCACCTCTTACTTTTTTACCTTTTGATAAATTCTTTTTTATTGCCTCTTTTAATTCAAAATAATCGATACCTTTATGATTGTAAAAGTTCAGATCTTCTGAAACAAGAACAGTTTTTTTCATAAGTTCAGGTATTGAACTGAAATTCACCCATTTATTCAGGATCTTTACTTTCAATTTTCTTTTTTTATAAATCTCAACTCTATTATTTATCATAGAAGTAGTTTCAGGATTATTCTTTATTAAAAGTTTTACATCCGGGAGTGATAAAAAAAATAAGAAAATTAATAATAATATAATTGATAATATAAATAAAAATGTAGAAAAAATTTTATTACTTTTAAAATAAATCAATATTTTTTTTTGAAAAGCTGTTCTTGTAATGATCTCATCCATTCTAAATATTCTAAATGAAATTAAATTTCTGTCAATGTGTTTGTTTTAATATATTCAAATATTGATTTATAGTAATTTAATTTTCTTTTAGGGAAAATTATGGTATTATACATTTCAAACAATTTAAATTTCGAGGTGAAAAAAAATGAAAAAGATCTTATTGATAATTATATTAATAATAATTCCAATATTTGTTTCTGCGCAGGTTAGTGAACCTGTAAATTTCAGTGCAGGCGATATAAAGGGAAATACAATAGAACTTGATGAATATAAAGGGAAAGTTGTTATTCTTGATTTCTGGGCTACCTGGTGCCCTCCCTGTAGAAGAGAAATACCAAACCTTAAAGAGATATATAAAACTCATAAAAATGATAAATTTGAGATAATCAGTATTGCACTTGAAAGAAAACCTAAAGATTTTGCCATTAATTTTGTTAAAGAATGGAAAATGGACTGGGTTCATATAATTGACATGCAAAAAGGGAGAGAGATAGCAAAAAAATATAAAATAATGTATATTCCAACTATGTATATAATTAATAAGAAGGGTGAAATTGTTGCATCAGGTTTAAGAGGAGAACAATTAAAGAAAAAAATAGGGGAATTACTTCTTAATTAAACCTATTTTCAAATAAAATGAATACAGGTTATAGCAATAAGATCTATAAAAAAAAGAAGAAAAGTTTTCCTTTACCTGTATTAATTGCACTTATTGGAATTATTTTAGTTTACTTACTGATAAAACCTGGGAAAAATAATGACCCGGTACCAGTTAAAGCTACACCTGAAATAAAGGCCAAAAAAGTTCAGATAAAGCCTGAGATTGTCCGTAAGGAAGTTAAAACAGAACTTGGATCATCGGAAACCTCTGTAATGCCTTCTCCAAAATATGAGAAAACAGATCCCGATAGTATTGAGGATAGTACTTTAACTCCTAATGAAATAAAGAACCTTGAAGGAAGAGCTCTTGTTTATATAAAATCAAGAAATTATAGCGAGGCTTTATCAGTTTACCAGGAATTATTATTTGCCAATGAGAAATATCTCACAAGCATAGGAATGTGCTATTACTGGATGAAGGAATATGAAAATGCAATTGAAAACCTTGAAAACTCTCTTGAGCAGGATTATTTCCCGTTCATTAACAGAAAGTTCCTGGCTTTTTCATATTATGAGACCGATGATCTTTCCAGAAGCAGGGAATTTGCAGATGAGGCTTTGAAAATAAGGTCTGACAAAGAGCTTGAATATTTAATTCGTAAATTAGAAAAAGAAGAAGAAGTAATGGAAGATTATAAGGACCAGGGACTTGAAAATTTTGTAATAAAATTCGACAAAAGTGAACATAGCGATACCAGGCTTCTTGTATCAGACCATCTGAAGGAAGCTTACCGGACAGTTGGAAAAGAGATGGATTTTTTCCCTGATACTTCTTTTACGGTAATACTATATAATGAAAAGAATTTTTTTGATGTAACAAGGGCTCCCGGATGGGCAGGCGGCCTTTTTGATGGGAAGATCAGGATCCCGGTAAGAGGTGTATCTGATAATACGGAACTTTTAAAAAGGGTGATCTTTCACGAATATTCTCACGCTCTTGTATCTGAAATCACAAAAAAATGCCCGCGATGGATCGATGAAGGCCTTGCGGAATATTTTTCAAATGAAAATCTGAAAAATATCGGACAGATAATCCCATTAAGAAAACTGGAAAGGGGATTCCCTTCCGGAAATGCAATGGCCGTTTCGGTTGCATACCAGGAGAGCTATGCAGCAGTATCATACCTTATTGATAAATACGGATTATACTCTATGAAAGAATTATTGATAGAATTCGGGAATGGAAAAAGCCTGAATAATGCGTTTAAATCTGTATTTTATATTTCCTATGATACTTTTGTTGATTCCTGGGGAAAAAATAGTTGAACCTGCCAGATGATTATTTAAGTATTAAAAACCAGTTCGGGCCATTTGAAATAAAGGAAAAAGGATCAAAATTTATATCATTTATTTTCCCTGCTCATTCAAAAGAAGATGCGGAAAATATTATTTTACAATTACGAAAAAAATATTTTGACTCTACCCACATATGTTATGCTTTCAGGATTGGAGAAGGAATAGAAGATTATTTCAGATATAGCGATGACGGAGAGCCTGGTGGTACAGCAGGATTGCCTATATATAAGGAAATTTCAGGCAAAGGCCTTTACAACATATTAACAGCTGTGATCAGATATTATGGGGGCACAAAACTGGGAACCGGAGGCCTTACAAGGGCATATTCCGGATCAGCAAAGTTGGCGATCGAAAATTCTTTAACAAAAAGAATTATTAATGTAAAAAAGATTTCATTGACTATAAATTATAATTTTTTAGGTGAATTAATGAAGATGGTCGAATTATTTGGTATCTCAATTTCGGATCAATCTTATAATGAAAAGGGGATCTTTTTTGAATTATCGATCCCCTTATCCTTATTTCAAAAATTTAAAAAAGATATTTCAAACAGAAGTAACGGAAAAATTTCTATTTAATTATTTTTCTTTTTTCTGCCTTTTAAGATCTTTAAGAAATACTTTATATATTTCTATATCAGAAGAACCCGGAAATTTTTCTATCAACAAGTTATAATATTTCATTGAATTAGTGAGGTCATTCTTAAGGTAATAAAAATTACCCAGCATGACAAATGCACCTTCAAGTTTCGGGTTTTTTTCTATGGAAAATAAAAGGTTATCTTCAATTCCTTTTGAATCTGTTGCAAGCTTGACTATTTTTTGTTTGATTTTCTTGAGATTTTTTTTGTTTGAACCCTTTCTTATTTCATTTACCTTTTCTTCAAGAACTTTGAATTTGTTTGTCCCGATTATATATTTGGCAAAAGGAACATACCTGTCTTCCGGGTTTTCTTTGTTTAATTCTATATAAGATTCAAGGTATTTGTTTGCACTATCCGTGTCATTCAATTGGGAATAGTTTATTCCGATAAGATAAGTTGCCATGGAGTAAAATTTGGGGAAATCAGTTTTAGAAGTAGAGCTGTTCACAAATTTTAAAAGATATTCATTTGCATTTTTTAATTCCTTGAGTGAAAAATAGTTGAAACCAATGCGGTAAAGCATTTCATTTATAAGTTTTGGTTCCACTTCGGAATATCCTGGAATATTAACAATATCAATGAATAAAGCATTTGCTTCTTTCAGTTTCTTTTCTTTCATTAATTTCTGTCCGGCTCTTATAAGAGTTTCTGCATAAGCTTTTTTTATTTTTACGTCATCTTTATTTAATTTCAATGCAGTTTTCAGTTCTTTAATGGCTTCATTATAATTTTTTTGAAAAGCATAAATAGAAGCTATCTTATAATGAACCTTATCATATTCTGGATAAATTTCATTTGCCTGTTTAAAATATTCCAAAGCTTTATCATAATCCTTTTTCTTCAATGCTTTGTCACCTTTTTTTTCCAGCTTTAAAACCTTTTTAGGAACAACATTCTTTTCTGCTCCAAAAGCATTAACGACCGTAATACTAAAAATAAATACAACAATTAATGATATGATCAATTTTTTATTGTTCATGATTTCTCCTTAAATTTGTGGTTAATTATATAATTTTTTTTCGGAAAATACAAAATTTTTTTTTATTCACCATATTTTTCAAAATTCAGCTTTTAATATATAATTGTTTACCATGAACAGAATATTATCATTTTTTCTTTTTTTAACTGTATTTTCCGTAATATTATACGGGATACACTATTTTGTATTTTCAAACATTTCAAGACATCTGGGATTAAATCATAAGACGTTGAATTATATAAAGTGGGTTTTTATCGGTTCAGGTGCATCAATAATTGCAGGTTCATTATTAAGCCGCCTTGTTAAAATACACATTCTTAAACAATACAGTTATATATGGCTGGGTGCAATATCGATAGTTTTCTCTCTTTTGCTGGTTTCCAGGATCTTAATATTGATATTCAAAAATACTGAAAAAGAAATTATATCAGTATCACTTATTATTTCAATTATTGTTATTATTTTCTCTTTAATAAACCAGTCAGCAAAACCCGGGATCAAAGAGATTCTTATAAGGTCAAATGATATTGGCCATAATTTTTCCATTGTCCAGTTATCAGATATTCATCTTGAAAGTTCTTATAGTAAAGAGCGGTTAAAGTATATAGTAGATACAACAAATTCACTCAATCCTGACATTATAGTAATTACAGGAGATCTAATGGATGAATCCCTGCCGGGAAAGAACGGTTTTACGAAAATTTTATCTGAACTCAGGTCAAAAAAGGGAGTTTATTGTATTTCAGGAAACCATGAATACTATACAGGAATGGATTATTTTTATGAGTTTGCAAAAAATACCGGGATGGAGATCATTGATAACAAAAAAATTAACATTTCAGAATACATTTCATTAACAGGATTAAGTGATTCTGTATCAGCAAGATCAAGAATATATAAAGAAGGTAGTTCTCCTGTGGTTGAAAACCTGGATAAAAAAAAATTTAATATTCTGATCGCACACAGGCCATATGGATTTGAGTATTTTTCCGCTCTCGGAGTCGATCTTCAATTATCAGGACATACTCATGCCGGGCAGATCCCCCCAATGGACCTGATAGTCAAGATCTTTTATAAGTTCCCTTATGGTTTGTATAGAATAGGGGATTCCCATATTTATACATCGTCAGGAACAGGGATATGGGGCCCCCCAATGAGGTTTCTTAATAATTCAGAAATTGTACATATTAAAATTAAAAAAAAGCAATAAAATATTTTGCTGAATCCCTGAAATAAATTTATGATTAAATTTTTTCTTGACATTTATTAAAGCATATTCTATAAATTACTTTACTATTTTTTCAAAAATACAGCATGTAAACATTACAATAGGAGGAGTTTTAATGAGTAATATAGGTTCATATGAGGAGCAGGTGAAAAATTTCACATGGGAACGATCTGAAGAAGAACTAGGGTATAAATCCGGTGATACCATAAATATAGGTGAATATTGTTCAGACAGGATATGTAAAATGGGTCAGGGTGATAAGACAGCTTTAATATGGGAAGGCTTTTCCGGAGAAAGAAAAAACTATTCATTTAATGATTCAAGGATCCTTTCAAACTCAATAGCCCATTTTCTTAAGGAAACAGGTGTTAAAGATGGAGACAGGGTTTGCCTGTTTATGGATAAGATTCCTGAACTGTATTTTGGATTCCTTGGTGTATTAAAAATGGGTGCCATAGCTCAGCCATTATTCAGTGCATTTGGTGGTGAATCACTTTTTACAAGGCTTGATGATGCTAAAACCAGTACAATTATAACTCAGAAGAAACATGTGAATAAAATAAGAAAAATATTAAATGACCTTCCTGACCTTAAATATATAATTGTAGTTGACCACGATGAAAAAAAACCTCTGAAAGAAAGAGAAATATTTTTTTCAATGGAAAATTGTGAAAAAATTGAAAATTTTGAAATATTTCCTGCAAAGGCCGAAACTCCTTCGGTACTTCATTATACATCAGGAACCACTGGTAAACCCAAAGGTGCGCAGCATGTCCATTATTCTCTGATATCTCAGTATATTACAGCAAAATATGTACTTGACCTTAAGGATAATGATATATACTGGTGTACTGCAGATCCCGGATGGGTTACGGGTACATCTTATGGGATAATCGGGCCCTGGGCAAATGGTGTGACACAATGTGTCCTTGATTCCGGTTTTAAAGCTGATAGTTGGTATAAGTTTATTGAAGATAATAAAATAACAGTATGGTATTCTGCCCCTACAGCGATCAGGTCACTGATGAAAGAAGGAAAAGAGGCTGCGGAAAAATTTGACTTGTCATCACTCAGACACTTGTGCAGTGTTGGAGAACCTCTGAATGCAGAAGCAGTTATATGGTCCACTGATACTTACGGTTTAACTTTTCATGATACTTTCTGGCAGACAGAGACCGGCAGTATGGTGATAACTAATTATCCCGGAATGAAGATAAAGCCCGGATCAATGGGTAAACCCTTTCCCGGAATTACTGCAGCAGTACTTGACCTTAAAACATTTGAACCGGTAAAAGAACCTGGTGTTGTAGGATTAATAGCTTTAAAACCGGGTTGGCCTGCAATGTTCAGAACTTACTGGAACAATGAAGAAACATATAAAAGTAAATTCATTAACGGATGGTATGTATGCGGAGACAGAGCCAGTATCGATGAAGATGGGTATTACTGGTTTGTAGGCAGGGATGATGATGTAATTAATACAGGAGGTCACCTGGTGGGGCCCTTTGAAATTGAATCTGCACTACTGGAACATGAAGCAGTGGCAGAATCTGCAGTAATAGGAAAACCTGATCCTGTAAATATGGAAGTTGTTAAAGCTTTCATAACATTAAAACCCGGTATTGAAATGGATGATATGCTTGAGCTGAATATAATGAATTTTATAAGAAAAAAACTATCTCCACTTGCAATGCCTCAGGAAATAGAATTTACAGACTCATTGCCAAAAACAAGAAGCGGTAAAATAATGAGAAGAATGTTGAAGGCCCGTGAGTGGGGAGAAGATGTTGGGGATACTTCAACACTTGAAAATGATTAATGATAAAATCATAATATGTAATAAAAGGAGAACAAAATGTCAGATATTAAAGAAGTTATCTTAGATTATGTTAAAGAAGAATACCTTGATGAAGAAGATGAAATGGATGTTTCTTATGATACTCCCCTTATATCGGGTGGTATTGTAGATTCATTTTCCATGGTTTCATTAAAAAGATTCCTGGAAACAAAATTTAAAATTCAGATCCCTGATGCAAAAGCTACTCCGGAAGCTTTTGATACTGTAAATAATATTATTGAGCTTTTAAAAGAATTTGAAGTTTAACAGGAGATATTAATGGCGTTCGGAGAAAATGAGAGAGATCTTTTAAAAAATGAATTAAAAAATATCCATGATGCAGGAATATTTAAGGAAGAGAGGATAATATGTGCACCCCAGGATTCTGAAATTGATGTTATCTTTCCAACAGGAACTTCAGAAAAAAGGGTAATAAATATGTGTGCGAATAATTATCTGGGATTATCTTCTCATCCCGATGTTATGGATGCAGCTAGAGAAGGACTGGATTCCCGTGGTTACGGAATGTCTTCTGTAAGATTTATATGTGGAACACAGGATATCCATAAAGAACTTGAAAATAAGCTGACCAAATTTCTAGGTACTGAAGATACGATCCTGTTCCCCTCATGTATGGATGCTAATGCAGGTGTATTTGAAGCATTTATGACAGAAGAGGATGTAATGATAGCTGACAGGCTGGTTCATGCTTCAATTGTTGATGGAATGAGGCTGGCAAAAGCAATGACAGATACATTTAAACACTCAAATATGGGTCATCTTGAGAAAAAGCTCCAGCTTCATCAGGATAAAAGATTGAGGTTAATTATTACTGACGGTTCATTTTCCATGGATGGAGACCTGGCAAAGCTTGATAAAATAGTTGAATTGGCGGAAAAATATAATGCAATGGTATTTGTTGATGATTCACATGCTACAGGTTTTATAGGTAAGACAGGACGGGGAACCCATGAATATTATAATGTTGTGGGAAAGATCGATATTATTACCACAACACTGGGAAAAGCTATGGGAGGAGCATCCGGCGGGTGTGTTTCCGGAAGAAGTGAAATCGTTGAAATGTGCAGACAGAAAGCTCGTCCATATCTGTTCTCAAATTCAATTGCTCCTGTAATTGTTGCTGCTTCAAATAAAGTAGTAGATCTAATAAGTGAAACAACGGAAAGGCGTGATAAACTTGAAGAAAACATGATATTCTGGAGAAAGGGATTAATTGAAGCAGGTTTTATTATTAAAGATGGTGAAACGCCCATAGTTCCCGTTATGCTCTTTAATGCCAAATTATCACAGGATTTTGCAAAGGACCTTTATGATGAAGGTATCTATGCAATAGGTTTCTTCTTTCCAGTTGTCCCCAAAGGCCAGGCAAGGATAAGGACCCAATTATCTGCTGCCCATGATATGTCTCATCTTGAAAAAGCAATGGCGGCATTTATTAAGGTTGGTAAGAAGTATGATATTCTGAATAAAACCAAGGAAGAGATAATAGAAAAATACGGAAACTGATAATTTAATCTTATTTTAGATTTTTTTGGATTAAACATGGAAGAACCTGGATATACTGATGAAAAAAAATAAAATTCCGGATAATATACTTGAGTTGATACCAGAGAAAAATATTAAGTGGGATAAAGATGAAGATGGAAAAATTTATCTCATTAAGGAAAAAACTTCCAATATTTTTTTGAATAAGGTAATTGAATTTCTCAAAAAAGATAAATACTTCAAAATTCATCTTGATAAGACAGGAAGCAGTGTATGGGGAAAAATTAATGGAAGGAAAACCATTCTTGAGATCTGTGAAGAATTAAAAAATGAATTTGGAGATGAATTTTATTCTGCAGAAGAGAGAGTCTCTTTTTTTGTAAGTCTTATGAAAAAAAATAAATTTGTAAACTTTGTGTAAAAAAAAAGGCCGGAATTTTTTCCGGCCTTTTTTATATTTAAATAAATTTATTTTCTAAGCTGTCCCATTGATAATTTGGAAGATTTTTTATAATCAGCAGGAACCTCATAAATACCTGCAGGAGCCGGTTTCTTTGTAATTTCAAGTACTTCGGTCGTACTTTTAACATTTTGTCCCATAATATTCATTGTTAGTTCTGATGCAACCTGGAATCCTTTGATCTTTTTAAATTCATTTAAAGCATCCTCACTCATCTCCATTTGAGCCATAGCAAGCTTAAACGTTTCGAGGCCCATCTGTTCCTGGAACTTTTTCCAGTCAAACGGGACATCCTGTGTAACCCAGAGCCTGCTTTTGATACTCATCATCATAACATTCATTTCCATATCATAACCGGTACATTTCCAGCCTTTTATGGTTTTTTTCTCTGCAGTTTCAGTGACGCTGATCTTTACTTTCATCATTCCCATCATCTGTACTACCTGTTCGGGCAAAAGTTTCTTCATGTCAAGAGGTAATGTTGTCTCAACATAAGTTTTGTCATTATGCAAAAGCATGTACATCATTTTCTTTTTCAGATCAATTATAACTGATTGTTTAGCTGTAATATTTGTATAAATTCCATCTCCGACCCACTGTTCAACAATTTCATCTTTTGCTGGTTGCTGTTTGCCCATTATATTTGCTGCATCAGTATGATTTTTTGTCTTTATATTGATGTCAGCAGTTAATAATGTAAATGTAAAAAATACTAAAGTTAAAACTAAGATTAATTTTTTCATTATTTCTCCTTTATTTGATTGGTTGATTTTATTATTGAAGTTGTAAAATGTCAAGAAAAAGTTCGCGCCCGGCAGGAGTCGAACCTGCAGCTTTCTGCTCCGGAGGCAGACACTCTATCCTTTGAGCTACGGGCGCTAAATGGATAATTTTCAAAATTGAATGAAAAATTATTTTAACATATTTGGGTCAATTGCAAAAATTTATTTGTTTTTTAATTTTGTTATGCTATATTATTTTTAAGAGATTTGTGGAGAAGATGGAAAAGGAAAGTTTTGTCAGAAAAATAAAGTATCACGTAAAAAATCCGGAAATAAAAATAGATACAAATAGATCAAAAGATAAAAACATTATATTTTATACCTTAAATTTTACTTTCGATAGAATTTTAAAAGTTGACGAATTTATGAAAGAACTTTCATTTATTTATAAAAATGATGAAATTAAAAAAATTCGTGAAGATAGTTTTATTAAACTTGAAGATATTTTTTCAAGATATGCGGGTGAAAACAGGAATGGCCCGGATATTGCTAAAGAAGAAGCAAAAAGAATTGCTTCAATGTATCAAAAGATCCTTACAGACTAAAGATCAATTAAATTCAAATGAGATTATTCAAAATTTTTCAGAATATTTTAAACTATTTAATTGTAACTCTTTATAAAAAAAAATGTATTTTGTGCAAAGAAAGGATTTTAGAACCGGATTTAACTCCATTATGTCAAATTTGCAGAGAGGAAATAAGATATGATAACGGGAACAGGTGCGAAGGGTGCGGTTTTTTCATAAATAAAGGGGAAAGGTTTTGTGCGAGGTGTATTTTAACTCCACAGATCTTTAAAAAACACACATCCTATTCTAAATATGATTCAAAAATTAGAGAACTGATATTATTATATAAATATGGACAGATTGAACTATTAAAATATTTTATAGCAAAAAAATATATTGAAATGATCGAAATGGAATTTAAAAATAAAGTTGATCTGATCATCCCCGTACCACCTGACAGGGGAAGATTAAGAGAGTATGACACTGTTCTGGAGATAGCCAGGGTAATTTCAAAAAGAACCGGTATTAATATGGTGAATAATATTTTGATAAAGAAAAAGACTACTCTGCCTCAGGCGGGGCTGGGATATAATAAAAGGATAAAAAATCTTAACGGAGCTTTTGATATCCAAAACGGGGAACTTTTAAAAGGAATGAATATTCTTCTGATTGATGATGTTTTTACGACAGGAACTACAATTATAAAATGTTCAAAGGTGTTAAGCAGGTTTTCCGGTGATATATATGCAGTAACCCTTGCAATGTCAATGAACATCCCCACTGAATGATTTTTGAATTGAATAATCTGCGAATTTTATGAGATATTTATTATTATTATGTATTTAACTATTGAAGGATAAAAAAGGGGGGTTAAAATGAAGAGAACTATAGTTATTTTATTATATTTTTTTTTCGGATTGGGAATTATTTTTTCAGGCACTATGTCGGCAACTTATCCTCAATCAGGAGATAAATTGCCAAATGAAAAAAGATATACGAAAGTAAGAGTTTTGCATGATTTTGAGATTAAGGATATTCTGTATATATTAAGCAGAGGCGGATGGATAACTGCAAAAATTAAAAGTAGAATCAGCCCTTTTAAAGGGGATGTTGATTTTAAGGTCGCAGATCCGGAGGGGGGCGCTTTTTCCAGGCCTGCAATCTACACTAAACATATTGATCTAAGAGCAGGACAGGAACAGAGAGTTTATCTTGTTCCATCTTCACAGCTAAGGGAAATTCCCTTTTGTGGCAGAAGAGTTAGTGTTGTCATTGATTATAACAATAAATTTCGAGAAACAAATGAAATGTCTAATAATATAAAGGTTTCTACTATTAAAAATAAAAATGCAGATCTATCAG
Organism: Acidobacteriota bacterium; assembly: GCA_039714255.1. Taxonomy (GTDB): domain Bacteria; phylum Acidobacteriota; class Aminicenantia; order UBA2199; family UBA2199; genus UBA647. The sequence continues at coordinate 38,204 of JBDLJQ010000023.1, forward strand.
TTTCCGTTAATGAGCTGGATATTAAAAAGTCATTTCTTAGAAGCTTTAAATGGAGGATAAAATTTAAAGTTCATGCCAGAGCTTCCGGGGCAGGATACACTTCATTATCGGGAATAAGTTTATTTTGGTTAATTAAAGAAGAGGGAGAGTCCAATTACAATTCTATATTTAGTCGCAAATTAAATTACTTTTCAATAAATAAAAATGAAGAAAAAACTATTACAATAGAGAAAAAATTCGGTGATGGTAATCGAAGTGATTCCGAGAGGCCGCGATTACGGGAAGGGAGATACATTATAGTGGTGATTATTTCTTCAAGAGATGATATATGTGAATCAAATATGAATAATAATAAATATCAGCTTACTGTGACTTTACATTAATTGTATTCCAATTTGATTTTTCAGATTAATAATAATAAAATGTATAAATGTCCAAAGCGAATATCATAACAATATTAAGAATTCTTCTTGTTCCTATATTTCTGGTTATCCTTATGACTGAAATGGAAAATAAAGAGATAGTTGCATTTATAATATTTTTGATAGCTTCTTTAACTGATGCTGTTGACGGTTATATTGCAAGAAAGTTTGACCAGGTAACCGACCTGGGAAAATTTCTTGATCCAATAGCAGACAAATTATTAATTACAGCAGCATTAATTGCCCTGGTATCAATTGATGTGATAGAAACCTGGGTAGCTTCTATTATTATATTAAGGGAAATATTTATAACCGCTTTCCGTTTTTACTTTTTAATGAAGGATGCATCATTCTCTGCTTCACGCATTGCAAAAAATAAAACAACATTCCAGATCATCGCAATCTCCATTTTAATAATTTACAAAAAACTTCCTTATTCTGATATATTATTTAAAATCGGAACAATTACACTTTATATTGCGGTATTTCTTACAGTTTATAGCGGAGTTGAATATTTAATTAAGTATTCAACTGCACAAAAAAATAAAAAATGAGTTATTCCAAATATCCCCTGCTTAAAAAGGGGAAGAACAAACAATATTCACTGGAAAAATATAATACAGAATTTACCATAAAAGATATGGTATCCCCTTTTATTCCTGGATCAGGAATAAAATCATTAATAAATTCCTTTCCAGACAAAAAACATTCAATTGATATTGTGGAATTAATCAGAAAAATGAGATTTGCCCGGAATAGTGACAGGCCTATAGGATTTTATTTCAATTCAGGAATTATTTCCTCCGGATTATCACCTCTGATAATAGATCTGATGGAAAGGGGCTGGATTTCATCTATTTCATCAGATATGGATTTCCTTGTTATGGATTTTGAAACAGCTCTTGCGGGTAAGTTTGTTGAGTATTACAAATTTAATAATGAGGGCATGAAAATTGGAGGAATTGCAGAGGAAACAGGGTTATTTCTTAATATTGCATTTAAGGAAGGGTTCAAGGAAGGAGCAGGAATAGGGGAGTCTGCTGCAAAATATCTTTCGCAATCAAAATTTAAATTTAATGAATCCAGTATTTTGTCTAAGGCTTACAGTTTGAATATTCCTGTTACCATTCACTCATTTCCCGGTTCACATCCCCTTCAGTTCCATCAGAGTTTTGACAGTAAAATATATGGGATCCAGTGTGAAAAAGATTATGTTCTGTTTGCCTCTATATTATCAAAGCTGAACAACAAAGGAGTTTTTGCAGGATTTAATATTACAGACAATTTATACAAAGTTTTCTTAAACTCACTTTGGTTATGCAGTCAGAATAATATAAAAGTAGATGATTATTTTTTTGCCATCATTAATAACGGAAATAAGGAAATAAATTTAAATGATTTTAATTTTATAAAAAAAGAGAATATATTTTATTTTAAGAGCGAACCCGAAATTATGCTTCCACTTATAAACTCAATGCTTTTAAGTGATCAATAATAAATCAAAGAATCAAAATATTTTATTCATACTGTAAATTTATTTGAAAATAAAAAATTTTTACCCTAATATATACCTGCATGTAATAAAGCAGGCAAAAAAATGACCCATATAGATAATCTGGATAAAATAGGATTAAGTGTACGCTCCCATAAACTACTAAAACAACTTCTTAACGAAAACCCGAAACTGAAAGAAATTATGGGAAATGCAAAAAATGAAACAGAAGCTTTGATCGGTGTAAGAAACCATGTACTTGATGAATTAAAAAAGAATCCGAGGGCAATAAAATTCTATAATAATGAAAATATTGGGAAAAATGTATATGAAAAACTTAAGTGGCCTGATCTGGCAGCGATACGCATACTTGATTATATTGATAATGCCGGTAGAAAATTTATCGATCTGAACCTTCGTGGAAAAATAGCGGTAAGCAACCCAATAAAACTTATATGGCTTGCTGTAACATATGGGACAGGGGGTGCAAAACCTGATTTTTTTGAAGATATGCTGGAACTTTTCAGACAATTCAGGGGAGAAAGAACCTTGAAAAAACCCGGGAAGGAAAAATTAAAGAAATGGATGAACAGACATGCTTCAGGCCTTGACCCGAGGATCATTAAACTGAGAGAAGAGAACAGAGACAGAATTTTGAAAAAGATCATTGCCAGGATCGATTCGGGAAAGAAGAACGATCTGAAATTTAAATTTGAAAAGGGGATGTCTCCCGAACAAAAATATATTAGAGCTTTGGAATGGTGGGATGATTGGAAATTCCACCTGAGATTTGCTGTAAGGACTCCGGAAGAGTTGAATGAAATGCTGGGTAATTCACTTGATCCTGACACAATGAAGATCCTTGAAAGGGCAAAACGTGTAGGTATACCATTTTTTGTAAATCCCTATTATCTTTCTCTGATGCATGTCAGAGTTCCTTACTATGCAATTGGTGCAGATCTTTCGATCAGAGATTATGTGATCTATACAAAACCCTTAATAAAGGAATTCGGCCATATTGTTGCATGGGAGAAAGAGGATAAAGTTATTCCCGGGGAACCTAATGCAGCAGGATGGATACTTCCATCATTTCACAATGTTCACAGAAGATACCCTGAAGTGGCAATACTGATCCCTGATACTGTGGGTAGAGCATGTGGCGGACTGTGTGCCAGCTGTCAAAGAATGCATGATTTTCAAAACGGACACCTTAATTTTGACCTTAAAAAATTAAGGCCGAAAGTATCCTGGAAAGAAAAATTACAAAGTTTTATGAATTATTTTGAAAACGATTCTCAGTTAAGAGACATCCTTATTACAGGTGGAGATGCCCTGATGAGTTCAGATAAATCATTAAAAGAGATACTTGATGCAATATATAATATGGCTGTCAGGAAACGTGAAAACAATAAAAACAAAAAAAACGAAGAAAAATATGCAGAAATTTTAAGGGTAAGGCTTGGATCAAGATTACTGGCTTATATTCCCCAGAGAATAACGGATGACCTTGTGAAGATCTTATCCGATTTCAGAAAAATGGCAATGGATGCAGGAATAAAACAATTTGTAATACAGACGCATATCCAATCTCCTATGGAGATCACGCCTGAAACAGAACGGGCAGTAAGAAAGATCCTGGATGCTGGCTGGATCATAACAAACCAGCATGTATACACAATATCTTCTTCACGCAGGGGGCATAATCTTA
>JBDLJQ010000024.1:0-40670 GCA_039714255.1 Acidobacteriota bacterium
TGTTGAAAAAAGCTCAATAAATGCCGATGACTTTTTTCCTGAAAAATCATGGGATGTCCTTGCTGTTTCCGGTTATATGAGCCCAGATCCTTATTCCGGGTCAAAAGGGGTGGAAGAGATTTCTCCGGGTGTGTATAAAGTTACTTCAAGACTGGCATCACCGAAAGGTGATAAAAGGATAACTTTTACATTAAGGTTAATGGAAACTTTTGAAGAGAGCAAACTTGTTTTTAATCCTTTATTGAACAGGTTTCTCGGTGGTGAAAATTATAAAAACAGGCCTGTAAAAATATCTGACTCGGGAAGAATTCGTAATGAACTTCAGACATTATGCTCAGAAGCACTGGAATTTAAAGCCAAAGAACATATAGACCTTCGGTTTGATGATATTTCCAGTGATATAATTGATGAAAAAAAACAAAAAAAATTATATGAAATATTAAGCTGGTATAAAAAAGAGCATCCAATATGGTTTAACTGGCTTGAATTAATATAGGACATTAATAATACTGCCAACCCGAAAGATATAATAAATATTGAATGAGATATCTTTTAAAAACACTACCTCTTCACTTTAAATTAGTTTGAAATATAGGATTTATAGGAAAAACTTGCTTTTTTATTTTTAATTTTTTATAATATCCAGGTTATGGTTAGAAAAAATATTAAACGTTTCAGTATAATGCTTATTTCCCTGTTTTTTATGGGTTTGACAGGCCTGTTTATCGGATTAAATGATATAAACCATTATTATGTTGATAGCCGGGGGAAAATAGTTTCACTTAACAAAGAATTGACTGAATTAAAAAGCGAGGCTAAATTAAAGGATTTTAAAATTAAAAACTATGATTTTATGAAATACAAAATAAATGCTTTTTCATCCCGTTATCCGGTTTACTCAAATATAATCGATAGTACATATACAAAAAGCCAAAAATATGATTTCAAACCGGAACTTGTATTGAGCATTATTAAGGTTGAAAGTAATTTCAATCCCAAAGCAATATCTTATAAAGGTGCATATGGACTTATGCAGGTAAACCTTTCAGTCTGGGAAGATGAACTTAATATTAACAAAGACAAAATATTTGATATTGACTACAATATCGACCTGGGGCTTCAGGTACTGAAGATCTATTATGACGAATCTAAAGGTAATTTAAAGAGAGCAATTCACCTTTATAATAACGGATACAAATATAATAATTATGCCTATGTTGATAAAGTCGATTCTACCTTATTATCATTTACTCCTTACAGGCTTGGAAATAAAAAGATAATTTTATCCAACTGAATTAGATGGATCCCCATTAATTAAAATTTTTCAGATCGTTTCTTTAACTTAAATTGAAAATTTTTCAGCAAAATATTAAACTTATGGCATTAATAATATTTTATAAACAAGAATATTCATAATGAAACTTTTTATAAAACTTTTGATAATTTTTTTTGTTTTGATTTTTTCAATTATAATAATATTTCTATTCTGGGCAAGTTCCGGTATTTCCGGGAAAAAACCTTTATCAGGAATAAAAATATTTACTGAAAACATTAATGATGTTATAAAAAAACAGCCTTTTACAATTATGACATATAATTGCGGCTATTTTTCAGGAATGAGGAACAACATAGCTGTAAGTTCTTCAAAAGATTTCTATATTCATAATCTTGATAATTTTATTAAAATTCTGAGAGAGCATCCACCGGAAATCATTTGTTTTCAGGAAATAGATTTTAATTCTAAACGATCACATTATATTAACCAGATGGATTATTTATCCGGATACCTGAAATATAAATACGGAGCTTATGCAGTGAACTGGAATAAAAGATATGTCCCTTTCCCATATTGGCCGCCTTCTGCACATTTTAAAAAAATATTGTCCGGGCAATCTGTTCTTTCAGTTTTCCCAATAAGAAAAAGCAATAGAATTGTACTTGAAATGCCAAAGAACCCTTTCTATTATAATCTTTTTTATCTGAACAGGCTTATTCAAACAACAGAAATAAAAATTAATAATAAAATAATTATTGTCATGAATATTCACCTTGAAGCATTTGATAAAAAAACACGTGAAAAACAATCTGCCCATGTATTGAAATATTACAGGAAAAATTTTAAGAACAAATTTCCCGTAATAATCCTGGGTGATTTTAATTGTGTCCGACCCGATGCAGAAAAGAAAAATAATTTTGAGGATGAACCTGAAACTGATTATTATGGGGAAAAAACTATAGAATTGTTTTTAGATGAGGAAAGCCTGACATCGGCTATGCCCTATAGTAAACCGGATTCAAATACATTTCCTTCTGTAAACCCTGACAGGAAACTTGATTTCATATTTTTTACAAAAAACAAAATAGAGATGATCAAATCTGATATATTACATGTAAAAAGTTCCGATCACTTGCCTTTATTAATGCAGTTTAACCTGAAATAAAATATTATAGAAAAATGATTGTAATAGAAAAAGAAATTTATATTGATGAAAAAGATCTTGATTATAAATTCATAAGATCTTCCGGCCCCGGAGGCCAGAATGTGAATAAAGTATCTACTGCTGTACAACTTAAATTCAATATCAGGGAAAACATTACTCTGAGTGCTGAGATAAAAAATAGATTGATGAAATTATCAGGGAGCAAGGTAAGTGAAGACGGAATTTTACTAATAGAAGCAAAAAGATTCAGAACCCGGGAGCGAAACAGGATAGATGCCCTTAACAGGTTGAAAAAACTTATATTACTTGCTGTCAAAGTTCCGGTAAAAAGGATAGGCACCATTCCAACTAAAAGCTCGCAGGCAAAGAGGCTTGAAACAAAGAAAAAACTTAGTGATATAAAAAAATCAAGAAAAAAGATAAAAGATTATGAAAACCGGTGAAATAGTTTTAAAAATAATACTGTTTTTTACTTTTTTATCCTTTTCTCTACTTATTACCGCCCGGATCAAAATAATAGATCATAATTTGTTGGATTATAAAACAGAACCTGGTGACAATTTTTATCAATTCGTTAATGGAAAAAGTATAAAAAATATCAGAATACCGGATTCAATGGGGAAATGGGGGAGTATAAACGAATTGGTAGAGAGGAACAATAAAAAAATAAGATATCTATTTGATCAAATAATTAAAAATAATAAAAACAGATCAGGTTATAAAAAAAAGATTTTTGATCTGTATAAAACTGGTTTGAACAAAAAAAAAATAAATTCATCAGGGCTTATCTCATTAAAACCGGAATTAAAAATGATAGAAGGTATAAACAATACCGATCACTTATTAAAAACAATAATTCACTTTCAAAAAATTGGAATTAATACGGTTTTTGATATATTTTCGGACAAGGACAGAACGGGACGGGATCTGAATATACCATGGTTATATCAGCCGGAATTAACTTTACCTGATAAAAGCTATTATATAAAAAACAATAAAAGGTTTATAGAGATAAGAAAAAAATACAAGTTATTCATATCAAGAGTGTTCCAATTATCGGGTGAAAAAAAGGTGATCTCGGACTATATAGCAGGAATGATAATAGATATGGAAAAAACTTTTGCAAATTTCATGATGAATCTTAATGAGAGACAAAATCCAGTTTCGACCTGTAACATTATTTCCATTACAGAACTTCAGCAATTATCCCGGGGTATCAACTGGGGACAATATTTTAAGATGATGGACATACCGGTAAAATTCATGATAAACGTTTCACAGCCGGGATATTTCAAAAAGCTGGGAGAATTAATAAATGAATATTCAATAGAAAAATGGAAATACCTGTTAAAATGGAAACTTATAAATTATGCTGCCCCATTTCTGAACAACAGATTTGTAAAAGAGAATTTTAAGTTTTTTGGAAAATTTTTAAAAGGAGAAAGATCTTTACCTGATCATAAAGAAATAGTTATCAATAAAATAAACAGAATAATGGGAGATGCCATTGGACATGAATTTATAGATAAATATTATAATGCAGAGTCGGTGAATAAGGTAATGGTGATATTCCAAAACCTAAAAAAAGTTTTTCGAAAAAGAATTATGAATCTGCATTGGATGGAGAATAAAACCAGGTTAAAAGCGATCGAAAAATTGAATGACCTTAAAATAAAGGCCGGTTATCCAAAGAAATGGATCGATTATTCAAGCCTTGAAATCAAAGATGACTATTTCATAAGAAATATTTTCAGGATAAATAAATTTAATTTTAAGAACGATATTTCCACAATAGGCAATCCTGTTGACAGAAGTAAATGGAATATTTCACCTCAATCCATTAATGCATACTACTCTCCATATCTGAATGAAATAGTAATTCCAGCTGCAATTTTAGAACCTCCGTTTTTCTATAAAGATCATGATAATGCTATTAATTATGCAACCATAGGCATTGTTATTGCACATGAAATGACCCATGCTTTTGATAATTACGGAAAGCTTTTTGATAAAGAGGGTAATTTGAAAAATTGGTGGTCAGATAATGACAATATAAAATTTAATGCACTATGTGATAAATTAACAGATCAATATAACGAATATTTTATTTCAGGAACAATTCATTTAAATGGAAAAATCACATTGGCGGAAAATATTGCTGATATTGGAGGTTTAACAATATCATTTAATGCTTTCAGGTCATTATTGCCAGAAGTACTGGCTGGCAGGAAGAACGGTCTTTTTTCAGACGAACAAAGGTTTTTTATTGCTTACGCACAATTATGGCAAGAAAGAATGAGAAAAAAAACTATATTAGTTAAAAACGAAACCAGCGTGCATCCACCGGGAAAATACAGAACATTAGGCCCGCTTTCTAATTTTTCTCCATTCTATAAAGCATTCAATGTTAAAAAAAAGAATAAAATGTTCAGAAATATCCGGGACAGAATTATTATATGGTGATCAGGTAAACTAAAAATATTTTATAGTAAAATAAAAAAAAAAAAGTTAAAATAACCTAATGAAAAAAAATCTTGTAATAATTGTTGCCGGAGGAGTCGGAAAAAGAATTAATTCAGATATTCCCAAACAATTGATAAAAATTGGCGCTAAACATCTTATTGAATATACAATTGAAAGTTTTGAAAATAATTCGAAAATTGACCTGATTTACATCGTCAGCCATAAAAAAAATATTGAAAATATCAGAACCATTGTTAATAATCGCTCTTTCTCCAAGGTAAAAAAAATTCTAAATGGTGGTAGAACACGTCAATTATCATCCAGAATTGGAGTATATGCTTCAGATGAAAGTGTGAAGAACATACTCATTCATGATGCAGCAAGGCCATTTATATCTTCCGGGTTAATAGATTCTATTTTAAGTAATCTTGATAAGTTTAGTGCTGTAAATCTAGCTGTAAGTTCAACCGATACATTAATTGAAACTTCCGGTAAAATGATGAAAAAACAAATTGACAGAGATATTATAAAAAAAGTTCAAACCCCTCAGGGCTTCAGAAGGCAAATAATTCTTGATTCGCATAAACTTGCTGAAAAGGACGGAATTGAAGGATTTACAGATGATTGCTCAATGGTGCATAGTTATAAACTGTCAGATATTTATGTGCAGAAAGGAGAAGAATCAAATTTTAAGATAACTTTCAAAGAAGATATTGAACTTGCTGAAAAAATAATATCCGGGAAATAAGGATTTAAAATTTAAAAACCATATTAAGATGGCAAAGGGTGATCTCATCGCCATTGGAAAGTTCATACTTCACACCGGTATTGAGTTTATTTCCATTTAAAAAGGTTCCGTTAACTGCTCCGGCTTCTTCTGATATATAAAATTTTTCATCTGAATATGATATTGTCGAATGTTTTCTGGAAATATATTTTTCCTCGTCCTCTTTTGTAAGGTCCACATCAGGTATAAATCCGGTGGTATAATCTCTTCTGCCTATAGAGGTCATATTTTTCGTTAATTGTACTACCCTGTTAGATCTCTGGATAACAAGAAATACTTTGATATCCGGTTTTAATTTTTCTGCAGTAAGGTCATCATTTTCTTCAGGTTGCTGGGGGCTGATGGGGGGAGGGGCATTTTCATCTCCAAGTTCGATCTTTGTTTTACCCTGAAGCATAGAAAGATTGTTAACGGTCTTAATATTTTTTTCTGCTAATTTTTTTAAGATCTTAAAGGAGATATCTTTACTCTTCTTCATCATATCGTTCAGTGATAATATAGGGATCTTAATTATTTTTGAATCTTCTATTACTTCAACTGTATAAGCACCATTCTGTTCAAGTATTAAAGAATCTTCACCAAAAAAATCACCTTTTCCAAGAGTTGTTAAAATAAGGTTTTTTTCTTCCAGTTTAATCTGGACTTTCCCTTTATTGATTATATAGAAATGATTTTGCTCTTCGCCTTCTTTATAAACAAGGTCGCCTTTTTTGTATTCTGTGATAAATTTATTAAATCCTTCCATAATATTATTAAAATTCTATATTATCCTGTATATGTTTGTCAAATAATATCTACGAAAATATTAAAACTTAGTTTAATTAAAATACTTTCTTGACCGGTATTGCTTATTAAAATATAATTTTGACTATGGTGGAAAAGAAAATCTTATCAGAGTTATATGAAACAATAGGGAAAGAAAAAGTTGAAATTAACAAAAATTTCCTTGTAACTTATTCATATGATTCGACAGGCCAGAAACATCTTCCGGATATTATTGTTTTTCCGCATAATGAAGAGGATGTAAAAGAAATTTTAAAAATTGCAAGTAAATATATGATCCCTGTAACTCCCCGTGGAGCCGGTGTAGGATATTCGGGAGGAGCGGTCCCCGTAAAGGGAGGTATCTCTCTTGTTTTTACAAAAATGAACCGGATAATAAATATTGACAAAAAGAACATGCTTGCAGTTGTCGAACCGGGAGTTATAACTCAAAACCTTCATGTTGAGTGTGAAAGGGCCGGATTATTTTATCCACCCGATCCTGCAAGTTTAAAAACATCTACTTTGGGAGGGAATGTTTCTGAGAATGCAGGGGGCCCTAGATGCTTTAAGTATGGAGTGACATCAAATTATGTTCTTGCACTTGAGGGATATCTTATTTCAGGTGAAAAAGTAAAATTCGGTACAAGTACTATAAAAGATGTATCAGGGTATGATATAAAGCATTTGATCACAGGATCAGAAGGTACACTGATAGTAATAACCAGGATTTTTCTAAGGTTAATACCCAAACCCGATAAAGATATACTTGTTAAACTGAACTTTAATTCACTGTGGAGCGGATCGGATTTTATTAATAAAGTAATAGGAGCAAATCTTTCACCTTCTGTCCTTGAATTTATCGACAGGACATCAATAGAAGCAGTTTATGATTATATAAATATTCCGTTGAATAAAAAGTTGAACTCTGTAGTTTTAATTGAATTTGACGGGAGTGTTTCAGAGATAGAAAAGAGAATAAGTAAATTAAGGACTATGATAAACAATTCGGATATACTTAGTTATGAAATTGCAGAGAGTTCAGAAGAAAAAGAAAAATTATGGAGTATCCGAAGGAATATTTCTCCTGCAATTGCAAATATAAAACCAAAAAAAATAAATGAAGATATTGCAGTACCAATTGGAGAAATTCCTGATACTGTCCGGTATATAAGTAAACTATCTGAGGAAACAGGAATAAAAATTATAATGTTCGGCCATTTTGGAGACGGGAATATCCATACAAACCTGATGATTGATCCGGAAAACAGAGAAGAAGTGAAAAAATGTGAATATCTTCTCGATAAGATCTTCAAACATGTTATATCAGTGAATGGCACAATTTCAGGAGAACATGGGATCGGTATTTCCAAAAAAGCTTTCCTTAAATATCAGTACGGTGAAACTGAAATTGAGCTGTTTAAAAGAATCAAAAAAGTTTTTGACCCTCATGGTCTCCTTAATCCGGGTAAGATATTTTAATTATATTTTTCCCGGATAGAAGTAATGATCTTCTGAATATCAAAAAAAACCTCAACAAGATTAGGATCAAAATGTTTTCCACTCTCTTTTTCTATTAGCTTCAATACACGATCTTCAGGCCATGATCGTTTATACAATCTGCTCGACATTAATGCGTCATATACGTCAGCTAAAGCTACAATACGTGCAAATAATGGTATTTCTGTACCTTTTTTCCCGGGCATTATTTTTAAATTATCGTTATAGATGTTTTTTATATTCCCGGGATAACCTGTACCATCCCATTTTTCATGATGATTAAGAGTAATATCAACTGCCATATCATCCCATTCTGAATTTGAATCTTTAAATAATCTGGCGCCATGAACTGTATGGAATTTCATCATTTCAAATTCCATTTCATTAAGTTTTCCTTTCTTTTTTAATATCACATCGCTTATTGCAACTTTTCCCACATCATGAAGCATGGCGGCGATCCTGAGAATATCTTTGTTCCTTGTTATCTCTTTTTTTGGTATTCCCTCTTTTACTGCCCACTTTTTATAGATCTCTACTGAAATGGCACCAACTCTGTTTACGTGTACACCTGTTTCCAGAGGATCCCTTAATTCTGCTATTTTGATCATCCTTAAGATAATTTCCCTGGTCATCAATGCTTTTTCCACTGCAACCGCAGCCTGTGCTGCAAAAAGAGAAACAAGAAATTCATCATCCTTTGTAAAGGAGATGATCTTGCCTCTGTAATTTTTTGCATTTATGATCTGTATTACACCTATCACTTTTTCACGGCTTGTTATAAGAGGAACCGTAAGCATTGATCCGGTGTGATACGAAGACTTTGCGTCAAATGATTTGTTAAATGAATAAGGGCTTTTTTTGTCAATTTTATATACATTGTTTATTACGAGAGGTTTTTTTGTCTGTGTAACATATCCGGCAATAGATTTGTTGTCAATAAATATCTTCCTTTTTGAATACAGATAATCATTGGAATTTTCTTCAGTGCCATATAAAGTATCATTCTGAACATATTCAAATGTCAGATGGTTTTCACTTTTTAAAAAAATTGATCCGGCATCAGCATTTGTTATCTTTCTTGCTTCATAAAGAACACTTTCAAGTAGAGAATCGATATCCTTTATATGAGAAAGATCTTCTATAACTTTCAGAATATCAATTATGGTCTTTTTTTTCACATTCAGATTTTCAAATAATAAAGTTAAATTGTCAATATAACTTTAAATAAAATAAAAAATTTAGTAGATCAAAATTTATGTTCATGGAAAATGTAATGATGTTATGTTAAACTTTAAGGTGATAATTAATTCAAAAAAAACACTTATTTCAGCTCTTGTTTTACTTATTACCTTTCTATTTCAACCTGCTTCCGGATCACAAAAAAACAAATATAATGTTCTATTGATCACATTGGATACAACAAGAGCAGATCATATAGGATGTTATAACAATAAATATTCCCATACTCCAAATATAGATAAACTTGGTAAAGAAGGAGTAATATTTGAGAATTGTTATACTCCTGTGCCAATAACACTTCCTGCACATGCTTCAATTTTCACGGGGAAATATCCTGTTAAAGTTAATGTGAGAAATAACGGGAGATATTCCCTTGGAGATGAACATGAAACAATAGCCGAAATGCTGAAAAAAAATGATTTTCATACATTCGCAGTAATATCATCTTATGTATTAATATCAAAATTCGGGTTATCTCAGGGATTTGAAAAATATGATGATTCGCTTGACATTATGAACATGAGTATAGGTTTGAATTCTCAGATACCTGCAGATAAGGTTTTTAATAAATTCAAATTATTGTTAAGTAAATCCGGTAGAGAGAATTTTTTCGGCTGGGTACACTTTTATGATCCTCATACACCTTATGCCCCTCCGGGTGATTATTCAAAAAAATTTAAAAAAGATCTTTATCTTGGTGAAATTGCATATATGGATAAATATGTAGGAAAGGTCATTGATGAATTAAAGATCAGAGGCCTTTATGAAAATACTATAATTTTTATTGTTGGTGATCATGGCGAAGATAAGGGAGAACACAATGAATACGGACACGGGATGTTCTGTTACAATAATGTACTGAAGGTTCCATTTATTGTAGTTAATTCAAAACTTATTCCGGAAGGGAAGCGTATTATGGAAAATGTTTTCCTTATAGATATTTTCCCAACAATTGCCGGCCTTTTTAATATAAAGATAAACAAAAATATTCAGGGAAAAAGTCTTCTGCCTGTTTTGCTTAAAAAAGGAAACATTGTTCAGAGAACTTTATTCTTCGAAAGTATGGTTGGTAAAGAAGAGATGGGTTGGGCACCTCTGACCGGGCTTATTGATAACGGATTCAAATATATTTCACTTCCCATTCCTGAACTATATGATCTTAAAAAAGATCCCTTTGAAGAGAATAATATTTTTTCTGAAAACAAAGAACTTTCCGGAAAAATGGATGAAAAACTGGCATTGTTTTATAAGAAAAATATAGGCCCTGCATCATCCGGAAAAAGAAAACTGAGCAAAAAAGATATTGAACATCTTACATCGTTGGGATATATATCTTCATTTCAAAAATCCGGAACAAAAAATATTGACCCGAAAACAGGTTTTAAATATATGGATAAACTGAGGAATATCAAATCTATTTTAGATAGCGGCAATGTAAACAGGGCTGAACGGGAGTTGAAAAAACTTTTTTTCTCAAAAGACAGGATCAAGATCATTCATACATATAAACTTTTTGAAGATATTTACCGGAAAAAGAAAGATATAAAAAAAATGATAACTTTTCAGAAGTTTGCAGTAAAAGATTTTCCTTCAAATGAAAATGTAAAATTTCTTCTTGCGAACTCATATTTTAACAATTATGAGCTGGATAAAGCAAAACATTTATGTGAAGAAATATTAATAAAAAATAAAAAAAGCACACAGGCTTTAGTTCTTCTTGGAAAGATATATTTAAATAAAAAAGATCTTTCCGGATCGTTGGATAAATTCATAAAAGCTTCTTTAATAGAACCGAAAAATATTGGGATAAAAAAGAAAATGATCTTTTTATACCTTAAAATGAGAAAAAATATCAAAGCAATTCAAATACTTGATAAAATTGCAGATGATGATGAACTAAAAAAAAATCCGGACAATATTGATCTGTTTATTTATTTATCCAAACAATTCCTGAGAGCAGGAAGTTACGAAAAAGGTATAAAATTACTTACAGGAATAATAGATTATTCAGGAGAAGATCCTAAGATATTCACTTCCCTTGGAGATCTGTATTTTCGGGGAAAAAATATTAATAAAGCTTTCAATTACTATAATAAAGCACTGGAACTAAAAAAAGACCATGCTCCTGCAATGAATGGAATGGGAATATTATTTATGACTTCTTCAAGGTCGGATAACGATATATCAAAACTAAGAAAAGCCTGGAAATATTTTGATTCTGCAATTAAAGCTGATCCGGAATTTGCAGAGGCCTATAACGGAAGGGGAACTGCAAATATATTTCTTCAAAATCAGGACCTTGCCGTTGCAGATCTTGAGAAAGCTCTTGAACTCAATCCGGAATTGATTGATATATATTTTAATCTGGGAATAATATACCTGAGAAAATATGAGAAAAAAAAGGCATATGATCTTTTTCGAGCCTGCAAAGAAAAGTTTTATAATAATTTGAACAGAGTACAAAGGAACAGGCTTGAAAGGCTTATAAAAAACAGCCTTAATTAAAACTTCCGGCCTTATACCCTCACTCAGCCAGTCACAGGCTGCCTTCTCTTCGCAGGAACTAATTCACCTTGTATCCTACTGGGAGAGAGGAAAAAATTAATTAAAGTGTTTCTTTGATTCAATAAACTGATATAATTGTTTTCAATGGAAAAAAAAATTTATGAAGGCAAAGTTGAAAAAATCGTTAACGGGGGATTCGGACTGGTCCGGAGCAGTGAAGGAGTTGTTTTTCTGAAATATGTATGCCCCGGGGAAAAAGTTGAATATATAATAAAGGAAAAAGCAAAGGGAGTAACCTGGGGAGATGTTGTTAAAATATCAGAACCATTTGAAAAAAGGATTACACCTGAATGCAGCTATTACGGTGAATGCGGAGGATGTATTCTTTCTCATATGCCATATGAGGAGCAGATCTGGATAAAAAAAGAAATTTTAGCAAATGATCTGAAACGAATAGGGGGCCTGGATATTAAAATTGATAATATTTATTCTTCAAAACCCTTAAGATACAGGATAAGGGCCAAACTTAAGGGGGTAGAAAATAGTGGAAAGATCGGATTTATCAGGAGAGGGACCAATGATGTGATGGAGATCAATAGTTGTAAAATTGTTGATAAACCAATAAATATTTTTATTAAAAGATGGAACAAATTGATAGATCCTCCATTTTTTCACCAAGTGGATATATTTTTTAATAAAGACAATTCGACTACCTATGCGCATCTTTCCGGAATTCCGGAAAAAAAAGATATCGAACTTTTTAAAAGTTTTAAAAATACGGTATTTACCTGGAAAGGGAAAGAAAGAGAAAGTGAATCCGTTTTAAAGATAAAAAATTATAAATTCATAGTCTCTCCCGGTATTTTTTTTCAGGTAAATAAATTCCAGTGGGAAAAAATGTTCGATATCGTTGAAGGTATGCTGGAACATTCAGATGTTTCACTTGACCTGTATACCGGATCCGGTTTTTTTATACCGCTACTTCAGAAGTATTCCAAGAAAGTTATAGGGGTGGAAAATAATAAATTATCCATAAATCTGGCAAGGAAATCATTTCCCGGTGTTTTGTTTGAAAGGTCTCCTGTCGAAAAATATGATTTCCCTGTCACAGTTGATCAGATTCTGATTGACCCGCCAAGGTCAGGCCTTCCTGAAAAGGTCCGTGATCAGATAGTAAAACTTAAAATCAAAAATATCATTTATGTATCATGTTCTACATCAACCCTGGCAAGAGACCTGAAATACTTTAAAAATAACGGCTATAATATAAAAGAACATAATATGGTGGATCAGTTTCCCCAGACAGCTCACATTGAAACAATTACATCCCTGAAGTTAAAATAATAGATTTTATCCGGGAATATTTTTTTTGCAAAACGGATAAAATTTTTCACATGAACTTTAAATATGATCAAAACTGTAAAAACTTGTTTTTTAAATTCTTTCCTATATAATCTAATATTAATTTTCATTTTTTCATTTTCAGTTGAAAATTTATAAATGAATATTATTACAATTTTTAAAAAATTAAAGTTATTATGGAGACAGCATGACTACAAATGAAATTAAAAAAACCCTGAGGGATTCAGTAAAAGCAAGATGGACAGCAATGATACTTGTTTCATTTGCAATGTTCACGGGGTATTTGTTTACAGAGGTCATTTCACCATTAAAGACAATAATTGAAAAAAGTTCAATGGGATGGAATAGTACTGAATATGGGATCGTTGTAAGTGCATATGGATGGTTCAATGTGTTTCTTGCAATGCTGATCATTGTAGGAATTTTACTTGATAAATTTGGAATACGTTTCAGTGCTATCAGTTCAGCAGGAACTATGGTAGTTGGAGCCGGGATAAAATATTATGCATTTGTGGGCAATTTTGCTCCTGATGCAACTATATTCGGCCTTGATGCCAGGGTTATGATAGCAGCTTTCGGATATGCACTATTTGGTGTAGGTGTGGAATATGCGGGAATAACAGCATCAAAGGCAATTGTTAAATGGTTCAAAGGAAAAGAGATAGCCCTTGCCATGGGGATGCAGGTTGCCATTGCCAGATTAGGTTCTTTTGTACCTCTCGCATTCGGTGCAAAACTGGCAGGACTCACGAATGTTTCCACTCCTGTCCTTTTCGGTTTTCTATTCCTTATTATCGGCCTTATAACTTTCATTGCATACAATGTTATGGATAAAAAGCTTGATTCTCAACTGAATGAAAATGCTGTTGAAGATGAAGATGACAAATTCAAGTTTAGTGATCTTAAAGTTATATTCTATAACCGTGGATTCTGGTATATTGCAATTTTATGTGTCCTCTTTTATTCAGCTGTTTTCCCATTCTATAAATATGGCCCGGACCTTATGGTAAATAAATTTGGTGTTTCCGAGAACTGGGCCGGGTTGATTCCCAGTCTCGTACCATTTGGGACTATATTCTTAACACCGTTATTCGGAAGTATTTATGATAAAAAAGGTAAAGGTGCTTCGATAATGATCCTTGGTTCCTTTATCCTTGTTATTGTTCATGTGATCTATTATCTCCCTTTTATTACAAGTATATGGATAGCTGTTTTCAATGCTATTCTTCTTGGAATAGGATTTTCACTTGTCCCTTCCGCAATGTGGCCTTCAGTTCCAAAAATAATTCCGGAAAAACAGTTAGGATCAGCTTTTGCCACTATTTTCTGGGTTCAAAACTGGGGATTAATGGGAATTCCTTTTGCTGTAGGTGTTGTCCTTGACAAGCTTAATCCTGGAGTTGCAGCAGCTAAAGCTGCAGGTGAATCGGTTAATTATGATTATTCAAAAACATGGCTTATCTTTATAGGATTAACTTTGCTGGCTCTTGTATTCTCTTTCCTTTTAAAAGCGGAAGATAAGAAAAAAGGATATGGCCTGCAATTGCCCAATAAGGTAGATTAGAAAGCTTCACTTTTTTTAAATAATTAGATTGAAATGAAGATAAAAAAGACAATACTAAAATCAGGAATAACGGTTTTAACTGAAAAGTTTACACAGATCCCCTCATTTGCTCTTAGTTACACATTAAAAAGCGGATCAAGGAATGAAATTATCAATACCAGTGGAATTCATCATCTGATGGAACATATGTTGTTTAAAGGTACAAAAAAATATAGTGTTAAAGATATAGCCTATATTTCAGACAGGCTGGGCGGAAGGTTGAATGCCTTTACAAGTAAAGAGATAACCCAATTCTATATAAAAGCTATTGATGAAAAGCTTGACCAGGCATTTGATCTTTTAACAAATATTATTTTTAGTTCAAATTTTGAAAAAAGTGAGTTTAAAAAAGAGGTTGAAGTTATTCTCCAGGAGATCAGGGAAGGAGATGATAATCCTGATTCAAAAGCATTTGAACTGTTTTATGAAAAATTATTCCCTGAAAACGGAGTAGGTCTTCCCATTGCGGGTACAATACAAAGTGTTTCTGCTCTATCAAGAGATCTGGTTCATGATACATATACTAAATTATATAGCCCTGAAAATCTTATTTTAAGCTATGTTGGAAATGTTGAGCATTCCAGAATTGTAGAATTTACGGAAAAACATTTATCAAATATCAATTTTAATAAAAATAGTATACATGATGTTGTAAAACCTTCTTTTAATAAGAATATTTTTGTTCAAAGGAACAAAAATCTGAAACAAATATATTCAATAATTGGATTACCGGGAATATCTGTTGTAAATCCGGACAGATATAAATTTATGATAATGAATGATATTCTCGGAGCGGGTATGAGCTCAAGGCTTTTTCAAAATATCAGGGAACAGAGAGGGCTTGCCTATACAATAAGTTCTTTTGTAGATTCATTTCAGGATTTCGGCTTACATATAATTTATTCTATTCTCGAACCCGGAAAAATTGATGAATATTTGAAAACAGTAAAAAACGAGATAGAGGTACTCAAAACTGAAGGAGTTACCAGTGAAGAACTTGATAAATCCAAAGATCATATTAAATCATCATTAATATTAAGCCTTGAAAACAATATTTCAAAGATGAGATTAAATGTAAATCAGGAACTATATTTTAAAAAGCAGAAAAAGATCAATGAGATAATTGATGAAGTAAACAGGGTCACTATAAATGATATAAAAGAGACAGCAAATAAGTTCATGGACCTTAATAATGTGTCGGTTTTATTATATGGAGATCTTCCTGAAACTAAAGATTACTCTTTTAATGTTTGATATTATTTCAATTAACACAGATTTACAAATATCCTTAAAAGGTATTTTTTGTTATAATATTTTCTTATGAATAGTATTAAAGTTGTATTAACAGGTGGTGGTACCGGAGGCCATGTTTATCCTAATATTGCAATTTATGAGGCCTTAAACAAAGAATTTCCAGACTCAAAGTTTCTTTATATTGGTTCACACGGGGGAGTAGAAAGAAAGATACTTAAAAGTATAAGTAAACCTGTTGAGTTCAGGTCTGTCAGTTCAAAAGGTATTCCAAATAAAATAAAGAGTTTTTCCACTTTTGTTTCCCTTTTTAAAATTACAATTGGCACAGTTAAAAGTTTTTTTATACTAAAAAAATTTAAACCTGACATTGTAATAGGCAGTGGCGGATATGTGGCTGCACCTGTTCTTATTGCAGCTTCACTCCTTAAATTAAAAATATTTGTTCATGAGCAAAATGCAATTCCGGGAAGACTTAACAGATTTATTGCAAGATTTGCCATGAAAATCGGAGTTTCATTTAAATCAACATTAAAATTTTTTCCTCCGGGAAAGGGTGTATATACCGGTTATCCTTTGAGAAATCTTATTTTAAAAAAAGAGAGTAACAATATAAAAGAAAAATTAAAAATCCCGGAAAATAACAAGGTTATTTTTGCATTCGGGGGGAGCAAAGGCGCCAGAACCATAAATAATGTAATTTCTGAAATTATTCCTGAATTAATAAAACAGGAAAACCTGACTTTAATACTTTCAACCGGCAGGGGATATCACAATTACAAAGCCTATGAAGATACCATAAAAAAAATTGAACTCAAAAAAATAGATCCGGATATCAAGGGAAAACTTATAATTAGGGAATATTTTGATAATATTGATGAGATATACTCGATATCAGATCTTGTAATTGCAAGAGCAGGAGCAGGAACAATTGAGGAAATCTCGCAATTAAGATTACCATCAATAATTATTCCCAAGATAGATCTTCCCGGTGATCACCAGATAATTAATGCAAAAGAATTTGAAAAGACAGGTGGGGCTGAAGTTGTTTTTGAAGAAATTGAACTTATTAACAACAAAAGGGAAATTATAGTTCCTGAAAATGTTTTGTTTAACAAAATAAATTTGTTGATAAATTCAGAAAGCAGATTAATGCAAATGAAAAATGCACTTGAAAAAATTGAGAGGATAAACAGTGCAGAAAAGATCATTGATGAGATAAAAAATTTAACTGAAAAAAAAATCCCTGAAAATAAAAAAGATATTAAAGTTTATTATTTGCACTTTCCCAGAACCGAAAAAAACTTTGAACTTATTTTTGATAATACAAATGTCGGAAATTCTATTCTAAGTGACATTTATATAGATGGGAAAAAAAATGATATATTTTTTGAACTTATCAATTTTCCCGATGAGGAGAAGATATTTTTAAAAAGAGTAAAGGGAAATATAGAAGTTAATGGCAAAACCATAAAAAAAAACACCTGGCTTAAAGTAAAAGATAAACTTGATGTGGAAGGTGAAGAAATATTAATCCACAGATATGAAGAGAAAATAGATATTATTGAAGATAATAAAACAACCAGATCCAAGATCATAAATTCTTCATTCGGAATTATGGCTTCAAGAATAGGTGGTTTCTTCCGGGAGGTTGTAATACTTGCTCTTTTTGGCGCCCGAAATATTACAGATATTTATGTTGCAGGGCTAACAATTTCAAATTTTATGAGAAGAGTTGTTGCTGAAAATGCACTTGAAAATGCATTTTTGCCAATTTATATGAGAATATTCCACAGGACAAAAAGAAAGCAGATGTGGGAAGCATCTTCGTCTATAATAAATTTCACTATCTTATTATCTTTGATTTTTACTGTTACGGGAATTTTATTTGCTCCTCAGATCATAAAATTTATCTATCCCGGGTTTCAAGCCAAGGGAATTCTGGTTGAAACTATAAACATTACAAGGTTAATGTTCCCATATCTTATGCTGGTAACATTCTCAGCAATATTGGCAACGCTTCTGAAAGCTTTTAACAGGTTCGGGGTCGCTGAATTTTCTTCATTGTTCTTTTCAGTAGGATCAATTACCGGAATATTGATTTTCTATTCTATTTCCAATCTTTATGCACTGGGGATAGGTGTATTGCTTGGAGGTGTGCTTCAGATTCTATTTCTCATCCCTTTTGTGAAAAATGTTCTTAAGAACAGATCCCTTGAATTTAAATATTCTCCGGTAATAAATTTTAACAGTCCGGTAAATAAAAAATATTATTCCCAGCTTTTTCCTATTTCAACTGATGTTTTTTTGTCTAAAACTGCAGAGATCATTGACCAGTTCCTTGCATCCGGCCTCAGGGAAGGCTCCATTTCCTACCTCTATTTTGCAAAAACAATTTTCAGGCTTCCGTTTGCAATAATTTCCCAGGCAATAAATAGTGTTATTCTAAGAGATTTTGCAGATAAGCTAACCGTTTTTTCAAAGGATAAGGCAAAAAGATTATTTCTGGATGGGATCAAGATAAACATTTTCCTTTTAGCGCCCATGTCGATTATAATGTTCTTACTTTCCGAACCAATTGTTTCTCTCCTTTTTGAAAGAGGAAAATTCGGCCATGAAGATGTAAAAAATGCTTCATTTGTTCTAAAGTTCTATTCCGCAGGATTAATAGGGTGGGGCCTCCATTCTTTAACATCAAGAATTTTTGCGGCAAGAATTGACATAAAAACATCCATGTATATTAATTTTGCCATGCTTATGACAAATATTTCTCTTAGTTTTTATCTTGTTGAAACCGGGTTAAAGTATGCCGGATTGGCACTTGCTACAACCATATCCTTTGTACTATTTTCAATTATAAGAATTATTGTTTTGAAGATAAAACTTTCAGGAGAAGGTATTAAAATTAAATACAGTGAAATATATTATCCATTTTTAAAGGCCATTGTTGCATCTTTTTTTATGGTAATTGTTATGCTTCAGACAAAGTTTATTTTTAAATTTATCAATCCGGGATCTTTATTCTTTAAAAACATTATAATGATCCTGTCATTATCTTTTATAGGTTTTTCTGTTTACCTTATAACATCGCTTCTGATGAAAAATACAGAGATTCTGGTTTTCAAAAAAAAAGTTTTCAAAAAAGAACATGAATTTCCTGTTGCAATGTTATCTCCATTCAGATTTCTGCAGAAAGTTTCAAAAGAACCTTTAAAGTACAGAGATGACTATCTTTATAAGGTAAATTTATATCTTACAAGTCAAAATTGGGAAGTAAGGAATATTGGAATTAAACTTGTCGGTTTGTTTAAAGATAAAAGCAAGTCAGTTATCTTAAAAAGTAATATAAATTCAAAAAAATCCAATGGTTTTATCAGAAGAAATTCGATAAATTCCCTAAAAGAGATCTGTTCCTGGAATACTGAAATAAAAGAACTGATCATTTCAAAGCTGGATGATCCATATTATGAAGTAAGGGTTTCTGCGATAGATTTCCTTATGGAACATGCGACTGAATATGATTACGATTCTTTGAAAAAAGTGATAAGAAAGGAATTAAAGAATTCTACAATTGAAGAAAAACTGTCATATATACGTTTGATATCCCGGATCGGAAATAAAAAAGATATGGAACTTCTCAAAACATTTTTTCTTAATTCGAATTCTCTTTTGCGCGAAGAACTTTTAAACCTTTTAGGAATGTTCCATAAAAGAAAAATACTTAATGGAACAGATATTAAAGAATATATTAGTCAGATCTTATTAACATCAAATAATATGGAACCTGAGTTCAAGATCAAAGCAATAGTAAAAAAAATTTATAAGGAGATAGAAAAGCAATGATATTCTGGATGACTAAGGTTTTATCTGTTGTATCACTGGAAAATTTGGTAACCTATATCTCTTTTCGTGCACTAATGGCAATCCTGAGCTCATTTCTGATAGGGATCATTTTCGGCAAAAAACTTATTAATATTATATATCAATTAAATTTTAGAGATAAAGCACGTGATTATGGAGACATTTCTTCAAAAAATAAATCCGGTACACCAACAATGGGAGGTTTGATAATTTTTTTGTCATTCCTTGTATCAGTACTTCTCTGGGGAAAACTTGATAATTTCTTTGTGACAGTAATTCTCTTTGCAGCATTCTGGTTTACAGCTCTCGGATTTGTAGATGATTATCTTAAGAGTGTCAGGGGATCATCGGATGAAGGAATAAGCAGGGGGGTCAAACTTTTTTTTCAGGCCCTTTTTGGACTTATACTGGGACTTCTTGTACTTTCTCCGGACTCTACTCCATTCCCTCAGGAATTAGTAACAAAACTCTTTATCCCTTTTATTAAAAACCCGGTGATAGACCTGTCATTTTTTTATTACATTTTTATAATTCTTGTAGTGATTGGGATCTCAAATTCAATTAATTTTGCAGACGGGCTTGACGGCCTTGCTACTGTTCCTGTAGTTTTTCTTGCAACGGTTTATGCAGCTTTTGCTTATATTATAGGTAACTCTAAAGCAGCAGCTTATTTCTGGTTCCCGTATATAAAAGATTCAGGTGAACTTGTTGTGATCCTGTCTGCATTAATTGGAGCTTTAGCTGCTTTTTTATGGTTTAACACATTTCCGGCACAGATATTTATGGGAGATACAGGATCACTTTTTTTAGGAGGTATTATTGCTACAAGTTCTGTGCTTTTAAAGAAGGAGATCCTCTTTTTAATTGCAGGAGGAATTTTTGTAATAGAATTTCTAACTGTCTTTATTCAGGATTTTATAGGTATAAAACTTTTAAAAAGGAGAATATTTTACAGGGCACCCATACATCATACCTTTCAGTTCCTCGGGATCGCAGAATCAAAGATCGTTGTCAGATTCTGGATACTTTCTGCCATTTTTACATTGATAAGCCTGATAAGTATAAAACTAAGATAATATGGAAAATTTAAGAAATGTTCTGATATTTACCGGGAACAATATAAGGGGTTTTATCATTTATATTTTTATAAATTTTATATATATTTCTTTTTTTCTTTCTATCATAATTCTTTTGTTTTTTTTAACCCTTAGATCAACCAGAGTAGATTTAATTTTTTTTTCCGGTTTAATATTTTTACTTATCGCTAACTGGTATGTAAGAAGAAAGTTTTTTTTTAAATTTCAGTTCGAACAGAATTTTAAATATTTAAAATTTATTAAGGAAAAAAATAATAAACATACCGAACTGCCTTCTGCTAAAGATATGAAACAAATAAAAGGTGATGTAAGATCAAAATTAAGGAATTCAGGTATGATCTTTTTATTTTTGAATACAATAGTTTCATTAACAACACTTACGGTATATAAATATGATAGTTTCCCTTCTCAAAGAGGTCTGTTAAATAAGATTAATCTAATTTCAATCAAATTATTTATTACAGGACATCTCCTTTATGTCATATTGTCAGCTCCATTTGTTATTATTTCTTTCTTTTTCACTATGGGAATGAGTTTCCGGATAAAATCCCTGGTTTTCATTATTGCATTTATCTTTGCTTATTTTGTTAAACTTTCTGTTTTAGACCCGATCTTAAGCCTTATCCATCAGAAAGAGACCGACATATTACTTAACGCTTGATTTCCTGTTAGCTGCCGGCTCTGAAATTTGATATTTAATTCGAGATGTTATATCATAATAGTAAGATATTTTAGTTTTGGTATATTCTAAAAATAAAAATTTAATTAAGGAAATCATGATAAAAGACAGAGAAGATAAAACTACAAAAAGATGGAAAAAATGTTGGCATAATGCTCCTGACATATTTCAAATGTTAAGAGAGTGTAAATCAATAGAATCAGCAAGGCAAAAAGCAATGAACTATCTGAATGCTACTGAAATGGAGTTCAGAAATGATTTTTTTGATATGTCAAATTCACAATTCATTTTATTTAAAAATTCATTGGTAGTAATGAAGAACCTGTTTTCAAAAAAATATGAGAGAATTTCAGGAACATCATCTTTGAAGTATCTATGGGAAGCTTCCAGGAAAGGGGATAGTGATGTTGAAGATGATTTTATTGAAGAGTTCGAACATCTTTTCAGGGCATTAAAAGGACACACAAAAGTTTATCCTTCCCATATTCTTGAAAGTATTGTAAGCCCGGATTTCAGTAGATATAAAGGCAGAGAAGCAGCAAAAAGAAGGTCGGATTTTCTAGATAATTTTGGCGAAGAGGTTGATGATGTTTTAGCTAAATATCCGAATACACTTCAGCAGGAAATTATTGATAGAAGAGAAGAAAATAAAAAAACTATACTTAAAGTTTTTAATGCAACAGAGGAAGACTGGAAAGATTATAAATGGCACTATAGAAATGTTATCAGGAATAAAGAGGGATTGGCAAAATTAAAAAAGATAATAAACATTTCTGAACACCAGGAAAAATCTATTGCCCAGGCAATTGAGAATAAAATTCCTTTCGGGGTTACCCCGCATTATCTCAGCCTTATGGATAAGGATGAAAGTTCATCAGATCTTCCTTTAAGGAGACAGGTTTTCCCGCCCGAAAATTATATCCGGAGCATGATATCACATAAATATGATAAATCCATAACATTTGATTTCATGAGGGAAAATGATACATCTCCAATTGAACATATAACCAGAAGATATATAAAAGTGGCAATATTAAAGCCATATGATACGTGCCCTCAGATATGTGTCTATTGCCAGCGGAACTGGGAAATAACATCTCCATTCATATCTACTGCTAAAATATCTGAGAGAGACCTGGATAAAGCTGTAAAATGGATCAAAAAACATAAACAGATAATGGACCTGCTTGTGACAGGCGGAGATCCACTTACAATGAACAATAAGGTCCTTGATGATCTTCTTGCAGAACTTTCAAAGATAGAACACCTGAAAAGTATAAGAATAGCATCAAGGATTCCTGTAACAGCACCTCAGAGGATAGATGACGGCCTTGTCGATATATTATCCAAATATAATGAACCCGGAAAAAGGATAATCTATTTTGTAACTCACTTTCAGGATTCATACGAAATCAGCCGTGAAACTGTTGAAGCTGTAAATAAATTAAGAAAAGTCGGTATAAATTTTTATAATCAGCAGGTATTTACCTTCTCAAACAGCAGAAGGTTTGAGAGCGTTGCTTTAAGGATAGCTCTGAAAATGATAGGGATAGATCCATACTATACATTTAATATGAAAGGTAAATCTGAAATGTCTGATTATTCAGTACCCGTTGCACGTATCCTTCAGGAGAGGAAAGAGGAAGCAAGGCTTCTCCCGGGAATTTACAGGTCGGATGAACCCGTATTTAATGTACCTTTTTTAGGTAAAAACCATTTAAGGGCAGGACAGGATCATGCTCTTATATCCATATTACCTGATGGAAGAAGGGTTTATGCCTTCCACCCGTGGGAAAAAAATATCAGGAATGTTGATTCCTATATTTATGTAGATACCTCTATAAAAAACTATCTCAGGAGACTTGAAGAGATAGGGGAGGATATAGATGAATACAGGAGTATATGGTACTATTATTAGTAAATCGGCTTATTATTCACTGATCCAGAGATCGGGGTCCCATCCATAACCAACAGCAAGGCTTTCCCCTGAATCTATCTTTCTAACCGTTATTTTTGTATTTCCCCTGCTTCCAAACATATGTACAGCAAAATTTTCTTCATTTGACCAGTTCAACCTGTAGATCTCTTCACCTTCAGGTGCATTAAAAGTTTTCATTTTTTTGCCATCTGAAGTTCTGTGAAAAAAATATTTTGTGTGTGGTGCGGGAAGCCAGGCAACATAATAAGAAGGTGATGCACAGGGCCTGCAACTCTGGCCCCATGAGATCTTAATACCTTTATCACCCTTAGTAAGGTCTGCAAGCATAATATTTTTCCCATTGTCATACACAATATATCTGCCTGTGGAATTGAGCTCGCAATGTTTATCAATAACCCTGTGTTTAAATATTTCCATATATTCTGCAGGATTGTTAATATTAACAATTATTCCACTTCCGGATTTAGAAGGGCCGAATATCCAGTTTTTCTTATAAATCAGGATTGGACTCCACCTTGTCTCTTTGGAAGTATCCATGTTTTTATTCTTTAATTCCCTTTTTTTTCCGGATTCATTACAGATATAGACAGAACCTTTATATCTGTATGTGAAAAATTCACCGTTGGAGGACCAGAAAGGACGAGGTGTTTTACCTCTGTTAAATCTCCCTTTTCCGCCTTCAGTTATTACACCATTTATTTTTTTTATTTTCCCTTTGTTCAGATAAAGAATATACATTTCCGGAGGCACAGCATAAACTAATTTACCTTCTTTTCCACGGGAAAATACTTTCCAGTCAATTTTTAATTGTTTCAGATCAATATCCGATCTGATAATTTTTTGAGATTTAAGATCAATTCCCGAATAGATCAGGTAAATGAACACACTCAATGTCATTATAAGGAAGAGATATATTATAATTTTTTTTTTCATTACTATAATTAATATCAATCTAACGTATATACAAACCAAAGTCAATATACTACTAACTTATTAAACCTGTGTTTTTACTTACATCTGATTGCTGATGGCTGCAGGGTGCCCGGAGGGTGAAAGCTTTTAATTGACATAATTGTTAATTTTGTTAAGATTAATTATGGAAAAAATCATAAAAACCATAGCACTTATTGGTGCTTCCTCCAGAAAAGAGAAGTATGGTTATAAAATATTAAGAGACCTTATAAACAAAGGTTACACTGTTTATCCTGTTAACCCTGCCAGTAAAGAGATTGAAGGAATTAAGGTATTTAGTTCCATTGAAGAACTTCATGATGACGTTGATCTTTTTGTTTTTGTAGTTCCTGCACAGGCAGGGTTGGACATAACAAAAAAACTGATAAATAGGGGATTAAAAAAATTCTGGTATCAGCCGGGTGCAGAAAGTGAAGAGATAATTGGATTTTTAAAAAACAAAAAAGTCAGGTTCAGTACCATTAATTGTATAATGATGAACACAATCAGGCAGGGCGATCTTACTTTTTAAGAAATTACATAATGGAAAGAAACATTCTTAAAATAGTTTTTTTAATTCTGTCTGCAATACTTCTCTCTGGTGAGAATGAAAAATACAGATGGCCACTGAGCATAAATAACGGCTACAGTTCATCATTTCAGGAATTTCGGGGGAACCACTTTCATGGAGGTATTGATCTGAGAACCTTTCAAAAAACCGGCTATCCGGTTTATGCTGTCCATTCCGGATTTATTACAAAATTAAGATATGTAAAGAGGGGAAGTGGGAAAGGAATTTATATAAAGCATTCAAATGGAAATACTTCAATATATTTTCACCTGAATAGATTTACTAAAAAGATTGAAAATGTATTGACAAATATTCAGAGAAAAAAACGGAAAAAATATATCGGTAATTATTTTTTTTCATCACCGGTCAAAGTAAATCGTGGTGAAATCATAGGATATTCCGGAGAGACAGGATCCGGATTCCCTCATCTTCACTTTGAAGTACGTGATAAAGATGGTTATGCCTTGAATCCATTTAAATTAATAAGATTTATAGCCAGAGATACAAATTTTCCCGTCATGAAAGGTATTTTCTTAAGAAGTATAGGTGAAACATCAGTTAATGGTAAAATAGGGAAAAGTTATTTCAAGTTCAAAAGATCTAACAATTCTTTTTATCTGGAAGATCCTGTTTTAGTTTCAGGTGAATTTGAAATGGTACTTAATACATCTGATATAGCAGATACCGGGAAAACGGTATCACCACATAAAATAGAACTTTTTTTAAATGAAAAAAATGTTTTCAGACTCATATTTGAAAAATTTTCCTACAATGAAAACAATCAGCTTGGTTTTGTCTATGATATGTTCTATTCTTCTGCAAGTTCATATTTTTTTAATATTTTTTCTCAGAAGGGATATGATCTGGAAAAGAAAAAATTTAATACAAAATTGTTATATGAAAATCTTCATGAAGGTAATAATAAAGTAAAATTGGCTGCTTCCGATAATTTCGGAAATACTTCTACTGCAGTATTCAATATTTATAAATATAATTCTCCTGACATAACTATAAGTAAACCGGAAATTTCAGAAAATATTCTCAGGGTAAAACTTGAAAAATTTAAACCTTCAGGATCTGATAATATTATAATTAATCTTTATGATAAAGAACAAAAACTTATTTTTACCGGGAATCCGGAGATAAAAACTCTTCTGGAAAAAAAAATTCTTTTATTGAGGGGTGTGAATAAAAAGATCATATTCTACGAATTTCTATTTAAAAGAAAGAACATTATTTTAAATAGAAAAAAATTTTCCTTTGATAATAATAAACTTGGAAGAACTTCAGATATAAAATTTTCCAGATATATAAACAGAGATAAGGTGATAGTTAAAATAGATGATAAAAATATAACTTCAAATAATATCATTCTTGAAGTTGTACAGGGAAAGGAGAGAAAAAAGGTTTATCCCGGTAGTGATAAAGAAAATATTACTTTCAGTTTTAAACCAATGAACAATAATAATGTAACAATGCTTAATTTTTCTATAATTAATAATGGTAAAGTAGTTGCTTATGTACAGAAAAAGCTGTTCCTTGTATATTTAAAGAACGGAATTACAAATAAATCACAATATGATGAGTTCAACGCATATTTTGCATCAAATTCAGTAAAAGAGGATAAAGTACTTTCTCTTGATATAACAAACTATGAATCAGATTACCCTTCTGAATCTCAACAGGTAAAATTATATCCGTACTCATTCCCTTTTCTTGATACTGTCTATTATAAATTCAAAAAAAAACTGCCAAACCCGGATCAGGTTGGGATCTTTAAATATTCTCTGAAAAGTAAAAAATGGTACTATAAATATACAACTTATAATAGAACTGAAAATATTTTTCGTACCAGATTGATCTCATCAGGAATATTTTCCCTTATGAGGGATATTTTCCCTCCTGAAATAATTTTTATGAAAGCAAGTAAGAGTATTAACTTTATTTCAAGGATTAATGTAAAGATCAGGGATAAGGGAAAAGGGGTTAATGATGATACCATAAAGGCCATCCTTAACGGAAAATATCCTGAACATGAATATGATCCGGACTGGAACCTGCTTAAAATAGAGAATATAAAAAAGCTGATCAGAAAAGGAAAAAATATTTTGAAAATATATGTTGAGGACAGAGCCGGTAATGTCAGTATAAAGGAAAGAGCGTTCTACCTGAGATAAATTTGACCTGTTCGGGTTAATATAATATTATATCCGATGAAATTGAAAAAAATACTTACATATATATTAATTATCACACTTTTTTCGGGGATGTGTATTTTTTCTGAAACAGACAATGATAGTGATCATTCTCAGGAATACAAGATAAAAGATGATAAATTCTTTAGATCACTCTTTAAAGATGAAGGTTTAATATGGACATCTCCATTCAGGTTCAGTGCCACTGACTGGCTGTACACGATAGGAATATTAGGGATAACCGGTTACATGATAGCAAATGATGAATCCATTTATGACAGGTTTAAAGCCTACCAGAATAAAAATGAATGGGTAAGTGATCTCAGCCCGACATTAACTTTACTGGGAGACGGAAATGTAAATCTGGGAATCACCGGCTTGTTTTTCCTTACAGGAGCGATTTTCAAAGATGAAAAATCAAAGGATACTGCAAAATTATTACTTATGAGCCTTATACATTCAGGAATAGTAGTACAATTGGGGAAACATTTAGCGGGAAGGCAGAGGCCTGAAGCAGAGAATGGAGTTGATAAATGGGCCGGACCTTCGGGATTTTTCAAAAGATATAAGAATTCGGCAGATATGTTCTATGATGCATTTCCATCGGGCCATACGATCACTGCATGGGCAACTGCAACTGTAATTGCCCACCAGTATAATAAGAATTTTATTGTACCGTTTCTAAGTTACTCATTGGCTACCCTTGCAGGAATTTCAAGGATCACAGAAGATAAACACTGGCTTTCAGATGTTTTTTTCGGAGCTGTGCTTGGTTTTGCAATCGGAAAGTTTGTTTACAGAAAAAGGTCAGGAAAATTCCTTTTATCGCCTTATATTTCCGGTGATAAATATGGTGTTAACATAGGCTTTAAACTTTAATTAGAGGAATTATGAAAAAAAAATCTATTATACTGAGTATAATTTTAATTTTATTCGTTAACCTTTCAGCTGTTAAAAAAGATCAGGAAGATTTTATTAATAATATTTTTGTTTTTGACAACTTTTTAATGGAGAACCTTCCGGGAGGTTTTTTTACCGGTTTTTATCTGGAAAACTATGCCGCAGGTGCAACACTTCTTATAGAGGAAAATAACGGTTTCTCATATTTTGATAATCCCAGGGTATATTTTGAAGGAGATTCATTTAAAGATTTCAACTGGTTCTATAACGGTTTCAGGACAAATTCAGCGCTGGATCCGGGAAATACTGCCATTATTTTTCCTTTTTCAACATATTCATCCTTTAACATGAGAGGAGAATCACCTTCACATAACCTATATGGACTTGAATTGAGTTCAAAGGATCATGGCTCAAATTTTTCCAGAATATTTCTTTCTTCAGTTTATGGTGATCTTGGTTCCTATAGTTTCCTGGGGCCCATTATGGTACAACCGGAGCACGCTTCTTTAAGGGATGAAATGCTTTATGATACCAGGCGCAAAATAAAAAATAACTATTTTATAGATTATATGTACAACAGGTCCTTTAATAAAGGCATTTTTACATTTTCTTTTAATCATCTTTATCTAAAAAGAGAGTTCAATGATTTTAATTCTTTTAATACAACATTTTCGGAAAATAGTCATATTATATCCGTAAGTTCAAGGTATAAAAAATATATGAAGAATGGTTTTTATGAATTTACCGGTGCATTTAATTCTTCTGAAAGAGATAATCTTTTTGCTGAACTTGGAAGGTTACCGGAAGGAACATCTTATCTGAACAGGAATTCATTTTTTGCAGGCTTTAAAATAAAATTAAATGAAAGTGAATTTAAACTTTCATTTATACATGAGAATAACCACTCAGAACCACATAGTATGAATTTTTCCAAAGAGTTATTTGACAATGATGGTGGTGATTTTTTTCCGGAGAATATAACAGGAGATATGAATGCCAATATTCTCAATGTAGATTTAAAAACAAAGTTGATAGATAAAAATGGATTTAAAACAACATTTTATACCGAAGGGAGGTTGGCAGAGATCTCAGGAGATGAAAATATCCATGATTTCAATACTATATTTGCTATGGGAGCTCCGTATCAGGTTTTATTATGGCAAGATGGCTCTAAGTATTCCAATACCAATTTAAGCTTTACCACAGGCCTGAGATCCTCTCTGAGGCTTGGAAAAG
Organism: Acidobacteriota bacterium; assembly: GCA_039714255.1. Taxonomy (GTDB): domain Bacteria; phylum Acidobacteriota; class Aminicenantia; order UBA2199; family UBA2199; genus UBA647. The sequence goes on from JBDLJQ010000024.1 coordinate 29,343, forward strand.
GGACATTGTTGCACGGAAAACTGTTCTTTAATTATAATTCACTAAAATTCGAAAATAAAGATAATAACCTCAGTTCCTTCAAACCCGGTTTTGACCTTGGAGTTTCTCACAGGAAAAGAAGATCCGGATTTCTATTCTCTTTTGGTATAAAGCCCGGCATCTATAATGAAACATTGAACGATTTCCTTGAAACATCTAAACCATCTGCATCCATATATCGTTGGGATGACATAAATAATGACAATATTTATCAGGCCGGTGAAGAAAATTACCTGATCGGCCATACAGGGGGAAAATATCATTCTTTAAATTTAAGTGATTTAAAAACTCCAATCAGAAAGAGGCTGTTGTTACTATACTCAACAAAAATATCGAAAAATTTTACTTTTAATTTAAAGGGATTATATAAGATCATGAAAGATAGCTTCTGGATCAAATCCTCAAATTCATTAAACCTTTCAGGAATGGCACAATGGCCTCAGAATGATTATTATCTTTCCAATTACTATTTTGATCAAGACCCGTTTTACGCAGAACTATTACTTAATTTTACAGGAAGGATCAAAGAGAGGTGGTTCTTCTCATTTTCATTTATGGCTCATATGGGGATGGGGTACACTGCGTTCGGAAACGGCCCGAATTCGAACGATATTGGTATTATTGATGAATCAATGGCAAACAATAATATTTATGTCAACGGTTACGGAAGGGTTGACGGAGACAGGGGATTTGTTTCAAAATTATATTTCGGTTACCACCTTTCCGGAAAATTGTTCCTTGGAGTCAGTCTCAAATACAGGGATGGTAATCCTTTTGCTTTCATTGATGCAGTACAAAGAAGTGATGATTCATGGATATTTCAATACAAGACCATTCAGGCTGAAGATGAAAGAGGTGTCAAAGGTGGCCCCAGAGAGGACTATGTTTCTGATGTCAATTTAAAACTAAACTACAGATTTAAATTATTTAATAAGAATTCCATGCTTAGTTTATCCATATTTAATATTCTTGATTTTGGAAGTGAAATATCAGAGTATGTATTTTCGGGTGGTGAGCGGTATTCAATGGAACTGCAGATCCCGAGGAGTATAAGGCTTAACATTAGTATCGAGATCTGATACCTGTTCTTTCACCCTGATTATTTTTGATTTGAAAAAATAATTGTGCTAAAATATTGACCTATAAAGCACTTATTTTAGCTTTATCAGAAGAAAAATCTATAAAAGGTGACTAATGTTTGGATCTTTAGGATTTCCCGAAATTATAATGATAATGCTTGTGGTCATGCTCCTGTTCGGACCGAAAAAATTACCTGAAATTGCAAAATTAATGGGGAAAACAGTAAGAGAGTTCAAAAAGACAATCAATGAAGCAAAATCTACGATCGAGGAAGAGATAGACAAAGCAGATATAAAAGAGGATCTTGAGAACATAAAAAGTGATATAAATGAAGTTACAAACCTTAAAGATGATATAAAGGATTCTATCAAATCTGAATTTAGAAAATTCGATGTTACTGAAGAACTTGACAATTTAAAGGACATGAAAGGTGAAGCAGAAGATATAACGGAGATAATTGATGAAAAAGAAACAAAATGATATGAATTTTTTTGAACACCTTGGGGAACTTAGAAAAAGGATTCTATTCTCTTTCCTTTATATACTGATTTTTTTTTTAGTTTCATGGAGCTTTGTAGATAAGATCTATCACTGGATATCAATTCCCGTTCTGAGATTCCTGCCTGAAGGTGAGAAACTGGCATTCACATCACTTACAGAACCATTTATGATGTATATTAAGCTTGCTTTTATTTCAGGATTTTTTATTGCAACACCGTTTATTTTTTATCAATTGTGGGCATTTATATCTCCTGGACTTTACAAAAAAGAGAAAGGGATGGTTTTTCCCTTCGTTTTTTTTACTACTTTTTTTTTCACACTTGGCGGGGCTTTCGGATACTATTTCGTTTTTCCATGGGCATGCAAATTTTTTCTTAAGATCGGAGCCGATTTTAACGCAATAATAACTATTAAAGAGTATTTTTCCCTTGCATTTAGGGTTCTAATTGGAATAGCAGTTATATTTGAACTACCGGTATTATCTTTCTTACTGGCCAAAATGGGGATCGTAACATCTCAATTACTGATAAAATATTTCAAGTATGCAATAGTGGGAATATTTATTATAGCTGCAATAATAACTCCCACTCCTGATATTGTGACACAATCGATGTTTGCAGTACCTATGATACTTTTATATCTCTTAAGTATCCTTATTGCAAAAGTAGTAGGCCCTAAGAAAGTTGGTTGAAGTATAAATGGGAAATATCAGGGCCGGTTGTAAACCCGGCCCTTAATTTTTTTTTATCTAAGTAAAAATTATCTGTCCGCCTGCAGCTTTTTCATAAAACTCTCCTATGGTGATAACGCCTTCAATATCATCATACATATCTTCTTCTTTGAGTTTAAACATATCTACTGCAAGTTTACATCCATAAATTTTACCTCCCGCTGCATGTATCATATCCAGAAATTCTTCAACGGGGGGAATATCAAGTTTATCCATCTCCTTTCTCATCATTGCAGAAACACCTGCTTCAACGCCGGGCAGAGATCCCAGCAGGGTGGGGAATGGTAATCCTCCAGGCATAGCCATAGCAGGATTTCCAACAGTTGCCGTGTGAAGTTTGTTCATCTTTTTTTTTGTTATTGCATCGAGGCCAAAAAAGGTAAAGAATAAATTTGCTTCAATTCCCTCCATCCTTGCACCGTTTGTCATTACAAGTGCAGCATATACATCTTCAAGGGAGCCCTTTGCACAAATAACTGATACTTTTTTAATTTTTTCTGACATTTTTTTACCTATACGCATCCCGAAGGTTTTGGAACTCCTGCAATCAATGTTGCTTTTTTCAGCGGGCCATCAGGAAAAAGTTCATAAAATGTTTTAATATCTACTACTCCGGATTTTCCTATTCTTCTTATTGATAGATTAACTCCATCTTTAACACCCTTTTGAATGTATTCAATAACATCCCAGTGTTTTTGAGTTAGTTCTTCAATTCCATTCTCTTTTGCCAAAGCATTTGCTACTTCTTTGTTCCATTGATCAAAATTTGTCATATAACCATTGTCATCAATTTCAATAGTTACACCGGCTAAAGTTTTTTCTGCCATTTAAATTCTCCTTATTTATTTTTTGTATAATATTTTGAAGCAATTTTTGCATAATCAAGAGCCATATCAGCCCCTTTAAGAACCTCCTGGTTCCTGATCTTTTTAAATAATTTGAATAATGATACTTTTTTACTGTTATCATATTCATATTTATCAATATCATCTACAATATTTTGGATCTTGTCAAGATTTTCAGGAAGAGCAAGTTTTTTTGCAATACCAAGGAATATCACCATTGCATTGCCAAAATTAGTGACATCTTCCGGTTCAAAATTTTCACTCAGATTATCAATGATTCCGACTGTCCGTCTAATGGACTCCAATGTCCCTTTTTTTTCCAGTTCATATATCTTATCTGTTATATCATTAAATATCTCTTTTGCAAGAGGGCTCAGGTCTTCAACGAATTCTACAAAGCTCTGAAGCTGATCAAGAAGTTTCGTGAAATTCCTGATATTTCTGAACGATTTTTTTATCAGGCATAGAAAATCTTCACTTCTGAAATGAAAGTCAACATCATTCATAAAAGTCACAACTTCATCAAAAGCATCTTTTGCAAAAAGGGACATATCCTCTTTAAAATCATCCACTGATTTTAATCTCGATGTCAGGCTGAGAACCTGTTCGGTCAGAAAATCGACCTTTTCATTTAATTGCTTTATCTCATCGTTCATTTCAGGCACCTATACTTTCCATTTACCTTTCAGGCTCATCTGTGCTTCAAGCGGTGGTTCTCCTCCCCGCATAAGAATATTCCAGTAAACCCATCTGAAAGTCATTTTCCCCCAATGATTCATTTTTGTTTCCTGTAGTAAAGAGAAGGGGCCGAATCCCGGAACCGGAAATTTACCGGGTAGAGGTTCCGTATCATAATTAAAGTCAATAAGGATACCTTTTCCGAAACCGGATTCAATATAACAGTTTGCATGTCCGTCAAACTCGGGAGAAAGTTCCATCCCATCCATTCTTCTAATAAGATTCTTAATAAGTATTTCGGCTTCAAAATGTGCAACTGATCCTGCTTTTGAACTTAGCAGGTCTGTTGCGTCACCAGCCACAAAGATATTATCTTTAATTTTGGATATCAATGTGTGTTTTTCAGTAGGAATAAAAGACAGATCATCTCCTATACCCGACCTTTCAATCAGTTTTGATCCTGTGTTTGTTGGAATTGATACCAGAAGATCATAATTAACTTCTTTTCCTTCATAGGAACTTATAATGTTCTTTTCTGAATCAACTGCTGAAACATTAAAATCCGGAACTATTTTTATATTTTTTCTTTCCACTATCTCACCAAGATATTTTGAGGCAACCGGTTTTGTGAAAGCTCCGGACAGCGGTGTGACCAATTCAATTTCCACCTTATCCCGGATTCCCTGCTCGGTAAACCACCAGTCAGCCAGGAAAACAAATTCAAGAGGGGCAACAGGGCATTTTATAGGCATTTCAGCAATATTTACAACCATTTTACCGCCTTTCCAGTATCTGAGAAAGTGTGCAAGGTCAACAGCTCCTTCAGGAGTGTAAAAATCAAAAATATTTTTTTTCCAACCCGGGCCGGTGAGTCCTTCTACCTCTTCCGGGGCAATTCTGGAGCCTGTTGCAATTACAAGGAAATCATAATTAACTGTTTGTCTATTTTCGAGAATAACTCTGTTTTTTTCAACTTCAATCAACTCGATCCTGGATTGAATGAAAGTTACATTATTAGGAAAATAATCACGTCTTGGCTTATAAACCATACTCTTTGAATAAATTCCAAATGGAATAAACAGGAAACCAGGTTGATAATAATGAATATCGGAGTGGTCAATTATTGTAATTGAAACTTCATCTTCAGGGATCATTTTAACCATTTTATTCACAATCATTGTTCCGGCTGATCCGCCGCCGAGTATCAATATTTTTTTCATAATTTCACCTTTCTGAATTAAATTTATTTAAATATATATTTTTTCACATCATCACAGGTAGTAAAAGTCCTGTAAACTTCACAATCCCGGCAGTCGGGGAGTGGCTCACTGCATTTTTCGCTACTACTCCAGCATGGACGTGTTCGTATTTTATATGATTCGCAGCTTTCTTTACTCTTTACAGAGCATTTTCTAAATTTCCAGCATGGTATCATTGACATAAGTTGTCTGATCCCTTCAAAGTTTAATCCCTGATCCCTGATCATTCTTTTTATACACTTTATCTTATCAATCTCCATTTCAGAATATATTCTTCTACCCGTATCTGTTTTATGTGATAGTATCAGGCCTTCGGTCTCGTACTGTCTTAGTGTATGTACTGATACACCCAATTTTGATGAAGCTATTCCGATGGTATAAATAGGTTCATAATAACTTATCTCAACCATATTTAAGCTATTTTTATTTTTATCCATATTTGCCGATACATTAAATCTATATTGAATGATATAGTTTAGACATTTATCATTATTGTGTCAACTATAAACATACAATAAAATAAAGTTTATATTTAACTTTATAATTTTCTATATATTTATTCTTTTTTTGTATATCATGTTTCCCGGATCAATAGTCTTACAAGGAAAAAAAAGCATTTGTTGAGGAGGGTAGGGGGACTTTATAAATAAAATGAAATAGTGGCAATTCCAGTTGAAAAAGCATTGTTTTTTCGTTATATATTAACATTTAAAGCGTTGATGGAATTTATTAATGAAATCTGTTATAATTAAAATTATATAAAGGAGATTAAAATGGTAATATATATATATAAAATTATTTTTATTGCAATATTTGGATTTATCGGATTTCGATATCCTCCATTTCCAGGAACAGATAATTTTCAGGGGGCGATCATCGGAGGAGCCTTTGCTCTTGCACTTATTCTTGTTTCTTTGAAAGTAAAAAAGACTGAATTTAAATATTTGTGGGGAGTAACACTTGGAATACTGGGCGGTGCTTTTGTTGGATGGGCAATGCTTGAGGTTTTCAAATTGGTAACATTATCTTTTTCAGCATACATATTTTTCAAATTGCTTTTTCTTATAGGTTTTCCCATAACAGGGTTTTTTATAGGAGTTCACAAACCTAATCTTTTTGCACCTTCAAGTATAAAAGAATTTTTCAGAGGGAGCAGCGCATCTACGGATTCTTTTCTGCTTGATACAAGTGCAATAATCGATGGGCGGATCATACAGATAATTGAATCAGGTTTTATCCAGGGTGAGGTTATTATCACTCACTTTGTACTGGCAGAACTTCAAATGATTGCTGATTCAAATGATCCGAACAAAAAGGTCAGGGGAAAAAGGGGAGTGGATGTTATAGAAAAAATGCAGAATAACAATCAGCTTAAAGTTACTATCCTGAACAAAGCGGTTACAGGCGCAAAAGAAGTTGACCAGAAGTTAATATTGCTTGCTAAGGATCAGAACTTCAAATTAATAACAAATGATATTAATTTAAGTAAAATAGCAAAACTTCAGAATGTAACAATATTGAATGTTAATGAATTGGCATTTGCCTTAAAACCTATAGTTTTCCCCGGAGAACGCCTTAAAGTACATATTTCCAAAGACGGTAAAGAGAAAAAACAGGGAATTGCTTATCTTGAAGATGGAACCATGATCGTTGTTGATGATGCAAAATCAGATATAGGCCTTAACAAGGAAATAGAGGTCACATCTGTTCTACAGACCACTTCGGGAAAAATGATCTTTGGCAAAAAAATCAATTAGATTTAAATGAAACTGAGGTTAGGGAATTAAATGTTAAAAATCAGATCCGGACTTGGATATGACATTCATCGTATTAAACGCGGAAAAGGTATGTATATAGGAGGAATACAAGTATCTGAAGATCTTGAATTTATTGCACATTCAGATGGAGACCTGTTAATTCATGCCCTTATTGATTCTCTTCTGGGAGCGATAGGAGAAGAGGATATTGGTGAACTTTTTCCGGACAATGACACAAAATATAAAGGCATTAAAAGTGAGAAACTACTTGCCAAAGTTAAAAAAATATATGAAGAGCGAAATGTAGAAATTATAAATATTGATTGTGTTGTTATCACTGAAGTACCTAAGATATCTCCATTTAAGGTTCAGATCAGAGAAAATATTTCCAAACTTCTCAGCATAGAATATTCTGATTTTAATATAAAAGCAAAAACAAAGGAAAAAGTTGGTGAAATAGGCAGGGGAGAGGCAATGGAATGTTTTTGTACTTCCATGGTAAGGTTTAAATAATAAAATTCAATATATCATATGAAAAATATACCTGTAATAACTATAATAGGTGTTCCCAATACTGGTAAATCCACATTTTTTAACAGAATTATTGGTAAAAGGAGAGCTTTGATCCATTCCGAGCCTGGAATGACACGAGATATATTCAAAGAATCATTTGAACTGAATAATAAGACATTTTTCATTCAGGATACAGGAGGATTTTTTCCTGATGAAAATCTGATATCCAATGAAGTAAATAAAAGGATCTTCAGTGAAGTAAAAAGATCAGATCTGATTTTATTCTTGTTTAGTGGCAGAAGGGATCTTCTTGGATATGAAAAAGAACTTTATCTTGAAGTGAAAAAATTAAACAACCGGATAATTCCGGTAATGAATAAAGTAGACAATCCCGGAAAATTTATTCTTCCTGATTCATACTATTCCTTAAAACTGGACTTTGTACAAATTTCTGCTGAGCACAATATAGGAATTGAAGATGTACTTGAAGTGATAGATAACAAATTTTCAGATATAAAAACCGGAATTATTGACCATGAACATCCTGTTATGAGGATAAGTATTATGGGTAAACCGAATGTAGGCAAATCTTCAATTATAAACACAATTTTAAATGATGAGATGGCCATTGTATCACCTTTACCAGGAACAACAAGAGATTCGGTTAACTTTGAAGTTAAAAGAAAAGGGAAAAAATTTGTTCTGGTAGATAATGCAGGCATCAGAAAGCTAAAAAAAGTAAAGGAAAGTACTGAAAGTGCAGCCGTAATCAGAGCTGAGAAAGATCTTTCGAATGCTGATATCATAATTTTTGTTATTGATATCTCAAAAAAGATCGATCAGACAGACCTTTTACTGGCAAAAAAAATATTGAATTCTGCCAAACCTGTGATTATTGCATGCAATAAATGGGACCTTATAAAAGAAAAATCTGATTCTGATAATATCCTGAACAAGATCAAAAGAACTTTGCATGCATTTTATTTTTCACCATTTATTATTGTATCTGCAAAGACAGGGAAAAATATATTCAACCTTATTGATACAGGAGATCAGATTAACCACATACTTAATACAAAGATAAGCACATCTCACCTGAATAAAGTAATAAGAGAGATTTTGAATGAAAAGAAACTCCTGACAGATAAAAATATACGCTTTAATCCCAAATATATGTCTATTGAGTCCTATAAACCATTCTTTTTACATTTCCATTCCTTCTCCTCCAGATTAAAATCTTTTGATGAAAAATATCTGAAAAAGAGAGTTTTTGAAAAATTAGAATTAACGGGAATTCCGGTGTTTTTTAAAACATCCCCGAATAAAAAGAAAAACTAATGGGCATAGACCTGGCAATTTTTGATATGGACGGGACCATATTTACAAGCAATACAAACTGGTCTGAAGTTCGAATAAAACTTGATATAAAACCGGAAGAGACTATTCTTGAAAACATCTTTAAAAACAATGAATTTAATTCAAAAAAACTTATATTACTTGAAGAGATTGAATGGAAAAATACATTATCTGCAATACCTGTTGAAGGAGTTTCCGACTTCATCAATGTTTTAAAGGCGAGGAAAATCAAGGTTGCTCTGGTAACTAATAACAATTTAAAAAATACCAGATATCTTCTTAAGAAATTTAAACTTAGTTTTGATCTGATCATAACCAGGGAGATGAAAATGTGGAAACCTGATCCTGCACCGGTTATTTATTCTATAGATCATTTTAATGTTGATAAGGATAATGTAATAAGCTTCGGAGACAGCAAACTTGATATTTCTGCATATAAATCTGCAGGTATATCAGACATTTACATAAAACATAACGGATTAAAAAAATCACTCAATAATGAAGAAAATATTAATTTTTTTGTGAATTTCCTTGGAATGGCCGAAAAAATTTTATATAAGATTTAATTAATTCCTCAATGTCGGCATGTCGACATAATTTTCCTTGACAAGAAAAGGTAAATTAAATACTATATAAAAAACCAAGGAGAAAAAATTGATCATAACAATTGCAAATCAGAAAGGCGGAGTAGGTAAAACTACTACTTCTATTAATCTTTCAGCTGCTTTTGCTTTCATGGGTTACAAAACGCTCTTGATAGATATGGACCCACAGGCAAATTCGACAGTCTCATTTATAGAATCTCAAAGTATAAAACATTCAACCTATGAACTTCTGGAAGATAATGATCTTTCATTTGATGAAGTAGTAAGAGATTCCGGCATTATCAACCTTTCAATTCTGCCGGCATCAATTTCAATGGCTAAACTTGAATCAAAACTGATAGGGGAGATAGACTCCCATTTCAGGCTAAAGGATAAGCTTGATGCATTTAAATTTAAATATGACTTTATAATAATTGATACTCCTCCCACACTGGGCCTCATAACAATAAATGCACTTGTTGCTGCCACTCACCTTATTATCCCCATTCAAAGTTCCTATTTTGCCCTTGAAGGGACAGATGACCTCCTTGAAACCTTTGAAAAGGTGAGGCTCAGAAGCAATCCGGGATTGTCTCTCCTGGGAGTTCTTATTACTCTTTACGACAAGAGGATCGTCATAGCAAAAGACAGCGAATCTCATATCCGGTCTTTATTCGGAGACAATGTCTTTAGTACCATAATTTCAAAGAGTGTAAGACTCGAAGAGAGCCCTGCATACAAAGAATCAATATTTACATTTGCACCTAATTCAAAGGGAGCAATTGAATACCAGAAATTAGCTGAGGAGATATTAAAAAATGGCTAAAAAAGTAGGGTTGCCTGAGTTTGTAAAATCCAGGCATGATAATCATTTTGTAGAAGAAATATCAACAAGGACAAGGACATCGATTATAAGAAAGATCCCGATAGAAAAGATAGTTCCAAACATGCTTCAACCCAGGAAAGACTTTGGGAACATAGAAGAGCTGGCAGAATCAATAAAAGAAAAAGGGATCCTGGAACCAATATTGGTCAGGGCCAGAGACGGAAAATTTGAAATTATAGCAGGAGAGAGGAGGTATAGGGCGGCAAAATTTGCAGGAATGAGTGAAGTTCCCTGCATAGATTATGATATACCTGACAATGAAGCTCTCGAATTATCTATCATTGAAAATATACAAAGAAAAGATCTAACTATATACGAACAGGCTTACTCCTTAAAATCACTTACAGATATTTATGGATATACCCATGAAGACATTGCTAAAAAACTGAGTAAATCCAGGGTTACAGTTTCCGAGTTGATAAGGATTACAGACCTTCCAAATGATATTATTTCAAAGTGCATGCTTTTAAAGATAGAATCAAAATCATTTTTGTTGCAATTAGTTAAACTGGAAGATAAAAATCAAATGATAGCTGCATTGGAAAAATATTCGGAAAAACCTTACTCAAGAGAGATCCTAAAAAAGGAAAGAAAAGAAAAAGATAGTACAGGAAATAAGGACAGGGAAATTCCTTTTAAATATAAATTTACAAGTGAAGATAAATCGGTAAAGATAAACTTTAACATCAAGTCGGGCGACCAGGATAAAAAAACAGTTCTGTTAAAAGTCCTGGAAAATCTGATAGATAACATAAAAAATGGAAAAATAGATAAATTTGATATATAAAAAAGTATACAAGTTTACATAATATACCTTATCCGAACTCATACATACTGTCCAATTTGATATACAGTTGGTTTCTCATATTTCTTTTTAACATTTAATTTATATAATTGTTATTATGAATGTATCATCCTGTTTAAAATATTTTTCTATTTTGATATTCATATTGCAAATCTCAGGTTCTGCTTTACTTGCTCCTAATACAAAACGTCCTTCATACTGGGCTGCTCCTTTAAATTTAAAAGGTGCTGATCAGACACTAGAATAATAAAAGGATTGTGCCTTAAGTATGCCCAGATCGGCATAAACACCTGGA
>JBDLJQ010000025.1:0-40298 GCA_039714255.1 Acidobacteriota bacterium
GCAACCTTTTCCCTTATCCCTCTTTTTATTATTTTATCTGTAGGGGCTTCTGAAAAGATCAGAAGGTCATTAAGGTGGTATATAAAATCTTTTGTGGGGAAGTTGTAATAAAAATCTATATATCTTGAAAGGAGAGTTGGATTTCCCGGTATTTTAACGGTCTCACCTTTAAGAAAAACCGGTAAGGCTATTATTAACAACAAAAATGGCAATATGATCCGCATAAACAAACTTTTCCTCATATTATCTCCATACATTCCATATATATTATAAACATATTATTATTACGAATAATTTCAAAAAGAATGGATTTATTTTTTTTATTCAATTAAGTTATAATTTACTAATAATTATAGCCTATGTCAAAAAAATATTTTATTTTAGCTTTTACAATTTTGTTATCAGGATTATTTTCCATAAATTGCCAGAAAAAGGTACAGACAGAACCGGTACTTTCGGAAACTCCTCAAAGCCGGGAAGAGATTGAAGCAGGAAAATTTGCTGATGAAGCTTCTTTTGATATTTCAAGCTATTATCTGAAAAAAGCCATTGATAATTATAAAAATCAGGAGAATTGGGAAAAAGTAATTCAGAACTATATAAAGTTGGGAAATAATTACAGGATTGAGGGGAATTATGAGCTTGCTTTAATAAACCTTAACGCAGGCCTCGATATTGCCCTTGCACATTCCGGATATAAATATTCCGAACTGGCAAGGAGTTATCACAAACTGGCATTTAAACATTTGCGGAAGAAAGATTACAGGAAAGCATTGGACTTATATCATAAGGCCCTTTCACTGAAGATCACTGTTTTTGGTAAATATCATTCTGAAGTATCAAAAAGTTATAATAGTATTGCGTTAGTGCTGCTCAATATGGGAGATCTTAAAACAGCTGAGGCATATTACTATAAATCTCTTATGATCAGGCTGAAAAGATTTGAAAATATTGACGAAGATTTTTTCAGGAATTTTAAATTTCTCGACAGGAACAGGCTGAAACAAAAATTTTATACCGAGGCTAAAAGAGAATTGAACAAATCTCTTAAAGTTTATCTGGAAACATATGGAGGCTCTCATCATCTTTCTGCAATTATTTATGAAAATATAGGAATAATATATTCTCTTGAAGGAGATTTTGAGAGAGCAATGGGAAACTTCAGAAAAGCTCTCAGGATCAGAATAGAATTATTCGGGGAAGAGAGTCTGGAAGTTGCGGATACATTTCATGATATAGGCACATTATTGATATTGAAAAATAATTTAACTGATGCTGAGAGGTATTTGAAAGATTCACTGAAAATAAAGATCACCAAACTTGGTAATAACCATCTTTTTACAGGTGACACCTTTTTTCAACTGGGGAAACTGAATTTTTTAGCCGGTAAATATGATATGTCGCTCCGTTTTCTTCAGGATTCATTGATCTCATTGAGAAGAGGTTTTAAACCGGTAAATATTTGTGAAAACCCTTCACTCGAAGGAGATATTTATTTTAAAAGAGATATTCTTAAAGTACTGAGATTAAAGGCTGAAGCATTTGAAAAAAAATATTCCTTTTATTTAGAGAGAGAAAAAGATCTGCTCTGTTCTTATGAAACTTACTCTATTGCACTAAAACTGGTTGATATAATAAGGGATCGGTACAGATCCGAAGAATATGAGCTGGGTTTTGAATCCGAATCACAGGAAATATACGGAAAAGCAGTTGAAGTTTCATACAGACTGTTTAAGCTGACAAATAGTAACAAATATAAGGAAGGAGCAATATATTTCCTTGAAAAAAGTAAAGCGGCATTATTATCAAAAATGATCATGGAAACAGAGGCTATGGAATTTTCCGGAATACCGGAAGAACTTCTAAGGAAGGAGAATGAATTAAAAAAGGAGATAGTCCGGCTGGAAATTTTGCTGGAAAAAGAATTTCTGAGGGGTATAAAATCTTCAAAAAAAAGATTTAAAATTTTAGAGGAAAACTATTTTGAAATGAAGATAAGATATAAAGAACTTATTGATCTGTTCGAAAAAAAATATGAAAAATATTTTAAACTGAAATATAAAAAAAAAATACCGGGTATAAATGAAATAAAAGAGGGAATAGATCAAAATAGTGCAATTATTGAATATTATCAAAGCGGGAATAATATATATATTTTTTTAATTTCAAAAGAGATCTTCAAAATATTTGAAGTATCAACACCGTCAGGATTCAGAGAGTGGATCACTGAATTCAACCGCTCAATTGTCAAGATCGAAGAAAATTTATTTCTGAAAACCGGCCCCCTTCTCTATAATCTTCTTATTGATCCTGTATACAAATATATAAAAGATAAGAAGAGAATAATAATAATACCGGATGGCGAATTATTTCTTATACCCTTTGAAGCATTGATTCCCGATTCGGAAAGGCAAACATCTTTTTCTGAACTTGAATATCTTGTCAAAGATCATTCTATTTCATATCACTATTCAATGGCTCTGTACAATTCAAGATCAAAAAAGGAAAAAGAGAAAGGATGGAATAACTTTCTCGGATTTGCACCTGTATTTAAGTGGAAAACCAGTGCTTTAATGGAGCAAGGGATCAAATCGCTTCCGAAACTACCCGGATCTTATGATGAAGTAAGATCGATCATGGATATTTTTGCCAGCGGAGGATTTAAAATAAAAGGATTTTTTTACGGAGAAGCAACTGAATCCAAACTCAAAGAAGAATTGGGGAAGTCTTACTTTGATTTTGTTCATATTGCTACCCATACTGTTAGTAATACGGAAAACCCGACCCTGTCAGGACTTATATTTTCCGGTAACGATGAAGATCTTGAAGAAGATGGTATACTTTTCTCAAAAGAGATATATACCCTCCATCTGAAAACAAAACTACTTGTTCTGTCAAGTTGCGAAAGCGGTGTGGGAAAACTTATAAAAGGAGAGGGGGTGCTCTCTCTGAACAGAGGGTTTTTCTATTCAGGAGCAGATAATATTATCTTTTCTCTCTGGAATGTGGAGGAGAGGTCTACAAAAAAACTGATGATCGAATTATATAAAAAAATATTGAAGAAAATCCCCTTTGCCGAGTCTCTCAGAGAAGCAAAACTTTCTCTTATCTCCGATCCGTATACTGCTTTTCCAAAATACTGGAGTAGTTTTATTCTTTTTGGCCGTTAGGCCTTCTTCCTATCATAAACTTTCCAACATAATAGAGGTTTTCCTTATCTTCCAGTTTCCAGTAATACAGGCCTGGTTCAAGTTTCCCGTTAAATTCGGCAGAACTATTTGCGGTATTTAAAATATGCAAAGTTTCATTCCTGTTATTCAAGATTTTCAGATGCAGTTTTTTATCAATATGGTTTTCCCATCTGAAAATAATTCTTTTATTTTCCATCAGCTTAAACTCCGGTGAAATGATATGGATCATTCCTCCCCTGTGGATACTGTTCACCATAAGTTCAAGATTTGGATTATTACTGAAATTTATTTTATGACCGGTTTCAGATCGTCTGGGGACCTTTTTGATCTCAACCTTTTTGGTACTGGAAAGTTTTTTATAAATTTCAGGCTGAACAATTTTTGTCTGATCGGCCGGCTTTTCTCTTTTCTCTCTTGTTATATTAAAAAAATTTGAATTGTTGTTGATAACAAGGATATATAATGCTGAGAAAATGGAGAGGAAAAACAGGGCAGCTACTGATCTTAGAAAATATTTGTTTTTTCTTTTACTTTCATGTAAATTTTCTGATGATAACTTTAACAATTTTTCCTGGTCCATCACCCCGGAATCCTTATGAAGTGAAGTGCTGAATAGATCAAGAACTTTGTCTTTACATTTACTGCATATTTCAATATGGAGCATGATCTCTTCCGGAAGTATATTGTTTTTCGTATCATTCAGATAGTCAAGTGTTAATGCAGTAAAATGGTCATTAAGATGTCCATTGTTATCAAAAAAACCCGATATTTTCTCCATTATTATCTCTCCCTTTCACCAAACCATCTGAAATACATTATAAACAGGTCTGAAATATTGGAATTGTTATAAGGAGAATTATTATGCGTATTGTTCATATGGTTTTTTATTTCATCTACTTTTACGGAGATCCACTTTCTGAGAGAATCCGGCCTGTTCTTCTTGCTTTCATATTTATTAAACAGTGGTGTTATCTTTTTAAAAATTATTTTTTCCCGATAGTGTTTAAAATCATTTTTGAAAAATTCGATATCTTTTCGGGAACAATCCGGAAAACATGAAAGGATATCTTTCTCTGATATATCGGCTTTAGATTTAATCTTAAGAATAAGGATCATTCTTGAGCTAATCCTGTGATACAGTTTGATCAAAGCTTCCAGTTTTAAAAATTCTTCTTCAATAATAAGCGAATTCATCATTTGTCCGCTATTTGCACTTTCGGCTTTTTCAAAATCTTTTTCCAGATTCTCTTTTTCATAAAGGTTTTTTCCCTCTCTTATAATATCTATATATATATTACGTATGGTAACCAGAAAATAGGATGAAAAAGTTGGATTTTGCGTGTCAGTAAAATCAAATGTTTCTCTTATTTTGTGGATATTCTTATCCAATATCCTTGTTATTATCTCCTGAACAATATCTTCAATTTCATTTTTATTAAAATGTTTTTTTGAAATATAGATTGATATCAGGTTCCTGTAAAGCAGAACTACTATATCTGGATGGTTTTTTACCAGTGCTTTCAAATTTAACAGGCTGACAATTTGTTTTTTAAGATATTCCGGATCTCCATTTTGAAAGTTGAGGTTTACTTTATCCTGATATCCCGTTTCTTTTTTAAAAAGGCTGAAAAGTATCGGTATCAGATCTGGAAAAATACGGGAAGGAAATTTGTCCTCGGGATACAGATGTTCTCTGATGATATTTTCCAATATCCCGGATGGTTCTTCAGGTTGTATCTTAAAAGGTATTGTTGTGCTCTTCATTTGAAAAAAAATTATAGCATAAAAAGAAATACCCATAAATAATTCTTATAAAAATTTTTAAGACGCTGATTATGAAAATAAAATTTGTCCGATTTACTTTTTTTTTATTACTCTGTGTGATTGCAAAAACCAGTGGTTTGTAATAGAATTTAATATGTTTTCAGGCATTATTATTTTTGAAAAATTCATCCGGAGGTAATTAGAAATATGAAAAAAGTTTATGTAGGAATGAGCGCAGACCTTGTCCATACGGGTCATCTTAATATTATAAAAGAAGCGGAAAAATATGGAGAAGTGATAGTAGGAGTTTTAACTGACAAAGCAATTGCCTCTTATAAAAGACTCCCCTTCCTCTCTCTGGAAGAGAGGAAGACAATAATTGAAAATATAAAAGGAGTTTCAAAGGTTGTACTTCAGGAAACTCTGGATTATGTTCCAAACCTTAAAAAGTTGAAACCTGATTATGTTGTTCATGGTGATGACTGGCGGACAGGCCCTCAGAGGGAGACAAGAGAGAGGGTGTTGAATGTCCTTAAAGAGTGGGGTGGAGAGTTGATCGAGCCCGGGTATACTCCCGGTATTTCATCAACAATGTTAAATGCCCGGGTGAGAGAAGTTGGCACAACTCCCGGAGTGAGATTGAAGGTTTTAAGGAGGCTCCTTGCCTCAAAAGGATTGGTAAGAATAATGGAAGCTCATAACGGACTTACAGGCCTTATCGTAGAAAAGACCGGAATAAAAAAAAATGGAGCGGTAAAGGAATTTGACGGTATGTGGCTCAGCAGCCTTACGGATTCTGTCTCAAAAGGGAAACCCGATATAGGGCTCGTTGATCTTACTTCCAGAATGAATACTCTTAATAATATTCTTGAGGTTACTACCAAACCGATAATATTTGATGGCGACTCAGGCGGCCTGGTGGACCATTTTAAATTTATGGTAAGGACACTGGAAAGAGAGGGGATCTCCGCGGTAATAATCGAAGATAAAGTGGGAGCAAAGAGGAATTCCCTTTTCGGGACGGATGTCAAACAGACCCAGGATTCCATAGAAAATTTTTGTGAAAAAATCAAAGCCGGAAAAGAGGCCCTTGTAACAAGTGATTTTATGATAATTGCCAGGATCGAAAGCCTTATCTTAAAAGCGGGAATGGATGATGCAGTAAAAAGAGCTGAAGCTTATATTAAAGCAGGCGCAGATGCAATAATGATTCACAGTAAAGAAAAAAAAGCAGATGAGATACTTGAATTCTGCAGAAAATATAAAAAAATAGTTAATAATGTACCGCTTGTTGTCGTTCCCAGCACATATTCCCATATTACGGAAGATGAGCTGGAAAAAGAGGGCGTAAGAATAGTTATTTATGCAAACCAGTTATTGAGAAGTTCTTATCCTGTAATGAAGAGTACTGCAGAATCAATTCTTGAACATGGCAGGGCACAGGAAAGTGATGAAATGTGCACGCCAATAAAAGAAATACTGACACTTATCCCCGGGAGCAAATAAAATGGATCCGGAAAAATTTATTGATAAGATAAAAGAAAGATCTTTTTCTCCATTCATGGGGGTGCCATGTTCGGTTTTCACATCACTATTGAACTATATAGATGAAAGTAGTAATACGGAAAATTATATATGTTCTTCCGAAGGAGAAGCGATGGGGTTGGCCGGAGGATTTGCCCTCTCCGGAAAACATCCAGTTGTATATATGCAGAATGACGGGTATGGAAATGCCGTTAATCCTCTCTCATCCCTTCAACTCCTCTATGATCTCCCTGCACTTCTGCTTATATCCTGGAGAGGCCTTCCGGGGAAAAAGGATGCCCCGCAGCATATGCTTATGGGTGAAACAATAAGGGAACTCCTCGATATATTCAAAATTCCCTACAGGATACTTGAAGAAGGAGAGGAAGATCTGGAAAGTGCCGTAAAAGAAGCGTCTGAGTATTGTACTGATAAAAAGAGGCCTTTTGCCTTAATTATAAAAAAAGGATATTTTTCCAAATATAAAAGAAAGGTATCCGAAGAAAATAAAAATCTCTCTTTGAGAATGGAATATCTTGAAGAGTTAAAACAACATCTGAAAAAAGATGATATCCTGCTGGGGACAACAGGGTTCACCGGCCGTGAACTCAACCAGTCCTTTGATCATCAGGGAAAGTTCTATATGACAGGGTCGATGGGATGCCTCGCTTCTATCGGGCTGGGGCTCTCAATAGAGAATAAAGAAAAGAGGATATTTCTCCTGGACGGTGACGGGGCGGTTCTGATGAAAATGGGGAGCCTTGCCACGATTGGCCATTATTCACCGGAAAACCTGATCCATATATGTTTTGATAATTCAGCCTATGAATCCACCGGGAGCCAGCCCACTGTTTCAACAAACACCGATCTTTGTAAGGTTGCTGAAGGGTGCGGATATAGATATTCAGAAACTGTGGACAGTGTTGAACAATTCAAAAAAGTAATAAAAAAAATTGATAAGACCGGTAAACCGGCATTTTTGAGGGTTATGATCCAATCGGGAACCGTAGATGGGCTGGAGAGGCCGTCTGATACTCCGGTGCAGATGAAAGAAAGACTTGAAAAATTTCTCGGCAGGTAAATGTGGAATATTATAATCCTGTAAAAATATTGTTTGATTCGGACAGTTCCGTTGATATAACAAAATTGTCCGGAAAAGGGAAGAGGAGGCTTATTTTCTGTTATCCCGGATTTCAGGATACAGCTTCCTTTGATGCTATTTGTGCTGACAATAAAGATGATTTTATCTTTAATGATATTGAAGAGAATCCATCCCTGCAAAGTATAAATAAAGCACTTGAATATGCAAAACGTGTGGACCCTGAAGTTATCGTGGCTATCGGGGGTGGTTCTGTAATCGATACGGCAAAGGTTGTCAGATATGGATGTTCTCTTGATCTTTTCAACATGCTTGACATTGCTGAAAATGCCGGAAGTGACATAGCCGGGAAGAGACCGCTGTTTATTGCAGTCCCTACAACTCATGGAACAGGATCCGAAGTTACAATGTGGGCGACTGTGTGGGATAAGGATAATAAAAAAAAATATTCTGTTTCTGATAAAAACAATTATCCCGATTTTGCACTTTATGATCACACTCTTTTTAAATCACTTCCATTACCGGTATCGGTATCTTCAACCCTTGATGCATTGTCTCACTCCTTTGAAGCCTTATGGAACAGGAACTCAAATCCTGTTTCAGACCATTTTGCCATGGAAAGTATAAAGCTGATAATAAAGAATATAGAGGATCTGAACGATCCTGTCCCTTTAAATGTGAGAAAAGAACTTATTCTTGCCTCAATGTATGCAGGACTTGCATTTTCCAACACAAAAACCGCAGCCGCTCATTCCATAAGCTATCCATTAACTCTGAGATACAGGATTCCCCATGGAATAGCATGTTCCATGCCCCTTTTCCCCCTCTTAAATATCAACAGGAGGGAGATGGGAGACAAACTTGAAAAACTATTTAATAATTGTGAGGTAAGAAACTCCGAAGAACTTGAAAAGTTGATAAAGAAAGCTGTAAGCGGAAAAATACCATTTTCATTAAAGGAATATGGTGTTAAGGAAAATGAACTTGATGAACTTGTGGGCCAATCATTCACAAAAGAGAGAATGGCCAATAATATCGTTGAACTTTCATCGGATGATGTATTAACAGTTCTAAAAAAAATATTCTAACCGGATTAGAAAAAAAGTATGGCTGATAAATTTGAATATAGAAAATCCTTAAAAAAGGATAATTCGTTTAATATGTTCAAATATCTGAATGTTGAAAAATATATTAACCGGCCTGTTGCTTCCCTGATCGTCAAAGCTGTGTTTAATACATCAATTACACCGAACCAGATAACATATTTCTCTTTTTTCCTCGGCCTTGCAGGAGCTGTACTGTTGGCAATGGGAAGTTATTTATATATTGTTATGGGTGGAATACTTGTTCAGCTTTCATCTGTTTTTGATTGTTCAGATGGAATGCTTGCCCGGTCAAGGGGAGGGGGTACAGAGTTTGGAAAATATTTAGACCTTTTTCTGGACAGGATCACTGACTTTATTATATTTTCAGGAGTTGTTGCAGGTGTATTCAAAGTGACAGGAAATACCAATATCCTTATCCTGGGCCTCTTTGCAATCGGGCTTTATATGCTTCAGGTAAATCTTTTCTATATAAATAATCTTATGGAAAAAAAAGGGACAGGTGAAACAGGAGAGGCAAGAGCTCTGGCTTTTTTTATCGTGATGATATTCTCTTTTCTGAATATGATGGATATTGTTATTTATATCCTTAGTGTAGAAGTTTTAATGAATCTTGTTTTCAGGGTTTTTTATTTTCTTAGAGCAGGCAGACAATAAATGGAATTATTTTTTTGTTCTGATCATAAATGTGAGTCCGGTCCCTGCCCATGTTAATGCAATTGTCCTCCTGATTATTACCAGTGCCATACAGAGGGATGTATCGAGTCCCAACAATTTAAAGACAGTTATATAGGTCAATTCATAAATTCCGATCCCGCCCGGCAGGACAGGCATGACAAAAGCTATGGCTCCAAGTGAAACTATCAGATAGCTTTGTAAAAAAGTGATGCTTTCTAACCCTATAAAGTTAAGGGTGAAGAATATTTCAGTTGTCCAGATCATAAACTGGACACCATAGAAGAAAAGAACTGTAAAATATTTTTTTTTGTTATTTTTATAGAAGCCGGAAATATTTTCATCCACTTCTCTGATCTTATCAGTATTATTTTTTATGAATTTAAAAGATATTTTTACTTTTTCCAGCTTGGATATTATCCACTTTAACAGTCCCTGGTGCTGTTTCCTAAGAACAAAAACCATCATTGTAATCGAGAGGAGGATGAATCCCACATAAATATATTTTTGATAATCCGGCATGGGGAGTTTATACAATGCAATTGCAATTGCAACTATGACAAAAAATACAGTAGAAACAAGCTCAATGGTTTTATCAAGAATAACCGATGCCAGGGCACTTTTTTTACTTTTGTTATTGATCAGCATCACCCTTACGGCTTCTCCGCCGATATTAGCCGAAGGGGTCAGATAGTTAACTGCAAATCCGGTAATTCTGGCTTTAAATACCTGCCAGAATGGAATTTCAGAACAGCACTGGTTTAAAATGATCTTCCAGTTTATGGTTCTTATACTCCAGAACAAAAACCTGAGAAAAATGAGGATGAAAAAATTTTCAAGAGATATATTTTTAATACTTTCCCAGATCAGGCCGATACCGATCTTTCTGATTATGTTGATGAAGAGGATAATACCGATGATTGAAACAACTATTAATACCTTTTTTTTCATTTAAATAAAATCAGGAGTTATTGTGTCACAATAACAAAAATCGATTATACATTAATGTAATATCCAAGTCTAATTTTTTTTTGTGTTTATATCCAGCTTCTTCAATATTTTTTTAGTCGGGATTCCATCTTTGTCATATTTTTTGATCTTATAATATTTTTTTAACATTTTATTCAAATCAAGAGGTTTGTCACTTTTTGAACTTTCCCTTGTATTTTTTAATAATTTTTCAGGTAATGAATCATCTTTTTTTCTAATGCCCTCTCTTGTGTTCATATATCTTTCAAGAATGTGGATCCTCTCTCCGGCCTTTATAAATTTCGAATCTGATAAATTTATACCTGTTACAGCACTGAAAAGTCCTGAATAAATTCTCATACTGAAAAATGATTTTGCGATCTTCGGAAAGTAAAGAAGACAGATCTTAACTATCGGGGCAGGGAGGTATCTGAACCTTAATGCTTCAAGGATGTATGGATAAATTGTGAACTGGCAGGTGTGGAGTGAGTTAACAACTGGAAATATATTCTCCAGGAAGCTGACATAAAATGCTTTATTTTTCGTTGTACCCGGGTTTAGATATCCGGTAACGATTTCCAACCCGAATACTGCAGAAGAGAGGTGGCACCCACCCTTGTTTGCAACAGCATAATTTAAACCCATACCGACACTTCCCCTGGGATCATATCCGCTAATCTCTAACCCTTTTACCTCCACTGCAAATTCTCTTCCTCCATATTTTCGGGAAAGATTTCGGCTGCCAAGGGCAATCTCTGCTCCGAATCCTCTTTTATGTGCAATATCATAAAGTGTATCTTTTATATTGTCCGGGCTGCTGAATTTTAAGGGATAGCTTATCAGCCCTTTTTCCACAGCTTCCATAACATATGAAAGTGTACCTCCTGTTGATATTGTATCCATCCCCATTTCATTGCAAATATCATTCCATTCTGAAACTTTCTCTATATCAAATATTCCGAGGTTTGATCCCAGGAGTGCAGTTGTTTCATATTCCGGGACTTTTGTGATCTTTCCGTTAAATTCACCTTTATGGCCGCAAAGGATAGTGCAATTTTTGCAGCTGTGGAAGGATGTTTTATGATTCTCTCTTACATATTCTCCCGAGATCCTGTATGCATCGGCGTTTCTGCCGTCAGAAAAGTTCCGTACCGGAAGAATCCCTGAATCGTTATTTGAACTTGTATGCCATAAGGTACCGAATTTATTATAAGATACTGAAGTGAAGTAATTCTTTTTTATAAATTTAAAACCCCTCTTTGATATTTTTTTAAATTTATCCTTATTCCTGGGAACTATCCGGAATTCTCCACCTTTAGCTACTATGGCTTTGATCTTTTTTGACCCCAGAACAGCTCCCATCCCGCCTCTTCCGAGGAACCGGCTTCCGGAAGCAACATTGGCAAAGAGTACTCCGTTCTCTCCCGCCGGGCCGATAACAAGTGAACCTCCGCCCTCTTTTTCAAATATTTCTGATGTTTCACCGGTCGTTTTTCCCCATAATTCAGTACAGTCAATGAATTTAACTCCGGATGAATCTATATTCAGATAAATCGGATCTGCTGAACTTCCTCTTACGATAATTCCGTCCCAGCCTGAAGTTTTTAAAGCATTTCCGAAGGGGCCTCCACATGAAGATGAAGTTATTATTCCGGTTAAAGGAGATTTTGTTACAGCGGAAAACCTCGATGAATTGGGGGCTCCCGTTCCGATCAGCACTCCTGTTGTTACAATAAAAATATTGTCTTCGCCCAGCGGGTCGGTCCCCTGGGTCAGCCGGTCATATAGTAGTTTAAGTGCCAGACCTTTTCCGCCAAGATATTTTTTCCGGTCTTCTTCAGGAATAGTGATTATTTTAAAAGATCTCTTTGTAACATTTATTTCAAGTATTCTGTTATTTGTTCCTGAAACTTCCTGCATATTAAACGGATCTCTGTTTATCGGGTATATAATTCATTGCCCTCTCAGCCATTGCTGTTATTGTCAGGCCGGGATTTACCCCGAGGTTGGCAGGAATAATAGAACCGTCTATTATATACATGTTCTTATATCCAAAAACTTTGTGATATTTATCTGTTACACCTGACTCGATATTTTCACCCATTATGCAACCTCCAAGAATATGAGCTGAAACCGGGATATTAAAAAGGATCTCGGTGATTGCACTTTGCGGAATGCCATCAGTTTTTTCTGCTAAAGCTCTGGCTGCATCATTTGCTTCCTGGATGTAGGCAGGGATCTTTTTTCCCGTATTTTGAGACGAAAGTGATTTTTTAAAAGGGGGCCACCATCTCCTTTTCCGTATTAGTTTTATCTCATTATTAATGGTTTGCATTACCAGCAGAACTATTGATCTTTTTGCCCACCCGAACGGGACCATAATACTGAAGAACTTTAACGGATGTTTTATTATTTCTATAATAAGTTTAAGTGGCCTTGGCATCTTCCCCTTTTTATCTATCAGGAGTGTTGTCAGGCCGTTCATTACATCTGATCCTTTGGGATACCTGACCACTTCAATATGAGTTTTATCATTAACATATAAACCGGAAGTTATTGCTACACCCTCCGGATCAAAATTGCTTTTCCGGTTTGCAGTGTACCCGGTCATTACCTGACTGTTTGTTCTCCCTTTTTTACCGATCGTTGGTGACAATTTATCCAGGAACCCTTTCTCCCGGCATTTTATCAAAAGTTCATTTGTTCCCAGGGCACCTGCAGAAAAGATCACACCTCCTGTCCGGAATTTTTTCGTTTTATTGAACCTGATACCAGTCACTTTTTCTGCTGTTATCTCATATTTTCCATCGCTGATCTCTGTAACTTTAGTAACTTTATGTTCTGTCAGGACATCCAATCCCAGTTTTTCTGCAAGGTAGAGATAGTTCTTGTCGAGGCTGTTTTTTCCTCCATCGCGGCAACCCACCATACAATGGCCTGTTTTTGTACAACCTGTCCGTTCAGGGCCTTCCCCGTTAAAAAATGGGTCAGGCACCTTTTTACCGGGCTCGCCGAAAAAAACACTTACATCAGTTGGTTGAAAATAGTCTTCTCTGCCGATATCTTCTGCATATTCTTTTAATAATTTGTCCGGATCAGATAGATGAGTGTTTCTGACAGCTCCGAGCATTTTTTTTGCTGTTTCATAATAGGGGAGGAGTTCTGCTTTCCAGTCCTTTTCAAGATCGTTCCACTCCTCTCCTTTAAAAAAATCATCCGGTGGAATAAGAACTGTATTTGCATATACAAGGCTTCCGCCTCCGTAACCGCTTCCTGCAAGGATAAGGACATTTTTTAACATATGGAGTCTCTGTATCCCGTAACAAAATATTCCCGGTGCCCATAGCCATTTCCTGAGATTCCAGTTGGTCTTTGCAAAATCTTCCGGCCGGAACCTTTTTCCGCTCTCAATAATGAGGACCTTATATCCCTTCTCAATTAACCTGAGAGCGGAAACACTGCCCCCGAAGCCGGAACCGATGATTATATAATCGTAAATTTCAGAATTTTCCATTTTTATTAATAAAAGAAAATACCACATAAAAATGTTTTTTACTAAAATTATTTTGTATTGTCCAGTTTTTCCAGAAATTTTTTTATAAGTTTTGCCTCTTTTTTTAATTCGATCAAAAATGCATCATGCCCATAGGGAGAACTGATCTCATAATAAGTTGTACTGAATCCTCTGGCTATAAGAAATTTGACTATCTCACCGGATTGCCATGAAGGATATAACCAATCCGAATCAAAGGAGATCACAAGGAAAGATGTTTGTTTTTTATTATTTGATGAGATCAGTTTTTCTCCGGAAACATCAAAATAGTTCAGAGCCTTTGACAGGTAAAGATAACTGTTGGGGTCAAACCTGTTGATCAGAGAATCACCGTTATGATTAAGATATTGCTCAATTTCAAATTCAGTATCAAAAGAAAAACAAAATTCCCTGTGTCTTGTTTTTCTTGAAAACTTTTTTTCCATAAATTTTTCATTCATATATGTAATGTGTCCTACCATTCTTGCAATAGAGAGGCCGTTCTTTGGATGAGGGCCTTCATAATAATTCCCTTTGTTCCAGTAAACATCTCTCATTATTGCCTGGCGTCCCACCTCTGAAAATGCTATTTGTTGAGGAGATTGTTTCCATGTTGAAGCGATAGGGATCACAGACCTGGTGATCTCGGGATAATTTGAAAACCATTGAAGAGCCAGCATCCCTCCCATTGACCCGCCGGCAACGGATAACAACTCTTTAACTCCGAGGAAATCGATAAGTATTTTCTGTGCTTTGACCATGTCCTGTAAAGTAATAACAGGAAAGTTCATTCCATATGGTTTACCGGTTGATGGATCGATCGAAGAAGGCCCTGTACTCCCTTTGCATCCCCCTAATACATTTGAGCATATAATAAAATATCTGTTTGTATCAAATGCTTTACCCGGCCCGATAAGCCCGTCCCACCATCCTTTCTCTTTATCGGTTTTCTGATAAGAACCGGCTGCATGGGAATCCATGGTCAATGAATGAAAGATCAGAATAGAGTTATCCTTCCTGTGGTTCAATTTTCCATATACTTCATATGCAATAGTTACAGGCCCTATGGCCTGTCCCGACTCCAGATGCATCCTTTCCTCAGGATCACCGGCAAATGATAAATATTTTTTCTTTACAATTTCCATAGATCTGTTCACCAGAATAATTCATTCTCTCTTTAGTGAGTTCAAAGACTGTTCGATATCGTTAATGATATCCTTTTCATTTTCCAGGCCGACAGACAATCTGATAAAATCAGGGGTTACGCCTGCTTTCAATTGTTCTTTTTCAGTTAACCTGTGATGGGTAGTTGATGCAGGGTGAATAGCAAGGGTCCTTGCATCTCCTATATTTGCAACATGGCAGATCAGCTTCAGGTTATTAATAAAGGTTTTTCCGGCCTCCTTTCCCCCTTTTATTCCGAATCCTATTAAAGCTCCGGCCCCTTCAGGGAAATATTTTTTTGTTTTATTATTTTCTGTGGCCGAAACAAGGCCCGGATAATTGACCCATTTTACCAGAGGATGTTTCTCGAGATACCTGGCAACCTTCCCTGCATTTTTATTATGCTGTTTCATTCTGAGGTGGAGTGTTTCAAGCCCCTGGATCAGAAGAAATGAATTAAACGGTGAGATAGCAGGGCCGAGGTCCCGGAGAAGAGAAACCCTGGCTTTTTTTATATAAGCTGTGTTTTCCGGATGTTTGAATTTTTCTGTAAAACTGATGTTATGAAAACCCGGATCCGGATCAGATATAACAGGAAATTTTCCGTTATCCCAGTTGAATTTTCCCGAATCCACTATTAATCCTCCCATGGAATTTCCATGGCCTCCTATAAATTTTGTGGCTGAATAGACAATAATATCTGCGCCAAAATCAAAAGGGTGGAAAATGTATGGTGAAACGGTATTATCAATGATAAGTGGAATATTATTATCATGAGCCAGTTCTGAAAGTGATTCAATGTCACAAATATCAAGCCCCGGATTTCCTATTGACTCTGCATATATAGCTTTTGTCCGGCAGGATAATAATCTTTTGTATTCTTCTATATCATTGGTGGGAGCAAATCTTACCTTGATCCCGAATTTTCTAAGTGTATATTTGAACAGATTGTGAGTGCCTCCGTATAATGATTGGCTGGCAATTATCTCATCCCCGTTCTGAGCTATCGTCAGGAGGGAAATTGATATGGCAGACAAACCGCTGGCAACTGCCAGAGCACCTGCACCACCCTCCAGAGCAGTTATCCTTTTTTCCAGGACATCCGTTGTGGGATTCATTAATCGGGTATATATATTTCCTGATTCTTCTAATGCAAACAGGGAAGCGGCAGAATCACAATCTTTAAACCGGTATGATGTGGTCTGATAAACAGGGACAGCCTGGGAGAGTGTGGGACTATCCTCATTTTGTCCTGAATGTAATAATATTGTCTCTTTTTTTAGTGTTTTTGTGTTATTTTTCATTTGTTATTCTCCTTTTGAATTTATTAAAAAATTCATTATGAACTGCTTTAACAGCTATTGAGGTCTCTTCTTTGTTTACTATAAAATAAATTGCAGCATTGGATGCGCCTGCTGATATCAATCGAATGTTTATATTGTGTAGCGAAACTGCTGCAAATATTCTTGATGCGATACCGGTACCTTCTGATAATCCGTTCCCCACAACTGCAATAACCGATATATCACCGATCTTTTCAATTTTTTCTATCTGTTTGATCCTCTTTTCATTTATTATTTTTGTACATTGTTCCAGGTCAGATCTTGAGATAAGGATGTTTATTGCCGTCTGTGAAGTGATCACTGATTTGATGTTCACTTTTGTGTTGTGCAGGGCGGATGAAACCTCTGCAAGAATTCCCGGGGTAATCCCAACACCGGGGCCCTTTAGTTTCAGGATCCCGAAATCTTTACTGAAGGTTATACTCTTTATTGTTTTTCGTATGGCCCCTTTTCCGGTTTTAATTATTGTTAAAGGTGAAAGTGATCTTGAGAAGTTGTTTATATTAAATATCCTGATGGGAATGTCTTTATTGTACAAAGGTTCAAATGTCCTGGGGTGGAGTATCTTTGCTCCAAAATATGACAACTCGGCAGCTTCATCATAAGAGAGGATACTTATATTTTTTGGATTATTGATGTGTTCCGGGTCAGCTGACATAAATCCGTGGACATCCTTCCAGAGATCAACTGAACCTGCATTTAAACACCTGGCGATAGATGTGGCTGAATAATCACTTCCACCTCTCCCGAAAAGTGTTATTCTTCCATCACCCGAAACCCCGTAAAATCCCGGAATTACACAGGTAATATCTGGGGGAAGATGTTTTTTTAAATTTTTCCCTGAAATATTATAATCTATTGAAGCTTCATGAAAGTTCCCATCGGTTTTTAAACCGATGTTTTCAGGTAGATATTCCCTGACTTTATTTTTCTTGCTTTTCAGAACAGATGTAAGTATGTGAGATGCAAGTTTTTCTCCGAAACTCAGGATCTTATCTTCAAGAGATCCCGGTACCTCTTTTTTAAAATATATTCCATGGATTAATTTTCCCACCTCATTTATCAGGTCCATAGTTTTACTTTTTACCAGGATTCCCTGCCTGCTTTCTTTCATGTAAAAATCAATTATTTCAAAATGGATATTTTTTAATGATCTTTTTATCTCCTCCACAGATCCCTTCCTTTGCCTGGCAAGGGAGATTGCATTTATCAGCATATCGGTCACTCCATAGCATGCAGAAACTATAATTATCAGGGGTGTGTTATAATACCGGATAACTTTCAATATCTTTTGTAAATCTTCTTTTGACCTCAAATTGGAGCCTCCGAATTTTACAACGGCCCTGTTTTTTCTATTTGCCATACTTACTCCGGAATAATTCAGCATTATGAATTGAACCCCCAGCACCACCTTTAACAAGATTATTTACAAGCAGAGAAAAACCGATCAAACCTTCATGTTCTCTCAACCTCCCGGTAAAAATTTCCATCCCGGAGGGGGATCCAAAAAAACTCTGGTTCTGCTGAGGGAACCGGGGGCCCTCAAAGTATCTGACAGGGGAAACAGGCTGAGATGGCAGTTTTGTATCTGGAAAATTGAATAGATCCCACGCATTTTTTATATCATCTGTGTGAACATTTTTTCCAAATTTAATCCAGACAGTTTCAAGGTGGCCGAAAAGGACAGGAACACGGACACAATGAGGATAAATTGCCGGATCTTCCCTGAATATCTTTTTTAATTCCCTTATCATTTTTTCTTCTTCCCCGTTTATATGGGGAATGGAATTTCCCACAATATCCATTGCAGGTAAACCCGAAAGGCCTGCTCCTGATATGGATTGGTAAGTTGATACATAAATTTCCCTGATATCAAATTTTCTTAACGGGGAAAGTGCAGCAGCAAGTCCGGCGGTGGAACAATTTGCGTTGGTGACAATAAATCCTTTTCCGGGGTAACCCTGCTCTTTTATCAGTTCCAGTGATCCGGGATTAACTTCCGGGATAAGTATCGGTACATTTTTTTCCTGTCTGTATGGCCCTGAGTTTGAAAATACAAAAATACCTTTTTTTCTCATCTCTCCTTCAAATGGATCTGCTACTTCGGCCGGGAGAGCGGAAAAGGCTATTTTTATTCCTCTTGAAATTATATTCTCAATTTTTAATTTAGTAAGTTTTGTTTTCTGAACATTTTCCGGAATAGGGAACGGGAGTGACCATTTAACTTCATCTTTGTATAAACCACCTGACCTGTTTTCGGATGCTGTGAGCAGTTCTAATTTAAACCAGGGATGCCGGGCCAGCAGGTGGACGAACATCTGGCCTATTAATCCTGTGGTACCAAGAACAGCAACCTTTTCTCTTTTTATTTTTTTTTCTCTCATTATTTTCTCCTCTTATGTTTTTTTTATCTCTGATCCGGAGGAGGGCAGGCCTCTCCCGTTCAGATATACGTAGAATTATTTGAAATTTAAGTAGACCGGTCTTCCTGAAAGTAAGTTACTTTGTACTTTTTTTATACAGGAATTCCGTTTGGCTGCCCCAATTATCTGGGGCTGAACATGATCATAAGATGTGGCATTAATTTCCTCCTGACACTATTGGGGAATAAGTGTTATTCCCATCCGGTCAACCACCTTATCCCTTCAGGGACAGGTTGGTGAGCTTCAAAGGGAACCGGATACCCTCAACTCGTCTTCATAGCTTTAAGAGCTCTGAAGAAACAGAAACGTTAGTAATTTAACATAACCAGTTCTTTAATGCAATAAAAAAATTCCAAAAATTATCTGAATATTGTCTGAACCATGATTAATAGGATTAAAGGATTACCCTGAATTTCTTTCGGTTACTTAGAACTCTTACCTTGCTTTCATCATGTGAATCAGTAAATCAGGCGAATCATGGTTCAGAAAATGTTTTTCAGATAATGAGAAGAATTATTCATAATGAGTCCACATTTTAATGATCTTTACAATTTTTTCTTTTTGAAGGACCTGATAAACCATCCTGTGCTGAATATTTATCCTTCTCGAATATGCTCCTGTGAGATCTCCTGTCAACTTTTCAAAAGCTGGAGGGGATTTGAATGGATCTTCTTTAAGAATGTCAAGGATAATAATTACTTTATCTTTTAATCCTGATGTTTTGATCTTTTTTGCATCTTTTTGAGCCTGTTTAGTATAGACAAGTTTCCATTTCACCAGTTTAATTCCTCAGAGCATTCTTCCACAGGTGTTTCAAGCCCTTTTCTTATCTCTTTCCTCATCCCCGGGATAGAAAGAAGGTAAAGAGTCTCCTGCACTGAATTCCAGTCTTCCTCTGATACCATTACAACATTTCCGCTTTTGCCTGTGATCAGCAGAGGTTTATGGGAATTTGTTACATTTTTTATAATATTGTATATATTTTTTCTTATATTTGATATCGATATTGTATTAATCATAATAAAAGCCTCCAATATTATAGTACGTAAAAACGTACGTATTGTCAACAAAAATTATTAAATTGCCTCAACTTTGTCTGAACCATGATTTACATGATTTTATGATTACCTTGATTTGCTTATGGTTACTGAGTACTATACATTGCTTTTTATCGTGTTAATCTTTTAATCAAGCGAATCAAGGTTCAAACTTTTTGTTATCTTATTCTGTCCAGACCTTCATCAGGTTGACCACAACTTCGGATGCTTTTCTCATATCTTCCAGAGTTATCCACTCATATTTTGAATGAAAGTTGGATCCGCCTGTGAATATATTGGGAGTAGGCAGGCCCATAAAGCTTAATCTGGCACCGTCAGTTCCGCCCCTGATAATATTCTTATGAGGTTTGACCCCTGACATTTCTATTGCCTTTATTGCTTTTTCTGTAACCTCAGGATATTTATCCAGAACTATTTTCATATTGCGGTAAGATTCAATGACCTTTATATCTGCTTTTGCACCCTCATATTTTTGCATTATAATGTCTACAACATTCTTTATATAGTCTTCTTTTTCCTTAAGGCCGGATTCTTCAAAATCCCTTATCAGAATTTTGACCAATACCTTTTCTCCACCTCCGGAAATTGTAAATGGATGGATATATCCCTCTCTTTTTTCCGTTGTTTCGGGAGCCAGGCCGTTCTTTGGGAAGTGGTCTATTATTTCAGATGCTATTTTGATGGCATTTATCATTTTACCTTTAGCATATCCGGGATGGACCATGATCCCTGTTATATGAAGTTCAAGAGTGTCGGCACAGAAAGTTTCATCTTCGATCTCACCAAGCCTTTCACCATCCAGTGTATATCCGTAATCGGCTTTTATCTCTTCTGCAGTAATATGTTCGGTTCCCCTTCCAACTTCTTCATCAGGAGTAAATAATAATCTGATATTCGGGCGGGGTGCATCAGGATTCTCCATCAGGTATTTAACAGCACAAATAATTTCCGTTACACCGGCTTTATCATCCGCACCGAGAAGTGTTGTTCCATCAGAGGTTATTATTGTTTTCCCAACCTTATCTTTAAGGAGGGGAGTTTCACTCACTTTTAAAACAACATTTTCTTTCTTTGAAATTACAATATCTTTTCCATCATAATTTTTGTGAAGCTGAGGTTTTACATCTTTTCCTGAAACATCAGGAGATGTGTCAACATGGGAGATCAATGCAATGGTGGGAACTTTTTTTGTCTGGTTTGTCTTTAAGGTTGCAGTTAGATAACCCCATTTATTGAGATCTACTTCATCAAGGCCCAGTTCAATAAGTTCACCTTTCAGTTTGTTCAAAAGGTCAAACTGTTTTTTTGTGGAAGGGAATGATTCAGATATTTCATCTGATTGTGTATCTATTTTTA
The DNA here is from genome assembly GCA_039714255.1 of Acidobacteriota bacterium. Classification (GTDB taxonomy): domain Bacteria; phylum Acidobacteriota; class Aminicenantia; order UBA2199; family UBA2199; genus UBA647. Next base: position 21,202 of record JBDLJQ010000025.1, read on the forward strand.
CATAACTGAAAAATCTATCAAGAATATCGGGAAAATCCATAAAACACCTCCAAAATAAAATTATAACATACAATATAGGCCTTTTTTAAAGTAAAATTGAGAAAAATCAAAAAACTTTTCCATAGAATGAGATATTATTCCGGGACTCATATATACAGTTTAGGAGGGAAACCATGAAAAGAAAATTTAGTTCAATAGTTTTTGTGTTATTTGTTTTTTTTATTGCTGGTAGTCTGGTGTACGGCCAGGTGGCTGATCTGAAAATAAGAATTAAATGTCCTGGAAAAGCAACAGCCGGCCAGGACCTGAAACAAACTATAAATGTATATGTGACGAATACAGGTAATGCCGCTGCAAAAAATTTTCCGGTAGACCTGATCATTTCGAAGAATGCCAGTGCTCCTATGCAGTATGCGGTGTATTCCGCTACTTTTAAAGAGGATGCATTACTCCTGGGAGGCAGGGAGTTTGTAGCTGCTCTTGCCCCGGGCCAGACAAAAGCGGTAAAGCTTTACGGCAAGAACAGAATACCTGCAGATACTCCCACAGGAATGTATTTCCTCGGAGCAATTGTTGATGCCGGTAATAAGGTCAGGGAAATCAATGAAAGGAACAATATGGATTTCTGCAGGATCAAAGTGAAGGGTAGTGTTCCCGTAACAGAAGAACCTGAACCCTGTGGAATAAGTTTTACTTCGATGAGTAAAAATTCGGGATACCCCGGAGATATCTTCGTTATGAATGGCACCTGGGGTACTACTCAGGGGACCAAACTTCCGTGCATAAATAAAGGGGGAATGAACAAACTTATAGTCCTCACCTGGACAAATTCAAAATTGAAGGTAAGGATCCCCGCCGGCCTTTTGCCTGGTGGCTACAAGGTTGGTGTTTATTGCCGCCATCCTTCTCAAAAAACCTATAGTTCAACATGGAAAGATTTCAGGATCCTCGAAAAAGTCAAAAAAATTGACCCTCAAAGGAGAACAATCAGGCCTTTAAATCCTGCTGTTACACTTAAACCTGCTGAGTTTAAACCCGGGTTACTCAGGCCTGTAAAACTATGCCCTGATCCTGCTGCCCATGCAATTAACTTTCACATAGTAAACAGGTTCTCAACATTTTCGGGAAAAGTGAGGATAACAGGTGTTATAAAGAATGTCAGTACCAAAGCGTTCAGCGGTGGAGGAGGAATGGCATACCTCTATGAAGGTAGTACTCTGAGGAAGACAAAAAGCTTCAGCGACCTTGCACCGGGAGCTACATTATCCCTGTTTTTTGAAAGGAACTGGAGGTCTTCCTCCCCCAATGAAGGAGAATTCCCTCCAATGTATAAGCTTATGATCCAATATGATCCCGATATTTTAAAGGACAATAACAAAAATAATGATGACTGTACGCTTACAAATAATAAGAAAGAAAGAAGCGGTATGGGAATTAACGACCTTTTCAGATAGATTCACAGTTAATGTAAGAATAGAGAGGAGGCCGGCCTCACAGCGGGCCTCTTTTTTTTCCTGTTAATACGATTTTTATTTTTGAAAATTTAACCTTTTTCATCTATTATATTGGTAGTGTATCAATAATTGTGTTTTTGGGTTTTATAGATTCTCAGTAGTTTTTAATGGTTTTTTTATGTGAACAAATAATGAAAAGATTATTAACAATAAGACCATGTAACCAATTTATAAAACGTTCAGTTTTGCTCCTTTTTTTATTTCTGTCAATTTTTTCTTATTCATTTTCAGATCACAACTCAATTATTTATCTTAAATCCATTGATATTGAAACCCTTGATCCGGGGGAAACTACTGACTCCTACTCCACCGAAGTGATCTTTAATATTTATGAGGGACTTGTAAGATTTGTAAAAAACTCTACAAAGATAGAAGGGTGCCTGGCAAAAAGCTGGATAGTTAAGGATAACGGAAAGAGGTGGATATTCAAACTGAGAAAAGATGTTAAATTTCACAACGGGGAAGATTTTAATGCGAAAGCAGTGGAGATAAATTTTAAAACAAGGCTTAAAAATAAAGATAAATATCAGAACTGGAATCTGGCTTATGCTTATCTGGACCATGTAAGGGCTATTGATGAATTTACGGTAGAATTTATATTGAAAATACCATATATACCTTTCCTCTATTCACTTGCAAATGCAAAATCGATGATAGTTGCTCCTTCATCCTACACAGGAAGAATATTTAAACCTGTTGGAACAGGCCCTTTCATATACTCAGAATGGAGAAAGGATAAATATGTAACAATAGTACGCAACACAGTCTATTGGGATTCGGTTCCAAAGATATCCAAGGTTGTTTTTAAAATAGTAAAAGATGCGGCATGGCGGTTCCTTCAGATGAAAACCGGTAAGGCAGAACTGGCTTTTGTAAAATCGGGGCATGAGTATGAAGAGATCAGAGGGCACAGAGAAATAAAAATAATATCAGTTCCTTCAATAACTATTCACTCACTGGGATTCAATATCAGGAAGAAACCTTTCAATGACATAAGGGTCAGGCAGGCATTTTCTCATATGATAAATAAAGAGAAACTGATAAAACATGTATTCCAGAATTTTGCCGGGGATGCTTCCACGCCTTTACCGCCTCATATTTTTGGTTTTAACGACAGAATAAAGAATTACAGGTTTGACATAAAAAAAGCCGGTAAATTGCTCCGTGAAGCAGGATATGAAAAAGGATTTAAGGTTTCATTGTATTATTCAATAAATTCAAGTAATCTTAAAACTATTGCCATTGCTTTCAAGAGAGCTGCAAAAAAACTGAAAATTAATATAATAATGAAGCCTCTTCCCTTTGATGAGTTAAGAGCTGCAATTAATAAAGGAATTCATGATATGGTTATGATAGGATGGGCAGGAGACATCCCTGATCCGGATGTATTTCTTTACAACACTTTTACCCTGAAAAAAGGCCACTTGAACAGGACAGGATATAATAATCCCGAATTGACAAAGATCATTGATAAAGCAAGAAGTACTGTTGATATGGATAAAAGAAAGTCACTCTATTTTAAAGCGCAGGAAATTATTTACCGTGACATCCCTCTAATCCCCCTTTTTAATTTGAACGATCTTTTTATCTATAATAAAAAGGTTAAAAATGTTTATGTAAACCGACTATCTATCCTGATCTTTAAGGATATGTATCTGGAGGATAATTGAATAAAAAAATAGTTTTATCTATTTTATTTCTTCTTCTGCTGGCAGGTTTGATATTTTCAGGAGATATTAAAAATATTGTAAGAACCGGGACACGGGCAGAACCTGAAACTCTGGATCCTGCATCGGTCTGGGATGATTCAGGTGTGATCTTTACAGGAAATATTTTTAACACCCTGGTAAGTTTAAATGCGGAAACAATGGAGATCTTACCTTCTCTTGCAGTAAGCTGGAAATCTGAAAATAATGGAAAAACATGGATATTTAAACTCAGGAAAGGGGTGAAATTCCATGATGGAACGCCTTTTAATGCTGATGCGGTAGTTTTTTCTTTCCGGAGGCAGATGGATAAAAATTCAAAGTTCAAATATTATGATTTTCCTTTGTTTTTTGAAATTTTTCCATTTTTAAAAGAAATAAAAAAGAGTGGCCAATATACAGTTATATTTACCCTTTCTGAACCCTTTTATCCGTTCCTTTCAACATTAACAGTTGATTGTGCATCAATAGTTTCTCCGGAAGCTGTAAAAAAATATAAAAAAGATTTTTACCGAAAACCTGTAGGGACAGGCCCTTTTAAATTTGTAAGCTGGATTAAGGGAAAAAAAATCACCCTGGAAGCAAACAGAGAGTATTGGAAAGGCGAACCTGAAATTGATAGATATATAACTGTTTTTGATATGAATTATGACAAGCTTCTCAGTATGTTCATGGATCAGAAGATCGATATACTGCTTAATCATTCAATATCAAAGTTGGTATCCTTAAAAAAATTAAAATGGGTTTCTGTTTCCTCTTCCCCGTCCCTGACAACAAATTTTCTTGCCTTTAACTTAAAAAACAAATATCTGAAAAAGATCGGTGTCAGGAGAGCTATAAATCACTTATGGAACAAAAAGATATTAAAGCTTGTGTACCAGAATATAGTTGATCCTTTATGTGCCTTGTTTCCGAAAGGGATTTCCGGCTATAACTGTAATATTGATAAATATCCTCTATCCCTGAAACAAGCAAAAAGTTTACTGAAAAAAGAGGGCCTGGAGAAAGGTTTCAGGTTAAAACTTCTTATATTGAACGATTTGCAGCTTGAACTTCAAATGATAAAATTATTTTCCAGGAGTTTAAATAAAGCAAATATAGACCTTAAAATTGAACGTTTAACACCTGAAAAATATTCAAAAAAGATATCGAAAGGGGATTATGACCTTGCAATAGCCGGATGGATAGCTGATTATCCGGATCCGGATAGTATAATAAATCCTTTATTCTCGAAAAGCCTGAGGAAAGGAGGAATGCCTAATCTCTCAACCGGAGAAACAAAAAAGATAAATAAATTGATCAGTGAGGCCAGAAGAGAAAGAAATAAAATAGCCAGGCAGGAACTTTATGTGAAACTGAATAATCTTATTGTTGACCAGGCCCTGTTCTTACCACTTTTTCAAAACTCAAACATTGTAGTCTACAATAACAGGATCGGTAAAATAAGGAAAAATCTATTGGGAAAGATAGACCTTTTTAACCTGGGAAAGAATTGAAGATAAGAATAAAACTTTTACTATACTTTATTTTAATTGCAGGAGTCTCATCTTTTATTGCAATTTATTTTGCCATAAATTCCATCTCCTCTCGATATAAGGATACTGCCGTAGAAAAGACAAGAATAATTCGAAGAGAAGCAGAAAATACTTTTAGTGAATATCTGGGTGAACTTTCCCGAAAAGGGCTTTTTATTTCCGAATTGGGAGAGATCATGAATAATATGAAAGATCCCGATGAAATCTCAGCTGCACTCGAATTAAAAATGTTCTTCCTCTCTACAATTAATGTAAAAGTGGTAGATTCATCAGGTAAGATCATTGCATTTAAGAACAATTCCCTCCCCAGTTTTATTGATGAAAAAATTCTGGCAAACGGGTTGTTTTTTTTAAAGGAAAATAATTCATTAATAAGGCGGACGGGGATAGTGGATCTTGACGGGAGTATTTGTTTTGTTTCGGTTTCGCCCATTGTAGATCATGATACTTTTGAAAGGACAGGTGATCTTATTCTGGAGATCCCCCTGAACTCGGAATTTGCCGATCAAATGAGGAATAAAATAAAATCTGAGATAGTTATTGTTTCAAATTCAGGAAAAATTGCCACGACATTTCTTGATCCAAATGGGGAGAGGCATTTTCCGGAAATATCAAATTTAGACCCCGGTTCAGATATATCTCTGAAGATCATGGGTGATAATTATTTAATTGATTCATTTGTAATTGAAGATCACAATGGAAAAGATCTGGGAAAGGTTATTGTTTGTGAAAATATAAATGATATTATTCAGGCAAGGAAACTGGATATTCGAAGCCTTGTCTTTGTGTTTTTTATTGTTATTGTTTCTGTGATATTCTTTGGTATTGTCATAGGGAACAGAATATCAAAACCAATCTTAATTTTATCCCGGGGAGCAGAATCAATATCAAAAGGTGATTTTGATATAAAAATTAAAGCTTCGTCCAGGGATGAGATCGGTGACCTTACCAATATTTTTACCAATATGGCAGATTCACTGAAAACACAAAAAAAAGATATGGAGCATATGCAGCTCTATTTAAAGAACATTATCGATTCAATGCCTTCGATTATGATCGGTGTGGACAGTAATGGAAAAGTAACCCAGTGGAATGTTGAAGCGGAGAAAAAAACAGGTATCACTCAGGATAATGCTCTGGGTAAACAGGTAGGTAAAATATTCCCTCAGTTCGAGAAACAGCTTGAGGGATTCAGGAAGTCCATTAATGAAAAAAAGCCTCAAAAGATGGAGAAAATTTTAGAAAAGGTTAATGAAGATATCCTGTATAAAGATATTATGATCTACCCTCTCATCTCCAATGGTGTTGAAGGTGCTGTTATCAGGATGGATGATGTTACAACCAGAGTAAGAATTGAAGATATGATGATACAGACAGAAAAAATGATGTCTGTAGGAGGACTCGCAGCCGGGATGGCACATGAAATAAATAACCCCCTGGGTGGAATTATGCTTGGAGTGCAGAACATAATGAGGAGGCTGTCCGATGACCTGCCTTCAAATATTGAAAAGGCGAATGAGTGTGGAGTTGATTTCAATAAGATAACGGAATATCTCGAAAAACAGAAAATCATGTATTTTCTTGATGTAATACTGAGATCCGGCGAACGTGCATCAGATATCGTCACCAATATGTTAAATTTCAGCAGACGAAGTGGTGATCAGATGATTGCCTGTGATATTGATGATGTTCTGGATAAGACAGTTGAACTTGCTGCTAACGATTATGATCTTAAAAAAAAATATGACTTCAGGCATATTGAAATTATCAGGGAATATGCACCGAACCTTCCACTTGTACCCTGTGTGAAAAATGAGATCCAGCAGGTAATTCTGAATCTGTTAAAAAATTCTGTCTATGCAATATTTGAAGAAGATAATAAAATAAAAGAACCTAAAATAATATTAAGACTGAAAAGAGTTGAAAATTTGGCCTGGATAGAAGTGGAGGATAACGGGCCCGGTATGGATGCGGAAACTTCAAAGAGGATATTTGAACCATTTTTTACGACAAAGGATATCGGGGTAGGAACAGGACTGGGGTTATCCGTTTCATATTTTATTGTTACAAATATTCATAAGGGATCAATGTATGTGGAATCGGCTCCCGGGAAAGGGTCCAAATTTATAATAAAACTTCCCTTTGAAGAAAAATAATATGTCAGAATATTCGATCCTTATTGTAGATGATGAAGAAATTGTAAGAGTTGCACTGGGAGCATTTCTTGAAGATGAAGGTTATAAAATCAGCTCTGCAATTAGCGGTGAAGAAGCTTTGGAGGTCATGAAAAAAACCAGTTTTAATTTAGGTATCATTGATATGAGGCTTCCCGGAATTGACGGAGATACCCTTATAATGAAAGCAAAAAGACTTCAGCCGGATATGAAATTTATTATCCATACCGGCTCCATGGGGTATTCAATATCAGACACTCTGGTAAATGCAGGAATATCAGATAGAGATGTTTTCAAAAAACCTGTTAAAGATATGAAAAAATTCCTGCAAATTATCAGGTTACATCTTGAATAAACATATCATTTATTTCTCTTTTTTTTATCCCGGGAAAGGTTGAAAGAGAACCGGTAAATTGATAAACTCTGGATCAGGAGGAGAAATGTTGAAAAAATTTTCAATATTTCGTTATACTATAATGAAAAATAACATATCAATCTTAAAAAGATCATTTACATTGTTTTCTGTTTTTTGTTTTATCGGATTGTTCTCAACCGGAGTATCTGCAAAAACGGATCAAAAGGATGGGCCTTTAAAAAAAGGAGCTGAATTAAAAATGAAAAAAAATCCGTTCTTTTCAAAATACAATACACCGTTTAATGTACCGCCATTTAACCTGATAAAGGAAAATCATTATAAACCTGCATTTAAAAAAGGGATGGAAGATCATAAAAAAGAGGTAGGTCTTATTGCAAATAATACAAAACCGGCTACATTTGAAAACACAATTGAAGCACTTGAAAAAAGCGGAGAATTACTCTCAAATGTTTCCAGGGTATTTTTCAGCCTGAACAGTTCTCTGACAAATAAAAATATGCAGGACATAGCAAAATATGTTTCTCCCCTTCTGTCAAAGCATAATGATGATATTAATTTAAATGAAGATCTGTTCAAGAGGGTAAAATCTGTTTATGACAGTAAGGATGATCTCAAACTTACTACTGAACAGGCAAAACTGCTGGATGAGTTTTACAAAGGATTTGTGAGAGGCGGTGCAAATCTCAGTAAAAAAGATAAAAAAAAACTGAGAGCTATAAATAAAAAATTGTCTCTGTCGGGATTAAAGTTCAGACAGAATGTTCTTGCAGAAACAAATTCATTTCTTATGGTACTTGATAAAAAGGAAGACCTTGATGGACTTCCGGAATCGGTCATTGAAGCAGCTGCTATTGCAGCAAAATCTTCCGGGAATGAAGGCAAATGGGTGTTTACCCTTCACAAACCAAGTTGGATACCATTTCTCCAATATTCAACCAGGAGAGGCCTGAGGGAGAAACTTTATAAAGGATATATAAACAGGGGTGACAACAATAATGAATTTGATAACAAAAAGATTATTTCCAGAATTGCCAGCCTCCGTGTAAAAAAAGCAAAATTAATGGGGTATAAGACCCATTCGGAATTTGTTCTTGAGGAAAACATGGCTAAAAAACCGGAAAATGTTTATAAACTCCTTGACAAGCTATGGGAACCTGCTTTAAAGATGTCAAAGAAAGATGCAAAAGAGATGCAGGGAATTATCGATAAAGAGGGTGGAAAATTCAAACTTAAATCATGGGACTGGTGGTATTATTCTGAAAAACTGAGAAAAGCAAAATTTGACCTTGATGAAAAGGTGTTAAGGCCATATTTTAAACTTGAAAATGTTATAAAAGGGGCTTTTTATGTAGCCGACAAACTTTATGGAATAAAATTTCTGGAAAGGAAAGATATCCCCCTATACCATGAAGATGTACTGACCTATGAAGTTCAGGAAGATGATGGAACTCATCTTGGTATTCTTTATATGGATTATTTCCCGAGAGAGAGTAAAAGAGGTGGAGCATGGTGTGGAAGCCTGAGGAAACATTCCATAGAAGATGGGAAGAGGATCCATCCTGTTGTTTATATGGTATTGAATGCTTCAAAACCAACCGGAGATATTCCGGCTCTATTAAGTGTTGATGAAGCATCCACACTATTTCATGAATTCGGACATGCACTTCATAATCTTTTATCAGAAGCAAAATACAAGTCACTCTCAGGAACTTCTGTTGCCGGAGATTTTGTAGAATTACCTTCCCAGATAATGGAAAACTGGGCAATGCATTCTGATGTACTGAAATTCTATGCAAAGCACTATAAAACAGGAAAATCTATTCCTGTAGAACTTCTTGAAAAACTTAACAAAAGCAAACATTTTAACCAGGGTTTTATCACATTGGAATATCTTGCTGCATGTTATCTGGATATGAACTGGCATACACTTACTGATGAGAAGGAAGTTGATACAGACAGTTTTGAGAAATCCTATTTTAAAAAGATCGGATTGATACCGGAGATAATTTCCAGGTACAGGAGCACTTATTTTAACCATATTATTGGTGGTTACGATTCAGGATATTATTATTATATCTGGGCTGAGGTTCTTGATGCAGATGCATTTGACGCATTTGTTGAAAAGGGAATATTTGATAAAGCTACAGCTAAAGCTTTCAGAGATAATATTCTGGCAAAAGGCGGGAGTGAAGACCCGATGGTCCTTTATAAACGTTTCAGGGGGACTAAACCTAAGATAAATGCATTGTTGAAAAAGAGAGGGTTATATAGTAAGTAAGCCCGGTTAAATATTTTATAAAGGTTATTCCGCATAATAGCAGGACAATTCGGCTATTATGCGGCAATCCCGGATCTAATCTTTACTTTATTGATCTCAGGGTTTTTGTTCCCTGAATTTCGCCACTATTTTTTTTATTATAAAGACCAGAAAAATAAGTGGTGAATAAATTACAGCCAGGAAACCGGCACCTGCAGCCATCCCCATATTTCTCTCTCCGATAAGAGATATACCCATGGTTGAGAAAGGATTGTCATTAATAAGATATGTCCATGTTGATGAAGGCCCCCGGAGCCCTTCCTTTACCATATCTATTCCATCACTGCTGATCTTTACTCTTTTAAATGTTTCTATTATCTCTGATCCGATCTTTTCGTTGATATCATTAAAAGTCCGGGTTATCCTCTGCTGAAATTCACTGATAGGCGATTTACCTCCGTATCTGTGCAGATGGATCCCCTCTTTTATATCAGTGATCTGTTCCAGATATTCAGCCCAGTAACTGTCTATAAAGAACAATGTAAGATCACGTTCAATATGGTTTATCAGTTCCTTTCCGTATAAGGAGTTGTATTTTTTGTACATGCCTGGAGTATTTTCTGCAAGGAATGTAAGCTCCTTATCACTTTTTAAAACACTGTTCCGGAACCTGTTTATGATCTTTCTCTGTTCCTCAACAAGGTTGGAATATTTCCAGAGGGTTTTTCTTATTTCAAAATTTTCTCCTTCTATAACTTTCTGATAATGAATTATGTCCTTTTGAACCAATGGATCCTTTATTTGATTGGATTTGTCCGTATTTAGAGAACGTCTGGAATATAAGCTGCTTAACCCGTAACGGCTCATCAGGTCATCTTCAAGGCTTATAAAAAATCTGGTAGATCCCGGATCTCCCTGCCTTCCTGCCCTGCCTCTCAGTTGATCATCGATCCTGACACTCTCATGCCTGTTAGTTCCAATGACGTATAAACCTCCCAGGGAAACTATTTTATCTCTCGATCTTTTATCCGGGCCACCGAGAACAATGTCTGTTCCCCTCCCTGCCATATTTGTTGATATGGTAACAGAATTAAGCATTCCCGCTTTCTTAATGATCTCTGCTTCTGCTTCATGGTTCTTTGCATTCAGTACATTGCAGGTGATACCTGATTTTTTTAACATTTCTGATAATTGTTCAGATTCCTCTACACTGCCTGTCCCTACAAGTACAGGCCTGCCTGTGTGCGTGGTTTTTTCAATTTCTTTTACTATGGAATAAAACTTGTCTTTCTTTCCGGAAAAAATAACGTCATCCTCATCTATCCGTATTGAAGGCCTGTTTGGCGGGATCACTACAACTTTCACCCCATAGATAGATCTGAACTCCTCAGCTGCTGATATAGCAGTTGCAGTCATTCCGCACAATTTCGGATATAGTTTTAAAAAGTGCTGGATCGTAATAGATGCCAGTACTTTCCCTTCAGGATTTATTGATAAACCTTCTTTTGCCTCGATTGCATTCTGGATCCCATGGGGCCACTTTCTGTTTTCTGCAATTCTCCCTGTAAATTCATCAATTAGTTCAATTTTATTGCCAATAACAATATAATCAATATTTTTATGGAGAAGCTTTTCCGAATGAAGCATTGTATTCAATGCAGAAAATATTAATTTGTTTTCTTTATTAAACAGGTTTCCGCATTTTAATATTGATTCAACTTTGTTTATTCCTGTTTCGGTTACATTTATATTCCGTTCATTTTCATCTGTCTTATAGTCATCAGGGTCAAGCCCTTTTACTATTCCGGAAATTCTCCTGTGATCAATTTCAGGTTCTTCCCTTTTCCCCGCAATGACCAGAGGTACTCTTGCTTCATCTATAAGGATGAAATCAGCTTCATCCACTATCACATAGTTAAAAGGCCTTTGAACGGTATTTGATATATCTTTAGCAATATTGTCTTTGAGAAAATCAAAACCTGCTTCATTTGCACTTAGATATGTGATATCTGCATTATAAGAGGAGTGCCTTTTTTTATATCCCATTCCTTCACTGATATATGCAGATGATAACCCGAGAAGATCAAAGATCTCTTTCATCCATAGTGAATCTCTTTTTGCCAGATAATCATTTGCAGTTATAATGTGCACTCCTTTGCCGGTTAGTCCGTTAAGATAGGCAGGCAATACTGCTGCAAAAGTTTTTCCCTCTCCTGTCTGCATCTGGATCAGTTTCCCCCGGTGCAAAGCTATCCCGGACAATATCTGAACATCGTAAAGTTCAATTTTCTTTAACCGCCTGAAAGCTTCAATTACAATTGAAAATGCAGATTCTAAAAGGTTGTCCAGGGGTTCTCCTTCCAAAGCCTTCTTCTTTAAATCTTCCGATCTTTTTTTCAGGTCTATGTTATCTGATTTTCTGAGGTTTATTTTCCTGATCCTTTTGAGGATCGTCATATAGGGTTTTAAAGAAAACTGTATCGGACTTCCTGAGATTTTATTGTAAAATTCTTTAAATAAAGAAATATCTGTGTCAATGTTTTTTTGTAAGTTCATAATGCCTCCGTAAAATTTGTTTTTAAATTAAACTGTTTTTACAAACTTTATTGAAGGCGGGCCTCTTGCCGGTAATAGCAGAGGTGAGATCAAACTTTTGAAATAATATTTATAAAATAAACCCGGATCATAAACGGACTTAAAAATAAAAAATAGAACAGAAAAGAATAACAAAGGAAACAATAGCGGAGGGAAAAACAGGACTGAAAATATAATAAGGGATAGAAAAGGTACAACCAGCATGGGGTCTTTTGATCCCAATATCTGATAAATTGTCTTTATCATATCTTTAACTCCCTTATTATAGTTACGTTTCTTACAACAATTCGTTTTCTCTTTCTTAAATTCAATTTCTTGACAATAAAGCGGGTTTGTCTTAAATTAAATATAAGTATTAACAATATTGATTATATCTTTTTTTGTGGAAAAAGGAAACAAATTAAATACCGGAGATAATTATGTTATTTAAAAATTCTATAACAAGGAAGCCCGGAGAAAATTTTTCTGAAGGTTTAACATCGGTCAGGAATGAGAAACCTGATTATAAGAAGATAATTTTGCAGCATGATGAATATGTCCGGGCCTTAAGGTCTCTGGGCGTTGAAGTGGTCGTGCTTGACCCACTTCCCGATTTTCCCGACTCATATTTTGTGGAAGATACTGCGGTGGTATTTCCGGAAGCGGCAGTGATAACTAATCCCGGAGCTGAAGCACGGAAGGGAGAAGAGGATGGGATTGAACTGGTTCTTGCCAGGTTTAAAGATACCAGGAGAATATTGCATCCCGGTACGGTTGATGGAGGGGATGTACTTCAGGCTGAAAGACATTTTTTTATAGGCATTTCAGAAAGGACCAACGAAGACGGGGCAATACAGTTAGGAAATATCCTTCAGGATCATGGGTATACATGGGAAAAAGTTAGTGTTGGCGATGGATTGCACCTTAAATCAGGAGTAAATTATCTGGGGAACAATACAATGCTTTTGACAGAAGCTTTCGATACACCTGGAATATTTTCGGGATATAAAAGGATCATCCTTGATAAAGATGAGGAATATGCAGGAAACACACTTCTGGTAAACAGCCATCTTCTTACCCCGTCAGGTTTTCCGAAAACAGCGGAGAAATTAAAAAATGCAGGTTTTAAAATATTAGAAATTGATGTAAGCGAGGTAAGGAAAATGGATGGCGGACTCACCTGCATGTCCCTCAGATTCTGAAAAGATCAGTTCAGGTTTAACGGCATTTTTCAGTTGAAATTATTTTTAGTCCCATTTTCATTTCATTGCAAAGAATATTTATCTCTGATAAAATAAAGTGAAATAGTTTTTATTGTATTTTCAGGAGAAATTTATGAATTTAGCTGTGATGGGGCTTCAGTGGGGTGATGAGGGAAAAGGGAAAGCAATAGACTATCTGGCTCCGGGATTTGAGGTTGTTGTCAGGTACCAGGGCGGACATAATGCCGGACATACCATTTATTATAAAGGCGAAAAAGTAATTCTTCATCTCCTTCCATCAGGAATATTTTCACCGGGGACTGTATCTGTAATAGGGAATGGAGTAATAGTTAATCCTATTGAACTGGAAAAGGAAATTAAAAGAGTTATAAAATATAATATTGACTTAAAAAATCTGGTTTTAAGCTCCGCAGCACCTTTAATATTGCCGGTTCACCAACAGCTTGATATAGTATTTGAAAATTCACGGTATATAAAGATCGGTACAACAAAAAGAGGTATAGGGCCGGCATATGAGGACCTGATCGGGAGAAGAGCCGTATTTGTGAGTGATCTTTTTGACAAAGATAAATTTTATAAAAAAGTTAAACCGTTAAATGACTATTATAACAGATTGATCCGATCATATGACGGTGAAGAAATAGATGTGGATTCATATGTTGACACTTATTATGAGTCGGGGAAATATTTAAAACAATTTTCAGCAAATACGGTTTACCTGTTAAATGATTATTTTAAAGAGGGAAAGAAAATACTTTTTGAAGGCGCCCAGGGAGCACTGCTTGATATAAACTTTGGAACATTTCCATTTGTTACATCTTCAAATCCTACTATTGGAGGTGTTTTTACAGGGACCGGCCTTTCCCATAAAAGCCTGGGCAAGGTAGTGGGGATATCAAAAGCATATACTACCCGTGTTGGTGGAGGGCCGTTTCCTTCAGAACTTAACGGGGATGTTGCAGAAAAACTAAGAAAAAAGGGAAACGAGTTCGGCTCAACCACAGGAAGGCCCAGAAGAGTAGGGTGGCTGGATCTTGTTGCTCTCCGTTATGCCGTAATGTTAAATGGAGTGGATGAGATTTTTCTGACTAAACTTGATGTGCTTGATAGTTTTGATGAAGTGAAGGTTGTAACAGGATATTCAGGAGGGGAAACATCCGGGCAAACTTTTGATCCCCATTATGATTTTCTGGAATCGGTGAAACCAGAGACAAAGAGTTTCCCGGGGTGGAAAGCGGAAACCGGATCGGTAAAAGAGTTTAAAGGCCTCCCTGAGAAAGCAAGGGAATATATTGGTTTTATTGAAAAATATTCAGGAGTACCGATTACTATTATTTCAATTGGTGCGGAAAGTGATCAGACAATATCCAGGTTATAGAAAAAGAGGGATCAATGTATGATAAAAAACAGATAATAGCTGAAATAAAGAGGGTCTCAAAGGTTTTAAAGGTAAAAAATCTGAGAAAGAGTGATTTTATAAATAATACTATGATCCCCATAAGCACAATTAATTTTTATATAAGTTCATGGGAGGATATTTTGATCGAAGCGGGCCTGGAGAAGACGGAGCCCCCGGAAAAACCTGTTACAGATGAAGAGTTGCTGAAAGATCTGTTGAGGCTTGAGAAAGAGTTCGGGGAGATCCCGACTTTTTCCATAATTGCAAGTGATGGAAAGTTTTCAAAAAAAGATTATCTTTTAAAATGGAGAAGTATTGAAGATGCCATAAAAATTGCGAAGAATAAATATGGAAAAAGTGAAACAAAGTTTCTTGATAAAACGATCTTGAAAAAACCTGGTAAGAGTAAAAGTGAAAACTCAAAAAATGATGCAGATATTCATGACAAAACAATCCTGAAGAAACCTGAAGAGAGTAAAGCTAAAGATTCAAATGATCTCGATATAGATTTTGAAGAGACTATGGTATCAAGAAGAAGAGAAGATCTGGGGATCGAAAAGGTCAGCAAAAAACCTGTTGAAACCTCCAGTGATCTGGACTTCAGCAATATTCTTGATAGTAAGGAACGTGAAGAACCGGAAAAGGTTGAACCGGAATTCGATTATATAACTGATGATGTAGGTATCGAAGATATTCTCTCAAAAACCGTTCCTAAACAAAAAAAGAAACAAATAATCCCTGAAACCATTAAGCCTAAAATAAAAAAGAAAGAAAAAAATAAGGCCGAATATATAAATTTCAGAGGTATAAAAACAGCTCCTGTAGATGTAAACGGGGTTATTTTTATATTTGGTTTGATATGTGAAGAATTAAGTTTTATTATTGAAAAATTTAATTCTGATCTGCCCTGTTTTGAAGGGAAGAGAAGCCTGAATAGTTCCGGTACAAAAATGGAGGATGTAAAATTAGGTTTCTTTTATAAGAGTTCTGATCTGAAAAAGAAAACCGTAAATAATTCAGATTTCAACATTCTTATTTGCTGGACACATGACTGGAATGATTGTCCGGTTGAAGTATTGGAACTTAAAGCAGTACTGAAGTTGCTTGACACCTGATAGAGACAGTTGTATCCGGTTGACTCTCAGGCCTTAAAATGATATAATTAATCATTAACGTAATTTCGAGAGGAGAAAAAAATATGGAACATTTAACTAAAGAGAGTTTTACAAATAAGATTTTTGATTATGAAAATGAAAAAGATTGGAAATTTAAAGGGGAACTTCCTTCTATTATAGATTTTTATGCAGACTGGTGTCAGCCATGTAAAATGGTTGCTCCCGTGCTTGAAAAACTGGCAAAAGAATATGATGGAAAGATCAATATTTATAAGATAGATACGGAAGATCAGAGAGAGCTTGCAGGAGTTTTTCAGATCACAAGCATCCCTTCAATATTATTCATTCCCAAAGATGACAAACCGCAGATGGCAATGGGAGCTCTCCCGAAGGAAAGTTTTGAAGATGCCATCAAAAATGTTTTAAAAGTAGAAAAATAAATTTTATTTAATAAAAAAAAAGGGCAAACTTTTGTTTGCCCTTTTTTTTTGCTTTTTTTTAAGAAATTTCCCTTTTAAGGACCGGATACCAAATTAGTATAAATAATAAGAGTTTTTTATCAGGTACCGCCGCATTTTGTCCAGGCACAATTCGGGCATGTCGGGCACTTTTCATCCGGTAGTGAAGCTCCGCACATGGGGCATGTTATTGAATTTATATCCTGATTATTGACTGCTACTTCACCTATATGTTTTTCAAGTGCCTGTGCAATGGCATCGGGAATGGATTGAATAAGTGATCCGTTATGGAATGTGGGTTCAGAACCTCCGATACCTTTCAACTGGCTTACAACTTCATCAGCAGAAATTCCACTTCTCAGCGCAAGAGAGGTAAGCCTCCCTATTGCTTCTGCATCTGCCATTGTGGAATAACCGCTTTTTCCAATGGAACAGAAAACTTCAAAGGGTTTCATATTAAAATGGGATATTGTTATATAGAGCCTTCCGAGTCCTGTTGATATTTTATGTGTCATCGAAGGAAGTGAATCCGGCCTCCCTAATGGCTGCGGGGATGCTTCACCGTCAATATTATTAAGAACCTGGGTTGCTCTGCAACCGTCACGATAAACAGTTATCCCTTTTATTTCCATCTCAAATGCCATCATATATGCTTTTGAAATTTCCTCCGGTGTTGCACTGTTGGGGAAGTTAATGGTTTTTGAAACTGCACTGTCCACACTCTTCTGAAAAACCTCCTGCATTTTAAGATGATCTGATGGAGTTATTTCCGATGCGGTAATAAAATAGTCAGGGTGGGGTTTGTCTTCATTTTCTTTTTCCCATTCTTCATAGAGAGGGTGGAAATCTCTGATCTCTCCATCAAGGATCTTTGAAATTACTTTAAATGCAAAAATTGGTTCTATACTGGATGAACATCCTGCAATTCTTGAAATTGTTCCGGTGGGAGCGATAGTGAGAACGGCTGCATTTCTCATTTTTTTCCCTTTGTAAATAGATTTTGAGATATTCGGGAAATTTCCTCTTTCAACGGCTAGTTCTTCTGAAGCTTTTTCAGCTTCTTTTCTCAGGAACGAAACAAGTTTTTCACCGAAAGCCCTAGCTTCATCTGTATCATATTTAAGTTCATTTTTTATTAACAGGTCAGCAAAACCCATGATCCCCAGGCCTACCCTCCTGTTGCCTTTTGCTATAATATCAATTTGTTTCAGGGGGTAGATGTTTACATCAATAACATTATCAAGAAATCTAATTCCCATATGAATAGATTCTCTGAATCTTTCCCAGTCAAAATTATCTTCTTTTCCCTCTATAAAATAATTGGAAACATTTATTGACCCGAGGTTGCAGGATTCATAATCATGAAGGGGCTGTTCACCGCAGGGATTGGTTGCTCTTATAGGCCCCTGATCTTTTGTAGGGTTCAGCCTGTTTACTTCATCAATAAAGATCAGCCCCGGGTCACCATTCCGCCATGCAGAATCAACAATCAGGTCAAATATTTCAACAGAATCCATTTTTCCGCTAACTTCACCGCTTTTCGGATCAATAAGGTCATAATTTGATTTATTTTTTACGGCTTCTATAAAATCTTCTGTTATTGCAACAGAAATGTTGAAGTTCTGTGCAGTCCTTCCATCCAGTTTCATTGTAATAAATTCTCTTATATCAGGATGATCCACTCTCAGGACACCCATATTGGCCCCTCTTCGTGTCCCCCCCTGTTTAACAGCTTCAGTACCGGCATCAATAACTTTCAGGAAGGATATGGGGCCGGAAGCTATTCCCTGGGTTTTTTTTACAAAACTACCCTGAGGCCTTATCAGTGAAAAATCAAAACCGGTTCCACCGCCCTCTTTGTGTACAAGGGCAGCATTTTTTACAGTTTCAAAAATATTTTCCAGTGTGTCCTCTATGGGAAGAACAAAACAGGCTGAAAGACACATCCCCCGGTCTGCACCGGTTAATGTAGGAGAATTAGGCATGAAATCACGTCTTATCATTGCATCAAAAAACTTTTTTTCCCATATTTTTCTATCTTCTTCGTTTTTTTCAGCTTTAGCAATATATTTAGAAACTCTTTTAAAAAGATCTGAAGGTTTTTGCTCTAAAAGTGTCCCATCTGCTTTTTTCTTAAAATATCTTGCATTTAATATCTTTAAAGCATTTTCTGAAAAATTCTCCATTTTCCTCTCCTGTTGGTGTATTTAGTTTATTTAAGATTTTAAAGCACTATATATAGCGTGTCAAGAACTTTTTTTAAAAAAAATTATTTTTAAAAAAAAAACTTTTTTTTTTGAAAAATCTTGACATTTAAAGTATATATATATTAATATGAATGGGAAGAAATGGGACAAAATGGGATGAACAAGCGATTCAGGGGCAGTTTTATACTAAAAATTGATGACAGAGGAAGGATTAAAATACCTTCCAGGTATAGGGCTATTCTTGAAAATCAGTTTGGGAAAGAGGTATACCTTACATCTGTTAACAGCAGTCATATCCTTTTCTATCCCCTGAACACATGGGAAATTATAGAACAAAATATCGGGAAGATCCAGTTACGTAACAGAAAGATTGAAGATTTCATCAGGGTTACAAGTTACTGGGGGACCGAGACGGAGATCGATCCCAGGGGAAGAATTCTTATCCCGCCGGACCTGAGAGAAAAGATCAGTTTGAAAGATAATGTTCTGGTCATCGGGCAGTTGGATCATATAGCAATCTGGAATTGTGAAGAATATGAAAGCAAATATGCCTCAAAAA
>JBDLJQ010000026.1:0-40064 GCA_039714255.1 Acidobacteriota bacterium
GAGACATGAATCTACTTACGATCCCTGTTGACCTTGAAGCCGGTTGCAGGTTCACATTCAGATTTTCAGATAACGGTATAATCATTGAGCCGCTCTTTATAGGAATTTCATTCTAAAATTCAGACCTTACAATTTTTCTATTACCGGGCCGTCCTTAGTGTCTTTAACCGAAAATCCCTTATCCCTGATCTCATCCCTGTACCTGTCTGAAAGTTCAAAATTTCTGTCACCTCTGGCTTTTTCTCTTTCTTCGATAAGCATAAGGATATCTCCCGGGACATCCACTTCTTCATCTTCAAGAAGATCCAGGCCAAATACCTCATCAAAACCGGCTATCAGGTCAAGCTTTTCATTTGAACCTATCCTTCCATCCCTTATCATATCGTTTAAAAGTGCAAGGGCCTGCGGGATATTCAGATCATCATTTATTAATTCAATAAATTCTCTGTTATAAAAACTCTTAATATTATCTTTTTCAAAACTTGTGTCAGATTTTTTTAATTCAGCGATCCTGTTGCGTAGAGACCGGTAACCCTGGGATGCACCTTCAATTGCTTCCCAGCTGAACATAAGTTGTTTTCTGTAGTGTGCCCCAAGACAGAAAAATCTGAATGATAAAGGGTCAAAACCCTTCTCTTCCAGTTTCTGTAATGTGAGAAATTCACCCGAACTTTTACTCATTTTCCCTTTATCCATAACAAGGAACTCTCCATGCATCCAGTATTTCACCCATGGTTTTTTCCCTGTTGCAGCTTCAGCCTGGGCAATCTCATTTGTATGGTGAACCGGTATATGATCGATCCCGCCGGTATGAATATCAAATTGTTCACCAAGATATTTTGAACTCATTGCACAGCATTCAATATGCCATCCCGGATAACCTGTTCCCCAGGGGCTTTCCCATTTCATTTCCTGGTCTTTAAATTTTGATTTTGTAAACCAGAGGACAAAGTCAGTACTGTTTTTTTTATTTTTGTCTATTTCCGCTCTTGCTCCATGTTGAAGGTCTTCCAGTTTCTGACGACCCAGTTTACCATAATCATTAATTCTGGAAGTATCAAGATAAAGGTTGCCACCGGCAAAATAGGCAAACCCCCTCTCTTCAATTTTTTTTTCCATATCGATCATATCTTTAATATGTTCTGTTGCCCGACATAGAACTTCGGGCTTCTGAACATTAAGTTTGTCCGTATCTTCAAAAAATGCCTCTTCATAAAGTCTTGCGATCTCCCAGACGCTTTTATTCTCCCTTTGTGCACCCAGAAGCATCTTATCTTCCCCTTCATCAGCATCACTTGCCAGATGGCCTACATCTGTAATATTCATAACATGTTTAAGCTTATATCCGTTTTTCAACAGAACGCGACGCAGAATATCATTAAATATATAAGTCCTGAGGTTACCGATATGAGCAAAGTTATAAACTGTGGGGCCGCATGCATACATCCCCACTCTCCCCTTTTCCAGAGGTTCGAAAGTTTCTTTTGAACGATTTAATGTATTGTAAAGTTTTAATCCCATAATTTCCCTTAAAAATTAAAAGTTCAGCCCCATTTTACCAGGAACATTTAACCTAAATGGAATTATAAAAGAAGAATTCGTTTTTTTCAATCCAAAGAAAAAAAATATATTAAATAAACCAGACTGGGATATTGAGGACTATAATAAAATCGTTTTTTTTAAATTTTTATTGAGATATTTTTTGTTTTATTGTATTTAGTAAATATATAAAAACAAAATTTAACGATTAAACAGGAGAAAAGATGAAAAAGCTTTCAATTTTATTACTATCAGTATTACTGATATCTTTGCTTGCATTCAATACCGGATGCAAAAAGGCAATAGATGTTACCGGAACATGGACAATGGTTTTGAACTATGTAAATTCAGGAAGTACATTTACAATAACAGCAACATTCAGCGGGACCAAAACATCAGGTACATATACAGATAACTGGTCAAGTTACGGTGTTTCAGGTGGTTCCGGTACATATACAGTTGCAGATAAAAATATAACTTTTAATGTTAACTGGCAAAACGGAAATAGCGGAAATTATTCGGGAACTTTAATAGACAAGAATAATATGACCGGTAATTTTACTGAATCATCAGGTAGTTCGGGTACTTTTACAGGAACAAAATAGAATAAAAAACTGATATATTAGGAGGGAAATGAAAAAATTTCATTTCCCTCTTTTTATCCCATAACAGCAATAACTGAAAATAATTATTTCTCTCCTCAATAAAGCTATAAAGATCTTTTATTTCCTCTTTTTTTTTAATACTTGAAAAGAAGATCGGCTTTTACTAGAATAAATTTATAACTTTTTAAGTGAGGTCATAAAATGAAAAATTTATTAGTACTGGCAGTAATTGTCCTTGCAGGTTTTTTTGCATATAATTATTTTCAGACCCCTCTTACTGAAGAAGAACAAAAACTGAATGAATTAAAAGATGAGTTCAAGGAAGCAGTATCCCTTACAAAACAGGCCGGAAGATCAGCTGCTGTAGGCGGAATTGATTCAACGAGTTCTTTTGAGACAGGTGTTGAAAGGGCAAAGGAAATTAAAGATAAACTTGACGAATTTATAGAAGAGATAGAGGATGAAAAAGTATTAGGTAAAGCTCAGGAGCTTGCTGACCGGATCACTGAATTTATTGAAGAGAACAGTTAAAAACCCTGGTAGAGAATAAAATTAAAATTTAAATCCCAGAAGAGCACCCAATTCTATTAACTTTTGCTTAATTATTTTAATGTTTTTCGGCCCCATCCTGAAAAAATGCTTTTGTGCATTATTCATATTCTCATATTCCGGATTCACAAAAGCATATGTTATTATCTTTTTTTTCAGGAAAATATCATTCCCATCTACCGGGGTTCTCTGTAATACCCGGATAGCTTCATAAAGAGTATCATTAAATTCTGTTTCCGTATAACCAAGGTCACTATATGCAGTATCGACCAAAGATTTTGATCTTTTATATAATAATATTAATTTTTCATTATCAATTGAGTCAAAGATAGTAATAAACAGATCATAACGGGAATAAGAATGGTTATCCGGAACTAATCCTTTTCCTTTATATTTTACTTTGAATTCCGGAAACGGATCCAGGAAATCAAGATTTTTTACCGGACTCTCTCCCCTTGCAATACTATCCACAGATGCAACAAATCTCGATATAATTCCTTTAAAATTGAGGAATTTATCAATTTTTTTGTTTTCCGAACATTCTGATATAAGTTCTTTTAAAACCTTATCACTATCCCTGAGGTTAACCTCCAGAGGAAGTATTTCCAAAATATCAGGAGCTTGTTCTTCCGGAGCCGGTTCTCTTACATCTACGGGGGATTGCTGATTGCTTTTTTCCTGTTCTTTAATCTCAGATTTATTACTATCACTTTTAAATACAAAAAAATACAAGAACAGAGAAAACAAAATAATTGTAACGATCATACTCCCTGTCATAACCTTCTTATATGATTCCATTTTATCCTTATAACATATATAAATTTTTAAGAAAAGTGTGGAAAATTATTAAACTCTTTTAATATTTTTATGGATTTTACACAATTTTCTACATTATGTACCCTCAAAATCGATGCACCCTTTAATATTGAAATAATATTTGCAGTTATTGTTTCTGCTTCTCTTTTCCCGGGATCCTCTTCCCTGCTTATTTTTCCGAGGAAAGATTTTCTTGATAACCCCACAAGGATCGGAAGTTCAAATTCCAGAAATTGATCCAGATTTTTAAGTATTTCAATATTATCCTCTACACGTTTCCCGAAACCAATTCCAGGATCAATAATGATCTTTTCCCTTTTTATCCCTTTTGAGACAGCAAAATCTATCCTCTCATTAAAATATTCTTTTATTTCTTCTATCACATTAATGTATCCCGGATTATTCTGCATATTAACAGGAGTACCCTTTATATGCATCAGCACAACAGGTACAGAAAGATTTGCAATGGTCTCCGCCATATTTAAAGAGAATGACAGTGCTGAAATATCGTTAACAATATCAGCTCCACCCTCAAGAACAGCAACTTTTGCAACCCTCTCTTTACTTGTATCAACAGATACAAGTACATCAAATTTTGCTTTTATCTCTTTTATAACGGGAAGAATCCTGTCTATCTCTTCATCAATATCAATTTTATGAGCTCCCGGCCTTGTACTTTCACCACCAACATCAATGATCTCTGCACCTGACTTTATCATCAGGCCGGCCTGTTCCAAAGCCGCATCTACATCAAGGAAACTTCCTCCGTCTGAAAATGAGTCGGGTGTAATATTGAGTATACCCATAACCAGAGGATCATCAAGATCAATAAATTTGTTTCGGAGAAATAATTTCATAAGTT
Source organism: Acidobacteriota bacterium (assembly GCA_039714255.1). GTDB lineage: Bacteria > Acidobacteriota > Aminicenantia > UBA2199 > UBA2199 > UBA647. Next base: position 4,372 of record JBDLJQ010000026.1, read on the forward strand.
TTTATCAGATCTTTGTGATTGCTTCAGACTTTATCCAGCCGGCTATATCAGATGAAGCACTTACATGGATCCAGTTTACACTTTCATTTATTATTTTAACTTTTATACCGGGCCCGATATTAAAAAGGACTGTATTATTATCCCCCGGGCCACTTCTTAATTGTGCCCCTTCTTTTATAACAACTGCTATCTCTTTTTTTTGAGCTTTACCGGTTCGATAAAAATGGTAAGTAGAAATAAACATGAATAATATAAGAGAAAAAGAAACACCATATAAAATAAATCTTGATCTTCCCCTTTTTATAAGTACAAAAAGGAAATAATTTAATACAAGGACAAAAAGCAGCAGTAGAAGTGAAATAAAGTTTATACTGAAGATGGTCTCTACCCTCTTAATAAATTTTAAGACAAAATCATCATCCTTTATTTGTATTGAATTATTCAACCTTGCGTCAGTTATTTCCAGATTCTTCCGGATCGAAGTGTTAAAGGGTTTCAGTTTATCTGCTTTCAAGAAAAATATCTTGGCACTGACAAAATCATTCAATTTGAAATATGCACATCCTGTATTATAGAACAACTTCCAGTTTGAAACACTTTTTCCTATTTCCAGATATGTTTCCAATGCTTCCTGATAATCGTTTTCAGTAAATTTTTTATTTCCATTCTCAAATTTTAAAGTAATATCATTACCACTGATATTAAAAAATAAAAAGAAAAACAGTATTACAATAAAAAAATTTTTCATTTAATTTTCCCGTCAATTCTTTTTATAATATCTATTAAAGCATTTATATCTTTTTTTAATTCACTTATTGATTTTATGGTATTTGGAGAAAACCTTGATAGTTCTGAATCTTCCCATATCCTGAGAAATTTTTCCCTGTCCTGTTTTCCCACATTTGAGCTATAAAGTATTTCTTCAGCTTTCCTGTTAGATATTAATGATTTTCCAATCCCTGTTTTATCCTGAAGGTAAGTTTCAAGTACCTGAAAAATATCCCCATAGTTGTTAACGTTCTTTAAATCCCTTGATGTTCTCTGTAAATTTATTTTTCTATTAAACAATTTATTCTTTAATAAATATTTTTTTATAACAAATTCATTAAAAAATAAAATAAAAGAAAAAATAAAAGGGATAATAAAAAGGAGAGAATAAAGGCCGCTATAATGCAGATATTTTTCCTGGTCTGAAATTGAACCTCTTTTAATAAAATCTATATCTTCCCCTTTTCTTTGAACTCCCGTGCGTGTGATCCCGATTGAACTTTCCCCTGAATCTCTTTTACCACTGACAAAAACAGTAAAAGGACTACTCTCTTTTATGATTACCTTTGACAAAGAAGTATCATAATATAGGAATTTTAAGGAAGGAAAAGAAATTTCTCCTCCATTTTTAAATGATATCGGTACTTCTGCTTTTACTGCACCGAAAATCCCGTTCTTTTCAAAATTAATATCTCTTGATATCTTTGATGGAAAAACCTTGAAATCATCGTTACTTTTAAATTCAGGTATGTTAAGTGTTTTGATATTGCCCGACCCTCTGACGATCACAGTTAAAGTAAATATATCATTTATATCAATAGTTTTTTTGCCTGTTTTGACAATAAGGTTGAATTTTCCTGTTGGCAGATCTCTCCCGGCTTCAGTTAATTCTTTTACTTTAACTCTGATACTTTGAGTTGCTCTTATAACTTTTTCAGGATTTGAAAAAAAAGAAAAAGAATCTCTTGCTAAAGAAAACTCAAACCTGAGAGGGGGGATCTTAAGTATCCCTTTCCTGCCGGGAAATAATGCAGCTTTCCTTATCTCATAAACCTGGTAGCTTTTTCCATCTATCACTTCTTTCCCGCCATCTATGGAAACAGGGACAGGATACCATTCATGCCAGAATCCCGGAAAGGTTTGTCTGGAGATCATATTAACAGAATCTATTTTGTTTCTGGAATAAAGTTTAACAGTATAGATCAGTTGTTCACCAACTTTTATCTCATTTTTCGATATAAAAGCTTTTAACTGAATATCAATTTCCCTCGGGCGGGATCTTCCTGAACCTGTAAATGGTGAAAAGTCAAAATCCGGTATGGAACGTCTCGATGAACGGGGAGCTACTTTTTTCAAACTCCCCTTAACAACTATTATTTCAAATTTGGGAGTTTTATATTCAGTACCATTATAAACATATTTCAGAGGAGGAATTATTGCAAGTCCCTCTTTAGATGGAGAAAGATAATAAATAAAGTTAATATAAGAGGAAGAAACTCCGTTAATGAATTTAAATTCTGAACTTCTTGAAGTCTGAACAACTCTAAAATCTGACAATAATGAAATATCCGGTTGAGAAGGATTGGAGATCCCTTTAAAGGTAACTGTAAATACGATTGTATCATTAAGGCCTGCTTTTTCTGTATCTACAGAAGCAGTGAACTCAATATCAGAGCCGGTCAGGAAAGATGCAAAAATAAAAAAAAGGGAAATAAAAAATAATTTTATGCTAATATTACCAATCTTTCTCATTTTTTATACTTTCTATTTTCCTCTTTTTTTTCTTCATTTGTTCTTTTTCTTTCTGATTAAGATACTTTAGAATATTTTTGTGTTTCTTTTCCTTATTTTTATTTTTCTTTTTTTCCCGGTTATCCTTATCCTGATCTTTATTCTTCTTTTTCTTATCCTGTTCCTTGATTTTTTTCAAAGTGATCTCAAAGTTCTTTTTAGCATTCAGATCATCAGGATTCAGTATAAGGCTTTTTTTATAATTATCCAGAGCCTCTTTGAATTTATTCATCCTGAAATAGGAGTTCCCGAGGTTATAAAAAAAATCCTGAGCTCTTATACCCGATTTTTCAGGTTCTATTGCAGAAAATTCTTTAAGAGCCAGGTCAAATTTTTTAAGATTGTATAAAGCTGAAGCTGTATTATTTTTCAATTCCGCAGAGTCAGGTTTTATCCCTTTTGCAGATAAGAACCTTTCAAGTGCTTCACTGTATTTTTTCTGATCATAAGCATGTATCCCCTCAATGTTCTTTTTTGATACAGGTTCGAACCAATGCCAGAATACAAACAAAGGTACCATCAACAGTATCAGTATCTTTTTTTCCATAATATTTTTTTCTCACTGAGTATTAGCTCAAGGATCAATAATATTATACCAATTATTAGTGGATATTGAAACCTTCTGACCTTTACTGATTTTACTTTCTTTCTCAATGCAGTTCGTTCAAATGATCTTAAAACACGGATAAAATCATCAATGGAACCTGAATCTGTTAACCTGAAATATCTTCCGCCGGTTTCCGATGCAATTTTTATTAAAACCTGCTCATTTAGTTTTGTTTTAACAATATTTCCTTTTTTATCTTTTTTCCAGCCCTTCATATTGCCATTCTTATCTTTCACGGGAATAGGAGCGCCAATTGTTGCTCCTACACCTATTGGAAATATAATAATTCCCCTCTTTTTAAAATCCTTGATCAGGGGATCCCATTTTTGTTCCTGATCTTCACCATCAGTTATAAAAAAAACGATCTTTTCTCCTGTTTTTGACAGATCTGCTGTTTTTAATGCCAGAGTAAAGGCTTCTGAAAAATCTGTCCCCTGTTCTTCATCAGGGCTTATTTCAGTAGCATTTAACAGAAGGGTAAAAGCACTATAATCGATAGTAAGAGGGCATTGAATATATGCCTTCCCTGCAAAATTAATTAAACCGACATAATCTGTTTCAAGGGACGAAACAATAGTATTTATTAACTCTTTTGCTACTTCCAGCCTGTTTGGTTTCAGATCTTCGGCATTCATTGAAAAAGATGCATCAAGAAGAAATATCATTTCTACACCTTTTATATTCACATTTTCAAACCTTTTTCCCCATTGAGGCCCTGCCAGTGCTATTATCAAAAATAAAAAAGACAATATCAACAATGATGCTTTAAAAAAATCTATCTCCCGCCCACTACGTTCAGAAAGGTCTTTATAAGCCTTATCTGAAAAAAATGAATTAATTATTCTTCTTTTTTTTTTGAAATTATAAATGACCACAAAAATAAACGGGATCAATATCAATAAAAGAAAAAAAGCCCAAGGATTTGAAAAACTCATTAATTCACTCCAGAATTTAAATATAGCCGGAATGATTGACCGGCCTTTAATATTTTGAATTATATCAAATTTATTAATTTTGGTACACCTCTGTTATGTCCAAAACCGCAATAATACTGCATATAGAGATTAATGCTTATATATTGGGCTTAAATGTAAACAATCATTGTGCACTCTAAAAAAAAGTCCGATATGAAAGGATATAGAAAAAAAATTTCCCCTTTTTTCCACAATTTATTTCAAAATTTGTTTAATTTTTGAGATTTTTTTTTAAAAATATTTCTATTTATAGAATTTTTTTTTTTTAAACAGTATAATAAATTAAGATGGGAAGAGTAATCACAATTCTTATATTATTTTTTTTTACTCTTAATAATTTTGGACAACAATGTAATTTTAGAAATTATGGCATAGAACATGGACTGGCAAAAAGCCATGTAACTGCAATTATTGAAGATTCCGGAGGTTATAAATGGTTCGGAACTAACGGTGAAGGAGTAAGCCGGTTCAACGGGCTAAATTTTGAATCTTTCGGAAAAATGAGAGGGCTTGTTCATGAGGTAGTAACCTCCATACTTGAAGATTCCAATAAAAACATCTGGGTGGGTACTCATTCCGGTGTCCATGTTCTGGACGGTTCCAAATTTAAATATATGACTCCTGCCAACGGATTTCCTGCAACACCCGTAACAGTGATCTTGGAAAGAAAAAATAACGAAATCTGGTTTGCAACAAAGTCTGAAGGCATTATTATCAATAAAAATGGGAAAAACCTCAGACTAAACACGGATTCGGGATTTATTGACAATGAGATCCTTTCATTATACTCCGAATCCAATGAAATTACCTGGATCGGAACCGGGAAGGGATTAATAAAACACTCAGGAAATACATCGGTTAAAATTAATATCCCTGGCCTGTCAAAGAACTCAGCGATCCAGTATATAAAAATTGATTCCCTTAACCGGTTATGGATAGGTTCTTCGGGAGGGCTATTCTTCAGGAATAAAAACCGCTGGAAAAAATTTACGTTATTAGACGGGCTTTTAAATGAAAACATTCATACAATCCATGAAGGTTCAGATAAGACCATAAGGATCGGAACTGATAAAGGTTTATCAGTATTTAAAAACGGAAGATTTATAACTTATACTACAAAAGAGGGGCTGGTCAATAATTATGTAACTCAGATTATAGAAGATAGTGAAAAGAACTTCTGGATCGGAACAAATGGTGGGGTCACACAAATTTTACCCTGCTTACCTGTCACCAGTTATACAACAACCAATAATCTGAAAAATAATTTTGTAAATGATTTTTTTGAAGAGGATTCAGGTAATATCTGGATATCAACAGTAAATGGAATTAATCTTTTTTCTCCAGAGACAGGAAAAATCACAAAAGCAAACCTGCCATATTCAGATAAAACTTTTTCTCCGATCTTTAAAGATAAACTCGGTGTTACATGGGTATGTTTTGAAAAGAATATAGTTTTATTAAAAGATAACCGGATCATTAAAGAATTCAACAATCGGGAGGAAATATTTTCTAAATTCTCATGTATATTTCAGGACAAAACCGATATGATGTGGCTCGGAACCATTAATGGTGGAATACTGATCTATGATGGAACAAATTTCAGGCAATTAAAAAAAGAGGACGGGCTGCCGGGAAATAATATTTTAACAATTAGCGAAGATAAGAATGGAGTTATCTGGATAGGGACCGATCAGGGACTTATACACTACAAAGAGAACAAATTCTTTTTAAAGCAGGGCTTTGAAATTTTAAAAAATATATCAATTACAAAAATTATTATAAATGAAAATGGTGAATCATATATTGGTACCCCTGGAAATGGTATATTTTTAATAGATCATAATGAAAATAAAAAAATAAATGAAATAATTAAACAATTACCTGACCTTCCTGATATGGAAATTAACTCTATGATCACTGATAATTCCGGTAATCTGTGGTTCGGGACAAACAATGGTATATTCATGTATGAAAGTTATGATCACATAAATAACGCTAAGTATATTTATCAACCTTTCACATTTGATAAAAGCAACAGAGGGGTAGAGTGCAATCAAAATTCGGTATTAAAAGACAGTAAAGGCAATATATGGTTTGGAACCAAAAATGGTGCTGTCAGAATCAAACCAGAAAAAACAGGTGAAAGTTTTCAACCCTCCCGTACTCATATCACTGAAGTTTCTCTGTTTTTAGGGACAATTGATATCTCTCAGTTTTCTAACGGATTTAATCACATCACAAACCTGCCGCAAAACCTGACTCTCCCCTATAAGAAGAATCATGTAACCTTCAGATTTATTGGGATAAGTTCAACATTCCCACAGAAAGTAAAATACAGATGGAAACTTGAACCTTACGATTCCAAATGGTCATCTCCATCAGAACAGAACCAGATATCATACTCAAACCTCTCTCCGGATAATTATAAATTTTACGTTAAGAGTTCAATAGATCAGGAAAATTGGGATTTCAATCCTGAAGAGTTCACATTCAGGATCCTTGCCCCCTACTGGATGAATAAGTTGTTCATTCTTTTTGTTATTGTATCATTGCTCACTGTTTTTTATTTTTTCTTCCGTCTAAAATCCATTTCTGCAAAGAAAAGAGATAATGATCTTGAGAAAAGAGTTGCTGAAAAGACACAGGACCTGATGACAGAAAAAAACAAATGTGAAAGAGCAATAATGGAATTAGAAAAAAAAATGTCAGAAAGGTCCAAAGAACTGGAGATCAAGACCAATCAACTTATTCAGGCACAGAAAATGGAAGTAATTGGTTCGCTTGCGGGAGGAGTTGCCCACGACTTAAATAATATTCTTACAGGAGTTGTTTCATATCCAGACCTGCTTTTAAGGAATATTGAGGAAGATGACCCTAACAAGAAATATGTTGAAATAATAAAGAAGTCGGGAGAAAAAGCTGCAGAGATGGTTCAGGACCTTTTGACTCTTACAAGGAAAGGTATTCTTAACAAAGAAAATATTTCAATTAATGATATTATCAGAGATTTTTTCGAAAGTCCCGAATTCAATAAGATCAGACAGAATACTCCTAATATTTCAATTAAAACAAATTTATCCGGTGAGCAAACCACAGTTTTCGGATCTTCTATCCATATAACAAAGGCAATAATGAATCTTATATCAAACTCAGCAGAGGCGATGCCCATTGAAGGTGTTATAGAGATCGGTACCGAGTCTTGTTATCTCAATGAACCTATAAAGGGATATTATGATATTAATAAAGGCAGATATATCAAAATATCAATATCAGACACAGGGATCGGGATCGATGAAAGTGATATAGAAAATATTTTTGAACCTTTTTTCAGTAAAAAAAGGCTGGGAAGAAGTGGAACCGGCCTGGGAATGACAGTAGTATGGTGGACCGTCAAAGACCATACCGGTTACATTGAAGTTAAAAGTAAAAAAGGTGAAGGAACCAGATTCAATATATTTATTCCTGCTTCTGATGAGATCCCTGAAATTCAAACAGTGCAACCACCTCCAAGTGAGATAAGTTTTATGGGCAATAGAGAACATATTCTTATAATCGAAGATGATCCTGATAACCGTAAATTTGCAGAAATAATATTAAAAGAACTCAACTATAATGTTTCTTCTGTCAATTGCGGGGAAGAAGCTGTGGAATTTGTAAAAAACAGCCAGGCAGACCTGCTTATTCTTGATATGATAATGGATCCGGGAATGAACGGACTGGAAACATATATAGAGATACTGAAACTCAAGGGAGAACAAAAAGCAATAATAACCAGCGGATATTCTGAAAGTGAGGATGTTAAAGAAACTTTGAAACTGGGAGCAGGCAAATATATAAAAAAACCTTATTTGAGAATACAACTTGCCAGAGCAGTCAGGGCGGAACTGGATAAAATATTACAATAATTTTTATTCAACTGTATTTACTATCCGGTTTTATTGACAACATCAGATAATAGTGATAAAATCCACAAATACCGGAGGAAACTATGAAAAAAGAAATTCACCCTAATTATGAAGAATGTTCAGTTACATGTGCATGTGGAAATTCCTTCAAAACGAGGGCAACACTTTCCAAAATTGAAGTTGAAATTTGTTCTGAATGCCATCCGTTCTACACCGGACAGCAAAAATATGTAGATACTGAGGGTAGAATAGAAAAATTTAAGAAAAAATATGGATACAAGGAACAGTGAAAAGTTTTTCTCATACCTTGAAACTCTTCATAAAAAATATATAGAGATAAGTAACCAGTTAGCTTCTCCTGAAATAACAGGTAACAGAAAGAAATTTACCAAACTCTCAAAAGATATTTCAAATCTGAAACCACTTGAAGACAGTTATCAGGAATATAAAGACCTTCTCAAACAATTAAATGAATCAAAAGAGATCATGGAAAATTCAGATGATGAAGAGATGCATTTACTGGCAGATGAAGAAATAAAAAGTTTAAAAAGTAATATCGAAATCCTTGAGGAGAAAATTAAGCTTTTAATGGTTTCGGATATTACGGAAGACAGCAGGAATGTTTTCCTTGAAATCAGAGCAGGAGCAGGTGGAAATGAAGCTTCACTCTTTGCCTCAGACCTTCTGAGAATGTATACAAGGATATCAGAAAGAAATAACTGGAAAGCCGAGATCATATCGACCAATTATTCCGGTATAGGTGGAATAAAAGAGATCACCATCTACATTAAAGGGACCCAGGTCAATAAATATTTGAAATTTGAGAGCGGAGTTCACAGGGTTCAAAGAGTTCCCCAAACAGAATCCAGTGGAAGGATCCACACTTCGACAGTGACAGTTGCTGTCCTTCCTGAAGTAGAAGATATTGAAATTGAATTAAACCTCAAGGATATCAGAATTGATACATACAGAGCTTCAGGAGCCGGAGGACAGCATGTTAACAAAACCGAATCTGCCATCAGGATAACCCACTTTCCTACCAATATAGTTGTATCGTGCCAGGATGAATCTTCTCAGCACAAAAATAAAGATAAAGCTATGAAAGTTCTTAAATCAAGATTATACGAAGTGGAGATGGAAAAACAGCAGGATAATATTGCAAATGACAGGAAATCCAAAGTAGGAAAAGGTGACAGGTCTGAAAAGATAAGGACTTATAATTTTCCTCAGAGCAGAGTAACCGATCACAGAATAAATGGAAGAAATTTTAATATTGAGAGTATACTGGACGGGAATATTGAATCACTGATAAAAGAACTGAGTGAGATAAATTCAAAACAACTGCTGGAAGAAAAATTTAAAGAGATAATCAATTAGTGACCCTTTCTGAACTTTTTCAAATTTCAGTAAGAGATTCCGGGAAAGAACCTGCAGATATCCTCATAATAATCGAAAAGGCATTCGATATTTCAAAAGAACAATTCTGGAAACAAAAAAATAGTGACATAACTAATAAAAAACTTTTATTAAAATTTAACAGATACCTGAAAAGATTAATAAAAAATGAACCGGTTGCTTACATTCTGGGAAATAAGGAATTTTATTCGGAAAAATTCCTGGTTAACAAAAATGTTCTGATCCCCAGGCCTGAAACCGAACTCCTTGTAGAAAAAGTACTTGAGACCACATCCGGATCTTCCAGAATACTCGATATTGGAGCGGGAAGCGGGGTTATTTCCATAATGATCGCAAAAAAAACTCATGCTGAGATAGTTGCTACAGAATTGGATAAAAACGCCATTAAAGTACTGAAAAAAAATATTCAGAAACACAATGTTAAATCTATCATCACACCTTTAAGGAAAAACCTTTTTCCTGAGAAAAGGGATAAATTTGATATTATCGTTTCAAATCCTCCATATCTTTCAGTAGAAGAATATGATCAATTGCCGGACAGCATAAAAAAATATGAACCGGAGGCAGCACTTATCGGAGGTGAAAAGGGAGATGAAATAATTAGAAGGATCATTTCAGGTGCTTTAAATTATTTAAAACCGGGAGGATTTCTGTTTCTGGAGATAGGATTCGATCAGAAAAACCGGATCAGAAAGCACCTTAGTGAATATGGTTTCTCGGATATAGAATTCTTTAAAGATTATCAGGGGATATCCAGGATAGTAAAAGCAAAATTATGAAAGTATTGTTTATAAATCCCTACATATACGATTTTACTGCATATGATCTGTGGTTAAGGCCACTCAGTCTTCTCTATCTTGCCTCTGTGGTTGAAAAATATTCAGACTCTGAATTATTCTGGCTTGATACTCTTGACAGGTTCAGCAATAAAAAGATTCCTGTATCAAAAAAAGATGGAAGGGGGAAATATTACAGGGAGATAGTTAAAAAACCGGAGATATATGAACAGGTTCCACGTAATTATTCAAGATATGGGATACCACTGTATTTATTCGAAAAGAAACTGGATGAACTACCGGAGTTAGATATAATTTTTATAACCTCAATTATGACCTATTGGATAGACGGTTTAAACTTTACTTTAAAGAAACTCCGGAAAAGATTTCCAAATTCTTTAATTGTCCTTGGAGGAATACTACCTACCCTGCTTAAAGAAAAGATAAGAGATTTTGTTGAAGCTGATCTTTATGTGGAGGGGTATGGTGAAAAAAAAATTCTGGAAATCATCAAAAACCATGGAGGTAAAGTATCAAAATATCCCGATTTTTCCGAGCTTGACAATATTCCCTTTCCAAAATTCAGTTTTCTCGGAACGAAAAAATACCTCCCTGTTATAACTTCCAGAGGATGTCCTTACAGATGTACCTATTGTGCATCACATTTATTGAATGACAGATTCAGGGAGAGGAGCTATCAAAATATCTATAATGAAATATCCTTAATGAATAAAAAATATGGTACCGAACATTTTGTGATATTTGACGATGCTTTTCTTATTAATAAAAAGAACAGATTTAAAAAAGCTTTTGAAATGGTAAAAAAAGATCTGAATGTAAGTTTTCATACACCTAACGGTATCCATACAAGGGAAATTGATAATGAAACAGCTCATTTATTGTTCAACAGTGGTTTCAGGACAATAAGGCTCAGCTTTGAATCGACAGACATAAATATACTTAAGAAAAGCTCCGGCAAGGTCAATACAAGAGAGATGGCTAAAGCAGTAAATAATCTGGAAAAAGCAGGTTATAAAAGGGGTGATATTGAGTGTTATCTTTTATTCGGAATCCCGGGGCAAAGTATTTCAGAACTGGAAAGATCAATAAATTATGTGAGGGAAATTGGAATTGTCCCAAGATTATCACTGTTTTCCCCCGTGCCGGGAACAATTGAATTTAATGAATTGAAGCACAAAGGTATTATTTCAGGAAAACCGAATCTCTACGAAACGAATAAGATATTTTTTCTCTATTTAAGATCGGGATTCAGTGAATCAGAAATAATGCATATTCAGGATCTTGTAAGAAACAGCATTCCTGATAATTAAAGGTGGATTTTTTTAACCGATAATGTATAATACATTTAAATAAAGTTGAAGTTCATATTTCAACATTATTCAGGAGATTAGTAATGGCCATAAAAATAAGTGCTCAGAAAGGTGAAGAAGAACCGATGTATAAAAATGATAATTCTGCAACTTCTTATATTGGAGAGGGTGTAAAGATAAAAGGGAATATAGTAACAGAGCAACCTATCGTACTGAAGGGTAAACTGAAAGGGAATTTGCAGGCAAAGGATTCAGTTACAATTGAACAGGGTGGCGAGGTTAACGGAAATATAAAAGCCAGAACAGTTAACTTATTCGGTAAAGCAACAGGGGATATAAAAACAGAGGATAAATTATCTATCTTCCCTTCAGGAAAATTTAATGGCAACATCAATTCTTTAAATATTGTGATAAAAGAAGGTGGAAAGTTTTCCGGAACTGCAAACCTGGATGAAAAGACAAGTTCTGATAAATAGTATTAGAACACCGGAAAAAAAGTATTTAGATTTGGGTAAATCATAAAATATTACGTTTAACGGTAACTTCTCTCTTTTTTAATAATCCGGATTCAATTATAGATTCGGCTTCAGTATGAATTTCCATAATTCCTTTGAAAAAACCCCTCTTCTTTTCTCTTGACTGCAGATAAATTCTGCTGATGTTCAATTCTTCCCGAAAGTCTTTATAAAGGGCTCTCATATTTTTTCCCAGGGCCCTCAAATCTTTGTTTTTTATTTCAACTAAATAAATATTTGCATATGGCGGGAGCATAAAAAATTTCCTGTACTTTAATTCCCTTTCAAAAAAACCTTTTTCATCATCAGAGTTTTTCAGTGAATAATGGAAAAAAAATGCTGAATAAACATCAATAATCCCATCTTCTGTTATTATCTCTTTCAGATCAGCTATAGTATTAAAGATCAGTTCGGCACCATTATAATCATTTAGATCAAAAAAGGATTCCGGCTTAATAAAAATAACTGAGTCAAATGTATTCTGCCTTAAATTATTAAGTACTGCAGGTGTCGAGATTACAACCTTTGCCTCACTCAGCTTTTTATAAACTGATACATCTTTATCAATATCCTCTATATTTAACACCAATATATCTTTTCCGGGAATTCTTTTCTCAATACCGGTCCTGACCGATTCAGCACTTATGTCCATTACAATTTTTAACTCACTATTACATCTCTTACATAACTTCAAGTCAGGGTAAACATATCCGCATTTCAAGCACACCGGATCAAATTTTTTCTGCCATTTAACGGAACCACCACAATGTGAACACTTCTCAATTTTTTTACATTCAGTACATAATAGGAATCCCATGGATTTTTTTTTATTTATTACAATCAGAGTTTTTTTTGTTTCAAGATAATTTCGCTGTGCAATATCAAAAACCTGAACAGGGACTGTTTTCTCTCCGGGTTTGATCCTGTGAATATTTGATCTTATATTTTTTTTTTGTCTCTGATCTTTAACATTCAAATTTTCCCTATCTCTGTATGAAGATACTGTATATGTTGGAGACCCATAAACAAGTTCAGTATTAAAAATTTCTGATCTTATCTCAGCAACCTTCCTTATATCAATTCCGGAAAACCGGCTCCTGCTGTAATAAAAAGAACCGGGTTTTTCAACTATTATTGTTCCAAGGTCCAGGAATGGTAAATAGAGTGAAAGTTCACCGCCTCCGATAAAAACAGGTTCTTTCTTTTTCACATTTGTCCAGATATTTTCACGCAATTTCATACTTATAACAGAATTATATATATTAATATCCGGAATATGTTCTCTATATTTTTCCATACTTAAATTATTCGGGAGGATCAATAAAACAGATTTTCCACGGGACCTGTTCAGTTCCCATATTTTTTTATATTCATTAATTCTTTCATACTTTAAGAGCAGAATCCTGTCTTTTGTTTTATTGTTCTCAATTATATCTCTATATTCATTATTAACCCGGGATCCATTATTATCAATATTCTTATAAAACAATTCAGCAGGCTTCCCACTTAAAAGATTATTAAATTTCTTTAATGTAAGTTTATCAAGTGAAATTGATTTGTCCTCAAAATTGACACAGAGATTCCTGCCTGACCTTCTTTGGGGAGATAGAGAATTATCAAGAATTTTTCCCATGGATACAAAAAAGGTTCTGGAAATTTTTTCGGCAAATTTTAACAATTTATCATCAGGCAGATAATTATCCCTGATTATTCCCAGAACCGGTTTTACCTTCCCTTTATAACTGGAACTGCAATTAATTACCCATCCGGTAGTGATCCTGTTCCACAATGGTACAATGACCCTGAGTCCCGGATATATTTCTTCCGGATCTCCTTTGAACTCATAGGCAAATGTATCAAACAATCCCAGAGAGAGAGATACCTCAATTATCAATAATTTTTTCTCCCTTTATGATCTTTAATACTTTTTCCATATCCGACCATGTTTCCCATTTTACTCTCGATATTTCACTTCTTTCTCTTTTGTGGAGAATAAATGAAGGATGATAGGTGGGAATGACCGGAATATCCAAATAACTGAAAAGTTTCCCCCTTACTTTACTGATAGGAGAATTGGCATTCAACAGATTATTAAATGCAACTCTCCCCAGGCATACGATAACCTTCGGCCTTAAGACCTCAACCTGCTTCTTTAAAAAAGGTAAACATGCCTCAACTTCTTCTTTTAGAGGATCTCTGTTATTTGGAGGCCTGCATTTAACTATATTTCCAATGAAAACACTTTCCCTGGAATATCCCATTTTTTCAATGATCTTCTCGAGAAGTTGTCCGGCCCTTCCTATAAAAGGTTTTCCAAATTTATCCTCTGTCTCTCCCGGGCCTTCACCGATAAACATTATATCAGGATTATTTGCTCCCTCACCGGGGACATAGTTTGTTTTTGTTTTGTGAAGGATACATTTTTTACAGTTCAAAATTTCTTTATTGATATCCATCATTTCATACTTTGGATCGATCTCTTTACATTCCAGGAATCCGGCACCAATACTCCTGTAAAATTCTAATACATCAATAAATTCGCTCATTATGTAATCTTTTTATTATTTATCAGATTTTCAATTTCATCCCATAATATTGAAGCTATTTCCGATTTATTCATCTTTTCATTTTTTTTTATTCCTGATCCGGATATAAAATAAACCTGGTTATCATCTACATCAAAAGCTTTGTTCTTATCAGAAATTTCATTTAAAACAAGCAGATCAAGATTTTTTGTTTTAAATTTATTTTGTGCATTTTCAAACATATTTTCAGTCTCTGCAGCAAATCCTACAAGGATCTGTTTTTTTTTATTTTTACCCAGTTCAAGAAGTATATCAGGATTTTTTACAAGTTTCAGCGTGAAATTTTCCCTTGTTTTTTTTATTTTTTCAGGATAGATCTTAGCACTGGAAAAATCACTTACAGCAGCTGCCATAATAACTATATCAGATCTGTTATAATATTTTAAAACCTGTTCTTTCATTTCAAGTGCAGATTCGATCTCTACAATCTTAATGTCATTGGGAATATACCTGGTTGGCCCCGTTATAAAAATGATTTCTCCCAAATTTCTTTTCTTTGCTTCTTCGGCAATATAAAAACCGGTCTTTCCGGAAGACCGGTTAGATAAAAAACGGACCGGATCTATGGGTTCAACAGTTGGCCCTGAAGTAATTAGTATCCTATTCTTCATTTATTATCTCCAGACAAAATTTATAAATAGCCTCTTTAGAAGGTAACCTCCCCTTCCCTTCCTCGATACAGGCAAGAGATCCCTCATCAGGCTCAATAAATAATATACCATATTCGGTAAGTTTATTTATATTTTCTTTTACCGCATTATTATTATACATATTTGTGTTCATTGCAGGAGAGATGATCACTTTTTTATTCCAGGCAAGAAATGTTGTTGATAACAGGTCATCCCCTATACCATTTGAAAATTTCCCTATTATATTTGCAGTTGCAGGAGCTACAAGCAAGATATCGTGATCCCTTACAAGATTAATATGTAAAAGAGGGTCACTCTTCCGGTCGAACATATCAGTAAATACCCTCCCCGGGAAAAAAGTTTCGAAAACAATCGGAGATATAAGTTTTTGTGCATTTTCTGTCATTATTACAGATACATTATGTCCATTTTTTTGAAATGTCCTCAAAATATCAACACTTTTGTAAACACTTATAGAGCCTGTAATTCCCATCAAAAGATTCATTTTTATCTCCTTTAACAGCTCAATATTAATATCATTAACCCTCAATTCAGAGATCTTTTAAAAAAAAGAAATATGGACTCAAGTTTTTCAAATGCATCTTCCAGTTTATCGTTGATAATGGTCCTGTCATAAAATCCTGATCTTCCAAGTTCATTTTCTGCAGCATTTAATCTTACTTCAATGTTTTTATCAGGTTTTTTATCTCTTGTTAAGAGCCTCTTTTTTAATTCATATATATCGGGAGGTTTTATGAACACCAGGAATGATCCCGGGAATTTTTTTTTTATGATCTCTGCACCCTGAACATCAATATCAAGGATCAGGATCTTTCCGTTTTTCGACCTCTCCTCAATATCTTTAAAAGAAGTCCCATAATAATTTCTGTGCACTTTTGCCCATTCGGCAAATTTTTTTTCATTTATCATTTTCAGAAACTTCTCTTCACTTATAAAATAATAATCCCTGCCATCAGATTCAGTCTCCCTTTTTGTTCTTGTGGTAAATGAGACCGAAAACTCAAGATCTTTGTATTTTTCACGAAGCATTTTTATCAAAGTGGACTTTCCGCTGCCCGACGGGCCGGAAACGACAAAAATATTATTCATTTTCTATTCTTGTTACAAGTGCATGTACTGATATTGCGGAAAGAACCACAACTCCATCAGCCATTACAAGTACAGACCTTAACTTTTTACCCATTGTCGCATCTACCAGTAAATTTTCCTGTACTTTGGTTTTTATATATCTTTTTACAGGAGCTGAATTAGGTTGAATAATTGTGATTATCTTATCAATAACAACAGAATTCCCAAACCCGATATTAAGAAGTATCCTATTCGACATTTTGAACCTGTTGCTTGATCTTTTCCACTTCCCTTCTTATCAGGAGAATATATTTATGCACTTCCATTGAATTTGTTTTTGCAGAAATTGTGGAAATTTCTCTTAATAATTCCTGTGACATAAAGTCACATTCCTTCCCTTTCATGTCATTTTTTTTATCTTTTATAATATTTTTTAATCTTGAACAATGAGTCTTTATCCTGTTTATTTCCTCAGTAATACAACTTTTTTCTGCAAGGATCGCAGATTCCTGGATAATTCGTTTTTCATCAATATCCATTTCATTTATATATTTTTTTATCTTTTCTTTATATTTTTTAAAAAGTTCTAATTCTATATCTTTTGAATTTTTTTCAACACTTGTTATTTCCTTTTCTATAACAGCAATACTTGAATATAAAGCTTCAGAAGTTGCCTGTCCCTCAATTTCCCTGCTTAGTAAAAAATCCTTAAACACTTTTTTCATACTGCTTTTTAAGGTATTAAGATCTTTTTTTGTGATATTGTCAATGATTTGATCCAATCGAAATACCATTGGTATCTTTAATAGAGAGTCCATCGAGAGAGTAAGTTCATTCTTATACCTTTCTTTAAAATATAGTATCTTATCCAGTATGTTTGTTAAAAGATCTTCATTAAACTTAATATCCCAGTTATTCTGGCTATAATCATAAAAATCAACCAGAACCTCAACTTTCCCCCGGAATATCTTATCCCTGACTATTTCTTTTATTATTTTTTCTGTCTCATTGGACATTCCTGTACCTTTGTAATAAATATCAAGGAATCGATGGTTCAAAGATTTAAAAGTTATATTAACCGAAAAATTATCCAAAGTGACCTTACCCTGGGCAAAGCCTGTCATACTCTTCATTTTTACATTATAATATCCATCTCTGGAAATTGCAAATTGTAAAGTGAATAGTATAAACCCCTCTTTTTTAAAAGTTCGCTGTGGTTTCCATTCTCTTTTAACTCACCGTCTTTTACAACTAATATTTTATCCGCTTCAATTATAGTAGACAATCGGTGAGCTATAACAAATGTTGTCCGGCCTTTCATTACTTCAACCATAGCTTTCTGGATAAGTTTTTCGGATTCACTATCCAGGGAAGATGTAGCCTCATCAAATATCAATATTGAAGGATCCTTTAATACAGCTCTTGCAATGGATATTCTCTGGCGTTGTCCATTGGAAAGAAATATACCTCTTTCCCCGACAATTGTATTATATTTTTCAGGTAATTTTTCTATAAAGCCTGATGCTTCAGCTATTTCAGCAGCTCTTTTTATTTTTTCCATTGAATAATTATCAGTGCCATAAGATATATTATTCAAAATAGTGTCATTAAATAAAAATACATCCTGGGTAACAAGGCCGATCCTGCTTCTCAGTGACCTCATTGAGACCTCTCTGATATTCAACCCGTCGATCTTTATTTCGCCCTTTTTTGCATCATAAAACCTCATCAGAAGATTCATTAATGTAGTTTTTCCCGACCCGCTTGAACCTACAATGGCAACCATTTCATTAGGAAATATAGAAAAACTTATCCCTTTTATAACCGGAACAGATTCATCATAGGCAAATGATACATTAGTGAATTCCACCCTGTCTTTTACCGGGCCCAGTTCAACAGGTTCTTCAACATCTTTTATCGGGTTAATATTTCTTGTTATATTTAAAACCCTTTCATATCCTGCTATCCCCTGTTTATATTCAATATGGGCTTTTGATAGCCGTTTCAGAGGATCATACATCATAAACAATGAAGCCAGAAAAGATATGAATTGACCTGCATCAATAATTCCGTTCTCTATTCTGTGCATTCCCAGAGAGAAGATCACAGCAGCAACAACTCCCCCGATAAGATTCATTATGGGAGAAGGAAGTGATGAAAGAAGGGATATTTTTGAATTTATTTTATAATGTTTCTGATTTATTTTTTTAAATTTGTCAATTTCAAAGTCTTCCATATTATATGCTTTGACTATCTTATTTCCGGATACCGTTTCTGTCAAAAATGACGAAAGTTCACCAATGGTCTCCTGGGACTGAATCACCTTTTTTTGCACTTTTTTTCCGAATGTTTTTAATAGTATCCCTGCCACAGGTGTGATAAAGAGAGAAATTATTGCCATTTCCCAGTCCAGATAAAAAATAATAGATAAAAGGACTAAAAGTGTTAATGATTCCTTAATATAAATTGCAATTGTTTCGGAAACTGCAAATCTGACCTTATCAATATCATTTGATATTCTTGAGACCAGATCTCCGGTTTTTGCTTTGGAAAGAAAATCAATAGATTGAAAAACCAGCGACTTGTACATTTTATCACGAATATTCCTTACAACCTTATATGCGAGTGTTTTCATAAAGTATGAAGACAAAAAAGTAAACAAAGCATTACCGAAAAATGAGAATAAAAGAAGCTGTGGAAGAATTATTTTCAATTTCTCTTCACTGGACCCGAAAATTCCAAGAATAAAATTTCTCAGTAGCCTCCCTTTCTCAGATAGGTTACCACCATTCTGCATTGATATTTCATTGATAACAGGCCATATAATAATTGCAAAAAGCCCTACAAAAAGAGAAACCATTAACATAAAGAACAGAGAACAAAACAGCCGTGCCTTAAAAGGTTTTAATTGAGATAAAAGGTTTTCCTCATTCTTCATAAACTTTTGAATCGGCCTCCTCTGAAGAAGAATCAGTCCTGCGACCGGTTAGATTTACTTTTTTTTTCATTTTTGAGGATAAATAGAAGAATATCGGAGATATAAGATAAAAACTTATCATAACAGGCAATGTGTTCGACGGATACATAATTAATAATGCTACCACTATGGCAAACAGGAAAAGGATCTGGAGGCCCTTTTTTGAATCGATCCTTTTTAGTGTTTTATATTTTATATTTGAGATCATTAGATATGAGATCATTATTACAAAAATCGCATAAAGAATAACACCACTAAATGAATTGATAGGATCTTTGAACACCAATACAACCGAGCATATGGAAAGTGCACCTGCAGGGATCGGTAATCCTACAAAAGTATTCATTGGAATAGCTCCCGAATCTTTGAGAACATTGAACCTTGCAAGCCTTATAATTCCCGCGCTTAAAAATATAAAACCAATCACTTTTCCAAACTGTGAAAATTCTCCCTGAAAACCCCATTTATAAACCATTGCCGATGAGACAAGCCCGAATACAATTGCATCAACCAGAGAATCAAGTTGAGTTCCAAAGTTGGATTCTGTTTTTGTTAACCTTGCAATTGTACCGTCAAAACCATCAAGAACAACACTTGCCATCACAAGAAACACTGCATTATAGAATTTTCCATTGAAAATCTGTATTAATGCCAAATATCCTGCGAAGAGGCTTAATAAAGAGAAAATGGACGGTAAAAAGGAAAAATTGGTTAGCTTTGAAATATTAACTCTTTTAAATCTTTTTTTTTTCATTTCCTTTGCCTCACATTTTCCATCAGTGGATCATACTATAAAATTAATCTTCTTTTTTTTCAAATTCCAGTATCAGTTTCTGCATTGAGTCCTTCAATTTTAATTTTTTTCTTTTTAATAACTGTTCCGTTTGCAGATCTTCTACAGTTATATCATTTTTTGAAGAAATTTTCTCCAGTTCATGCTCACATAATTGATGTTTTTTATGAAATTCTATGAAATCTTCATTATTTTCGAGTAAATATTCTTTTATCTTATACTCCGCTAATTTCATTAAGAATCTCTTTTTGATTCCCTTGAATTTCTGCAAAAATTAATATAAGACTGCATGTTTTTATCCTTTCCTATAATAGATAAAGTAGTTATAACAGATTCAATTATTGATTCTTCAAGTGTATTTAATGATATATAATCTAAACCTTTTTCTATTGCCAATGACACAAAATGTGATGAAATAAGTTGTCTTTTTGGTAACCCTTCCGATAGATCTATAAGATGTGCAATTGTTTTCACCTGAGGGAAATCCAGTTTAAAAAGTTCAAGAGTATTAAGAAATTTTTTCCCGTTTGCACAATCTTCCTCCAAAGGAGATATCATTGGATCAAGAAGGATATCTTTTCTCTGTACCCCTTTATCAAGTAAATAATCTATAAACTTTTGTGCTATATAAAGGGATTTTTCCGGAGAACCGGGAATCCCTCCTCCATTCTCTCTTATTAATGCAATAATTTTTACTTTATCGTGATTAGCTACTTCAAGAATTGTATCAATTTTCTTTTTATCGTACTCAATATCTCCCAGAATAATTTCATTATTTGCAGTTTTGACAACTTCAAGTAAGGTATCAATACTGTTACTTCTTATAAGGGCTTTTCCACCGATACCTTCAATTACTTTTATTGCTTCTTTGAGAAAAGGAAGTTCATTATCCAGCAGTGAAACCGCATTTAATTCTATGAATTCTGCACCACGGTCCAGTTGAATCTGAGATTCTCTTTTTATATAGATGAAATCCATTTTATTCATCTTATCAAGTACTTTCTTATTAGTGGAGTTTAATGAATTTCCAATTATTGTGATCATATTTTAGCTCACCTTTTAATTATTTATCTGCCCAAATAGAGATAAACAAGTAAGTTTTTTTTTGAAATAATGAATTCATAACTTCTTTTAAAACCCGGTACACTTACTCATTCTCATAAAAATACTTTACCTTTTGAACTATTTTTTCCAGCGTGGCAATATTATCAGAGTTTTCGGATTCTGTCAAGAATTTCATTGCTTTATTGCTGATATAGAGTTGAATTTGAATATTTTTAATGTATAATTTTCCTTTATGAAAAAAGGAATATCATATTTCAATGGAAAATATTTTATAATATATAACCATAAACAGTTTCTGAGGGAAGATATCCTTGACGGATTTATACAAACATCCCAATGGATAAAAAAAAATCCAATCCAACCTGATTTTGTGAAGATCAGATTGGACAGGAATATAGATCAAAACTCATATTTTTACAGAACCTATGGAAAAAGCAATAAAACTTTAATAGAAATAAAACTTATTTTGAAAGATTTCAATCTTAATAATATTACATCCGTAAAAAAAGATCCTGAGTTTAATATTATTCCACTCTCTGAGAAAACAATAAAAAATATAGTTATGGCATCTCCTGCATTAAGCAGTGATCAAAGATGGAAAACCATTGACCTCCCGTCATCATCATTTTTTATTGCATCAATGCTGGTTAAAAATTCATTTAATGTATCTGTAAAAAAGATTGAACTTCCAAATATAAAACATTACAAAGATTTTAATAAATATGACCTTTCCGGTTTTACACTTTATGAAGACCTCTTTACAGAGTTTAAAGAATTTGTTTCCGAATTTAATAAAAACAATAAGAACCTTAAAGCAGCCGGAGGCCCCCTTGTAACCCTTAGCCCTCTTGAGGCTCTTTGTTTTTTACCTGAAATTAACCTTTTCGTAAGGGGAGAAAGTGAGTTTGTTCTACCTGAAATACTTGCAGCCATTAATAATAATGATACTGAAGCTTTGATGGTAAACAGGGGATTTGTATTTCAAAAACCGGGAATCCTGATAATTTCTGATTTTAATGTAATAAACAGGCCTTCCGATCTGAGCGGAATTGATTTTGATCTTTCATTTATAAAAAAGGAACAAATGAAAAATGGAATTGAGATCAATTTTTCCAGAGGATGTATAAATAATTGTATTTTCTGTTCCAAAGTCCAGGGCAAAACTGTCAGACAGCTTCCGATAGAAAATATTGAAAAATTCCTGGAATCATATTCTTCAAGATCCCTGCAATTCGGGATCAGATCAGAAGCAAATAGAACGATCAATATTAATGATGATGATATTCTTCAGGATGAAATATATTCCAAAAAAGTTTTTAATGTTATAAAGAAGAAAGGGTTTTCCTTATGGGGGATTCAGAGTTCAATATCTTCATTTTATTCAAAAGATAAATTGATCGATAAAAACAAGATCTCCATTATTGCTGATAAAGAAATTTATACGGGGAATAAAGCATTATTGTGGCTGGGAACCGATACATTTATAAGTAAAAGGGCAAAAAGGCTGGGGAAACCTTTCCCTTATGATAATGTGATCTTTGATCTTGTTGAAGAATTTGAAAAACATGAGATTGCAAATTATCACTATTGGATCAGTAGTGATTTCAACTCAACATGGGAAGAATTTATTAAAGAGATCAAAATAATTTACCACCTCAAGAAAAATTTTAAAAACTTTTCACTACTCCCGCATTCACCTTTTCTTATCCCCTATTCTTCAACACCATTATATAAATATTTAACAGAGACAAAAGGCATGGGGTCACAGGTAAAACTGAAAAAAAAATTGAAATGCGGGAATGAACTTTTCGACTTTCCCCTTATATCAAGAGTGGAAACAAGGTTTAAAAATCTTAACAGACTTTTAAATAACGAATCCATGCCGGGGCGAAAAGGGTTCTTCACATATTTGAAAGCTGATAAATATTCTGACTCTTTTATAACTGCATATGAATTTTTGAAGAGTGACAGGATTTATATGGAATCAGAAAATAATCCTGAAGTAGCAGAAAGATTAATGCTCGTTGAGGAAAATCTCGGGGATTTTATTGCAAAATTAATTTAATCTGGAATATAATATTTTAATGCATGTGAAAAAAGGGTTATTAATCGTTTTTGAGGGAATTGACGGATCAGGAAAAACAACAATATCAAAACTTTTTTTTGACCACCTGATAAAAATGAAACTGAAAGTTTCCTGGTTCAGGGAGCCTTCCGATTCAAAGTGGGGGCAAAAGATAAGAGAACTTGCTGACACAAAAAGCTCCATTCCTATCAATGAAGAACTTAACTATTTTATAATGGACAGAAAATGGGACGTGGAAAAAAATATAATACCTGCTTTAAACAGGGGGGAAATTGTTATACTTGACAGATACTATTTTTCAACAGCATGTTATCAGGGAGCCAGGGGGCTGGATATAAAAAAAATAATTTCAATGAACACTGAATTCGCACCTGAGCATGATCTGTTATTTTTGATCGATGTTGATGTTGACACGGCAATGACAAGGATAAAAAAGGGAAGAATAGCTGAAGCAAAACTTTTTGAGAAAAAAGATTTCCTGAAAAAAGTAAGACAGAATTATCTGAACCTTGACATAAAAAATATTAAAATAATTGACGGCAGGAATGAAATAAACACAGTCCTTTCGGATGTGATCAGTGAGTTTGATCAACTCTCACTGCAGTAAAATAAACCTTCCTGGGATTTTCTTTTTTATAAACTACAAATTTGTTATCACCAATAAAACGGATCCGGGAAGAGACATGAACGAAACCTCTCTTTTTATCCCAGTTTCCCCTGCAGAAAAAAGATACATCCGTTTTCCTTGACCTGAAGATCGAATAAATAAAATTATCATATCTTGGATATTTTGAACTTCTATATTTATAGTAAAAAAAACCATCAATTTTTCTTACAAATGTATCTGTAAATTCATATAGATAATTTCTGTCGCTGAATTTCCATATTCCAATGATATTTTTTAAACTTTCTTTGTCGGAATCGGCAAACTGACTGAACAATTCTCCAAATATATTAATGGAAAATATAAAAACAATAGAAAAAAATATATATTTTTTCATAACTGACTGATATCAGATCTGATCACTTTAAAAACTGTCTTATTTCAGTAAATATTCCTTCGGAATTCAGTTTAAATTTTTCCAGTAATTCTTCTCTGGAAGCCACATCTATGATCTCATCAGTAATTCCCATGGGTAGCAACTTATAGTTCTCAATATTTTCTTCCATTAATAATTCCCTGATATCGGAACTGAAACCACCGCTCCATACTCCATCTTCAATTGTTATTATTACCTTTTTTTCCTTTATAGATGAAAGGATCAATTCTTTATCAATGGGTTTTATAAATCTTATATTTATTACCCTGAGATCAATATTCTCTTCCTTCTGAAGTCTCTCTGCTGCTATTACAGCTCTGTTCACCAGGGTTCCAACCGCTAGTATTACCCCATCATTGCCTTCTCTGACAACTTCACTTTTTCCGAAGGGGATCTCTGTAAATTTTTCTGATATTTTAACTCCCGTGCCAAGCTCTTTGGGAAACCTTATAAAAACAGATTTTTTATACTGAATTCCGGAATATACCATTTGCCTTAATTCATTTTCATCTTTTGGTGACATAATAACAATTCCCGGTAACGGCCGCAGGAATGATATATCATAAACTCCCTGGTGAGTGGGGCCATCATCTCCAACAAGCCCTGCCCTGTCTATACCCACCACAACCGGAATTTTCATTAAAATTATATCATGAATAACCTGATCAAGTGCTCTCTGTAAAAAAGTTGAATAGATACTAACAACCGGTTTTAATCCTCCGAGAGATATACCTCCTGCAAAATCCATCATATACTGTTCAGCAATTCCAACATCAAAAAAATTTTCAGGATAATTTTTCTGAACAATGTCAAGGCCGGTGCCGGACGGCATTGCGGCAGTCAGAGCTATGATAGATTTATCAATTGTTATAAGATCTTTAACAGCATTTCCAAATACTGATGAATATGAAGGTATTGAACTTTTTTTCTTGAATTTTCCGTTTGATATTTCAAAAGGGGCTGAAGAATGAAATGAGCTCGGGTTCTCAACAGCAGGATCATAACCTAATCCTTTTTCTGTAACTACATGCAGAAGTACAGGGAAATCATACTTTTTAGCATCATTAAAAACCTTGATCATCTCTTTCAGATCATGCCCATTGATAGGCCCGATATATTTAACTCCCAGGTCGTTAAATAAAGAACCGGGAACAGTCATTACACGTAGAAGTTTTAAAAGTTTTCTTGTCCCGGAAACAAGAAATTTACCAAAGAACGGTATCTTATTAAACAATGACTGAACTATCTCCTTCAGTCTTATATATGGCCTTCCTGTAGCAAGATAATTAAGATATTTGGATATCCCGCCAATATTTGGAGAAATGGACATTTTATTATCATTAAGGATGATGACCATTTTCTGTTTTACATGTCCTATATTATTTAATGCTTCAAAAGCTATACCGCCGGTAAGAGCTCCATCCCCTATTACAGGGATAACATTATAAGATTCTCCTTTCCTGTCCCTTGCAATTGCAATCCCTGATGCAAAAGCAAGAGAGGTTGATGCATGGCCGGTATTAAGGACATCATATTCACTTTCTGCAATATCAGGAAACCCTATAAGGCCCCCTTTTTTTCTTATGGTAAATATTCTGTCTTTTCTTCCGGTAAGGATCTTATGAGTATAACTCTGGTGGCCTACATCCCAGATGATCTTATCATTGGGAGTATCAAATACCCTGTGAAGTGCAATTGTCAGATCAACTGCACCAAGATTTGATGATAAATGCCCTCCATTCTTTGAAACTACTTCAATTATTATCTCTCTTATTTCTTTTGATAATTTACCCAGTTCTTTAAATGAAATTTTTTTTAAATCCCCGGGTGAATTAATTTTATCCAGAACCTTCACTATTTGCTCCTGTAAACCATCCTTTTAAGAAGATCACTAAAAGGTGGAAATTGAATATTTATTTCTTTTAACAGGTTCATAATTTCATTAAAAGAAGATTCGATCTCATTTTTAATAAAATCTCTGCCAAAATAAATAACCGAATTGGGGCTTTTATTTGAAATATCCTTTTTCAGTTTTTTCCCTACCTCTTTTTCATTTCCCTCAATGTCAAGAAGATCGTCAGCCATCTGAAAAGCGATCCCGATTTTTATTCCAATATATTCCAGGATTTTTTTCTCTTTTTTGCTGAATTCTGATATTTCTGCAGCTGAAAGAATGGCACCTTTAATGAGTTCAGCTGTTTTTTTTCTGTGAATTTCAATGATCTTATTTTCATCACCATCAAAAAGAAGATCCAGAGATTGCCCGCCTGCCATTCCTTCAATACCAATACTTTTTGTTAAAATTTTAAGAATATTAACTATAATTTCAGAAGAAATATCAGTATTTGAAATTCTTTCCACAGCCATTGTAAGCAGGGTATCTCCTGCAAGTAATGCAACTGCTTCATTAAACTTTTTATGCACTGTCGGCATTCCACGCCTGAAATCATCATCATCCATTGCCGGAAGATCATCGTGTATCAATGAATATGTATGTATATATTCTATGGCCACAGCAATATCCATATATTTTAACGGATCTTTACCGGATGCTTCGATCAGGGAGAGGAAAAGAAGTGGCCTTAATCTTTTACCTTTGAGAGAAAGTGAATAATGTATTGATGATACTAAAACACCACTTTCTTCATCTATTCCGTCAAGAAGTGCCTGATCAATTTTTTCTGTTAAATTTTTTAAGTATTCTGTCATAATAAGTAAGATTTTTACTCAAATCTTTGAGTATCATTATAATGCAATTAACAATGATTGGTCAAATATTAAACAAAATCCATATAGATCTTCGGACAATTTTAATGGTTTCTTACAATTTTAAGAGAAAAAATGAAATATATTAAATTGACTTGGAGAGCCAATTTTGGTAGAATATTCGGGTCCGGAGAGTTGGCAGAGCGGTTGAATGCGGCGGTCTTGAAAACCGTTGAGCCTTTGCGGGTTCCCGGGGTTCGAATCCCTGACTCTCCGATTTATTTTTTTCACCGCAGGTGGAAAAAATGAAGCGTTGATCCTGATTTAATCCCGTTTCCGGGGTTTGACAAATTTGAAATCCATAGGGCTGCGTAGCAGGTCCTGACTCAGATTCAAAAATAATAACGACCCCGGAATTCAAATCGGAAATTATTCAGCTTTTCTCCGAAATCACTACCTTTTCCCCCAACAAAAAATGATATTTTTGTACGGAGTTCAAAGTTAGTTACAGGTGTATAAAGGATTTCAGGAGCAATTGAGAAACTAGAATCAACAATATTAAATATTGTTGTAAAAGAGGGTATAAAATAAAGAATACCCCAGGGTTCTTTCCAGCTCATACGAAAGTACAGATAATCCCTCATGGGAGCAAATGAACTGTATGCAGGATCAGAGCCGGATGTAATATTTTCTAGGCCTGTATCATCTCCTGTATGCAGAAAACTCTGATATTCTTCATCAATCTTTAAATAGTGATCTTCCATCTCACCATGCAGAATGCCCTGCCCATTTTTATAATATTCAAGAAAAAACGTAATATCAGTTTTTGTCAGGAAACGGATACCAAGCAAATAGCTGAAAGCATTGGTTTTTTTAAAATCAGGAATATAAGCCAGCTCTCCATGAACCTCAAGATTTGAGCCAAGATTGCGTGAAAAATCTATCCCGTAACGGTCCGGCATACTTTTCCCTGACAGGAACATAATATCAATATCAGTATCATTGAAGAGGAAGTAAACTTTTCCCCCAAAGTTTATATTGCCATTTATTCCGAAATCAGCATTAAAACTGTCACTGACGGGAAGCAATACTGCAGAAAAGGATACTGTTTTCAGCTTACCACTAAAACTTTTTATATAATTAATTGTAGCAATTGTAAATCCTTCAAGAGCAAGTTCAGGGTCATTCGGATTCTTACGCCGGTCAATAAATGCAACAGGATTCCATGCGTATCCCTTTCCCCATTTTAAACGTTTCTTACCTATTTCCAGACTGGCAGAGTTGGAAGGCTTAATCGAAAGGTATGCTTCATATAATGATGTATTCTGTTCCCATTTATCAAATGATCTTGAGATCAGTGTATTTGAACGGACAGCAGCCTTAAAAATATTTTTTTCATAACTTAAATCGAGGAGGGCATTGAAATTGTATTCTGAAATAGAATTCCCCTCATTCCGGTTATAAAACCTGAGTTTATAGGAGCCGGAATCTGTATCAAATAGAGATAAAACCGGGCGAAATTCCAGATAACCTCCAAAACTAAATGATTTTTTTTTTATAGATTCAAGATCAAATGAATATTCATCCTGTTCAGATATTACAATAAACGGAAAGAAAAACAGGAGAAAAAAAAGAATAAAGGGCCGCATTTATCTTAAACTTTCAAGGTCATGCATGAAAGAAAGTGTAAACACTTCATCCTTAAGTTTTCTGGATTTTATTCCGGCAAATATCATGACCGATTTATATCCCTTATACAAAGGGCTGACAGTTTCTATAACAGATGGCCTTATAATACCCTTACCGAAATTTTTCGTTTGCTTGTAATATATGGTTTTGATCAACATAGATGTTTGTGTAAGACATTCGATCTTTTTTGGCAATATTGTTTTTTTGTCCACCCACATTTTCAATTTATCATAAGCAACTGATTTGCTTTTTGCTTTGAGATGAAGAAGAATCTCTCCCTCTATCTTTTCAGTCTTCTGAACTTTATACTCTTCCGCATAATCAAGGCGTAAAATATCTGCATTGTTAAATACTCCTCCAACTACCGACTGAAGGCTCGTTATACGGACAGGTTTGCCGATATTGGGAATGTACAACCACATATTGTCCTCCATCCGCAGAGTACTCCTCCCTTTTTCACTTGCAGGAGATATA
Source organism: Acidobacteriota bacterium (assembly GCA_039714255.1). Classification (GTDB taxonomy): domain Bacteria; phylum Acidobacteriota; class Aminicenantia; order UBA2199; family UBA2199; genus UBA647. The sequence goes on from JBDLJQ010000026.1 coordinate 33,588, forward strand.
AAAAGTGCAGCAACTTTATCTTTTCCTTTTTTCACTGTAAAAAGAACAAATTCTTTTTTCCTTCCATTGGGTTCAATATTGATAAGTTTCTTATATGATTCATACGATTCCGGATTAAGGTTTCTATCAACCTTTAAAAGTAATTTATCAGCATCCGGATCCTCACCGTATGAAAACATAAACACACTAAGTAATATAATAAAAAAAATCTTTATTTTCTTTTCCATTTTTTCTCCATTCTGTTTAGATTTCACACATATCTTAAAGCTTCGACCGGCTCCATCTTTGCTGCTTTGAGAGCGGGCTGAAGTGTTGCTAAGACAGAAATAGCAATTACAATTATTGAAACAAATACTATATCTCCGATATTTAATTCAGGTTTAAGAATATACCCGGTCTGTCTGCTGAAATTAAAGGTAATTTCAATTGTATTCATAATAAATATGATAATACCTGCCAATATATTGCCGATTATCACACCGGCAATACCAAGAGAAAATCCTTCAATTAAAAACAGTGCAAGTATTTTTTCGGGCATTGTTCCGATTGCAGCTATAGTTCCAATTTCCCGGATCCTTTCATAGACAGCCATTATCATCACATTCATAATACTGACCAGAACAATTGCCATTAACATGAATTTAATGAACATTGTCATTATATCTATCATTTTTGAAATATTATAAAAAGGTGATAATTTTTCCCATGTTCGGACATCAAAGATCTGTTTACCCTGCTTATTTTTAAGACCTTTCAAATTCCCTTTTATCTGATCATTGACTTTATCCAGTTTTGAGAAATCCTTAAGCCTTATTGCAACCTCACTTACCTCTAATTTATCCATCCTCAATATTTCCATTGCATCATCGATATGAATATATCCATCCCGCCCACCGGGCCCCGTTACACTCTCAATTATTCCCCCAACTCTGAACTGTTTACCATTGACCGATCCATCCCTGTTCGTTGCAATTACAACTACTAAATCTCCCGCCTTCACTTTTAATCCGGTTGACAGCAGCTCCGGTATAAGTATTTCTCCTTTTTTTATAGCTTTATCCCCCTTTTTTATTCTTGACAATAAAAGAGGTATCGTTTTAATCTCCTGATCAGGATAAACACCGTTTATCCTGATATTAGTATTTTCTACGAAATTACTGAACATACCGCCAAATTTTATTCTTGGTGAATAAGATTCTATCTGAGGGATCTTTTTTGCTACCGACTGAAATTTTTTCCAGGCTTTTTCATTAAGATTAAGAGTTAAAGGCAGGCTGTCAACTGAAGCCATATACCCTCTTTTGTGTACCTGAATATGGCCAAGCATCGAATCTGTAATCTGGCCTGTTATTATATTCTTAAAAGAACTGGATGCAGCAATAAACACCAGAACAAACACAACACCGATGGCAATTAATGAAGAGGTAAGAAAAGTTCTTCTCTTATATCTGACAAGGTTTCTAATTGCAATTTTAAATAACTTAAACATTTTCACCTCCCCTGCCTTTTGAAATATTCACTAACAAACCATCTTCAAGTGTAAAGAGGGTCTCTACTTCACCTACAATCTTTGGATCATGAGTGGAAAATATAAATGTGACGCCATATTCATCTCTCATCTGTCTCATTATTTCAATAACCATAAAAGCAGTTTTACTATCCAGATTTGCTGTAGGTTCATCAGCCAATACCAGTTTCGGGTTTGATACAAGTGCCCTTGCAACTGCTACACGCTGCTTTTGCCCTCCTGATATCTGATCCGGAAATTTATTCATCTGATCTTTCATTCCAACTTTCTCCAGTAAGGATTTCACACGCTCTTTTCTTTCTCTTGCAGGAACATTCTGAACTATTAACAGTGGATATTCCACATTCTCATAAACAGTCAAAACAGGTATAAGATTAAAATCCTGGAAGATAAAACCAAGATTTTCTCCACGGAATGCGGCTGCCTCTCTCCTTGTAAGATCGGAGGTTAAAACATCAGCCACTTTTAAACTACCCGTCGTAGGTTTATCAAGGCATCCGATCAGATTAAGAAGGGTTGTTTTTCCGCTTCCTGAAGGGCCTATAAAAGACAAAAATGATCCGGATTTGATCTCAAAATTCAAAGATTTTAAAGCTTGAACTTCAATCTCACCGGAATAATAGGTTTTTGAAAGATCTGTTGCAGTTATTAAATTCATGATTTTCACCTCTTTTTTTATAACATTTCAGGAATATTTTTTCAAATTTCAAGATTAATATAAATTTTACTTTTCTGAATCTAATAATAAAAAAAGGCCCGCTTTTTCAAACGGGCCTCAGGTATTAATAATCTGATACAGATCAGATCTTATGTTTTCTTAATTCTGCTGCTTTTTCTTTGATCTCCGACAGATCCTGAACCATTTCATTCCAGCCATACCACAGTGAATAATCGGGATTTGAATGGAAAGCGCCCTGGAACAACCTCATTCTGTGTTTTAGATGCATAGTGAAAAGTATCTGTTCAATTCTCGTGGGTGCGTCATGGAAAGTAAGAAGATCTGGAAATGGATATTTATAATTTGCAGGTTTTTTCAAATAACCGTCTTTATAAAGTCCTGCAATAATTCTTATAGCTTCAGCAAAGAGTTTATCTCCGGCTTTGATAATATTATCACCTTTCTTTAATTCATTCTTTGCAAAATTTTCAGAATGACATTGTGAACAGGCTTTTATCATCTTGTTCCTTTCTTTATCAAAAGCCTCTTGTGTAAGTCTTGCTACATCAGCTCCTTTAACAACATCAAGTCTTCCTGTGGGTTTACCTTCAGGATCAAGAACACCCAGAGCCTGAAGAATAGTGACCTGGTCTGCTTTCCACTGAGGATCCTTTGGAAGAGGAAGCCTTACTGCAAGAAATCCCCATGCTGTTCTTACTTCATGATTTCCATCCTGCATATGACATGTCTGGCAGGTTGGGGCTGCAACTGAGTCATCTAAAACTCCATTCTGTTTTAATAATGCCCTTACACCATGTTTTGATGATGAATACATTTCCCATTGAGGATGATCAAAACCCATATGACATGTCTGACATGCCTGGGGTTGCTTTGCCTCTTTTACAGAAAAAACATGTCTTGTATGACATGAATCACAGGCTGCATGTCCAAAAACCTCACCGGCTTTTTTCAATCCTTCTATAGCTTCCTTAGATTTCATACCAATCTTATGACATGCTCCGCATCCCTTCATCCCGTCAATAAGTTCCATTGGTTTCATGTGGGTTGTAGGCATTGCTTTTAAAGCTGCCCAGCCAAGAGAATGTTTTCCCTTTTTGTATTCATTGACTCTCTCTTCATGACATTCTGCACAAACTTCGGGAGTAACTGTCCTTACTTTTGAAACATCTTTCGCGTTCGAATGTCCCTCTCCATGACAGGTTGAACAATCAACATCATTTTTACTGTGTTTACTCAACTGCCAATCCTTTACAATTCCCGGAGAAATTTTCTTGTGGCATTCAGTACAATTCTGGCCCGCATATACAGGTGAAAGTAATAAAAACACAAAAACAACAAAAATAATAAATCTCATAATAAAACCTCCTCTTATGTTTTATAACTATACTTGTTTTGTTATATAATAATTTCAAATTCACTTTAACTCAAATTACATTTATTGTCAACAAAATTTTTGATCTAAAGATTAATTATTTTAACCTTCGTACAGGACGTACATATGATCTGTTCATAAATAATGAAGTGCTTCTTAATTTACCTTTTGAAAAACTAACGATCCAGTTACTTTCATTTTCATCATCTGTATCTCCGGTCCATATAGCTTTTTGAACACTTGAGAATACCTTATATATATGCAGGTTTCCATACCATTTTCTTCTTTCCAGTAATGACATTGCCTCTTCCAGAGTTGGAAGCTTCCAATTTCTGAATCCTCCATACCCAACTCTGTTTAACATTTTAATCCATTCTTTTGCTTTCGAAAGTGACATAGGTTTAAATGAACCCCTTTGATGCCACATCAGGCCTGTTGCCCTGTCATTAACAACTTTGTCCCTCTTTATTACCCTGGATTTATATTTATTAATAAAGTTTCCTTCTTGATTCAAATCCGAATCAAAAAAATTATATTTTTTTATCATTCTTTTAATTGTGCTCAGTTTAATTTTCCAGAAACGGCTTCTCAATCTAACATCATAATCTGAAATTTTAAGTTTATTTGAAATCATCTTCCTGGAAGTGATCTTACCAGCACCTGAAGACACATCATTTTTTGCTTCATTCTCTGATCCACTCTCTTTTTGTGCTCCAATAATACTTTCGCTCTTATAATTATTTAAATAATAGTAACCCCCTACTAAAGGAATTATTAAAACAATAAAAAATAGTACACATTTCCTGCTGAATTTTCTTTTACCATTCAGGCAAAAACTTTCAGTGACAATATTATCAGGATTCTGTTCTTTATACCTTATTGACTCATCAATTAACTGTATTATCTCTTTACCACTTCCGATACGGTTCTTTTGTTTTTTGGCCATCATTTTTTCAAGAAGTTTCTGCAAATAGAACAATTTTCCGGGAAGCTTAGGCACGGGATCTCTTTCATGTTTCAGGGCAATTGTAATTATATCAGAGGCTTCGTAAGGAACTTTTCCCGTAAGCATCTCATATAACACTACTCCCAAGCTGTAAATATCATTTCTTCTGTCAGGTTCCATACCCTTTATCTGCTCAGGGCTCATATAGTATGGAGTTCCGATAGATGTCCCTGTAACAGTTAAACTTTTTTCTGAGGTAAAATCTTTAGCAATACCAAAATCAACAATGACCGGAGTGTCATCTTTTCTGAATAAAATATTTTCAGGTTTTATATCACGATGGATCAACCCTTTGTCATGAGCATACTGGAGTGCTCCGGCAATTATCTTTAATATCCTTAGTGCATCCTCAGTAGTTATCCTTTCACCATTGTGTGGATGGATCTTTTCTTTCAGGCTTTGTCCCTCCAGATATTCCACTGCAATATAACTGATATCACCTACATTTCCCACATCATAAACAGGTACAATATTTTTATGACTTAATTTTGCAAGGATTTCAGCTTCGAAAAGAAAACGTTCCTTACTGCTTTTATAAGTGGCACCTGCAGGAATTAATATTTTTAAAGCAACTTTTCGATTAAAAATTTCATCTTTTGCAAGGAAAATCCTTCCCATACCGCCATGGCCAAGTTCTTTTTCGATCTTGTATCCAGGAATTTCCGGGAAGGTTGTCAATTTAATTCTCCTAAGCTAAATTCTTAATAGTTTATAACATATTTACATTTAAATTGCCAAAAAGAATTATTTGGAATTATATAAAATGGACGTTATGGATCCGGGGCCTGAAAGCCCCGGATAAATCAGGTTTAATTAATCATTCTTTCTTTTACTGAAATCAAAAGCATTATTCAGAATGGATGTAATACTTGCCATATCCGTCAAATTTGCTGGAATTATCATTGAATTTGATTCTTTAGCCAGAGATTTAAAAGACTCTATCCAGTCAGTCGCTATTCTCATACTTACAGCATCTTTTCCACCTGGCTCATTTATTGCAAGTGATATTTCTCTCAATCCTTCAGCAGTAGCCCGGGCAACTTCCAGGATCGCAGCTGCCCTTCCCTTTGCTTCGTTTTCCATTTTAATTCTGGAACCTTCAGATCTTTTAACAAGTTCCTGTTTATCACCTTCAGCCCTGTTTATTTTTCCAACTTTATCACCCTCTGAAATAGCAATCTGTTCCCTTTTTTCACGTTCTGCTCTCATCTGTTTTTCCATTGCTTCACGAATGGTTTGCGGAGTATCAATATTTTTTATTTCATACCTTGTTACTTTGATCCCCCACGGATCAGATGCTTCATCCACGGCCATAACAATTGAAGAATTAATATTTTCTCTTGTTTCAAAAGTTACATCCAATTCAATTTTACCAATTTCGGAACGCATTGTGGTCTGGGATAACTGAACAATAGCAAACCTGTAATCCCGGATACCATAACTTGCTTTAACAGGATCAATAACTCTCATATACAGGACCCCATCGATCTCAACTGAAATATTGTCTTTTGTTATACAACTTTGAGGAGGAACATCTATCGCCATCTCTTTAAGGCTGTGTTTATATGCAACTTTATCAATAAACGGGATAAGGATATGAAACCCTGCCCCAAGTGTTCCGGAATATTTACCAAGCCTTTCAACAATATATACCCACTGATTTGGTACTATCCTTGCAGTTTTAAAGATTGTAACAATTACCAGAAATGCCAGTATTCCTAAAATTATCTCCATTATTTTTCCTCCTTTTTTATCTTACTTACAATTAATGTAAGGTTTTTTATTCCGGTTATTTCGACACTTTCTCCAGGTGCTATTGATTCATCTGACCTGGCATTCCATTGGGTTCCCTGGTACTTTACCTTGCCGCCAACTTCTCCCGGCTCGATCAG
>JBDLJQ010000027.1:0-37358 GCA_039714255.1 Acidobacteriota bacterium
AGCCAATCAAAAGCCTTCAGCCGAATCTGATAATCACTCATTTTTTAACTCAAAACTTAAAATTCAAAACTCATAATTATTTTTTCTTAAGCTTCCGCCGTTGTTTTGTACAGTAATTCTGAATAAAAAACACACATCCATTAAAAATATCTAAAACAGGATTTTCCCCTTTCCAACATCCTGTTTCGGGTGAAATTAAACAATAAAATAATAAAAATAAAATTTCAATAAAAATGGTTTTTTTTTAAATGAATTAGTTAATAGAAAATTCTGAACCGCGATTAACCGGATTAAAAGATTACCACGATTAAAAAAGTACCTCTATAAAAAATCGCGGCCACCCGTTTATCGTGAAAATCGTGGTTCTGACCATATGTAATAAAACAATTTATACTACAAGTTTTTTGTTAAACACCCTCTTGAACTGCATTCTTTTTGAACCGAAATTTAATAACAGTCCTACTTCCATTTCGTAAGCTTCAAGATAATTTAATGCCTGAGCAAGATGAACATCCTCTATTTGGATAATTGCTTTAATCTCAACCATAATTCGATTTTCAATAAAAAAATCTACCCTTCTTGTCCCTACCTGATGATCTTTATAAATAACAGGAATCTCTTTTTCCCTTTCAAAATGAATCCCCGAGAGATTTAACTCGATAGCAAGCGCCCTCTGATAAATAACTTCCTGAAAACCATTTCCCAAAATAGAATGGACATTAAAAGCAGCACGTAATATTTTTTCAGTATCTTTTTCATATTTTAAATTTGTCATTAACCAGCCTCTCTCTCAATATTTTATACTATTTATGCATTTTTTCAAATCTGTGTATCAATTAATTAAATAAAAGTGTTGTATAGTATCAACAAATTTCTGGAATTTAATCCTGGCCATCGTAATAATCGTGAAAATCGTGGTTCGGACAATATAGAGGATATATGAATAAAATTCTGAACCGCGATTAACCGGATTAAAAGATTACAATAAGAAGATAGCCCTGGTTTGAGCATTTGTGCTTTGGTCATTAGAATTTGTTTCGTGCTTCGTATTTCGATTTTCGGATTTAAAATTAAATCATGGTTCAGACCTTTTTCATCTCACAAAATAAACTTGAATTATCAATCTCATAAACATTGGCTGTTATATTAAATTTTGAAGCCAGCTCCATGAAATCTTCTTTGGTGTATGTTGTTGCTTTAAATCCGTCTTTACAGACAATATTTCCATTTTTTGTTTGATTATAGTCTATTTCTCCGATAAGGCCATGACCCGCCTGAATTTCAAACCATTCAACCCTTTCTTTCCATATCTTTTCAGAATAACTGGAAAAGAGGATAACTCCCCCTTTTTTGCAAACACGATCAGCTTCTTCCAACAATTTATAAGAGGGAACTTTAAATGCAGATATACCGTTCTGGACACAGATCACCATATCAAAAATATTATCCTCAAACTTAAGATCAGCAGCATCCATAGTAAAAAACTTACAATTTTTTTTATCTATACAGAACTCTTTTGCCAGTTTAATATTATCTTCCGAAATATCAATGCCCACTACCTTCTCAGCTTTATCTGCCAGCCTTATTGAGACCCTGCCGTATCCGCATCCCAGGTCCAATATAGAACAATTCCCGTTTATCTTTTCCAGAACAAAATTTATTTCAGCTTCCAGAAATTGTGTTATCCTGTCCGGCGCAACATCGTAACACTGCTGAAGACGTGAGGCACTCAGAGAATTTGAATAATAATTTTCCAGTTTACTTTTTTATTCTTACATAAATGTGTTTTATATATTTTTTTCCACTCTCTCTTTCATCAACCTCAAAATATTCATCCAGAGATTTTATCATTGGAGTTAATTTTAAAAACCCATAATTCCGGGGATCAAAATCAGGTTTCTTTTTCATTATTAATGAACCGACCTCAGCCAGAAATGCCCACCCGTCATCATCCGCAATATCTTCCACCGATGCTATTATCAACTGAATGAACTTATTATTAATAGGTTCTATTCCGGAATCCTTTGATTGAATACTTTTTGATCTTGACGGGGTCTTCTGAACCTTTTTTGCAATTATTTCAATATATATAAATTTATCGCAGGCCACAATAAAAGGATTCGGTGTTTTTTTTTCACCTATTCCTATCACTGTCATTCCCGATTCCCTTAACCTTGTTGCCAGCCTGGTAAAATCACTGTCACTGGAAACAAGGCAAAAGCCGTCCACTTTCTCACTATGCAGGATATCCATTGCATCAATGATCATTGCAGAATCTGTCGCATTTTTTCCTACCGTATAACTATATTGCTGTATAGGTGTTATAGCATGTTGAAGTAGTGATTTTTTCCAACCCGAAACAGTAGGTTTTGTCCAATCCCCATATATCCTTTTGATCGTCGGCACTCCAAATTTTGCGATCTCATCCAGCATCTCTTTAATATTTGAGTACGGAATATTATCTGCATCAATCAGTACTGCTAATTTTAAATCTTTTTTTTCTATCATTTTTTTATAAATTCTCCCAACTATTATTTAAATTCATTATTTTTCTACCGCTTTTTTAATTCCGGCTCTTGACAGGAGTCGTGTTGAGTCCAGTGTTGGCAGAGGACAGTCGTTTGGGTCAACGATCAGAGGTATTTCGGTGCAGCCAAGAATTGCTGCATCACATCCACGGTTTTTAAGTTTTTGGATCACCTCATTAAAATATAGCCTTGCCCTCTCATTAAATATACCGTTAACAAGCTCTTTAAATATGATTTTATCTATATTTATCCTGTCACTCTCTTCGGGGATCTCATAGGAGATCCCGAATTTATCCAGAGTTTCCGGATAAACCGGGCCTGTCATCAGATATTTTGTCCCAAGGATGGCAAGTTTTGAATAACCTTTTCTCCCGGCCTCTTCAGCAACTACCTCTGCAATATGGAGCCAGGGTATCGTGGAGCTTTTCCTTACGGTTTCCATTGCCTCATGGATGGTATTATCAGGGCAAATGGCAAATTCTGCCCCCATTTCAGCAACTTTTTCCGCCGAAGATATCATAAGCTCTGCTACTTTATCCCAGCTCCCGGACTTTATATGGACCATATATTCACCCAGTGGGTGGGTATGCATGCTCAGTTCGGGATGCATATGTTCACCCATCAGGGCCGGAGCCTCCGCGCAAATGGTCCGGTAACAGAGGGCTGCCCCCTCGGCACTGCAGGCAACTATTCCAATATGCTTAGCCATATTAATTCTCCTAAATCAATATTTGTTGGTTGGACAGGGCATGCCCTTTCCCTACATTTCAATTTCAGTGCTTCCATTATCCTTTGAATAATTAATATTATCCTCCGGCAGCAATTTAGCTATTTCCGCAGCCAGCTCCCCCAATTCCTCTATATAATAATTTGCCACATAGATCTTTTTTTCTGTTTCATTGATCCGAATCTCAAATCGCAATTGCATCCCGTCCTTTACCCCTTTATTGTAATAACTTTCTTTAAACTCTTCCAGGGGGAAACCGGAGAGAAATTTTTTCAGGCTTTTTCTTTCCGGGCCTGTTAATTTTCTTCTGGTCAGAGAATAATTTTTTTTGTTCACCGCAATGGAGCTTTCGCTGATCAATTCATTCTCTGTAACGGTTAACCGGATATTCTCTCTTCCAAAATAAAATCTGGTGATCTTAATACTAAAATCCCCGATATCTTCTTTTTCCATGATCTTTGACCCGCTGCCGGATTTATCCTCCGGCAGCTTTTTAGTTTTTTCAGCTTCCTGAGAGATAATCGATAAGGAAAAACCGAAAAATAAACATAATAAAATCAAAACTGATATTTTTCTCATTGTTAACTCCACTTTATATAAATATATTAATCATATTGGTGAGGTGTTACAAATATTTTTTGATCTTTTCAATTGGAAAAGGGTTGCCGTGAGCCGGATATATCATCTTTGCGCCCTGGCTGACCAGGGTCTTCCAGCTTTTTTTAACTTCTTCCTGATCTTCCGCAAAAATGGGCAACCCGGGACGGAATTTAAATGGAAAATTATTGTGAGCAAGGCAGCCCACAAAAGCCTCTCCCGAATTAAGCAATACACTTACGGATCCGGGGGTATGTCCCGGAGTATAAACAATTTTACCTTCAATTCCGAAATCATTGAGCAAAAATTCATTTTCATTTAAAATAATATCTGCCTTTACACCAGGAAAAAAGATTTTTTTTGACAAAAGCGGAGCCAGCATAAAACGCAAAGTTTTCCCCCACCCTGTGGTTCCCGGAGGCCAGTTAAACAGGCCCTCTTCAAGATTCCTTCTGTCTTTTTCATGAATTAAAATTTTTGCACCGGTTAATGCTTTAAAGTCTCCCGAAGATCCCACATGATCAAAATCCCCGTGGGTTAATACGATCAACTGAATATCCCGGGGATCAATTGAATATTTAGAGAGGATCTTTGTAAATGCTCTTCCTTTATCCGGAGGGCCGCCATCAATCAAAACAGCACCCTTCCCTTTTATTATGTAGCATCGATTGATGCCAAACTTAAGTGTAAAGATCTGATTTTTCATGGTCTGTTTATTTTAGAATAAATTAAATTTTTTCTCAAACCGGTTTCGGCAGCGGAAATCCCGGTTCAGGTCATAAAATTTCCCTGAAAACTTTCTTATCTGCTCCACACACCGGGCATGTCCACTTATCCGGTAACCCGGTAAAAATAACCCCTTCTTTATTCTCGTTAAAAATATATCCGCAGGCAGCACATTTGTAATTTCCCGGGCCCACCTGTTCTTTTTCATCAACCAGTTCGGAGCTTTCTATATAAGTGGGAGCATTTTGAGGAGCAGCACCTTTATTTATCTTCCTGTAATAGTCATAGGTTATAGGTTCTTTTTGTTCATTTACAATTTGTGCATCAGCCAATTCACCGATAAACAGCCAATGACTCCCAACATCAAGTTTCTGGACAACTTTGCACTCAAGGTAAGCTATAGCATCATTAAGAACTATCGGGACTCCCGTTTCCCCATATTTTATCTCCATTCCATCCAGCTTACTATAATCCTTCCCACTCTTATACCCGAACCTTCCGAAAAGTTCAGGATCTGTTTCTTTATGCAGAATAGAAACAGAGAAGCAATTGTTCTTCACAATTACGCCTGAGGTAAAATTATTTTTATGGCATGCAGCAGCAAATTTGGCCGGTTTTGATGAAACCTGAAATACGGTATTGGATATAAATCCATTCCCGCTTTCTTTGTCTCCGGAACAGACAACATACAATCCATAAGTTATTTTAAACATTGCTTCAATATTGATCACTTCTTTCTCCTCTCTGCTACCACGCCACCTGAAATATATATTTAAATATACTATTTTTAAAAATCTTTATCAAATAAATCAGTTCTCCCTTTTTTTCCCATTCTTAATATTTATCTCTCCACAAATACTTCCATCCATGCCCCTGATCATACGAATATGAAGTTTATTCTCATCAGCTTCCAGCAGCATTATTGTGGCTTCCTGCTTCCCGGGGCCACCCCCTATCATTACCGGATATGGAGGGGTCATCTCCCATTTTCCATGTTTCTCGTGATTTACTTTCAGGGTTTCACTTTTTTTTAGCACTTTATACTCATGATCATGACCAGCCAGGGATATATTAATCTTTGCATCCTGCAGAATCTGCTCCCACATCTTTCGGGAGGGTTCGGAGTTCCATATATTATCGTTATATAACGGAATATGAGAGAGCTTAACCCTCCATTGTGTTTTTTTATGTTCTTTGTTCTCTAAAAGAGTTTTCAGCCATTTACCCTGTTTCTCCCTGTATGGCTGCATAATCTCAAACTTCTTTTCAAAATCCTCTCCACAATCCATAATCAGGAACCATACCGGACCGGACCGGAGAGTATAATAATAGAGCTGTTCTCCCGGAGGTGATTGTGGGTTAAGATTGGGTAGATCAAAAAGATAACTCATATATGCAGCAAATTTTCCTCTATATTCATGATTGCCCTGAACAAAGATCATCGGTTTTTCTCCGGCATTTAAGAGATTTATATAATTGTACAGAACCAGAAAAGCCTGTTCCGCAGATTCAGGATTTTCCCAGCAGTCTCCAAGAAGAACACTGAAATCATAATCCTCTCCTTTAATTTGATTAACAAGAAGTTCCAATGTTGAATAGCGGCTGTGGAGATCATTAAAAAGGGCAACTTTAATAGTTTTGTTACCGGGGATATAAAAAGACAGAATTTCTGTGGATTGTGGTATATTGTTCGTCAGGTGTGAAATAAGATAATTGTACCTTACTCCGGATTTCAGGCCCGAAACTTTCCATTTCCAGACAGTCCATGGTGTACCCGGAATTGGATCAGACCCCCTTCTGCAAATCACTTTGCTGCTGTCTTCAGCTTTCCAAATTATAATCCTGGGATTTCCCCCTTTTTTCGTGATGAAGCAGACAGTCACACTATCTTCCCCTGGATTCTGCAGGTAGGGCCCTATAAAGCCGGGTAACTCCGGACCTTTTTGTGTTTCAACTTCACCAGAAATAAATCCGGAAAAACAAAAAATAACTATCAGGAAAAATTTTAATTTCATTTTTTTTTATTATCAAAAGCTTTAACTACACCCAGAATTATCCCAAGGATAATCGCCAGTTCCCAGTTGGCCATACCTGCCTTATGAACGATCTGGCTATACAGATACGTTGTAATAACAGTAACAGCAAAAGCCAACAAAAAAACGGAAAAAAAAGTAAAAATTATTTTTTTAAGGTCCATTCTGCTCTCCTTTTAAATTACCGGTTATTTTCAATAATTCCAGATAGGGAACATACTTTGATTCTTTCATGGAACACGATTTTATCATTTCCACCACTTTTTTCCACTCTTTTTCAAACTTATGGATCTCTGAAAGAATATTTTGAGGATCAAGGCTGATCCTGTGCCCCGTTTGTGCTGCATGAACAACCAGGTCATTTGAATATTTTGACTTATCCCACTTATTATTCGCTAAAAATTTCATAAATTTTATAAGCCTGTTTATCTTTTGTTTTTTGTTGGAAAGTAATTCGATATTGTATCGGGGAAATTTAATTTCAGCTTCCACTTTATTTTGGACACTGAAACGGGAAGTATAAATATGTGTTGTAAATCTGCTCCCGTTATAATTCCATGAGCCTGCCGATCCGTTCTTATTATAAGGGATAATTTTTCCATTTACTTTTACCCGTTCCGGGGGGAAAGTAAGGGGCAATCTTAACTCATAAGTCCTTGACTCAGGCATTCCGGGAAAGCTGCCTTTAACAGGATCTATTGTTATTTTTATCTTATTATTATTTTTTTTTGAAAATTTAACTTCTGTAAATGTGTATGATCCTTCTTTAAAATTATTGTTGTCACCCTCATCATCATAAATTTTCGTACGACCTCTTTCTCCCGGGAATATATTCAGGATCATGGGGTCCGAAGGTTTATCCCCGAAACCTTTCACATTAGTCTGCTTTGGAATAATAGAGCCCTCTTTAATGTATACGGGGATCTCCTCCAGTTCAAAGGATCTCCGGACAATTTTCCCTCCTTCTAAAATTGTTCCCGAATACAATTCGATCCACTTACCCTCAGGAAGCCATATTTTTTTCCGGACAAACAGATCATCCTTTTCCATAGGTTTTGTAACAGGAGCAACCATCATATCATTTCCAAACATATACTGGTTCTTAAAACCGTATGCTTCTTCCGCTTTCGGAAAATCATAGTACATCGGCCTGCAGATCGAAATACCCGTATCATAAGCTTCCCTTGCAGCAGAATAAATGTATGGGATTAATGAATGCCTGAAAATAAAAGCGTTACGCATGGCATAAAAATTTTCCAGTGGATAATTCCATATCCTCCTTTTTATTTTCGCATCTTTTGTAGTATGGGTTCTCAGGATCGGGCTGAACACCCCAAATTGTATCCACCGTGTATAAAGCTCAGGATAACTTTCACCATACATGTGTCCACCAATATCATGGCTCCAGAAACCAAAACAGACATTTGAGGCCGTAGCAGTAAAATAGGGTTGAAGATCAAGTGATCTCCAATTCACAAATGCGTCACCTGAAAACCCGATCTGATACCTGTGATTCCCCAGGCCGCCATACCTGTGAAATATTATAGGCCTCTTTTTATCCCGCCGCTCCATATCACTGAAAAAAACATAGTTCAGATAAAATGTGGGATTAACATTTTTTATTTTAGTGGTACTCCACTGCTGCCAATCCAGCCACCAGAAGTCAACACCATTCTTCTCCATGGGATGGAGAATAATTTTCAAAAAATTTTTGGCAAAATCTTTATTAATAATATCAAATGGAACATATTTTTTTGATTCAGGGTCAATACCCATCGATTCAGCCATATCTTTATATTTTTCTTCATGAGGTTGAATACCCGATGCAGGATGAAGGTTCATACATACTTTAAGTCCTTTTTTCTCAGTCCACTTTAAAAAATCCTCTGGATCCGGAAAATAGTTTCTATTCCATGTGAACCCGGTCCAGCCGGCACTCTGTCCCGATTGGTCTTTTATCTTTTTTCCATTTTTATACCACTCCGGCCTTGTGGTTATATGCCAGTCCATATCCACAACAAGGACATCCAGGGGAACATTATGGATCTCAAATTCATAAATCAATTCACGTAATTCCAGATCTGTATATTCCCAATATCGGGACCACCAGGTACCGAAAGCAAATTTCGGGGGCAATGCAATTTTTCCTGCAATTTTTGTATAATCATTAAGTGCTGTTTTATAATCACTCCCATAGCAAAAAAAATAGAGGTCCTGTTGACTTCTTTGCGGCCTGGGGATCACCCACGGCCACTCTGATTTATCAAACAGAGGGCTTTTTGTATCATCGATCAATACCCATCCATCCCTGGAAATAATTCCACTTCCCAGATCTATTTTTTTTCTGGTCCAATGCTGGATATCCCCGTCATATCCATCCAGAGTTCTTGCGGTACCCGATAAGTTGCCTTTATTTACCTGGCCGGGTTTCCATGATCTTTTTATGCCGTCATAATTAAAATCTATCTGAAGATTTTCGTTTGTGAATTTTCCACTGTCCATCTTATATTTCAGGTTAAATTTAACGGTTTTTATATAAAGCCATCCATGTTCTATTTTCTTTTTGAACTCCGGAACGGGCAGGTTTCTGTTTACAAACACCAACGTGGCATGGTCCTCAAAAATATTCTTTTCCGACCACTCCATTCTTATAACTCCTGATGTTAATACTGTAAAACGGACATTTTCCAAATCAATAGTTGCCTCAGGGACTGCTACAGGATCGTATTCCATGGAATAAACGCCCGATACAAAGAATAAAAAGCAAAAAATACAAACCAGGAAATTTGTTTTCATTTTACCCTCCCGCTCAGATAATTTTATTAGAACTATTTCAGAAATTCAAATAAACATTTTAAACTAAAATATACTATATCAAAATTGATTTTTTAAAAAAAATTTCCAGGGCAATATCATTCCTGTTACCGTTTTATATTCTTTCCATTCGGGGAATCTTGACAAACTGGCTTCTATGGTTAGCATATTTACCAGAAAGACCATCGTCCACCACCAGCCAAGAATGGCCCATGGGATCCAATGGCCTGCAAGCAGAGCAAATGAAGCATAGATCATCATTTCTCCCAGATAGTTCGGGTGACGAATATATTTGAACATTCCGTTAGTGATCAACCCTTTTTTATATTTTAAAGTTATATTCTTCTGGTAATCCGAAGCTATCATTATTATCAAACCGGATATGTATAGAACCATAATAAGTGCTAAAAAGGGGTCAGATAAAGGGGCCGCATTTCTATTAAATGTGTTTGAGATCAGAATGAAAGGGGCCACCCAGTATGTTGACAAAAAAATAAAGATAAAAAATGATCCCCCGAAAGTTATTTTTACTTCCCATTTTTTATCCCGAAAAATTAAGTGTTTTATTATCCATGCGATCCCGTAACTTCCGTGAAGCATCAGATATATGTATGCCTCTTTTGAAAAATTTCCATAAATATTCATCATTATTAAAACAGCCAGGGCATTAAAAAATTTGTGAAAATTGATAACCCAGGCCATTTTGATCAATTTCGGCCCTCCAAACAGGTCCTCTGTAAAATAAATATTGATCCTGTTCAATACTCTGAATATTTGTTGTGTTTTCCGCATTTTATTTATCCTTTACCTGCCATAAATATCTGCCTAGGTCAATCTTACCATTCTTGTCAAATTCTATTCCTTCATTTTTCAATCGATACATCTGCTCCTCATAACCATGATCCTTTGCAAGGGATATCTTTCCTTTACCGTTAACAACTCTGTGCCAGGGGAGGCCCTCCTTTTTCGAAAATGAGTTTAAGATCCATGATACCTGCCTTGCCCCGTATGGATTACCGGCCATAAATGCAACCTGGCCATAGGTAACTACTTTTCCGGAAGGAATATCCCTTATAACGGAAATAACATTCAAAGTAAAATCTTTTTTCATTTAAGCATTTCAAGTTTATATTTTTTTAAAAGTTCTCTACCCTCTTTTTTTTTTTTTATAGTTTCAGGTATCCACCTTTTATCAACTTCCATTTTTTCCAGTTCTTTTAATGTTTTTACTGCCATCTGCAGATCTCCTCTGTCACGGAAAACCTCTGCCAGAAAAAGATAAGTAAGTGGATTTGTGCTGCAGATCTTTTTTGCTTTCTGCAGGTTTTCAAGAGCTTTCCTGTTACTGCCTCCAAGAAGCCCTGGCACCTGGGAATATACTCTGCCCAATGTAATATAAGCCGCTCCCCCTTCATAAGCCTCATTTATTTTTATTACTTTCCTCATATTTTTTTTTATGGGGGAAATTAAAAAAAGTGATTTCAGTACACCTCTGACCTGTCCTGATTTTGCATAGTTAACACTGAGCCAGAAATATCCTTCAGCCCTTCCCGGATCTGTTTTTATTGCCTTTTTTGATGCTTTAACTCCTATATCAACTATCTTTTTCTGCTCTTTAACAGAATTGATCTCATCAACAAGATAGTGGGTTGTTTTTGCAGTCTTCCATAAAGCCTCATAATTCCCAGGCTGGAAAGTTAACACCTCTCTGTATTTTTTTAATGCCAGAAAAGCTTTATTAATATCACCTCTCTGTTCATATAAAATATCTCCCTCTTTTATCAGATCTTCAATATTATTGCCGAAAATAATAAATGAAAAAAAAACAGAGAACAATATAATAATATTTCTCATGAACCATCTCTCTTATTGAGTAAAATAATATCCAGGTCTGCAAAATTCAATTCAGCATTCAGTTCAGAGGCAAGCCAGTTCATCGATCTTTCCGAAAAAAAACATACATGGGTAAGATCATTCTTATAACTCCAATAAGCAAACTCCACTTTTGCCAGCGGGTAAAATTTTGTCATTATCCCCAGCCATCCTCCCTTATTGAGACAGTTCCACAACATTTTCATTTCTTTTTCCGGTTTGCCCAGATGTTCTATAACTTCTGCAATTGTAATAAAGTCATATTTCTCCTTAAAAACTGATGTGTCAGAAGAATAGTATAAATCATAGGTGGAAACCGGATATCCAGCCTCCGAGAACATCCTTGCAAGGACAGGCTCGGGCCCGGAACCAAAATCAAGCCCTTTACTCCCTTTCGGGACAACTTTACCCATAAAAAAAAGCAGCCTGCTTAAAAAATTCACATAACCTTTATTTCCGGGAGTATTCCTGTGAAGGTCATACCTTGCTTTTTCATCTTTTTGTGATAAAAAATATTTTTCAGGTACAAAGATCAGCTTACAATTTTCACACAGATAAAACTCCCTTTTCCTGTCTTCATGGTAAAATTCTGTTTCTAAAGATCCGCACAGCGGGCAACTATATTTTGCTGAACGATCTCTTGACTGCATTTTTCCAACCGTCATATAGACTTTCTCTCTCCTTTTTTCCCATTTTCGGTGTGAATACTGACGAACCCTTCCATTTTTTGGCAATTTCTCCTGCATCTTCCCAGAACCCCACGGCAAGTCCTGCCAGATAAGCTGCCCCCAGAGCTGTTGTTTCGGTTATTTTTGCCCTTATGGTTTTCACACCCAGAATGTTTGCCTGAAATTTCATTAAAAAATTATTTTCCGATGCTCCTCCGTCAACTTTAAGTGTTTTAATTTTCTGCCCCGAGTCGGCTCTCATCGCTTCAAGGATATCTTTTGTCTGATAAGCAATCGATTCCAATGTTGCTCTTATTAAATGGCTATTATTCGTCCCCCTCGTAAGCCCCGTTATAAGCCCTTTTGCATCCATATCCCAATAAGGAGCTCCAAGGCCTGTAAAAGCAGGGACAATATAAACTCCATTTGTATCTTTAACCTTTTCCGCCATCAATTCACTTTCAGCTGCATCTCTGATAAGCTTTAATTCATCCCGCAACCACTGAACCGATGCTCCTGCAATAAAAACACTCCCTTCCAGTGCATATTCCACCCTGCCGTTCAATCCCCATGCTATTGTTGTTAAAAGCCTGTTCCTGGATCGCACATATTCTTCACCGATATTCATTAGCATAAAACATCCGGTTCCATATGTGTTTTTTACCATTCCCTTTTCAAAACAAGCCTGTCCGAAAAGTGCCGCCTGCTGATCCCCTGCTATCCCGGATACGGGAATCTCCCTCCCTCCGAAGATCTCAGGTGCAGTATATCCATAAATTTCACTTGAAGACCTGGCCTCAGGGAGAATTGATTCCGGAATGTTCAGGTATCCGAGAATATCTTCATCCCACTTTAAAGTTCTGATATTAAACAGCATTGTCCTTGATGCATTTGAATAATCTGTTATATGCTTTTCACCCCTTGTAAGGTTCCACAACAACCAGGTATCCACGGTTCCAAACAGGATATCTCCTCTTTCTGCTTTTTTTCTTACCCCGGCAACATTATCAAGTATCCATTTGATCTTAGTTGCAGAAAAATATGCATCAACAACAAGCCCTGTATTTTCTCTTATATATTCTTCAAATTTTTTGTCTTCGGATATTTTGTTACAGATATCAGCAGTCCTGCGGCATTGCCATACGATGGCATTATAAACCGGTTCTCCACTCCTTTTATCCCAGAGAATGGTTGTTTCCCTCTGGTTAGTTATCCCGATAGCTGCAATCTCTCTGACATCCACTGATGAAGATTCAATAGCTTCTTTTGCAACGCCGGTCTGGCTTCCCCAGATCTCCATGGGGTCATGCTCCACCCATCCGGGTTTTGGAAATATCTGTTTGAATTCTTTTTGAGCAGAGCCTTTGATCTCACCTTTCTTATTAAAAATTATAGCCCTGGAACTTGTAGTACCCTGATCCAGTGATAAAATATATTTTTGTTTCATTTTACTCCTGCCTGTTTTTCAAAATCAGATCAATGCTCCGGAGGGATACTTCCAGAATAATATCGAATCATAATATAAATGATCTTTAAAATAAAAAGGGATCAGGATCAGTGATTTTTCTAGAATCCGGACATTAATATCAAGGTCGAGTTTGTTTATCTCTTTCGAAAGATCCTTTAACAGATAAATTTTCGGATATGAAATGACATCGTTCAGGCCTCTGTCAGCCGGGAAAACTTGCAGATCTTTCTTTTCACCCGTATCAATTACAACATTTTTTTTCATATAGTAATAACCTAAATCTCCGAAATAATTGATGTTTTTTATATAAAATGACGGGATATAAAATATAACTTCCGATCTTTTTTTTATATCTTCACTCCTGTTCTCAACATTGATCTCACAATTTAGTTTCCAGAACGGGAAATATTCCATTAAAAAATTCTCTTTCCTTACCGGTTCCCCGAAAGCAAGATTGTACATGCCGGCTTTTTCACCACTTATATCATATCCCAGCCTGCAGGAGAGGCAAAAAAATATTTTACTATTATTTTTTCCGGTTAAATTATTCCCGCACTTCCTGCATTTTAATTTTTTTATATTACTCATTTATTTCAATTTTAACCATACCCAGAGCAGAAGTAATTCTCTTAACAATTCTATTCCCGAATTTTGTAAAACTATTCTCTGTATAATTGATGGAAGAGCTCTTTACCCCGTCCCTCCGCTTTGAAACGATCTCCCTGAAAGCAAAGGTTTCCCACAGGAAAGGGAATAAAAGGAAAAAGAGGAACAAGGCCGCTATTCCGCTCCCTGCTAAAACAAGAAGAAACATACCGCCACCCCGGATCCCCAGATTGGCTGCCGTGGAAGAGAACAACAACAATTTCAGCCCACGTGAAAATATAATACCAAGGCTGAATAATCCAAGAATTGAATAAAATAGTTTTTTTTTATGATTTTTTAATGCCTGGATCTTTATGGGGTCCCCGTTTATAGCTGAGACATAACTTTTAAAGATTATACCCTTATAGCTATAGTTAATTTCCCACACAGGAATATAAATGATCCTGTAATGTTTCTCAATTACACTTTCAGCAGCATCACGTTCCCGGTTAGTAAAAAAAGTATAATTTTTCATGGATAGAACAACTCCCGATTTCCTCATTTCAACCAGGTTGAATTCCTTTTGTTCCGCATTCAATAAAGATTCCTCAACCAGAGAACTTTCTATAAAATCAATATCAAGATCATTCAGGTCACTTCCCCTCTCTATATAATCAAATGCCTGATAGTTAAACTCAACTATATTTGAATTATGGAGAGGAGTTTCTTTAGACTTTATACCCCTTACTTCAATAAAAGGGATAAAAAAAAGTGTCCCTTTCTCAAAAAATGAATTGTGTAAAAACTCTCGTGCAATAATATCATCTTTAAGTTCCTTCAGTACTATCCTCTTTGCATCACTAAGTGTTATAGAAGATTTTATTGATACTGCAGGAGGTATCTTCTGTTTCACATGGTATAAAACACCACAATAATTACAACTAACTACAAACTGGCTTACTGCAACCTTAAGAGGGCCGCCACATTCACTGCAGGAAAATACTTCAACTTTCATTTTGAATAAAGTTTTTTATTAATTTTTTTCAAAGATAGATTATAAAGAATGAACACAGTTATAATATTAATGATAAGAGCGATAATAAGGTTATCAAAAAAATAATTAACTATAAAAGCTGCTGCAAAGATCAAAAGGAATAACGGTAATAATTTTATCGTCTCATCAGATGAAACATAAGGGATCGGATCACCGGTTACTACACCATTAATTCCGTTGATGTAAAAAGTATACTCTTTATCCTTATAGTTTATGACAACGGCATAATAAGGCATATAACAAAGGTTCCTTTTTTTCCCACTTTCAGGCTGGGTATCAGGTTCCAATACCTCAATTTCACCGGCTGCTTCCTCAAAATCAAATGTTTTTTTCTCCTCAGAAGGAATATTTATGAATTCATCTGCAAATCTGGAATTTCCTCTTTCCAGCTGCTTTTTTGCTTCGGTTTCCCAGAATGGAAGATACAAAGGGTAAGAGTTTATAATTTTAAAATTTTCAGAAAAACCGGTCTTTTCAAAATCTTTTTTCAGGTGCAGGCTGAGATTCTGCGAATTAATAAGTGATTTATACGAATAAACAAGTGTCAGGCCGTCAAGGTCAATATAGAGGGAACTATTGCAGTATGAACATTTCAGATATTCATTTTCAACAATTTCAAGTTGATTCTCGCCCCCGCATTTCGGGCAACTATAACGCATATCATTTAAACCTTGGTTCCACAATTAGAGCAGAATTTTGCCTGAGGAGGAAGAGAATTTCCACATTCACCACAAAATTTTCCCTGATTCATCTTGGTACCGCATTCCGGGCAGAATTTTGATGATACTGGAATTTGCTTCTTACATGAATGGCAGGAGACAAGATTTACAGTTCCTCCTCCACCGCCTCCCTGCTGCTGAGATTGCTGCATTGCATTATTTATCATTCCCGGCATCATCATTCCAAATCCGGCACCAAGCCCCATCCCCATTCCTGATGAAGCTTCACCCCCCTTTTCAGCTGCTTTTTCCATGGACTTTGCTGCTTTAAACCTCATAAATTTATTCATATCTCCAACAGCATTCATCCCGGCTTTTTCATCGATCATTTTCTGAACTTCTTCAGGAGGTGTGATGGAGTTAATTATAAAATCGGTAATTTCAAGGCCATACTTTGTAAAATCGTCACCGATCCTTGATTTTAAACCCACACCAAGTTCATCAAAGAACTGGGGAAGTTCAAAGATGGTTTTCAGATTTTCACCCATAAAATCATTTAGCCTGCCCACTATAATATTTCTGAAAAAATCTTCAATATCTTCGGCACGATATATTGCCTGGGTTCCGGCTACTTCACCCACAAAGAGCTGAGGATTTGTAACTTTGATCGAATATATACCAAATGCCCTTAAACGGACAAAACCCAGTTCGGAATCCTTAAAACTTACAGGTTCTTTGGTTCCCCATTTCAGGTTCAGGAAACTTTTAAGGTTTACAAAACAAACCTGGGCCTGAAAAGGCGATTTAAAACCGTAGGGAAGTGAAAGGAGTTTCGTCAGAATGGGAACATTCATCGTGGAAAGAACATGCCTTCCCGATTTAAATGTATCCAGAGCCTTCCCATCCCTGAAAAAAACTGCTGACTGATTTTCCTGCACAATTAATTGTGCACCCATTTTTATATCCGCCGAGCCTGATTCAGGGATCCTGTGTGAGATCTCCTCGCCGGAGTTGTCAAAATATTCAATTATTTCCAATTTCATGATATTCCCCCTCTTTAACCTTCAAAACCTTTCAGAAGATTGTTTCTTTTTTCAAAAATATCTTCGATAGATTTCAGGTGTTCCCTGATTTTATCCCTGCCATCTTTTTCCGGAGCCGGAGAAACGTTTTCAGTAAGATTCAACACTTCTTCAGCCAGTTCAAGATCGATCTCATATACTTTATCCAGCTCTGCTTCCTTTATCTTTATAAGATCAAAAAATCCGGTATAACCTCTGTCTGCATACCTGATGGTATTTATTACCTTATCAAAATATTTTAACAGGGTGTCATAACCGTTAAGAAGTTTCAGATCTCCTTCCCTGGTTATTCCATCTATCTGTTCTTTTAACTCATTACGTACTTTTTCAAGTTTAATTATCACAAAGTCTCTCTGAAGTTTATCGGAATCCCTCCTCATCTCCCTTTCATAATATCCTTTGAAACCGGGAATCTTGTGAAGGACCTTCTCCAGCCAGTTTAACTGATCCTTTGCTCTTTTTTTTATACTCATGTTATCTCCATTCATTATTTATATTGATTTTACAGCAATACATAGCAAAAAAAGTATAAATAATAGCAAAAAAAAAATCAAATTATCATTCCGTATAGTTAGGGTTTAGCAGATTCGACAGAGCAGAGGCCCTCACCCTCAATCCCTCTCCCATGGGGCGAGGGGAGATTCAAGCAGAAGGACGGCTGCACCAAATTCACTGAGTAAATGACAATCTCTTAATCCCTTATATAATTGAGTCACCTTCAAATTAATGGTAAAATATTAAAATGGGATCTTTAGAAAAATATTTTCAACAATTCAGAAAGAACATAATCGGTATAAATTCTTCTTTTATCTCTCCCTACGGGAAGAAAGAAATTATATATGCAGACTGGATCGCCAGCGGAAGGCTTTACGGGCCTATCGAGGATAGAATCAGGGATGAATTCGGGCCCTTTGTAGCAAACACCCATACAGAGACCAGTGAAACAGGGACAATGATGACCTATGCATATCACTATTCTCATAAAATAATAAAAAACCATGTCAATGCAGGGCCCGAAGATGTGATAATCACTGCCGGAACAGGAATGACAAGTGTCATAAATAAGTTCCAGAGGATACTGGGCCTTAAAACACAATGTAAGATACTTGAGAAAAAGAAACTTGATGAAGAAAACAGGCCTATTATTTTTGTCACCCATATGGAACATCATTCAAATCAGACATCCTGGTATGAAACCATTGCAGACGTTGTTGTCCTTGAGCCAAACAAAGATCTCGGGGTTGACCTTGATGAATTGGAGAAACAATTAAAAAAATATAAAAAAAGAAAATTCAAGATAGGCTCTTTTTCCGCATGCTCAAATGTTACAGGCATAAAGACACCCTACCACCAGATGGCAAAAATAATCCACCGCCATGGAGGGATATGTTTTGTCGATTTTGCTGCCTCAGCACCGTACACAGAGATCAATATGCATCCCGAAGATCCGGAGGAGCAACTTGATGCCATCTTTTTTTCCCCCCATAAGTTCCTCGGGGGCCCGGGCTCCTCAGGTGTTCTTATATTTAACAGGGATCTTTATAACAGCAAAGCTCCCGACCATCCCGGGGGCGGCACTGTAGACTGGACTAACCCCTGGGGCAAATATAAATATATTGATGATATTGAACTTCGTGAAGACGGCGGAACACCCGGTTTTATCCAGTCATTCAGAGCAGCTCTCTCCATAAAGTTAAAAGAAAAAATGGGTGTACAAAATATGGAAGAGAGAGAGAAGGAGCTTACAGAGAAAGCTTTTTCTCTTCTTGAAAAAGTACCCGGTATCAAAATACTTGCTGATCATACCCGTGACCGCCTTGGAGTATTATCATTTTACATAGAGAATGTTCACTATAACCTGATAGTTAAACTTTTGAGCGACCGGTTCGGTATTCAGGTAAGGGGCGGATGTGCCTGTGCCGGAACTTACGGCCATTATCTGCTGAATGTTACTTATGACCAGTCGAAACAGATAACAGACAAAATAAATAAAGGCGACCTTTCTGAAAAACCAGGCTGGGTAAGATTATCTCTCCATCCGACAATGAAAGATAAAGAGCTTGAATACATTGCAGATGGGATCCTGAAAGTTGCTGAAAATATTGATACATGGGCAAAAGATTATGAATATTCTCCATCCTCAAATGAATTCTATTTTAAAAAGGGCCCGGAGAATAAAAAAGAATATTTCAAAAAGTGGTTCGACATTTGATCTCTATACCTGAAAAATTTCTAATTTACCCCTTCTGAACCACAGAAAACTGTTATTTTCTTGACAAAAAGTGAAAAATATTATAAAAATAGTTCTTTAAGAGGTAAAAAATGAAATTGAATGAGAGCAACAAGACTGTTATACCAAAAAAGAATGACAGCGAAAGAAAATGGTGGCTGGTAGATGCAGATGGTATTGTACTGGGAAGACTGGCAACAAAAATAGCAAATGTTCTGAGAGGCAAGGACAGCCCCTCTTATACTCCCTTCTTTGATAACGGAGATTTTGTTATTGTGATAAATGCCGACAGGGTAAAACTCACCGGTAATAAGGAAGAACAGAAAGTATATTACAGACATTCAGGCTGGATGGGAGGAATAAAAGAAACTTCTTATAAAAGGATGCTTAAAAACCACCCGGAAAGAATTTTGAAAGCTGCAGTGAAAGGGATGCTTCCTAAAAACAAATTAAACAGAAAGATCATAAAGAAGTTGAAAATATATTCAGGATCTGAGCATATGCACAAGGCACAGAAACCGGAAACTTTAAGTATCTAAGGAGGTCACTTTGAGTATAGTTCAATATTATGGAACAGGAAGAAGGAAAACAAGCGTAGCCAGGGTTTATCTAAGGCCCGGAAAAGGCGAGATCAAACTGGTCGTAAATAAAAGAAAAAGAGCTTTTGAAGAATATTTCCCGCAGAAAATACACAAACTCTCAATTCATAAACCACTGACGGTTACAAATACAGTTGAAAACTTTGACCTTTATTTAAATATTAACGGTGGCGGTGTATCATCTCAGGCTGATGCAATAAGCCTTGGTGTTGCAAGAGCACTTCTTGAATTCAATTCGGAATTAAGGCCTACTCTCAAAAAGAACGGGTTATTAACAAGAGATGCCAGAGAAAAAGAAAGAAAGAAATACGGATTATTGAAAGCGCGTAAAGCTTCTCAATATCACAAAAGGTAGGAGGAACAATGGTTTCAATAAGTATGAGAGAGATGTTGGAAGCCGGAGTACATTTTGGACACCAGGTAAGAAAGTGGAACCCCAAAATGAAACCATATATTTATGGAAAAAAGAACGGTATTTATATAATAGACCTGCAGACATCAATAGAACTTTTCAGGACCGCATTAAGTTTTGTTACTGATATAGTAGCGGAAGGAAAAGAAGCTTTGATCGTGGGAACAAAAAAACAGGCACAGACCATAATTGCTGAAGTTGCTGAAGAGAACGGACTTCATTATGTCAACAAAAGGTGGCTTGGAGGATTGTTAACAAACTTTTCCATGATCAAAAAAAGTATTGAAAAGCTTTTAGACCTTGACGAAATGAAGAGAGACGGAAGATGGGAGGTCAAAAGTAAAAAAGAACAGTCAAAGCTGGACAAAGTATATAAAAAACTTCATAAAAACCTCTGGGGAATGAGAAAGCTCAGCAATATTCCCGGAGTTATCATTATAATTGATTCAAATTTTGAAGATATTGCCGTTTATGAGGCAAAAAAACTTGGAATCCCCATAGTTGGTATTGTTGATACAAATGCTGATCCGGACGGGATAACGTATCCGGTTCCGGGAAATGATGATGCAATAAGATCGATAAAACTTTTTTCTTCAAAATTCGGAGAAGCAGTTAAAAACGGAATCGAAAAAAGGCTTGAAGAATCTATCGAGTTAGAGGAAGAAGAGGCCCCTGAGGAAATTGAAGTATCTGCATCAGATTCAAAAGAAGAAAAAACCGCTGAACCGGTAGAAGAAAAAAAAGAAGAAAAAATTGTAAAAGAAGAGAAAGCAGAGGAGGAGTAGAATAATGTCGGTTGATATGGAAACAGTAAAAAAATTGAGAGAGCAGACCGGTATCGGAATCCTCGAATGTAAAAAAGCACTTGCAGAAGCAAATGGAGATATTAAAAAAGCAGTTGAAATTTTAAGAAAAAAAGGTTACGAAAAAGCAAAATCAAAATCATCAAGAGCTACAAACCAGGGTGTCATTGGTTCATATGTTCACACCAACAGTAAGATCGGTGTCATTGTTGAAGTGGCATGTGAAACAGATTTTGTTGCAAAAAATGAAGATTTCCTGCAATTCGTTAAAGATGTTGCAATGCAGATCGCGGCAATGAACCCGCAGTATGTATCAGCACAGGATATTCCTGAAGATGTTCTGAAAAAAGAGAAAGAGATATTTGCAGAGCAATTAAAAAAATCTGGAAAACCAGAAAATATAATTGAAAAAATAGTTGAAGGTAAATTAAAAAAGTTATATTCTGAGATCTGTCTTATGGACCAGGCCTTCTTTAAAGATGACAAGAATACAATAGCAGCACTCCTTACAGAAAAGATCCATAAGATAGGCGAGAATCTTGTTATCAAAAGATTTGTCCGCTACCAGGTAGGTGAAGACATTTAGCATGGAAGAACTTCCGCAATATAAAAGGATTGTATTAAAGCTTAGCGGAGAAGCTTTGAAAGGGGAAAATCAGTTTGGAATATCCCCTGAAACAATAGACAATATTACCGGGCAGATAAAAAAGATCCATGATCTTGGTATTGACATAGCTATTGTAACCGGGGGGGGTAATTTTTTCAGAGGTGTTCGCGGCAACAACATTGGAATTAGCAGAACATCCGCCGATTATATGGGAATGCTGGCTACAATGATAAACGGCATTGCTCTTCAGGATGCACTTGAGAACAAGAATGTTACAACACGGCTTATTTCTGCACTTGAGATCAAATCAATAGCCGAACCCTTCATTCAGCGTAGAATAGTAAGACACCTTGAAAAGAAGAGGGTGGTTATCTTTTCCGCGGGAACCGGAAGTCCGTATTTTTCAACAGATACTGCTGCAGCTCTCAGAGCTATCGAAATAAAAGCTGATATCCTTTTAAAAGCAACAATGGTGGATGGTGTGTTCTCTGGTGATCCTCAAAAAATAAAAGATGCAGTAAAATACAAAAAGATCTCTTATTCAGAGGTTCTTTCCAAAGAATTAAAGGTTCTTGACAGCACAGCAGTAAGTCTTTGCAAAGAGAATAACCTTAAAATAAAAATATTCAATATTAATAAGGATTCTAATATTTTTAAATCGGTTATTGATAAAGATATCGGTACATTAATCAGCTAAAGGAGAGGTTTAATGCTAAATCAGATCACCGAAGAAGCAAAAGATAGATTCAAAGAGGTAATAAATGGTTTTACGGAAGAGATCTCAAAGTTCAGGACAGGAAGAGCTTCCATAAAGATCCTTGACGGCCTTACTGTGGAATATTATGGAACTCCCACACCAATAAACCAGGTGGCAACCCTTTCCGTTCCGGAACCGAACCTTATTGTAATTCAGCCCTGGGATGCAAATATAATAGGTGATATTGATAAAGCTCTTAGAAATTCAAATATAGACCTGAACCCTTTCTCTGACGGGAAGGTAATAAAGCTGCCGGTCCCTCCGCTGGATGAGCAGAGAAGGCTTGAAATAATAAAAACCCTCAAAAAATATACAGAAGAGAGAAAAACCCAGATCAGGAATATCAGAAGAGATTACAGGGAAATGGTCAAAAAGATGCAGGATGCCAAAGATATCTCTGAAGATGAAGAAAAAAAATTTTATGAAAGCTTCCAGAAAGTTGTTGATGAAAATATTGCTACATTAGACAAGATCGGCAGCGAAAAGGAAAAACACATCCTCGACGATTAATTTTTATCTTTAAATAAATTATTCTTTTTAGTCATTCAACAAATTGTCAGAGTCGTGATTTTTCCGATTATCCGATGGCCCTGATCAATATCTTTGTTTGAACTAATAAAATATTAATTTATTAATTTTTTTAACATTTTCTTCTGTATTCTGCTGGAATTCACGAACCATGGCAAAATTTTCAAGGCCGGTTCCTGTTAAAAGTTCAAGGTTATCAATATTTAGCCCTCCGATGGCTACAACAGGTATCTTTACCCTTTGTACCACCTCTCTGGCAAGTTCCACTCCTATGGGAACATAATCTTCTTTGGTGGGAGTCTTAAAAACAGGCCCGATCCCTATATAATCGGCCCCGTCCTTTTCTGCTGCCTGTGCCTGTTCCAGTGAGTGGGTCGATTTCCCGATAATAAAATTCCGGGGAACTATCTTTCTTGCTTCTGATACAGAAAGATCATCCTGGCCGAGGTGAACGCCATCGGCTCCAGACAGGAGTGCAATATCTACACTGTCATTAACAATGAACAGTGTTCCTGTTTTTCGGGTTACCTTACAGATCAATTTTGCATTCATTAACTTTTCACTCTGAGTAGCCTTTTTATCCCTGTACTGAATTATCCGGGCACCACCTTTACATGCTTCCTCTGCTATTCCGATATGATCCCCGCTTGTTATCACATAGGCTCCCATATTTTTCAATATAGATTTATCTATATCATATCTTTCGCTTCTACTATATGAATCCAGTATCTCTCTATGGCTTTTAAAAGCTACAGGAGGTTTTTCACCTAATTTAAAAAACTTTGACTCATCCGAATCATCACCGGCCTTAAGTACCCCGGAATAATCTTTAATACTATACCCTGTAACTATTACAGACCTGTAAAACGGGTTAACTCCCGGGACAGAAGCAATGATCCCCTCTATTGTACCTTCCAGCCCTGTTTCCTCCCTTAATTCCCTTATACAGCACTCTTCAGGTGTTTCCCCGATCTCGGTAAACCCTCCCGGAAGGCACCATTCACCATTCTTGGGCTCCACATTTCTTTTAACAAGGAGAAGTTCTCCATCCTTATTAAAAACCACTGCCGCAGTTGCGGGGACAGGATTTTCATAGGCGATCTTGTTGCAGAACCGGCATTTCATTCTCTCTCTGCCGTCGGCATTAACTATTTCAAGTTTCTTTCCACATTCCTGGCAATATATTAATTCTCTCATTTTTCCCATATTTTATATCCTTTTTTCGAATAATTTCAGCATTAACTCAACAGTTCAGCAGCTTTTTCCCTTATTGTTTTTTCTATCTTCCCTTTAAAAAGGCCGGCAGTAAACGGGAGGCCGCCTTTTATGCGAACCTCGTCATTAAGAATATCCAGGGTGCCGGAAATTTCAGAGCCCATAACAGAAAATCCGAACCTGCAGGAATTCCCGCTCCACTCTTCATTCAGATCCTGAATGCTCTCCCCGTAATCTTTTTTCATCTGGCCAAGAAGGCCTTTGATCCTTTCTGCAGCTTCATCCTGCCTTAGCTGATGAGGAATACTTATATCTAATTCAGGCATTATCAATTCTCCAATATTTATGTTTTATCTATATCAATTGTACCACTTAATTATCAATTCAGGTCAAAAACAGGTCTGACTTCTTCATTTTTTCTATATGATATAATATAAAATCTGTCATACATGCAAATAAGCAGAACAATAAAGATGATGCAGTTTACAAAAGAAAATAATAAAGGTTCAACCTTTTACTTCTATGAATATAAAAACATTGTTATGGGATTTACTGAAATTGGATCCGAAATTGAAGATGTGGGTGAATATTTAAGAACAGACAGGATTGTTCAGCTTGAACAGGTACACGGTAATACAATACACTTTTCCGGCAACACCAATGGACGTCCGGATGGTGACGGGATCATACTTAATGAAAATAGTGTTCTGGCTGTGATCAGGACAGCCGATTGTGTCCCTCTCTTCTTCTGGTCGGAAGATGGCCGGGAAGCCGGCGCGATACATGTGGGGTGGAGGGGCCTGCACTCCGGGATCGGTATAAACTTACTGAATATAATGAAGGAGAGGGGAATAAACTTAAAAGAACTGGTTTTTTTTACCGGGCCTGCAATTGAAGGGAAATGTTACACGGTTCAACAGGATGTGGTTGATAAATTCAAAGGATTCAATTTTACTGACAAAATTTTTGAAAAAACTTCAGAAGGATATTCTATGGATGTGACATATGGGATCGAACTGTGCCTGACCGAACATGGAGTACCGAAAGAGAATATCAACCATTCATGGATCTGCACATTCTGTGATCCACGATTCCCTTCCTACCGTCACGGTGATCGGGAGAAGAGGATATTCAACTTCATAAAAATAAAATAGGGATCCCTGAGGGATCCCCGTTATTATTTATTTTCAAATTTTTTTAACAAGAGGGTTCCGTTTGTTCCTCCAAACCCGAATGAATTTGAAAGAGCATACCGAATTTCCCTTTCAACACCCTTGTTGGGTGTATAATTGAGATCGCACTCTTCATCAGAAACTTCCTGGTTAACTGTAGGAGGGATAAAATTATCTCTTACTGCCAATGCAGAAAATATAGCTTCTGCTCCACCGGTGGCACCAAGCATATGTCCGGTCATTGATTTTGTTGAACATACGTTGATCTTTTCCGCATGAGAACCGAACAACTTTCTTATGGCCTTTGTTTCAACCTTATCATTTAACGGTGTGGATGTTCCATGAGCATTAATATGATCAACATCCTTAACATCTATTTCGGCATCATTAATGGCCATCCTCATTGTCCTTACAGCTCCATCTGCCTCCATATCCGGGGCAGTAACATGAAAAGCATCTCCGGTTAACCCGTATCCCACAACTTCGGAATAGATCTTTGCTCCTCTTTTCACCGCATGTTCAAGATCTTCAAGCACAACAACGGCAGCACCTTCAGCCACAACAAAACCATCCCTCTCTTTATCAAAAGGCCGGCTGGCTTTTTCAGGATCATCATTTCTTGTGGATAATGCTTTAATAGCAGAGAATCCGCCAACACCCAGCCTGGTTATTGGATATTCGGCACCACCGGCAACCATAATATCCGCATCTCCCCTCTGGATCATCTTGAAAGAATCACCAATAGAGTGGGTGCTGGTTGCACAGGCAGTTACATTTGCCAGGTTAGGGCCTTTCAGGTTGTGTTTTATTGACACTTGCCCTGATGCAAGATTTGCAATAGCAGCGGTCAGAAAGAAGGGGGATATTCTTGAGGGCCCCCTTTCTAAAAGGATCTCATTATTATTTTCGATCGTTAATATTCCCCCTATCCCTGAGCCGATATAAACACCTGCCCTTTCAGGGTTCAGTCCTGATGCATTTACAAAAGCTGAATCTTCAACGGCTTCTGAAGCTGCAATCATCCCGAACTGAATATAGGGGTCCATCTTTTTTGCATCCCGCTTTTCAAAATATTCCAG
The DNA here is from genome assembly GCA_039714255.1 of Acidobacteriota bacterium. GTDB lineage: Bacteria > Acidobacteriota > Aminicenantia > UBA2199 > UBA2199 > UBA647. The sequence goes on from JBDLJQ010000027.1 coordinate 26,216, forward strand.
GGGGTCATAGTTTTTTACTTCCCCTGCAATTTTTGAATAATAATCAGTGGCATCAAACCTGGTAATCCGGGATATTCCGCTTTTACCATTTCTGATATTTTCCCAGGATTCAGGAACATTTTTTCCCACAGAGGAAATTAGCCCCACGCCGGTTATAACCACCCGCCGCAAATCAATGCTCTTTTTCGAAAAGATCATAGTTTTATGCTTTTGTTACTATATATTCTACTGCTGATCCAACTGTGGATAATTTTTCTGCTTCCTCTTCAGGAATCTTAAGATCAAATTCATCTTCAAGAGCCATAATTAATTCTACCTGGTCAAGTGAGTCAGCGCCAAGATCTTCAACAAATTTAGCATCAACTGTTACCTGGTCTTCACCAACATTTAATTTTTCTGACACAACACTTTTTACTTTACCCATAATTTCTTCTTTGTTCATTTTTATCTCCTTTTTTAAATTAAAAGTCCTCCGGAAACGTTAATAACTGTTCCCGTTATATATGCAGCCGATGGTGATATAAGAAATTTTACCACTTCGGCAATATCATCTGGTGTTCCTCCCCTTTTAAGGGGAATCTGGCTTATATATGCTTCTTTAACTTTTTCCGGAAGTTTTTCCGTCATTTCCGTAATAATATACCCCGGGGCAATGGCATTAGTTGTTATGTTTCTCCCTCCAAGTTCCCTTGCAAAGGATTTTGTGAGAGCAATAACACCAGCCTTTGATGAAGCATAATTAGACTGGCCGGCTGTCCCGAGAATACCACTCACAGAAGCAATATTAACGATCCTTCCAAATCTTTTTTTCATCATTTCCTTTGCAGCAACCTGAGAACAGAGGAAAGTACCTTTCAGATTTATATTCAGAACCATATCCCACTCTTCTTCAGACATTCTTATGGACAAATTGTCCCTGGTGATCCCGGCATTATTTACAAGGAAATCAACAGAGCCGAATGTTTCAACGGTTTTTCCGATCAGTTCCTTTACACTTTCCATCTTTGAGACATCACTTTTTACTGCAATCGATTCAACTCCCAATCCTCTGATTTCTTCAGCAACTTTTTCCGCTTCTTCAATTAAAATATCAGAAACAACAACATTTAATCCTGCTTTAGCAAGGCTGAGTGCTATTGATTTGCCAATTCCTCTTGCAGCCCCTGTTACAATACTGTTTTTATATTCTTCATACATATTTTAACTCCTTAAAGATATCCTGCATTTTGTTCATTTCCCGGGTTATTTTATCAAGAACATTTTCCAAAATAAACCTTCTGCTTAAATATATTGCATTTTTTATTGCTTTTTCATCAGATTTCCCATGCCCTATAATAACCAGCCCGTTCACTCCGAGAAGCAAAGCGCCCCCATATTCTGAATAATCCATTTTTTTCCTGATCCTTTTCAGAGAGCTTTTAAGAAAAAAGAACCCTATCTTCGACAGAATATTTGCAGTTATCTCTTTTCTCAACATTGAGAGCATTGTTTCAACAACACCTTCGGAAACCTTTAAAGTAACATTTCCGGTAAAACCATCAGTAACTATCAGGTCGGCCTCACCGGCATAAACATCTCCACCCTCAAGATTTCCAATAAAATTGATATCCATGGATTTGAGCATGCTGAATGTTTTTTTTGTCAACTCATTCCCTTTCTCTTCTTCTTCACCGATACTCATCAGAGCTATTTTCGGATTTTTTATATCATAAACATTTTCAAGAAATACCTTTCCCATCAGTGCAAACTGAACCAGGTTCCAGGGTTTGGAATCGACATTTGCACCTGCATCCAGCAACATTGAATTTCCACGTGAAGTGGGAAGCATCAATGCAAGCGCCGGCCTGTCAATCTTTTCAAGGGGGCCAAGAACATTTTTTGAAATTGCCATCACAGCTCCGGTATTTCCCGCCGAGATCATTGCCTGGGCACTATTCTGCTTTACAAGGTCCAACCCTTTTTTTATTGAAGTTTGTTCTCTCTTCCGCCAGTATGAAAAGAAGTGTTCTTTCATTGAAATCTCTTCCAATGCGTCAATTACTTCTATCAGTTCTCCAGGGTCAAATTTACATTTTTTTAATTCTTTTCTTATGACCCTTTCTTTCCCTACCAGGACAATCTTGATCACACTTTTAAACCTTTGTTCTCTCAGATAATCTACAACGCCTCTTACTACAACTTCAGGAGCTTTGTCTCCTCCCATTGCATCAACGGCAATCTTCATTATGTTCCGAATTTAGGCTTCTTCTGCCTCTTTTACCTGTGTACCTTCATAATACCCGCAATTTTTACAAACTCTGTGGGGAAGTTTGGGTTCTTTACACTGGGGACAAACCGAAAGGCCTTCCTGTTTCAGCGCATGATGTGACCTTCTTTTATTTTTTCTTTGATGAGAATGTCTCCGTTTTGGTAATGCCATCTTTCACCTCTTTATTTTATTAAAAAGCAATTTATAATCACTTACAGAACTTTCACATTTGCATGTTTCTTTATTCAAATTAGCACCGCAATTGGGACAAATCCCTTTACATTTATTACTGCAGACCGGATTTAATGGTAAAAACAGGTTGATCTGTTCTGTTAAAATCTTTTTTACGTCGATCTTATCCCCTTCATAAAATATATATTCAAGGTCTTCTGGATTTAAAGCAGAATTATCCGCTTCAATAATATCCATCGGGAATAAAACTATATCAAATTTTGAATTTATTTTATAATCAAATTTTTCCAGACACTTTACACATTTCATTGAAACTTCTGAACGGAGCTTTCCCTTTGCTTTTATCCTGCTATTATCTTCTTTTGTAAAGAGAATAGAAAATTTTACATTATCATAAAAGAAAGCATCATCTTCAATGAGGAAAGAATCTTCCAATTCAAAATAGTCCTCTACAATAAGCCCTTTTTTACCAATATCCTGTATATCAATATTCATTGTTTTTTCCTGAGATTTTTTATACTGAAAGACTTGGTTTTATCACATTTTTTACATATAGTCAAGGTTTTCCGGTTTCGGCAACGGGAATGGATTAACCTGCCTCTTTACCTCTGAAGGAATAGGGGCCGGCTCTGTCTATCAGGACATCCGTAAATTCACCTACATTTTTTTTTGATGGAAAATTTACGATCTTATAACTTTCTGTTCTTCCCGCCATTTCACCAGGCCTCTTTGGATTCTTTCCTGTGATCAACACCTTGATTTTACTGCCCACAAGCTTTCTGTGCTCCTCGATCTGTATCTCTTTTTGAAGAGAATGGAGAACTTCAAGCCGTCTCTTTTTTTCCTCCTTCCCTGAATTGTCTTTCATAAGAGAAGCTTTTGTATGCTTCCTGGGAGAATATATGAACGAAAAGATCGAATCGAACCTTATTTTCTCCATAAGTGATAATGTCAGCTTAAAGTCTCTTTCAGTTTCACCGGGAAACCCTACTATAAAATCCGAGCTGAACTTCATACCGGGAATTTCCTCTCTGAACTTTTTTACAATATCAATATAATCTTTTCTGGAATAGATCCGGCCCATCTTTTTAAGAAGCCTTGTCGATCCTGACTGAACAGGGAAATGTATATGCCTTGCAAGCTTCCGGTGTTTTTTCATTACTCCTATAAGCTCAGATTCATAATATCCGGGATAAGATGTTATAAATCTTATCCATTCAACATTGGTATTGATACTTAAGCGGTCAAGAAGTTCTGCAAAACCCATTTTCTTTTCAGGATCATTCCAGCTGTTAACATTCTGGCCAAGAAGGATTATCTCTCTATATCCTTTGTCAGAAAGAAACATGGCCTCCTCAAGAATGTTCTCATAGGGCCGGTACTTTTCCCTTCCTCTGGTGAAGGGGACTATACAATAAGTGCAAAAGTTGTTACATCCCTCCATTATGGAAATATAACCGGAAACCTCACTCTCTCTCGAATATATATCAGGGATCACCTCTTCCCAGTTTTTACTGAAACCGGAAAGTACCCCTTTATTCTTTTTTATAACGTGATCATCAATTATTTCCCCTATATTATAATACTGGTGAGTCCCCACTACAAAATCTATTTTATTGTTTCTCTTTAATATCCCTTCCTTTTCAACCTGTGCAACACACCCGGCCACAATGATCTTCTGATCCTTTCTCAGCCTGCCGATAAATGAAAATATCTTTTCCTGGGCTTTTTCCCTGACCGCACAACTGTTGATAATTACAATATCAGCCTTTTCAGCAGAATCCGACCACTTAAAACCTTTTTTTTTAAGGAGAAAATCTATCTTTTCAGAATCATTCACATTCATCTGACAACCAAAAGTATGTATATGGTAATTCATTATCTTTTTGATTCAAGAAGTTTTTTTGCTGCTTCCAGAACCTCACTGGTAACCGAAGTTCCTGCCATAAGACGTGCTATCTCAGTCTCTCTTTCTTCAGCTGATATTTCATTCACATAACTGAAAGTTATATCTTCCCGGAATTCCTTCCCCACAAGAAAGTGCCTGTCCGCAAAAGATGCTATCTGAGGCAGGTGGGAAATGCATATCACCTGGTTATTTCTTGAGATATCCCTTAGTTTAAAGCCCACAAAATCTGCCGTTTTACCTCCGATCCCACTATCAACTTCATCAAAAATATAAGAAAGTTCAGAATCATCCCTGATGGTGGATTTAAGAACCAGCATTAACCTGGATAATTCCCCGCCCGATGCAATGTTTTTTATTTTGCCGGGCGCCAGTCCGGGATTAGAAGAGAAAAGAAATTCCACAGAATCACTTCCTTTTGGTGTTATATTGTTGATATCCGGTTCTTTTTCTTCAGTATTAACAACAAATTGTGATTTTTTCATTTCAAGTTTTGTTAACTCTGTTTCCACCAGTTCATTAAGCTGCTTCCCTTTTTCCAGCCTTCTTTTTCTGAGCTCCTTATTTACTTTTTTATACTCTTCCAGAGTTTTATCCAATTCTTTTTTTTTCTCCTTAATTGAAAATTCCATATTTGAATAGAGATTTTTATCATTCAGAAGTTTATTATATTTTTCCTTAAGGCCTTCAAAATCAACACCATACTTTGCCTTTAATCTTTTGATCTTAAAAAGTTTTTCCTCCAGTTTATTCAGATCTGCCTCATTATAATCAACATTTCTGCTCAGATCGGTCAGCTGCGAAGAAATTTCAGGAATAGATTTATAAAATTTATTTATCTCTTCGCTAAGAGGGAGAAATTCCGGAAATATCCCTTTTAAATATTCTATACTGCTTTGAGTTTCAGCAATATTACTATAAACAGAATTGTCGCCTCTGTAAAAATTGTTAATTATATTATTTGAATTTTTCAGTATATCTTCAGCAGAGGAGAGGATCTTCAGCTCCTGTTCCAGTTCCCCCTCGCTTTGTTCCTCAAGATCAAGGTCTTTTATTTCAGTGATCTGGAAATTAATGAACTCCAGTCTTTCAACAGCAGCATTTTCTTTCTCTTTCAGTTCATCCAGTTCTGAGCTGATTTTTACTGTTTTGTCATATATTCCGGATAAGCGGGTTAATATTTCTCCATTTCCTGAATATCTGTCAAAATATTCCATATGATTCGAGGGGCTTAGAAGGTAAAGATATTCATTCTGGCCGTAAATATTCAATAACTTTTCAGCTTTTTCTTTCAGATTGATAAAAGGTACCAATTCGCCGTTTATATAAACATTGGATCTTTTTTTTGTCCCATCTGAAATTTCCCTTCGGAGAACAAATTCTTCTTCTTTATTTTCAAAAAATGCTTCAACTGTCAGTTTTTTACTTTTATCGCGAATACAATTGGGTGGGATCTTTTTATCAAGAAATAGTTTAATCGCATCAATTAAAATTGATTTTCCTGCCCCAGTCTCTCCTGTGAGAATATTTAGAGTAGGGCAGAAGTTGAGTTCAACTTTTTCCACAACTGCAAAATTTTCAACTCTTAAATAATTTAGCATCTATTCCCCGTTTTTTATTAAATATCAGGATAAGGCAGGCTGATATGCTCCGTAGATGTAAAATATACTCAATCACTGCAGATTTGTCAATCGAAATGGTAGCTAACTCTGGTTTGCTTTTAAACAGGTTCAGATATTCTGGCTTTTTGATATTATTGCAGCCCAGCCTCCCCCCGGAGCCAGTTTTATCTTCATTTTTGTTTTTCGGTTTATATCAGATATCTCAATTTTATAATCCTGGGCATAACGTGAGGCATTTGATCCATCTTTAATTAATTCCATATTATATTTTCCATCGGGGAGAAAGGAAAAATCTATTTTTAATTCACGCTCTGTCCAATCAGTCATGGCTCCAACAAACCATTTTTCACCACTCCTTCTTGCAATCAGGACATAATCAGAAACCTTTGCATCAAGCACTATGGTCTCATCCCATACAGTTGGTATCTTTGCAATAAACTCTGTGGTCTCTCTCTCTTTGTAATAATTAGAGGGGGAATCACACAACATCTGCAATGGGCTTTCGTAAATAATATACATTGCAACCTGATGGCATCGTGTACCCAGGCTGGACGGGCGGTTAAAGGAAATATTAAAATTGGGCCGTTGAGCATTTACCATAGCTCCGGGAGTATAATCCATCGGGCCTGCAACCATCCTTATAAAAGGGATAGTGACATTGTGTTCCGGAGTAATAAGATCAGACCATTTATTGTTCTCATTTCCCTTAACTCCCTCAAATGATAATATGTTGGGATAAGCCCTCCTTAATCCTGCCGGTTTAAAGGCTCCATGAAAATTGACAAGAAGATGCCTTTTTGCAGATTCTTCTGCAACCCTTTCATAATAATTAACCATATATTGGTCAGCCCTCTGCATAAAATCAACTTTGATCCCCTTTATACCCCAGTTTTTATAGGTGTCCAGTATCTTTGCCATATTCTGATCCAGAGGTTTCCATAACAGCCAGAGGATGATCCCCACTTTTTTTTGTTTACCATATTTAACAAGTTCATCGATATCAATCAGGGGATTAGTTTCCAATACATTTGTGGTTGAAACCGACCATCCTTCATCCAAAATGATATATTCGATCCCGAATTCTGAGGCAAAATCAATATAATATTTGTAAGTATCCGTATTGATACCCGATTTGAAATCTACACCATATATATTATTTGCATTGTACCAGTCCCAGGCAACTTTCCCCGGCCTGATCCAGTTATGGTTTTTTATCCGATTTGGACGTGACAATAAAAAGACCATATTATTTTCCAAAATCTTCCGGTCATTATCGGTAATTACAAACACTCTCCATGGGAACAGCCTTTCCCCACTAGTCTCTGCTATATAATCTGCGGACATTTTTATTTTCTCTGAACGGTCAGCCCTTTTCGGGTTTGGCAATGCTTCCTGTACAAAACCCGGGAAACCGGCTTTGAGGGAATTGCCACCGGTTCCGAACAGGAACATTGCAGGATAATCATAAAGATCTGCTTCAGTGAAAAATATTTTTACAGATTTACCTGTATCCAGCAAAAGAGGCAGCGAACAAAAACGATTTTTTTTTATTGTATTTAATATTGCCTTTTTATAAGGCCTCTCATAATGTGAAATAAAACTTTCCTCTTCCGGAAAAAATGTTGTAATACTTTCCGGAAATCTTACATTTAATATTTCCGATCTGACAACAATATTTCCGGAAAATGAAGTAAAAAACCGGTAAGCCACTCCTTCATTAAATATTCTGAACTTAACACCATGATCTTTATTAAAGAAGAGTGTTAATTGTTTATATTGATCTCTGATCTTTGAACTTTTATTTGATACAACAGGAGTGATTTTTTGATCTTTTTGTATTCTTGATATCTTTAAAACTTTTGATCTTTTTCCCAGCCATCGGTTCTTATCCAGAACCATTCCTATCTTGCTTTGATCAATAATTTTGTTATTCTTAAAAAAAACAGAAAATGTCAGTTCATTCTCAGAATGAACAACCAGTTTTATATTGTTGTCCGGTGAAAAAATTTCATAATTTCCGGAATAGAGAAAATTTATAAAAACAAATCCAAATATTAAAAAAAAAACTTTTTTCATTCCAATCACCCTTACAATATCTTATTTGTCTTTTATTTTTGCATATTTGTATTCATCCAGGATCCTGCCACTTTTATATACAGATTTTTTGGAAATACATTCAAGATAAAAACCTGCTTTTTCAAGAACTTTTTGTGAAGCTTTATTAAAATCAAACACTCCGGTAAAAATACGGACAAGCTCCAAATGATCAAACCCATATTCCACTACCAGTTTAACCGCTTCGGTAGCTATCCCCTTTCCCCAGAATGGTTCTCCGATCCAGTAACCGATCTCCGCACTTTTTTTGTAAATATCTTTCTGAATTACGAGGCTTATACAACCTGCAGGTTCACCTCTATACTCAATGATAAAGGCAACCTGAGGATCTTCTGCCTGACACAGAAGTATAAAAACCTCCGCATCGTTTTCCGAATAGGGAGACGGGAAAAAATCTCTCAGGTTTTTACTGATATTTTCATTGTTTGCAAGGGCAGCTATCTTTTTACTGTCACTTTTCCTGAAACCTCTCAACCTTATATTACCGGACGTCAATTCCATTTTTAATTATTTGGATCCGGGCCCATTTTAAATATAAATGTACTTCCCTTAAGGATATCTTTGTGTGAGATAAAACTTCCCCTGAATGGCCGGCCATTCTTAATAATCGATTGTACATAAATATTTTCTTTGCTCTGGTTCACTGCCCTGATCGTAAAAGTTTTTCCATTCCCTAACTTAATACTTGCCTTCTCTATATTCGGGCTCCCGATTGCATATAGATCAGAGCCCGGGCATACAGGATAAAATCCTAATGCGCTGAAAATATACCAGGCGGACATCTGCCCGGCATCATCATTGCCGCACAATCCGTCAACACCATTTCCATACATGGTATCCACAATATTTCTCACCCGTTCCTGGGTTTTCCAGGGGCTGTCTGTCCAATTATACAAATATGGTATATGGTGCCCCGGTTCATTTCCATGAACATAATTTCCAATAATTCCATCCCTTGTTATATCTTCATTTTTTTCAATATATTTATCTTCAAGGACCATTGAAAAAAGCTTGTCAAGATGTTCTTCAAACTTCTTCTTTCCACCCATCATTTCGACCATTTCAGGAACATTATGAGGAACATAAAGCCCATAGTTCCATGCATTACCCTCAATAAACCCCTGTCCGTGAGTATCCATGGGATCAAACTTTTTTTTCCATTCTCCGTTTGATAGTTTTGGACGCATAAATCCACTTTTTGGATCAAAAACATTTATATAATTTTTTGATCTCTTCTGATATCTGCTCTTTATCTCTTTTTCCCCCGCACTTTGTGCAATTTGGGCAATACACCAGTCATTATAAGAATATTCCAGGGTTTTTGACACAGAAGAACCGCTTTTATCTTCCGGAACATAATCAAGCTTAATATAATCACCAATTCCGTCAAAATACGATACTGAAGATGTTTCAACACATGCTTTTAATGCTTTTTGTTTATCAAAGCCACCGACTTTCTTCGCAATTGCATCGGCAATTACCGATACGGCATGATAACCGATCATACACCAGTTTTCATTTGCATAATGGCTCCATATGGGGAGCATCTTATGAACACTCTGAGCCTGATGTGCCAGCATTGATCTTATCATGTTTTCATTTCGTTCCGTTTGAATAATGTTGAAAAGGGGATGTAATGCACGATATGTATCCCAGAGCGAGAAAATTGTATAGTTAACAAATCCTTCCGAATTATGTATGTTCTGATCCAAACCCCGATAAGATCCGTCTGTATCTTCATAGATGACCGGGCTGAGCATGGTATGATACAGGGCTGTATAAAATATCTCTTTTTCTTCGGGTGTACCGGTCTCAACAACTATCTTTGATAACTCCTTATTCCACTTTGCCCTGCCTTGATGCCTGGTCTTTTCAAAGTCCCAGTGGGGGATCTCTTTATTAAGATTATTAAGTGCACCTGCTGTGCTTACAGGAGAGAGAGCAAATTTGATTTTTATCTTTTCCCCCTTTTTTGTTTTAAAATCAAACCAGGCTCTGATATTCTTCCCGGCCATCTCCGGAAAGTTTTCAAACTCATTAAATTTTCTGTAAAATCCATTATATGCGACATTATCATATTTTTTATGCCCATACCGAAAAAATGGCCTGGAAAATTTCATGGCAAAATATACTTTTCTTGTTCTCGCCCAACCTCTGGTCTGCCTGTAGCCCGTAACCAGAGAATTATTTTCAACCCTGATAAAAGTCCAGACATTCTTATCTTTATGGCCGTAAATATTAGAGATAAGGTCAAGAATGATATGGGAATCTTCAGATTCAGGAAAAGTATATTGGTGAAATCCTACCCGTTCAGTGGCAGTCAACTCAGCTTTTATTCCATGATCTTCCAGTTTGACCTTATAATATGCCGGTTCCGCAACCTCACTTTCATGGGAAAATCCTGAAAAATATCCACTTCGGGGAACATCTGCATCTCCCGGCTCCAGCTTCAGCTTTCCTGTTGTGGGCATTATCAGAAAATCTCCCAGGTCAGAATGTCCTGTACCACTGAAATGTGTGTGGGAAAACCCGAAGATGGAAACATCTTCATATTGATATCCTGAACAATAACGGTAAGTGTCTTTATTGTATTTCCCGTTTCTAAAAAAGGGTTGAATATTTGTTTCAGGGCTCAACTGAACCATCCCGAAGGGTGTTGTTGCCCCCGGAAATGTATGGCCCATATTCTTGGTTCCAATGAACGGGTTCACATATCCAGCCAGATCTTTAACTGTTTTTTCACCCGGACTATACCCGTAAAAAAATATAACAAAAATAATCGTTAAAATATTTACTCTTTTCATCTTTGATCCTTAAACTATTATTGACTTATTATTCCCTTATCCTCATGTTCCAGATTATATTGAGAGAGTGTACAAACAGCTTTCGCCGGAACTTTGACAATTTTAACCGGAGCATCGGAAAAGGTGATCTTTTCCACCGGGTCCAGTTTAAAATTTCCCTTCCTGATCCTGTTCTCCGTTATTAAATAAAGGTAAAGATCAATTTTATTGCTCTCCTCTAATCTAATTTCAATATTTTTTATTTTATTACTCTTAT
>JBDLJQ010000028.1:0-36998 GCA_039714255.1 Acidobacteriota bacterium
GGTCATTAGTAGTCATTTACTCGCTACGCTCGTGTCATTGAAAGAATATTAAAATTGGTCAGGGGTAAGAGGTAAGAGGAAAAACAGAAGATAAGTGGATGAGTAGTTGAGTAGTTGAGTGGTTGAGGAGATGAGTAATTGAAAGGATGAGTTGATTTTACTGTCTCCTGTAACCTAAGTTCAGAAGTCAGAAGACAGAAGTAAGAAGTCAGGAGGAAAGAATAAAACCTGATACCATTTTTTCCTCTTACCTCTTACCTCTTACCTCTTACCAAAAACAGAAGATAAGTGATTGAGTGGATGAGTGGATAAGTTTTTGTTTCTGTTTAAATCATTTCAATTTTACTAATTGGAAAAATCCTGTATAATTAAAAAATGATAGAAAAGATTAACTCATATTTTTCACAGCTTGAAGGGATAATAACATCACCGGGCCCCACACTGGGCGGCATTATGAAAAGCAAGAACTGGGTACCGGTATTTATTTTTATTCTTATATCAATCCTGATCCTCAGTTATGTCACCTTACCCTATACCATGGAACAGATGTCTGAAGTGCTTAAAGATTCAAGCCTTTCCGAATATATGGAAGAGCATAATATAAATTTAAGTAATATCTCTTTTGTTCAGAAGCTTTTTATGGTGGTACCGGAACTAATTTTCCTTTTTATTATCATTGGAGCCGGAGCTTTTTTTACTTTCCTCTTCTTCGGTATCGGAGGGGCTGAAGGTATTTATATAAATTATTTCGCCATTGTCACTGGCGCTTCGCTGATCGATATTGTTTTTCCCAAGATATTAGAGTCAGTTTCTCTCATCTTTAATGTTAAACTTTTCAGTTTAATATCTCCATTGATATTATTCCCGGGCAGTGACCCAAAATCACTGACAACTATTCTGATCTCAAGGTTTGATGTTTTTTCTATCTGGTACACAATTGCACTGGCTCTGGGGATCGCTCATTTTTCAAAGATCAGTATTAAAAAAAGTATGACAATATCTGTGATCTATTTTCTTTTCAAGGTTATTATTCTGTCGGCCTTCTCTTTCCTGGCGATGAATATTTTCAGGGGATAAAAGAGAAACAATATTCTATTTATAATTCTTTAACTCTCTGGCCATATCCCTTTTTATATCACGTTCTTTGATCTGCTGTTTTTTATCATAAGACCTCTTCCCCTTTGCCAGTGCAAGTTCTATCTTAACTATCCCCTTGTCATTAAAATACATCCTCAGAGGAATGACGGTAAGGCCGCGGGTCTTTATTTTTTTATCAAATTTTAATATTTCCCTTTTATGAAGAAGGATCTTTCTTTTCCTCAGAGGCTCATGATTATTATAGCTTGCATTTGAATACATACCTATATGAGAATTCAGGAGGAAAGCTTCAAGAGATCTGATGTCAACATAAGCATCCTTCAGGTTTACCTTTCCCTCCCTGATGGACTTGACCTCACTTCCCACAAGGGAAATCCCTGCTTCTATCTTATCAAGGATCTCATATTCATGATATGCCTTTCTGTTGACTGCTATATTCCTTTTTTCCATCTTAACACCGGTTATGATTATAGACCAATATAGCGGATTGGTAAAGAGAGATAAATTCTTTTATCTCCCTATTTGATATAAAGTTTTAACTCTTCTATTTTTCTCTGTCCCATTTTTTTTACAACAAAAGTATAGTCATTTACAATTACCCTGCTCCCTGTTTTTGGTAATTTTCCGTAAAAATAAACAAAAAATCCGGATAAGGTTGCATAATCTTTTTTCTGAGGCAGATCTATATTAAGCTGATAGTTTATTTCATCCACCGGCAGCTCCCCCCGGATAAGAAAAGAGTGTTTACCCACATTTTCGATTGAACTTTTCCCGATATCCATCCCCCCCAGGATCTCCCTGAAAATATCGTTAAGGGTCAGGATCCCGATCATGATCCCATATTCATCCAGTACTACTGCCATTTCAACCTTTTTCTTCCTGAATTCCCTCAGGACATAATTAATTGAAGAAAATTCCGAAATAAAGAAAGGTGGATCAGCAAAATCTGCCAGCGAAGATCTCTGCAACCCTTTATCAATGATTTGAGGTAATATTTTTTTCAGGCTTATTATCCCCACAATATGGTCCATACTCTCTTTATAGAGGGGGATCTTTGTGACTGAACCTTCAAGAATTGTCTCCTTAAGTTTTTCCACTTTACTTTTAACATCAAGGGCGGTGATATTTATCCTCGGGGTCATTATACTTTTTATATCCTTGTTTCCAATATCAATGATCTCATGGATCATCTTCAGGTTTTCAGGATTATATTTAAAAAATTGTGTCTCTTTTGCCAGAAAGAACTTTAATTCGTCCGGGGTCAATTCCCTTGCTGAAGAAGGAGATTTTTTATTCCGGAAAAACATGGATGATATAAAGGAAAAGATCTTCACAAAAGGATAGAATAAATAGGAAAAGAATCTTATGGGGTAAGCATAGTGAGATGATAATTTTTCATTATAGCGGAAGGCATAGGATTTAGGTATGATCTCGGCAAAAAAAAGTATTATAACAGTGGTGAAAGCGGTTGACACAATGAGCACCATTTTTTCATCACCCACAAATATTCTGGAAAAGAATATAGTAGATAAAGATGCAGCGGCAATATTGACAATATTATTCCCGATGAGAATGGTTGAAAAAAATTCCTCCGGATGTTTCAATATTTCGATCAATAGTCGTGCCTTTTTATCATTTTTCCCTGCTTTGTGGCTCAGCTTTATTGTATCCAGGGATATTAATGAAGTTTCAGCTGAAGAAAAAAAAGCGGAAAAAAGAACCAGGAAAAAAAAAGATATCTGATAATAGATCATAAAACCCCTCCGGTTTTATTCTATAAGCCTTTGGGGGGATTTTCAACTAATTTCTATTTTTGTTATATATCTGATATACGATCTTGTAAAGTGAAGCACCGATACAATCGTTTATCAGCTGAACATCTTTGATATTTTTAGGGAGCTTAAGGATCTTCGGTGCAAAGTTAACTATCCCTTTGACACCAAAATCGATCAACTTGTCAAGTACATCCTGGGCAACAATATCGGGAACTGAAAGGAGGGCAATTTTCACCGATTTATTGTTTTTTATAAATTCCTCCATCTTGTCCATATGGTATATGGGAACCTTTTCACCTCTTACTTCAATGGATGTTCCCACAAGCTCTTTCTTTATATCAAAAAGTGCTTTTACATTTATATTTCTTACCTTGAATAATTTATATTCCGACAAAGCCCGCCCGAGCCGCCCTGCTCCTATAACAATAACTTCGGCCCCTTTATCGATAGATAATATTTTTTTTAATTCTTTAAATAAACGTTTAACCTGATATCCCTTCTTTTGTTTTCCCACCGATATTCCAAGATAGAAAAAATCCTGCCGTACCTGATTGCAGGAAACCCCGGTGACCTCTTCCAGCCTTTTGGACGAAATATAATCATTTTCTGGAAGATCAAGTTTTAGTAATGCTTCATAATAAAAGGAAATCCTTCTTATAACCCTAAGGCTAATCTTTTTTTTCATCTCAACCTCTTTTTATTGTTTGGTTTTAAACTATATATCAGTATATAAAAAAAGTCAAGCAATTAACGATATTTTTTCGTTAAAAATATTAACGATTGAAAATTTTCCTCTGAAGCCTTTATAACATGATATTTTCGATATCTTTGATCTCTTTGGGAATGGGTTTCCCCAGAACTTTATGCCCCTTTTCCCTGACAAGGATATCGTCTTCTATCCTTATTCCGCCAAATTCTTTAAATTGTTCAACTTTGTCATAATTGATAAAATCACTATGTTTATTTTCCGCTCTCCATTTGTCGATCAGTGCCGGAATAAAATAGATACCGGGTTCAACCGTGAGGACAAAACCGGGTTCAAGTTCACGGGCAAGCCTGAGATAAGCAAGGCCAAACTGGCCACTCCTCTTCACATCTTTGGAATAACCGACATTGTTCTCCCCGATATTTTCCATATCATGAACATCGAGCCCCATATGATGGCCCAGCCCATGGGGGAAAAACAGTGCATGAGCTCCTTCTTTTACTGCATCTTCAACCTTACCCTTCATCAACCCCATATCCTTCAGGCCGGATGCGATAATTTCCGCTGCCAGCAGGTGGATATCCCTGAATTTTCTTCCGGGTTGAACAAATTCAATGGATGTTTTATTTGCTTTTAAAACTATTTCGTAAATATCTTTCTGAATACTTCCGAACTTTCCCGACACAGGAAATGTCCGGGTTATATCCGAAGCATAATGAAGTGGAGATTCCGCTCCGGAATCAATTATGAGCAGATCTCCATCCCTCATTTTATTACCGTGATAGTGGTTATGCAGTGTCTCTCCATGAACCGAAAGAATTATGGGGAAAGATTTATAACTTCCGGCTCTTCCTATTATTCCCTCTATCTCTCCCACAAGTTCCCACTCAAACAAACCGGGTGCAGCTTTTTTCATAGCCATATCATAAATATCATATGAAATATCGAGAGCTTTTTCGATCTCCGCTATCTCCCCTTCATCCTTATGAGACCTTTGCTTTACAACAGCTAAAATAAGCTCAAGAGATGAATAATCCTTAATTTTTCCAAGAGATATTCCGGTCAATTCCGAAATTTGAATAGTGCTCTCACCCCTGTAGGGAGGAAGGTAATGGATCTTTCTCCCATCATTTATTGTTTTATTTATCTTTATTTTCAGGTCGTCGAGGGTTCCTGTATCCCGTACACCAACAGATTCGCCAAGTTTATTCACCACAGGCTGGGGGCCCATCCAGATAATATCATCAACTGTAAAGTCATCACCAAAAAGATAATCCTTCCCTTCATCCAGGTCAATAACGCCATAAAATCCGGGTTTATCCAGCCCGAAATAATAAAGAAATGTACTGTCCTGACGAAAATGGTACTGGTTTGCCGGATAATTCATCGGTGAATCTATATTTCCCGGTAACAGAACAATACCGTTTTTTACATTTTCTTTTAATGTTTTTCTTCTCTCTATATAAACTTTTTTTTCAAACATCAGTTACTCCTTTTTTGATCTCTATATTAAAAAAATAACGTTTTATCTTAACCAAACTTAATTTAAAAAACAACCTTACCCGAACTAAAAATAAATTACTACTTTACATTCTCTTTTTTATCTGTTCAAGGTAGAACAATGCCCGTTCATCATCAGTGCAGAACAGGCCGTATACATATCTGCCATGAATCCTGATATACATTTTTCCTGAAGATCTGTAGTATGGGTCAGCAAAAATATATCCCCCTTTTGATTTAAATATTTTTTCACCCTTGCTCATGATAAAAGCTGTATATTTTTTGATTATTTCCTCTGATCCGGATTCACTTTCCGCATCAATAATAAATATCCGGCCCTCTCTGTTCTCAAATTTATAATCAGCAATAAATGAAGAGTGGAGAAATGAGTGCCCCATAAAGTTCACATTTATATATTTTTCCGAATTCTCCACCTTCCCCTTTTCCGGGAAAAACCGTAAAACTTCCGGAAACTTCTCCTCGGCCATAATATTATCCGATATACCACTTGCAGCAGCATAAAGGACTGAATAATCATCTTTTCCCAGGTCAAAACTGCTGATCTTTACATAAAAAGGCCCCTTGAAAAAATTCAGAACACCTTCCTCATAATAACCCTGTACACCCGTCTCAAGAAACTTACCTTCATCCGGCTTCTCCTGTGAATATATTCCAAAACAATTTTTTATATCCCTGTGCCTGTAAATATCAATTGTCAGAGAACCCTCTCTTTCATTCTTATAACTCCGGGAATAAAGCTTCCGGAAATCATAACTGAGAAACAGGTCAGCTGCTCCGTTTATATATTCAAAAAGGGTATCAGGAGTATATGTTTCTATATCCCCCTTTGCCTTAAAATCCTTAATTACCGGAAAGAGCTCTTCACCATTCCCCGTTTCAGCTTCCGGAAAAACATGCCCCAGAACAAGAAAAAACAGGAAAAGAAAAATAATATTTTTTTTCATTTTATCTCCTCTTTATAATGATCAGAATTAACAGATCAATATATATTTTAAAAAACATTTATATTTTAGTATAGATTAAAACTGAAATAAACTACCTTCCGTACGTTTCTCCAAAAATAAAAAACAGTATTGACAAATCAGAAATTTGGGATTAAAATATTTTACCTTACTTAGGAGGATTAATGGCACATAAAATTACAGAAGAGTGTATTAGTTGCGGTGCTTGTGAAGCTGAGTGCCCGGTGGAAGCAATTTCCCAGGGTGATGAGTATTATGAGATCGACCCTGACAAATGTACTGATTGTGGAGCTTGCGTTGAAGTCTGCCCCACAGAAGCAATCGTTGCACCATAATTAAAGATAATTTAATTTTATAAAATAAATATATAATTTCTGCCCTTTTTCGGGGTGGTATATTGCTGAATTATTTGTACTATTTTCAGGCAGAAGGCCTGGAAAATTTTATATGAGGTAAAATATGGAAAACAATAAATCCAAAATGTATGAAAATATGGACCTTTTTCAAAAACTCCCTATAGATGCAAAAAAAATACTGGCTGTTGCAAGTGGCAAAGGGGGAGTGGGAAAATCAACAGTGACGGTAAATCTTGCATTGGCATTGTCTAAGAAAGGTTATAAGGTAGGGCTTCTGGACTCAGATATATATGGCCCTAATATCCCCTTAATGCTGGGGATTGAAAATGAAAAGGTAAGAACTGAAGGAGAGAATATTATTCCCATAGAGATATTCGGGATTAAAGTTATGTCAGTGGGTTTTATAACCGACAGGGACAGAGCCCTGATCTGGAGAGGAGCTCTCGCAAACAAACTTATCGAACAATTTTTCAGGAATGTTGAATGGGGCGAACTTGATATATTGATAATAGATCTTCCTCCCGGTACCGGTGATGTACCTTTATCGATCATGCAGAAAGTTGATCTCAGCGGAGGTATAATCGTAACAACCCCGCAGGAAGCTTCCATTGCAGATGTTAGAAAAATGATAAACATGTTCAAAGCCGATAAGATCGAAACAGAGATAATCGGAATTGTTGAAAACATGAAATATCTTGTCTGTTCTCATTGCAATACAAAAACCGAAATGTTCCCCGGAAACAGTTCAAAATCCGTTTCGGAAGAACTTGGATATAAACTGATCGCTGAACTCCCTTTTGAAACACAGATCGGGGTCAAAAAAAATAATAAAACCCCATATTATCTGAACGAAAAAGAGAGCCTGGCCAAGGATGAGATCAACAAACTTGCAGCAGAGACAGAAAAATCTCTGGAACTTAAAAAAAGCTGATCTTACCGGCCTCAACCAAAATCCACCTGGATTTTAATAAAACTGTAACAATAACAGGACATAATTATTAGTTTTAACTGGCATTAATTATGCTACTATAAGTGCAGGAGGTAAAAATGAAACGATTATTTTTATTCACATTCATAGCAGTCCTACTCTCCGGATTTTGTTTTTCATACGATTCGGCACAGGAAAATACTGACATCAAATATTATGATAACGCCAAGGTTGTAAAGGTAAAGTATAAACAGGGTGATACATATATAAAAAGAAGTTTTGATGAGGGTGCCGAAGAAGCAGGTGTAAATATACCGGTCTTTGAGAATGACATAGCCGGAACAAATGACGGAAGGCTTGATATCTACCTGGGGAGGTCAAATTTTCTCAGACTCGATTTTGATACTGAAGTTGAATTTAAAAAAGTTCCCAGGCTCAGAAAGACCGAACTTAACCTGATCCTCAGAAGAGGTGGAATCTATCTGGACATTCACAATCTCGATTATGAAAAGGGAATTGAGGTTCAGACCCCTGACTGTGGAGTTTTCCTGCTCAGCAGGGGAATATACAGGATCAATTTTAACGGCCCCCGTGGAACCGAAGTATTCGTTTATGACGGAATTGCAGAGGTTGCAGGTACCAGTTACAGCAGAAACATCAGGGAAAACCAGAAAGTTGTAATGAGAGACGGAGATGTACGGGAAAGGCCGTTCTATTTCTATTCAACAGAGAAGGATGATTTTGATATCTGGAATGAAAAAAGGCACAACCTTGCCGGTTATGCCAGGAGCAGTTCTTCACGTTATCTCGATAGCGGATATGAAGATCAGGAATACGATCTTTCACGGTCGGGAAGGTGGAGGTATAACTCAACTTACAGAACAAACATCTGGATCCCGTATAATGTTGGATCCGGCTGGAGCCCTTATTACAACGGAAGATGGATATGGACTCCACACTACGGTTATTACTGGTATTCTTATGACTCCTGGGGCTCATACACCTATCATCATGGAAGATGGCACTGGGATACTTTCTGGGGCTGGTACTGGATCCCCGGTTACCGCTGGTCACCCGGATGGGTATCATGGTGCTACAGTGGAAACTATTGGGGCTGGTCGCCATTAAGTTACTACAACAGGCCTGTCATCGTTATAAACAAAAGATGGTTGAGAAACCACAACTACAGAAGAGGAATTCCTTTAAGATCCAGATCTACAATAGTGGTTAGAAAAGGAGACCTTGGCCGTTCAGTAAGAAAAGTTGCTTTAAAGAAGAGAACACTTCTGAACAGCCGGGTAAGGGATCTGACATACAGGGGAGCTTCACCGCGGGTCAGGCCAAAATATAATCATGTAGGTGTTGTAAACAGCAAGGGAAAAACTGTTGTTTATAAGAAGAGCGGTATGGTTTCCACAAAAAGTTACAGGGCTCTGGACAAAAAATCATACAAAGGTTCAAAAGGGACAACAGTTTACAAATACAAAGGGAGCCCGGCAAGCAAGGGCAATTCCTCCAAGTATTCTTCATACAAAATAAAGAAATCTGACAGATACAAATCTACCGGAAGCACAACCTACAAAAAAAGTTCTACCGGAGGAACAACATATAGAAAGGTTTACAGGACTAAGGGAAAAAGTACAGGAAGCACAGGGTACAGGACAAAATCTACAACGAAGAAGTACGTACCCACTAAGGTAAAAAAGAGTTCAACAAAGAAAAAGACAAGTTCTTCGACAAAAAAAGTTAAGAAGAAAAAAAGTTCTCCTTCCTATTCTTATAATGGAAATTCCTCCTCACAATCATACAGGAGCAATAAATATTATTCATCAAAAAGTAGCGGGTCAACAGGATCAGGGACATACAGTTCAGGCTCCTCAAACAAATACTACAAACCTTATTCTTATAAATCCAGTTCATACAAATCAAAATCTTATAAATCCGGTTCATCCTATAAATATTCAAAACCATCCACATATAAATCAAGCTCATACAGCAGCCGATCATATTCTCCCAGAAAAAGTTCCTCTTATAAAAGTTATTCTCCCAAAAGATCATCATCTTCAAGTTCAAGGAGTTATTCTTCCAGCCGTTCATCAAGAAGTTCAAGCAGCTCTTCCAGAAGTTACAAGAGCAGTTCTTCGTCTTCAGGTTCTTCTTCTAAATCTTATAAGAAGAAGTAAAAATAAAAGGGGAGGGGGAATTTAATATTCCTCCTCCTTTATTTTATCTCTTTTTTCTCAATTTCAAATATTATTTTCCCGTCTTCAACATTACCCCGGACAAGCCCCCCTTTTGTTAATTTTCCGAACAGGACCTCATCCACAAAATAATTTTTAACTTTCTCCTGGATAACCCTGGATATTTCCCTTGCTCCGAAAAGGTTTGAATATCCTTCTTTTGTTATAAGGTTATAACACTCCCGGGAAAGAGAGAGATCTACCCCCTTTTCCAGAAGCTGGGTACGGAACTCTTCTATTTTCTTTTTTACAATATTTAAAACCGATCTTTTATCCAGCCTGTTAAATACCACCACTTTATCGAGCCTGTTCCTGAATTCCGGTGAAAAAATTTTTTCAATGGACTTATCTATCGCTTCATTATTTATTAGTTTATCATCGAAACCAATTCCGGGTTTTCCGATCTTCCTTGCTCCGGCATTGGATGTCATTATAATTATTACATTCCTGAAATCGGCCTTTTTCCCCGTATTATCAGTAAGTGTCGCATAATCCATGATCTGAAGCAGTGTGTTAAATATATCATTGTGAGCTTTTTCTATCTCATCAAGCAGAAGGACAGAATAGGGGTCTCTTCTTATAACTTCGGTCAGCAGTCCACCCTGATCATACCCCACATATCCGGGAGGGGCCCCTATCAGCCGGGCAACCGTATGCTTCTCCTGATATTCACTCATATCGAACCTGTGGAAACTGACATTGAGGGTTAATGCAAGTTCTTTTGACAACTCTGTTTTTCCAACCCCGGTCGGACCCACAAAGAGGAATGAAGCAACAGGCTTTTCAGCCTCTTTAAATCCTGCACGTGAACGCTTTATTGCTTCAGCTACAAGTTCCACGGCTTCATTCTGCCCGAAGATCTTCTTCTTCAGATCACGCTCAACTCTCCTGAGTTTTTTAAGATCATTTTCCGAAACACTTTTTTCCGGGATCTTTGATATTTTAGCAACCACTTTTTCTATCTGTAAATGGTCTATTTTCACCGATCTTTTACCTGATCTGCTGTTTTCGATCTTAAGATTAGCCCCGGCCTCATCGATCACATCAATAGCTTTATCAGGGAGAAATCTTTCATGGATATATTTTTCAGAAAGTTCCACCGCCTGTTTCAACGCTTCATCGCTATATTTTACCCCGTGAAAATCTTCAAATTTGCCCTTAAGCCCTTTTAGAATATTAAAAGTTTCTTCATTTGAAGGTTCCTTTATCTCAATTTTCTGAAAACGGCGGGATAAAGCCCTGTCCTTTTCAAAATATTTTTTGTATTCATCATAGGTTGTTGAACCTATGCACTGAAGCTTTCTTGATGAGAGCAGTGGTTTAATAATATTTGAAGCATCCATCGATCCGCCGGAAACAGCACCTGCTCCTACAATATTGTGGATCTCATCTATAAAGAGTATCCCGTCCCCTTTTTCAACTATTTCGGCGAGGACCTTTTTCAGCCTCTCTTCAAAATCACCCCTGTATTTAGTTCCCGCAAGTATTCCTCCCAGGTCAAGGTTATATATTTTTTTATCTTTAAGGTGTCCGGGGACATCCCCTTTCACTATAAGCCGGGCAAGCCCTTCGGTTATCGCTGTTTTTCCTACCCCCGGGTCACCCACATGGACAGGATTATTCTTTATCCTCCGGCACAGGACCTGAATTGTTCTCGATATTTCACTCTCCCTCCCTATTACGGGATCAAGCTCACCGGAAAAAGCTTTTTCAGTCAGTTCCGATGAATAAAGCTCCAGGAGTGATCCTTTTTTCTTCTTTTCGGGTTTTTCCTCCGGGAGAGCCTCATCTCCGGCAATATCAAACTCCTCATAATCCTGATCTTCAGATCCGGAGTTCATTTCCCCTCCATGCGAAATATAGTTCAAAAGATCTATCTTCATTATCCCTTCACTCTTCAGAATAGAGACAATGTAAGAATCCCTGTCATTAAAAAAGGCGGCATAAATATCTCCAACCTTCAATTCTTCCTTGCCGGAAGAGGCAACATGAACCATAGCACTTTCAATCAGGGTTATGAACCCTTCCGACTGAACAGGATCTTTTTTTTCACCAGGGGGTATATAATCGGCTTTAAAAAAAGTATCCAGGCTTTTTTTCAGGTTATCAATCCGCCCTCCGCAATTTTCAATTATTTCCGGCCCGCTATCAAAAAAAAGAGAAGAATAAAATATATGTTCAGGTGTAACATATTCATGTTCCCTGCTCCTGGCTTCGTTAAAAGAAGCGGCAATGATATTATTTAACTCTTCTTCTATTTTCATTGTATTCAGGCCTTCTCATAATTACATTTCAGAGGAAACTCATTATCCCTCGAATATTTAATAACCTGATTCACTTTTGTAACAGCAATATCGTATGTATAAACACCGCAGGCAGCTTTTCCCTTTTTGTGAACCTCCAGCATTATTTTTGTTGCTTCAGATGCTGTTTTATTAAAAAATTTTATCAATACATCAACAACAAAGTCCATAGTTGTATAATCATCATTGATCAAAATCACCCTGTACATCATGGGAGTTATGGTTTTTTCCCTCTCTTTTATTACTGTATTTTCATCTCTTTTTATTTCTGAATCACTCATTTTATTTCCTGTACAGGATACTACAAAGATCAGAACCTGTAAGCAATGCCACCCCTGAATATCAATCCGTCATAAACTGCAACCTCTGCAAGAAGGTAAAGATTATCTGTGACCTCTCCTCTTATTCCGAACTGAATATGAATGATCGGGAATACGCTGACCGGGAAAGTTTTCCCCTCTTCCTCTTCATAATCAGAGATAAGTTCATCAAAAGTATAGGTGTCAGTTTCCTCTTCAATGATATCAATACCCCCTTTTGTTGTTATCGCTTTTGCATAGTAGGAAAAAGTACCGTCCTGGGCTCCCACGCCAAAACCGAACCCGAAATAGGGGTGGACCCTTGATTTCGGCCAGAGTTCCCACCTGACATTAAAATTAAACGAATGGGGAAGCATCTCTATGGAACCTGATGCTGAAGCAGTAACAGGGAACCCGTCAATTACATCACTATAAGCTCCCGTCAGGTCAGCCCTGAAATTATTCCTCTCATAGGATATCCCCATGGAGAATGAACCGTTTTTGCCGGCCGGGAAATATCTAAGTTCAATACCGTAATTATTGCCGTTAGAATCAAAGTTAAGTGATCCCTTTTCAGGATCATAATGTTCAAGGTCAGGAGTAATATCTTCAACAAAAGGGGCTATCATATCTATGGTCCAGGTGGAATAGTGGATACCCACTTCCCAGTTGCCCTTTGCATTTACCGGTAAAAAGATCATCAGGAAAAATATTGATAATATCAGAATTTTCTTCACAATTCCCTCCTACATTAATAATTATATACTAACAGTTGGAAAAAACAACAAACTTAATTATAATCGAATCAGGAGTATTAATGACAAAAAAAGTGATAATTTATTCAATTATGTTTCTATTTCTTTTGTCAGGCGGCGATATTTTAACGGCAGTTGATAATTCTGTTAAACTTCCGGAGCTGAACAAACCCCTGGCGATCAAATTTGCAAATATGGCCCTGAAATGTATAGAGAAAGAATATCCGAACAAACCTTCACATGTTATAAATGACAACAATGATATAAAAGGCCCCCGGGATCTTCATCCCGCTTTTTACGGCTGCTTTGACTGGCACTCTTCCGTTCACGGCCACTGGATGCTTGTCAAACTTCTTAAAGTTTTTCCCGATCTTAAACTGGGCACAAGGATCAGGAGTGCTTTAAAAAGGAATATTACAAAGAAGAATATTGAAAAAGAGCTTATCTATTTTAATCAGGCTAACAGAAAATCATTCGAAAGGACCTACGGCTGGGCCTGGCTCCTGAAACTTACAGAAGAACTCTATACATGGAAAGACAGTGACGGAAAAATACTCTACTCATACCTGAAGCCCCTGGCAGAAAAGATATCAGACAATTATATAAATTTTCTCCCTAAACAAACGTATCCCATCCGAACCGGTGTACATCCGAATACAGCTTTCGGGCTGTTGTTTGCATACGATTATGCCGGAACAATAAAAAACAGCGCTCTGCTTGCCCTTGTTAAAAAAAGAAGTATGGAATATTTCAGCAGCGATAAAAATTCTCCTCACGAATGGGAACCGGGAGGAGAAGATTTTTTTTCACCATCCCTGATGGAGGCTGATCTGATGACAAGGATCCTGACGAAAGAAGATTTCCGGCTGTGGTTCGCAAAATTCCTCCCCGGCCTGAAAAACAGCCCCCTTTTAAAGCCGGCTATTGTTTCAGACAGGTCAGACGGGAAACTTTCCCACCTTGACGGATTAAATTTGAGCAGGGCCTGGTGTATGGCAGATATATTAAAACAGCTCCCTGAAAGTGATAAAAGAATTGAGATATTGAAAAGATCGATAAAGATACATATGAAAGCAACTATTGATAATATAAAAAGCGGTTTTTATGCCGGTGAACACTGGCTTGGATCTTTTGCTGTTTATACTTTTTCGAGACTTTAGCTTTCAGGGCTGTTTTTATTATCTTCCTCTTCCATTACGCGAATAAGTTCGTCCCAGGTTTCCATGGTCTCTTTTGCAGCTTCTTCATCCAGTTTATTAATAGCAAACCCTGCATGAACAAGTACATATTCTCCTATATTACAATCTCCAACCAGGTCAACCCTGATGTCTCTTTTTACATTATGATATTCCACAACAGCATTAAGGCCATCTAATTCAATAATTTTAGCCGGAAAAGCGAGACACATGAAACCTCCTGTAAAGGTTAAATATAGCATATTATTCCCATTCATTCAAAAGTATGCCCTGATAATAAACATAAACCATTGCCGGATATTTTATTGACTTAATATTCAGATTAAAATAATATTTATCTGTAACAAATATCAGAGGAATTATGAGAGCAATATTTATAGCAGTAGGAAGTGAGCTTCTTGACTACAACAGGATAGATACCAACTCCCTTTATATATCAAAAAAACTGGCAGAACATGGAATATTGACCGATATGAAGGTGGTTGTGGGAGACGACCCTTCAAACTTAAGCTGGATAATAAAAAATGCGTCCAAAAGATCACAACTGGTTATTGTGACCGGAGGACTCGGCCCCACTGAAGATGATATTACAAGAGAGTCGGCAGCAGAGGCATTAAAAAAAGACCTTATATTTAAAGACAGCCTTGTGGATGACATTAATGAAATGTTCAGAAAAAGGGGCATAAAAATGCCCAATATTAATGCACGACAGGCTTTTGTACTGGAAGGAGCTGAAGTGCTGCATAATTCTGTCGGTACGGCCCCCGGCCAGTATCTTGATGACGGGGCAACCAGGCTGCTTCTCCTTCCCGGGCCTCCCCGGGAGATGGAACCGATGTTTGATAAGATCCTGGAAAAAAGTATCGCTCCACTCTCAAGATTTTTTATATATAAAAGATGTTTGAAGTTCGGAGGCATCACTGAATCAGAGACCGATTCATTAATTGCTGAAATTTACAAAAAATATAAAAATCCGCAAACAACAATTCTGGCATCTCCGGGTTTAATTGAGGTCCACCTGCTGGGAAGGTCAAAAAAAGCAATTGATGAGGCAAAAGAACAAACAGATGAACTGGCAGGAAAAATAAAGGAAAAGATGTCCGGACACCTCATAACAGAGGAAGATATAAGGACAGAAGAATATTTGATAAACAGGTTGATGGAAAAAAATATCACTTTGTCGGTTGCGGAAAGCTGTACGGGAGGAGGCCTTGGAAATATACTGACCAATGTCCCGGGAAGCTCAAAAGTATTCCTCGGTGGTTTTATCCCCTATTCAAATGAGCTGAAAGAGATATCACTGGGAGTAAAGCCGGAAACCTTAAAAAAATTCGGTGCCGTATCAAAAGAGGTGGCAAAAGAGATGGCAGAAAATGTAAGAAAGATAACCGGATCAGGGATCGGTGTGTCCATAACCGGGATTGCCGGGCCCGGCGGAGGGACAAAAAAGAAACCTGTGGGCCTTGTTTTTATGCACCTTAATACAGAATCATCTGATATAGGACAATACAGGATCTTCCCGGGAGGAAGAGAAATAGTTAAAACAAGGACGATTAATTATTGCCTTAATATGATAAACAAATTCTTAAAAGATGAAAACTAATGAAGATAACGGTATCTCTCTTGACTATTTTTACAGAAATAAAGTAAAGGTCTATCAAAATATAAAGGGATACAGATTCAGTGTTGATTCCCCTATCCTTGCCGACTTTATCCCTGAGTCAGAAGAAAATGCGATTGAGGTCGGATCCGGATCAGGGATAATATCTTTGCTTGTCCTCCATAAAAAAAAGATCCCGTTTATAACAGGAATAGAAGTTCAGAAAAAGCTCTTTGAACTATCAAAAAAAAGTATAGTTGAGAATAATATGGCAGAAAAGTTTAATGTTATTAATGCCGATTTTAACGAAATATATGATAAATTTTCCGGTATAAAAACAATTTTCTCCAACCCCCCCTACCTCCAGACAAATATCGGACACCTGAGCACGGACCCGGAAATAAGAAAAGCAAAGTTTGAGATCGTCCTGAAACTGTCTGAGCTTATCCGGAAAAGTTATAAGATCCTTGGTGAGAAAGGGAGCCTTTTTCTCATCCTCCCTTTCACACGGTATGAAGAATTAACCGCCATATCAAAAAGCACAGGATTTCATATGGCAAAATTGCGAAGGGTTCTCTCCTTTAAAGATGGTAAACCGGAGAGATTTCTGATACAATTGACAAATTATGAAAGCAGTTTTTCAGAGATCTCTCCACTTGTGATCTATAAAACCCCCGGAACTTATTCGGAGGAGATGGAAAAGATCTTTTCAGGAAGGTGAAATGATAAAAAGTTTAAAAAATCTGTACAAATACCGTCAGCTTATAGTTGTACTTGTTTCAAGAGAACTTAAGGCTAAATACAGGGGAACTGTCCTCGGTTTTTTCTGGAGTTTTATGAACCCGATCCTGCTGGTTACGGTTTATTCAATAGTTTTCGGACTGATATTTCAACCTAAATATGCTGAGATGGAGAAACAGATCTATTATTCCATTTTCTTTTTTTCAGGAATTCTGCCATGGACATGGTTCTCTTCTTCCATACTGGAATCTTCAAATGTA
Source organism: Acidobacteriota bacterium (assembly GCA_039714255.1). Lineage (GTDB taxonomy): Bacteria > Acidobacteriota > Aminicenantia > UBA2199 > UBA2199 > UBA647. The sequence continues at coordinate 16,741 of JBDLJQ010000028.1, forward strand.
CTTATTGCACACGGAGCATTGATAAAAAAGATCAACTTTCCTGTTGAAATACTTCCCATAATGGTGGTTATAACAAATATGATCCATTTTATCCTGGGAGTACCCATATTGATAATAGCATTCCTGATCCTCGGAAAATCTTTGAGCATATGGGTGTTGTTCCTCCCGATAGCAATTCTTGTTCAGTTCATTTTTACCCTGGGCCTTGGATTTTTCATATCCTCCCTGACCGTCCATTTCAGAGACATAAGGGATCTTCTGGTCAATCTGATAACATTATGGTTCTTTGTAACTCCCATCATTTATCCCTTTTCTTTTGAACCGATACAAAATTCAAAATTTTTAAAACTATTCCTTTCGCTGAATCCCATGACCCATATCATAGAAGCTTATCAATATACGTTCTTTTTCGGATCGTTACCCCATTATAAAAAACTTACCGTAACACTGATCCTGGGGATAATTTTATTCATTGCCGGTTATAAGATCTTTGATAAACTCAGGGACACATTTGTGGAAGAGGTGTAACATGGGTTATGTCAAAGTAGAAAACCTCCATAAGTATTATAAAAAGTTTGCTAATAAACATAAATTTCTCACGCTAAAGAGTGCATTTTTGAGCAGGACACTTTTTTCCGACCTTAAGAGAGAAGAAAAATTTGAAGCCCTTAAAGGGGTCAGCTTTGAAATAAAAAAGGGGAAAACCCTCAGCATCATAGGGGAGAACGGATCCGGGAAAAGTACTCTCTTAAAGATCCTGGCGGGAATATCAAAGCCCACTGAAGGTTTTGTCGAGACAAGGGGGAGAATATCTGCTCTCATAGAACTTGGTGCAGGATTCCACCCTGAGATATCGGGAAGGGAAAATATATTTATAAACGGGATAATTTTAGGGCTTTCCAGGAAAATGATCCAGGAAAAACTTGACAGTATAATAAAGTTTGCAGAGCTGGAAGATTTTATCGACAAACCGGTAAAAACATATTCATCGGGAATGTATATGAGGCTTGGATTTTCCATCGCCATAAATGTCGATCCCGATATACTTCTGATAGACGAAGTACTGGCTGTGGGAGATGCTTCGTTCGTACCTAAATGCCTGGATAAGATAAATGAGTTTAAAAGGAAAGGAAAAACCATAATATTTGTATCACATGACCTTGCAACTGTCGAGCGGATAAGTGATGAAGTGATATGGATGAAGAACGGAAAGATAGAAAAGCAGGGCCTTCCCAAAAGGATCACAGACTCTTATCTTGAATATATTGGAAAAAAAGATGCGGAGAAAGCTGAGATCAACCATATGGAGGCCGGCATTGAAGGCGATACAAATCTGGAAAAGAGGTGGGGAAGCCGGGAGATCGAAATATCAAATGTAAAAATGTCCGATGAAAAGGGAAAGGAAAAATATATTTTTACCCCCGCTGAACCAATAAAAATAGAATTTGACCTGTCAGCAAAGAAAAAAGAAAAAGATTTTGTGTTCGGGCTTGCAATACTGAATACAGAAGGGATAAACTGTTACGGTTCAAATACAGAGATAGAAAATTTCAAGTCTTCCGAGATCATCGGAAACGGAAAAGTAAAAATTGAACTACCATCCCTGAACCTCATAAACGGTACTTATTTCCTCAACCTTGCAGTTCATAAAAGGGACGGTTACCCCTTTGATTATCACCATTTTCTTTACTCCTTCAGAATAACATCCACTAAAAAAGATGTAGGAATTGCCCGATTCAAACATACCTGGGATTTTTCATCAAACATTAAAATAAAAAAGAAAGATCCGGAAAAATAAAGAGGCGTTGGTGGAAAAAATTGTATCTATTAAAAAACTGAACAGAATTCTCAACTCAATGGAGAAGAATGCAGTCTTAACCGGAGGAGAATTTCAATTTGTTTTTCCTGAACATATCGACCTTTTCAACTATGCAAAAGAAAAAAACGGGATAACAATTGTTCTTGTAAAAGATACACAATCACATATCCCTCTGGAAGAGAGGCTTGAGATCCTGAATTCGATCAGCGCTATTGACTATATAATTACTTCAGGAGAGGATTCTTTCATTTCGGACATAAAAAAGATAAACGGCCTCGAAATAATTATTCAGAACAAAGAGTTTAAACTTTCCGGAAGTGACCTGAAAAGTATAAAAAACACCGAATTTTTCGGAAAATAAAGGGAAGGATTTTTTTCTTAAAACAGAAGAAAATATAAGGGCACAGGGAGTTTGACAAAAAAAATTGGTTGTGATAGTTTTTTCATAATGTATAACATTTGATGACGGGGTTAGTTATAAATGGAGATAAATGCTTATGGAAAATCTGATATTGGCAGAGTACGAAGCGCTAATGAAGATTTTTTTGCCAGAGAACTCATAAACGGAAAAGAAAACCTGTTTATTGTTGCCGACGGGATGGGGGGGCATCAGGCGGGAAATGTAGCATCAAAGTTGGGGACAGAAGAATTTTTAAAAAAATATAAAGAAGAACGTACAAAAAACATATCCATATCCAAATCAATGCATAATGCAATAATAAAAGCCAATCAGTCCATATTAAACAAGGCTAACTCTGATATAGATAAAAGGGGAATGGGAACTACTTTCAGCGCCTTACTGATCTCTGAATATAAAGCATATATAGTTCATGTGGGAGATTCGAGGATTTACCTTATAAGAAACGGCAAAATCAAAAAGGTAACGACAGACCATACTTTTGTTGAAAAAATGGTAGATGAAGGCAAAATCAGTGAAGAAGATGCCAGGAAGCACCCTCAAAAAAATATATTATATATGTCTCTGGGTGCCAGAGATGTATTCTACCCCGACGATGTCATTGAGATTGAGGTAAAGGATAATGATATTTTTATCATCTGTTCCGATGGGCTGACAGATATGGTTACCGATGACATCATAAAAGAATATTCCGAATCTTATCCGGCAAAAAGATCGGTTGATGAATTGATCCTGTTGAGCAATAAAACGGGAGGGCTTGATAACATAACAATTCAGAATATCCATATAGGGCAGGATGAACGAAAAAATGACACAAAGCCGATAAAAATTAAAAAAAAAAGTAAAAAACAGCTTTATTCATTAATTGCAGCAATTATAATCACAGGAATATTTCTCGGGATTCTGTTCAGAAAATCAGACTCATCAAATCAGTTAAAATTTGAACAATTAAATTCCTCGGAAAAAGTAAAACTCGGCCCTGAATTTTCATGGGTTAAAAAAGAAGATAGCATTGAATTCAGTGATCTCGTATCTGAAAAACCACTTTATGTCCACAGAGACAACGAGACGGCCATTTTATTTCTAAGAGATAGATTTCTTAAAATATCGAAGGGAAAAATATCCGGTAAAGGAAATTATGTGGCAAAAAAAAAAAAGATCACTCTTGACAGGATCTTTTACGACAGCTATACAAAAAGTGTAGTTGCAATCGATAATGAAAATAAAATATATAAAATTAAAACGGTAAAATGATAAGAACAGGCGAAAAAAAAGGCGATTTCCTGATAAAAGCTGAGATCGGGAAAGGTGGAATGGGAACTATCTATTATGCTATCGACACAATGCTTAACAGAGAGATAGCATTAAAAGTGATCCATACTGAACTTGCAAACAATGAACAATTAATGGAAAGGTTTAAGATTGAAGCAATGACCCAGGCCCAGATGAACCATCCGAACATTGTAATGATCTTCAGCTTTATAAAAATTGAAAATGAAAATGTTATTGTGATGGAATTTATTGACGGGAAAAACATGAAAGACCTCCTGACAGAAAAAAGGATACTCTCCATTACAGATTCCATCCATTATATAAAACAGGTTTTAAAAGGGTTGGAATTTTCCCACTCAAGGAACATAATTCACAGAGATATAAAACCTGCAAATATTCTGATCACAAAAAAGAATAATATAAAATTATCCGATTTCGGAATTGCAAAAGTTTTCGGAAAGCAGGGATTGACAAAAACAGGAATGTTGCTCGGCACTCCGTGGTATTCCTCCCCCGAGCAGATACTTGGCCATAAGGTCGACTTCAGATCTGATCTTTATTCTGTGGGAGTCACATTCTTTGAGATGGTCACAGGGCAGGTCCCATTTGATTCTGAAACAAACTCAGACTTCCAGATACAAAAAGCACATCTGGAAACCCCTCCCCCCAGGCCATCCATTTATAATCCGGAGATAGGCTCAAAAGTAGAAAAGTTCATATTAAAAGCACTTCAAAAAAAGCCGGAGAAACGGTTTCAATCTGCAACAGAAATGTTAGAGGAGATAGAGAGCCTTGAAAACAAAATAATCGAAACTCAAATTGTCCAAAAAAATAACAATCGTAAACAGACAGTTCTTGAAGAGAGGATAAAAAATGGTTCAAAAACCAAACCTCTGCTATGGACCTTGTCTGTGATCCTGGTACTGCTTATGGCCGGATTAACATATTTATTCGTTTTCAAGGGTGATAAAAAAATAACGAAACTTCCGGATGTTCAACAGGAGAACTATCAAAAAGAGGAAGAATTAGTTGTTCCTGAAATAAAACAGGAGGAAACACTTCCGGCGGATGAGGAGAAAAAACCGGAGACAAATAAAAATGAAATAAAAAAAGTTCCGGTTAAAACAATTAAAAAAGAACCTGTTGAAAAGAAAAAAGAGCAAAAGAATGTAATTGCAACCGGAACAGAGACAAAAAAGATAAAACAGGAAAAAATAAAAAAGGAAGAAACAGTTGAGAAAAAGGAAGACTCTGAAACGAAAATTGACAATGTGGAAAAAACAGAACCGGAAAAAACAGACAATACCCCTGCCCAGGATTTAAACATAAATATTAATATTGAAGCTGAACTACTCCAGTTAAAGACATTGATGGAGAACAGGGATTTTAAAAAGGCCACAGAAAAAGCAGACTTTCTTTTACAGAACAGTGCTGCATCACCGAAACTTTATTCAATAATCGGCGGACTTAAATTTTTCACGGGAAAATACAGTGAAGCGGAAGAATACTGGAAGAAAACCTTAAATAATAACGGTTCTGTGGTTTTACAATTTTTTCATAAACATGGTGTTTTTAATAAAGGGTGTTCAGGTCAACTGATTTTAAAAAAGGGAATTATTATTTTTGATTCAATGACAAAACCATCCCACAGTTTTGCTGTTACCGCTGATAAGATCAAATATGTAAAAAAACCAAAAGGTTCCTTTGGAATAGAGATATCCTTTTTTGTAAAAAATAAAGCTAAAAAGAACACTTTCATATTGAAAAGGAGAAATCGTAAAGGTGAAGTATTCTTGTCAGCTTTTATTAATAATTACATTCTGGGAGAATAATTATGTTTAAGAAATTACTTAAATTGTTTTCAAGAGAGAAAGAGAAACAATATTCCGGCGAAAAAGATTATAATACCCAATTTGAAAAACCTGAATCGTTTCACGAACATACTAAAATCGAAGAGTTTGACAATGCCGGTTTTCATAAAGGCCCTGGAGAAAGAATAAATTTATATGACGAAGTAGACATACTGGTTAACGGTGCCAAGATCTCTTCACACCGCCTGGACAATGACCAGACAAAAATAGGAAGAGATCCATCTCAGGCAGATATAATAATTGCCGAACCAATAATATCAAAACTTCATTGTACTCTTGAAAAAAGGGGAAACCTTCTTTTTATAACAGACAACCACTCAACAAATGGAGTATACATTAACAGTATAAAAACAAATGAACACTCTCTTGATGATAAAGATGTCATTTCTCTTGGAAGAAAGGGTACTGTAAAAATTATTATACATAAATTCAAGGAGGAATAATGAATAAACTGATCCCGGTTTTAGTTGTGATCCTCTCTTTATGTATCTTTTCTTCCACATCAGTAAGCCGCGAAGATATTTTAAAAAAGCCCGAATGGAAAAAGATCTATGATGAATTCACTTTTGAAAGTTCTCTGATCGAATCAATAAAGGAAAAATCGGGAAATTTTTCACAAATTGATATTTATTTTGGATACTGGTGTGGAGATTCCGAAAATAATGTACCCGGGTTCATAAAGATCCTGGACCAACTCGCCCTTAATGATCTTAAAGTAAATTATTATTCTCTGGGAAGGAAAAAATCGGGAGAAAAATATTTTGTTAAAAATTTCAAGATCGAAAAGGTCCCGACATTTATTTTTTACAGCGAAAACAAAGAGACGGGGCGTATCATAGAAAATCCGAAAGAATCCCTGCTGACAGATTTCCTGGAAATTGTATTTTAACTTTGATCGGAAATATCAGAAATTTTTCCGATCTTTCTGATAAAATCATCCTTTATATTTTTTTTTAAGATCTTTTTCATCGTTAACCCGGATACCGGATGTATAAATTCCGGAGATATTTCATTGAGGGGATAGAGAACAAACAATCTTTTTTCCATCTCTCTATGGGGAATTATTAACTTTTCCGTATTTATTATTAAATTTCCTGCAAAAATAATATCAATATCGATCTCTCTCGGTTTAAGATGTGAAGCTGTAGCTTTCCTTCCAGATCTTTTTTCAAAACCTTTTATTTTTTTGATCATATTTTCAGGTAAAATATCAGAATCAATATGTACAACAATGTTCAGGAACATTTCTGTTCCTTTCACCATTCCCACAGGGCCGGTTTCATAAACTGAAGAAATATTTAATATTCTTCCTGTCTCTTTAAGACAGATTATCCCCTTTCTCAGATATTCCTCCCTGTTCCCGATATTACTTCCAAGTGAAAAATAGTAGTCCATAGAGGATTTTTTATCATATCCTGCAATATGTGTCAAAAATGGAACTTTTATTTAATTTATACGTTTAATCTGTGTTAGGAGGCTTCATGAAAAAGAAATTATTATTAACCGCAATTATTATTTTCTTTACTTTATTTACTTTTGTTCACGGCTATAAATATGAAAAGACAATTAACCGCTCTTTTAAGATCAATAAAGATGGAGTTTTTTCCCTGAAAAACATTAACGGGGATGTAAAGTTCAAAACATATGACGGTAATGAAATTAAGGTTATTGCAGAAAAAAGATCAAATTATAAAGATTATTTTGAAGAATTGGAAATAATTTTTGAAAAATCGGAAAATATGCTGAAAATTTATACCAAGAGGAATAGAAAGAACTGCAGAGTTTCAATTAACTATCAGGTAAAGATCCCCGAAAATTTAAGTTCCACAAAAATTTCGGTCGTAAATGGAAAATTATCGGGTTACGGAAACCTTAAAGACATAATATTGAAAACAGTAAATGGTAAGATAAATTATGAGGGAAATTTTAATAAGGGAGAAGTAAGTTCCGTAAATGGAAGTGTCCATATTTTCACTAAAGATAAAGTACGTGATAACATATCAGTAAGAACTGTTAACGGTTCCATAAGCATCGAATTAAATGAAGATTCCGATATTAAGGTCAAAGCAGGAACCATAAACGGAAGTATCAGGTCGGACTTTAACATTAAGACCACTAAAGGTTTTATAGGAAGCAAGGCAGAAGGCTCTGTAAATAAGGGAGAACATTACATCAAGCTGAAAACCGTAAACGGCAGTATAAAGATACTTCAAAATTAGTTTTTTTATTTATCGTTAAGATTTTTCTATTTTATCCTATCTGATATAATATTTTTATGAAAAAAGAGATTTTCGTAGGAAAGATAGGAATCGGAGGAAACCATCCTGTATCGGTCCAGTCTATGACCAACACTGATACACGTGATGTAAATTCAACCCTCTCCCAGATAAGGTCACTTTATGTAGCCGGTTGCGATATTGTCCGTTTAGGGATCCCGGACAAGGAAGCAATAACCCCGTTAAAAAAAATAATAAAAGAATCGCCACTACCCGTAATTGGAGATATTCATTTTAACCCTGACCTTGCACTAAAAGCTATAGAAGCGGGAGTTGACGGGATAAGGATAAATCCGGGAAATATCAGCAGCAGGGCAAAATTATTAGATATCTTAAAAATGGCGGGAGATAAAAATATTCCGATCAGAATAGGGGTCAACTCAGGATCAATAGAAACAAAATATCGCAGGTCAGGAATCTCCAGGGCAGAAATGATGGTAAATTCTGTTATGGACAAAATAAAATTATTTGAAGATAACGGATTCTTTAATATCAAGATATCACTTAAATCTTCCAATGTTAAAGAAACCATTGAATCCTATAGAATTATTGATAAAAAATGTGAATATCCACTTCATCTGGGAATTACTGAAGCAGGTACCTTCTTTTCAGGGACCATTAAATCTTCCATCGGGATCGGGAGCCTCCTGGCAGATGGAATTGGTAATACCATAAGAGTTTCACTGACAGATGATCCGGTGGAAGAGATAAGGGTAGGGAATGAAATCTTAAAGGTACTGGGCCTGAAAGAGAGTGGTGTTGAGGTTATCTCCTGCCCTACCTGTTCAAGGGTCAGCGTAGATCTGATAGAGATAGTAAAAAAGTTTGAGAAAGAATTGAAAACCAGAAATATAAAAAAGAATATAAAAGTAGCCATTATGGGGTGCGAAGTTAACGGCCCCGGTGAAGCAAAAAGTGCAGATATTGGTATTGCTTTTTCAAAAAAGCAGGGATATATTTTCAGAAATGGAAAACCGGTGGAAAAAGTTGCACCGGAGATCTCTATAAACCGTCTTCTGGAAATTATTGAGGAATAATCCGCTATACCTGAGCCAGCGCCTGTTCAAGATCTTCAATAATATCTTCAACATCTTCAAGGCCTACAGATATTCTTGTCAGTTCATCTGTTATTCCCGCACTGAGCTTCTCTTCTTTCGGTACACCACTATGGGTCATTGAGGCCGGGTGCTGAATAAGTGTATCCACTGTACCGAGTGAAACTGCCAGGGTCATCATTTTTACCTTTTTCATAAGTTTTTTTCCGGCTTCAAAGCCACCCTTAAGGTCAAATGCAATCACGGAAGAAAAACCGCTCATCTGTTTCTTTGCTATTTCGTGTCCTTCAAAATCGGGTAATCCTGGGTAATATACCTTTTCCACTTTTTCATGATTCTGCAGATATTCTGCTACTTTTAAAGCATTTGAGTTATGTTTCTCCATCCTTACTGAAAGAGTTTTTATTCCCCGCAGGCAAAGATAAGAATCAAAAGGGTTTGCATTCCCGCCTGATAATTTTACAAAATCTCTGATCTTTTTATGTATATCTTCTGTTTTTCCCACGGAAAATCCCATAATAACATCTCCATGGCCATTAAGATATTTTGTTGCAGAATGCATAATAACGTCCGCACCTAATTCAAATGGCTTCTGAAAGTAAGGTGTTGCAAAAGTGTTGTCAACAACGAGCAGTAAACCTGAATCTTTGGCGATCTTTGAAACAGCTTCAATATCAACAATACTGAGTGTAGGATTAGCCGGTGTTTCTATATAGATAAGCTTTGTTCTGTCATTTATAGCATTTTTATATTCATCAATATGAGCGCTGGAAACAACAGTAGAATCTATACCGTATTTTTGTGCAAATTCCGTAAGGAGTGTTGTTGATGCTCCATAAAGTGTGTCCGAGACAACTATGTGGTCCCCTGACGAAACAAAAGGGAATACACTGGCAGCAACAGCAGACATACCGGAGCTGGTAGCAGTGGATCCGAATCCGCCTTCCAATTCCGCAACAACTTTTTCCACAGCATCTATTGTCGGATTTCCAAGCCTTGTATAGATATATCCATCACCTTTCCCTGAAAAAAGTTCTGCACCATGTTCAGGTGAGTCAAAATAAAATGTAGATGTCTGGAAAATGGGCACTGAATGTGAGTTGAAAGGCTTTTTATGGCCATCAGCATGAATTTGTTTTGTAGCAAATTTTTGATTTTTCATTATATCTCCTATTGTGAAATTATAACAAATTATTTGCACAATTCAATGCGTACCGGATTGGTTTTATATATCAAGAATCCCATTCTGTAATACTTTATTGTTGTCTTTTTTTTTTTTATTCTTTAAACTATAAATATGATAATAAAAAGGAGGAAATAAAATGGCAGGATTTGTCGATGAATTCATGAAAACATACGGGTCGAAGGTATCCAAAGACCTTTCAAAATCTACCGGGATCAGCAAGGGAATATTGAAACAGTTAATTCCTCAGGTAGCACCATTAATTCTGGGGGGATTAAAAAAACAGAAAGATAATCACGGAGGAAATAACAGGATAGATCATATTCTTAACAAGTATGGAAGTGCCGGTGTTCTTGATAACCTTGCAGGCCTTTTTAATTCAAAATCGAGAGAAAGTTCACCTGATCCGGGGCTTGGCGGGCTGCTTGGCAATTCAGGTATCGAGGCATCCAATCAGATAGCAAGTAAATTCAATATCGATTCAGGCTTGGCTATGAAGCTTATACCAATGCTTGCCCCTGTAATTCTTGGAGCTCTAACCAAAAAGAAAAGCCAGTCAAATGTAGGTTCCGGCGGAATCGGAGCATTACTTGACCAGGACGGAGACGGCAATATTCTTGATGATGTGGCAGGATTGATCCTTGGTGGCGGAAAGAAGAGCAGCGGCGGACTGATCGGAGGTTTACTTGGCGGGCTTCTGGGTAAAAAATAATTCCAGTATAAAATTGAATTTGTTTTGATCAACAAAATTTTCAGGAGGATATATGAGATTAAATGCACCAAAAAAGATCGTATGGCTGTTATCACTGGTTCTTGCAGTGATCAGCTTAGTAGGGTTCTTTGTAACAATTCCGGTTATTACAGTTTATGGATTCTGGATAATGGGGGTCGCATGGCTTCTGTTGTTCCTTTCAACCTACCTTAAGGGTATGTAAAAAAAACCCTGCATATTTTTTTAAAAATATGCAGGGTTTTATCTCTCCTGAAACAATTTACCGTTTATAATTCTATTATAAAAAGTTTTCCGGCCAGATAATCAGTTACCCATATCCTGTTCTCTTTACCGAACTTTATTTTTGTCAATTCATATATTGAATCGCCAAACTGGCCTCTCAGGTAAAAAGCACTATTGGAAGTATCAAAGGTTGTTTCCCCATAGGGATATTTATGCTCCACTAACTTTTTAAATTTGTGTGTTTTTGTATCAAAAGAGATAAGGAACATTTTTTCTGAATTATGAAGTGAAATATAAAGTTTATCTCCCTTCGCTTTTATATTATCCGGATTTCCCTTAAACGGTATTTTATAGGTTCCTTTTTTTCCCCCCAATTCCTGCAATGTATTGTCAAGGTGGTTCAGTATATATAAAGATCTACCGGAAACTGCCATTTTTAAAGGTTTTCTTCCTGTTTTTTCTGCCTTCCTGCTATAATCCTTTTTGTCTATTTTTGTTATTGTATCCGAATCAAAGTTGCATATATATATGAATTTTTCATCAAATACCAGGTCTGTGGGAGTTATCCCGGCCTTAACCGACCTGACAAGCCTGTTATCGGAACAATTTATGATCAATAATTCACCGGGATCAGAATCGGATTCTCCTGTTTTTACAATATAAAGAATATCTTTTTTTTCGTCATATTTCAAAACTCTCTGTATATTTTCCCTCTCGATCTTTTTATAAAAATATATCCTCTCCTGGGGTGCGAACATCCTTATCCCTGCGGGGAAATATGTCAGGAAAAGATTTTCTTTACCCCAGCTGTTCTGCAGGCCGTAAAGCCCCCCCCTCTTATCTGTTACTATTTTTTGAGCAAGCCTCGGTATTCTTCTGTCAAATATTTGGAGATTCTTTTTTTCTATCTCTAAGATTCCATTCCTGGCCCCCCAGATATAGACAGTTGGCCAGTAAGACTGATGAGGCCCGTACGAAAGATAAATATTTCCACTCTTTGAATATGCAGAATCTACAGGGAAAGAGTAAGGTAATTTGTGGACAGAAAATTTTCCATCCGGAGTTACTTTTGCAAACTGATCCTCAGAATTGAAAACCAGAAAAGATCCATCCTTTTTTAACTCTATCAGGCCGATCGGCCCCCAGCCGGTATTTATCTTTTCCTTTTCCCGGGTATCGGTGTTTAAGGCCGTAATTGCCGATCCGAAAGAACCGTTTACGGCAGTGGCTCCCACGGGGATATATAATTTATTATTGAACCTGTTAAAGGCCATGGAAAACATATGGGGGAGAATGCCCAGATTTTTTATCCTGTTTATCAGAATTTTTTTTGCCAGGTCGATAACATAGATCTCACCATATGCCCATGAAGCAACATATAGAAGGTTCTTTTTTTTGTCAATAGAAGATGCATCATTTCCATAAGATGGGATCTTTACATCTTCAACCCCGGTATTTCCCGAGAAACTGACGATCTGTACAACCGGGTGATTGTCATATGGGATATATACCTGGTCTGATTTTGAATTATATGATATTCCAACACCTTCGGAAAGGCCGGGAAGATCTATAAATTTATCATTCTCTTTCAGGCAGTCAATTTTTAAGCCCTGTATGACTTTCCTTTTTTTTGTTTCCGAAACCAGATAAAGATTATGAGTTTCATCATTATATCCTGCAAAGTGGAACCTTTCAGCTTCTTTTATTTTAATTTTCCTCTTCTTCAGAACTTTTCCCGTCTTCATATCCAGTGTAAAAAGAAACGATGTATAACCATCAAAAATGAAAACCTTTTTTAAAACTGTATCAGCAACAATTTTTCTTTTCGGGGGAGGGGGTGTCTGGTTGAGATTTGACATTTTTTCACTTATATCGAAAAGTTTTATATATTTTATTTTTCCGGATTTTATATTAACAAATGCAATTTTTTTACTCTCTCTTCCGGTGAGGAAACAATTGCCGCTCAATTCATCCACTGCCACCATCTCATATTGAGCTCCGGTAAAAAAAGTGGAAGAGATTTTCCTTTGTGGATCAACTATACTTATCGATTTTGACCCTGTCAGGTAGATATTTCCATCCTTTCTGTTAATAATAAAGGACTCCTCTTTTAAATATTGAGGCACCCTCCCTTTAACAGGTATATTAATAACATTGTTGTTCTCTCCATCAAGGATAGAAACCGAAGAACTATTCGTATTAATAAGGATAACCCTGTTCCTCCACTCATCAGCCTTGACCATCAGCGGCCCCAGCCCGTTATATTCAGCCCCGATGGCCTTTAAAAAATCAACTTCAGTAATTTTCAGCTCTGATACCATTGGTGAAAAGAGAAATACAGATAACAATAAAAAAACAAAATATCTCATGTTTCCTCCTCCACAAATATTATCAAATCTGATTTTTTATTCAAAACTTGTATTGAAAAAAAAAACATAAAAACTTAGAATATAATTAAAACTTAAGGAGGTAAGTTATGTTAAAAGAGAAGTATAATGATCTGATTAAGCTGGGAGGGGATCTGGGCCTCAAAGAGGATTATGTAAAAGAGGAAGAAGGAAAGCTTAAGATCAAGGGTACAGTTCCGTATCAATTGGAAAAAGATAAATACTGGGATAAGGTTAAAACTTTTTCAGACTGGAAAGAAGAGGTAAGTGCCGACATCAGGGTTGAGAACCAGGATGTATATGGTGTTTATGAAGTTGTACCAGGAGATTCACTTTCAAAAATAGCCAAAGCACACTATGGCGATCCAATGCGCTATAAGGAAATTTTTGAGCTCAATACAGATATTTTATCTAATCCTGACAGGATCAATGTTGGCCAGAAATTAAAAATGCCAAAAAAATAAGATTTTTATGTAGGGGCGAATGGCAATTCGCCCTTACTTTACCCTAACAAATAACCATTAAGTTTCTCTCATAAATATGATCGAATAAATTTTCCGATTCAACCCTGGGTTGAAAAAAGAGAAATTTTAGTTTATCATAAGGCTAAATTTTTTAGTTTTGACTATCAAAGTTTCATAAAAAATTTTATATGAAATTCTATACCGGAGAAAAAATGGAAAAATTAAGCCGAAGCCTTGAAGATTATCTTGAATCCATCTATATAATTTCACTGAAAAAAAAGATTGTGAGGGTAAAAGATATTGTTAACAGAATGGGTGTACGATCCTCATCTGTTATCGGAGCGATGAAAAAACTCAGCTCCGGAGGATATATTGAACATGAACATTACGGTCATATTGATATGACCGCCACAGGTTTAAAAAGGGCGGAAAGGTTATATGAAAAACATAAAACCCTTACAAGATTTTTCAATGATATATTAAATGTAAAAAAGGAGATAGCAGAGGAAGATGCCTGTGCAATTGAACACTATATAAGTGATGAAACCTATTACAAAATAATAAAACTGATCCAGCATATCGAGTCATCAAAAGATACAAATCCAAAGTGGCTGGAAGACCTGAAAATTCTGGTCAAATAAAAGTATATTCAGATTTACATATTTTATTCCTTTATTCTGAAATATAAATAAGTATAAAATCAATAAATCGTTAAATAATAGATTATATTTCTTGACACAAAAAATATATTCTGCTATTTTTAATTTGAAACGATCCGGATGGAGCAATATCACTGTGGATAAAAATTTACTGAAAAAACTTTCAAGTGAACTAAAAAATCTGAATATAGAAAAAAACACTAATATTATGGAAGTATGTGGAACACATACAGTTGCCTATTTTCATACAGGTGTGAGAGATATTTTTCCAAAAAACCTGAATCTCATTGATGGCCCCGGATGTCCTGTCTGTGTCACAACCAACGGTTATCTGGACAGGGCTGTTGAGATCATGAAAAAATATAATGTGGTCCTGGCCACCTTTGGGGATATGGTTAAAGTACCTGCATCTTACACATCTTTACAAAAGGAAAAGGCCGAGGGGAGAAATATTGAAGTTGTTTACTCCCCCATGGATGCACTGGAACTGGCAAAAAGAAATAAAGAGAAGGAAGTGGTTTTTCTCAGTGTTGGATTTGAAACCACAATTCCAACAGAGGCTGCAACGATAAAGTGTGCGATAGAAAATAATATAAAAAACTTTTCCCTCCTCACCGGAAACAAACTTACACCTCCGGCTGTTGATGCACTTTTAGCTTCAGGTGAAATTAACCTTGACGGGTTTATACTTCCCGGCCATGTAAGCAGTGTTACCGGCTCAAAAAGCTGGGAATTTGTGGCAGAAAAATATAATAAACCTGCTGTTATTGCAGGATTTGAAAGTAAGGATCTTTTAAAAGGGACACTTATCCTGCTGAAACTCATTAAGAGCGGTAAAAATATAGTTGAAAATGTATATAAAGAGATTGTCTCTGAAAATGGCAACACAATTGCTCTCGACCTTATAGAGAGCCTCTATACTGTAATTGATGCAAAATGGAGAGGAATAGGAACTATCCCCGGTAGCGGCCTTAAATTGAAAGACAGGTATAAAGATTTTGATGCAGAGAAAAAATTTCCTGTGGATCTTCCACCTGAAGAGGAAGACAGCAGGTGCCGTTGCGGAGAGGTCCTTAAAGGGCTTATAACCCCTCCTCAATGCCCTCTTTTCGGAAAAAAATGTACACCCCGGGAGCCTGTCGGAGCCTGTATGGTCTCTTTTGAAGGAGCATGTTCGGCCTATTATAAATATTCGAGGTAATGATGGAAGAAAAAATATTGATGGCACATGGAAATGGCGGTTCTATGATGAATGAACTTATAAACGATATTATTGCTGAAATTTTCGAAAAAAATTCACTTCAACTTGATGACTCTGCAATATTACACCTCGAGAAAAAGGAGATAGTTTTTACAACAGATACTTATACAATAACACCAATATTCTTTAATGGAGGAGATATCGGTAAGCTGGCGGTAAACGGGACAATAAATGATCTTTGTGTTATGGGAGCAGAGCCCCTCTATTTATCCTGCGGACTTATACTTGAAGAGGGATTAAAAATATCAGAATTAAAAAAAATATTAATGTCAATGAAAAATGCAGCCGATTATGCCGGTGTAAAGATCGTCACAGGTGATACCAAAGTTGTTGAAAACGGAAGTGTTGATAAGATATTCATTAATACATCAGGTGTCGGTGAGGTCAGAAAAGGGTTGTTCAGGAAAGATATTTCCAAAGGCAATTCAGTTATTATCACCGGAACCATAGGAGATCATGGGATATCTATTATGGCCGAAAGAAGCAATTTGTCATTTTCCCGGGGGCTCAGTTCGGATAGCGCCCCCCTTAACCACATGCTTAAAAGTTTAAACATCAAATTTCCGGAAAGTATAAATTTTGCCAGAGATGCAACAAGGGGAGGGGTCGCCTCCGTCCTTAACGAAATAGTCCATAACGAAGATATTGGAATAAAGCTCATTGAGGAAAATCTTCCTGTCAAAGATGAGGTAAAGGGGGTCTGTGAGATACTGGGACTGGATCCACTCTATTCTGCAAATGAGGGCAAAGCAATTTTAATAGTAAAAAATGAAGATGCCGGAAAAATAAAAGATGAGATGAAAAACTTTGAAGAGGGAAAAGATGCAGAGATCATCGGAGAGGTGACAGATGAATATCCGGGAAAGGTTTTTATCGAAACTTTTATTAAGGGTGTCAGGATACTTCCGCTACTTCACGAAGATCAACTCCCGAGGATCTGTTAATTTAATATTACAAATAGATAAATAAGAGGTTAACATGAATTTACTGAAATACCTTAAGGATCCGGGTTACAGGTTTTCACTTTTAATGTGGTTGGTCGCCATACATTCATTTATTGCCGGAGTGGCATTAATAGTTTCTTCTCCGGAACTATTTGAATTCTTCGGATACAAATTGATAAATGAAAGATTTTTTAACGTTCAGGGAGGGGTTTTCCACCTTGTAATGTGTGTCGGATACTCCATGGTGGCATTAAGGCCCTCAAAATTTGAAGGCCTGGTAATTCTTTCAATCTCTGCAAAATTTATCGCAACATTTTTTCTACTTATCTATTCTATTTGTTTTGACTGGATATTTGTTGTTTTCCTCTCCGGAGCAGGCGATTTTTTTATGGGCCTGGCAATACTCTATTTTTACAAAAAATTTAGAACAGGAGTAAAAACTTGAGTAAAAAACTACCCTCAATAATAGTTACAGGTGCCTCCGGCATTGTTGGGCGGAACTTTCTGGAAGCTGTTAAGGATAATTTTTTGATCTATGCCATTGCAAGGCGTTCTCAAAAGGAGGCCGGGATTTTACCTCATAAGAATATTAAGTGGATCCAGGTTGATATTGGGAACTGGATCTCACTTCGATGGGTAATGCATAACATAAAAAGGGAAGGAGGTGCCGATTATATATTGCATCTCGCAGGTTATTATGATTTTGAATATACTCCCAATATTGAATATGAAAGGACAAATATTAAGGGTACAAAATATATGCTTGAACAGGCTAAGATCCTGAGAGTTAAAAGATTTATTTTTGCCAGTTCAAGTGCTGCATCGGAATTTCCGGAGAGTGGGGAAGTGTTGACCGAGAAAAGCCCTCTTGATGCTCCTTACGATTATGCCTTATCAAAAAAAGAGGGTGAAAAAATGGTGAAAGAGTTTTCAAAATTCTTTCCCTGTTCAATTGTCAGATTCGCTGCAGTATTTACCGACTGCTGTGAGTATGGGCCCCTTTATGTTTTTCTTTCAACCTGGCTTGAAAAACAGTGGAACTCCAGAATGCTTGGAGGAAAGGGGAATTCAGCCATTCCGTATATCCATACAAACGATCTTAACCGTTTGATGCTTATAATATTAAATAAGACCCGGACCCTGCCCGATTTTGATATTTATCTGGCAAGCCCGGACGGCTCGATCAACCACAAAGAATTGTTTGATGTTGCAACAAAATTTTTTTACGGGACAAAGATACGTCCCTTCATGATGCCTAAATTTCTTGCTTATCCCGGTGTGATAATGAGAGACCTTCTGGGGAGAATAACAGGCCACAGGCCTTTTGAAAGGCCATGGATGATCAAATATCTTGATAAAAAACTGGAGATAGACTCTTCATATACGAGAAAGGCGCTGGGATGGGAACCCACAAAACGCCTTTCTATTTTAAGGAGGCTTCTTTACCTGATAGAAAAAATGAAAAGTGATCCCTCCACCTGGCATTCGAGAAATAAGATAGCACTGAAGAGAGACACATTGAGGCCGAACCTTCTTGTTTATAATTCCATAAACAGGCTCAAGGATGAGATAATTGAAGATGTCCTGGACAAACTTTTTTCTCAGCTTGACGACCTTGACCTGGACAATTATAAAAAAATGGACAGGGCAAATCTTGAGAGGGACATTGAGTTTTTTATTCAGCTACTTGCTGTTTCAGTCAGAACAAGGGACAGGATGATCCTTCTTGATTATGGACGTAAACTTGCTTACAAAAGAAATAGTGAAGGATTTACACGGGAAGAAGTTTCTCTTGCAGTAACAGAGATGGGGAAGATCATTCTGAAAAAGATCAGTGAAGACAAAGATCTCAAAGTAAATAAACAGGATATTTACGACCTTATATCTATTACACTACAAATGACGGTGGATGAAATTGCTGACAGTTTTGAAAAAGTCCTTTTAAAACAGAGCATAGATTCTGTTTATAACAGAGATGAAATAGAGAAGCGGATCGATGATCTGGAATCATATTACAATCCTTCAAAACCGGAATAAAGGATTTTACAGATATTTTTTGATAAAGAGTAAATCAGGAAGAGAGAGAGTTGTCAGAGGTCATTTTCATCGAATAAATATTTGATATTCCAGGTTCGTTCATACTGATCCCGTAAATATAGTCAGCCTCTTCCATTGTTTTAAAATTGTGCGTAATGATCAGGAACTGGGTCTTCTCCTTTAATTTGTGAAGAAATTTTAAGAATCTCTGAATATTTGCTTCATCAAGAGATGCATCAACCTCATCAAACACACAGAATGGAGATGGCTTATACTCAAATAATGCAAATAAAAAAGCGAGGGAAGTAAGGGTTTTTTCCCCTCCTGACAACAGCCTCAGCCCCTGCAGCCTTTTTCCGGGCGGTTGTGCCATTATTTCAAGTCCGGTCTCAAGCATATTATCCGTATCTGTAAGGCTCAGGTCTGCCTCTCCACCCTCAAAAAGGATCTGAAAGTTTCTCTTGAAATTTTCTTTTATTTCATCAAATGCACTTTTAAAGCTTTCTCTTGATTCATCATCTATTTTTTTTATAGCATCATTCATGTTTTCAATAGACGTTATCACATCTTCTTTTTGTGACAATAAGAACTCATGGTCTTTTGAAAGCAGTTCAAATTCAGATTCTGCAGAAAAGTTCAGTTTATTGCTATCCCTCATTTTTACAAGCCTTTCGCTAAAAATATTCACTTTATTTTCAATCTCGGAAAGCTCAAGTTTTTTTAAATTTTCACCGGCATTGATTTCTTTCAGTTCAAGGTTAAGTTCTTTAAAGGCGATCTCTTCCAGGGAAAATATGTCTTTTTTTAAGGTGGCCAGGTCTATCTCTTTACTGCTTCTATTCTCTTTAATTTCATCAAGAGCCTGACGGTTCGCAGATAGTTTTTCTGAAAGTTCTTTCAAATTTTTATTCAGAGCATTTAATTTTATCTCTTTTTCGTTTATGGCTTTTTCAAATATATTTCTCTTTTCCCTGTTTTTTGTACTATCCTCTTTTACACCCGAGATCCGGTCAGTTATGGTAACTACCTCTTCTTTTAATCTTGTGATCTCAACTTTTCTGTCCTTTATATTATTTTCCAGGGTAGTCTTTTCTTTTTGCAGCCTTTTTAACTCTGATTCGGCCACACTTAATTTTTCTCTCGAAAGGTTCAGGTTGTTTTCAATCCGGAAAAACTCTTTTTCCATTCCATTAACCCGAATATTTAACTCTTCTTCATTCTTTTCAAATAACTCTCTTTTTTCCAGTAATTTTTTATGTTCGCTTTCCAACAGATCTTTTTCTTTTTTTTTCTCAGCCAGTATCTTCTCGAAATCACCTGTCTCGGAAAGCTGTAATTCAAGTTCAGAATTTATTCTGTTGATCCGTTTTAAATTATTTGACTGCATGTTGTAGAGATTTTCATATTTTGACTTCTGCAGAATTAGTTCCTTCTCTATACTCTTTGTCTTTTCGGAGCCCTTTTCATATTTTTTTGACAGTTCTGCAACTTTTTTTTCTTCTTCATCCAGTTTTATCCTGAGTGTTCCTGAAACCGAAGACAACTCTGATTCCCTTTTTTCTATCTCTTTGATCTCACCGATAACATCAAGAATTCCACTCTTTCTATTCCTAATAAACACACCATCCCTGGTAATGATCTCTGAATTCAATGTTAT
>JBDLJQ010000029.1:0-35816 GCA_039714255.1 Acidobacteriota bacterium
GCCAGCGTTCTAACCAACTGAACTACGACCCCGCATTTAAACAAATGGGCGGTAGAGGACTTGAACCTCTGACCCTCGGCGTGTAAAACCGATGCTCTTCCAGCTGAGCTAACCGCCCATATCACGACTAACAAGATACATTATTTATCATAATATGTCAATAGCAGCCATTTTATATTTGAAAAAATTATTCTGATAAATATAATAAAAATAAGGAGTTAAAAATGAAAAGAAGAGAATTTATAAAAAAATCAGCTCTGACGGCTTCGGCTGTTTATTTATCACCTGTATTGGCTTATCCGGCTTCTTCAGGCAAAAACCTGGTGGCCAGGGTTACCGGTGAATCTCCTTATGATATCACAAAAAGATCGGTGGAAATGCTGGGTGGAATGAAAGAGATCATATCAAAACAGGATATAGTAATGATAAAACCTAATATAGGATGGAACAGAAAAGTTGAACAGGCTGCAAACACAAACCCTGAAGTACTTCGTGCAATTATCGAGATGGTTTTTGATGCCGGGGCAAAAAAAGTAATAGTGATGGATAACCCGTGTCATAAAGCCGAAGATACTTACAGAAGAAGCGGGATAAAAGCAGTTGTTGAAAAAAGCGGTGCAGACCTGAGGTATACAGATGAGAACAGGCTTGTTATTCACAATTTCAAAGGGGAAAAGCTAAAAAAGTGGCCCGTATTCAAAGATTTTCTGGAAGTGGATAAATTCATCAACGTACCAATACTTAAACACCATGCAAGCGCAGGGTTGACAATAGGGATGAAAAATCTGTACGGGATAATAGGAGGAAGGAGGGGTAAACTCCATAGAAACATGGGAGAAAATATTGCAGACCTTGCAAAGGGGTTCAAAACCCACCTCACCATTATTGATGCCTATAGAATATTGAAGAAGAATGGCCCTGTGGGCGGAAGGTTAAGTGACGTTGAATTGAAAAAAACGATCATATGTTCACGTAATATCCTTGAAGGTGATGTTGTGGCTGTTGACCTTTTTGGAAAAAAAATTGAAGATGTACCGTTTATCGAAGCCGCCTTTAAAAGAGGGATGGGGGAAAAAGATATTACAAAGATAAACTTAAAATCCCTGAACATATGAGGTGAAATGTCTGTAAAAACAAATAAAAAAAAACTTTTAAGGATCATTTCTCAAATCCTGTTCCTGGTGGTTTTTTTCTATCTCCTTATCAGGACAGGGGCAGCTGCAACAGAATCCTTTGTCTACTCTGATTATTTTTTCTATTTTGACCCTCTGCTCCTGATCATTAATTTTCTTGCAACTCATACACTGGCGGCAATATTCCTCTTATCACTGATCCCGGTTTTTCTGACACTTATATTCGGCAGATTCTTTTGCGGATGGATATGCCCCATGGGGACAATAAACCACTTTTTTTCATGGATATTCAGGAGAAAAAAAACATCCGGGGTTGAGGTTGTTGAAAAAAAACTTCTCAAACTAAAATATATAATTTTACTTTTCGTTATAGTAATGACCATCTTTGGAACAAATATCGGGGGCTGGTTTGATCCGTTCTCGCTACTGACCAGAAGCACAACTCTGGTAGTAAACCCCTCAGTGAACTACCTTACAGAAACAACTCTTAAAGCCGGGGCAAAGGATACCGGAATACTCGCCAAAGGGTTAAAACCGGTTTACAACTTTGCAAAGGAGAAAGTTCTCCCCAATAAAAAAAGGGGTTATCTTCAATCTGTATTGATCGGCATTATTTTTTTCCTCATTATAATTTCAAATTATTATAAGAGGAGATTCTATTGTAACTATATCTGCCCCCTGGGTGCCCTGTACGGCTTAATATCAAAATTCAGCCTTTTAAATCTCCGGGTAGATACAAAAAGTTGTAAAGAGTGCAATATATGTTCATCCGGTTGCACTTATAATGGCAGCCCATTCAAAGACTATCTGAAATCAGAATGTATGGTCTGCTATAATTGTGAAGATGATTGTACCCCTGATTCCATAACCACAGAATTCCGGTTCAAAGGTGTAGAAAGAAATAAAATTGATCTGGGACGGAGAAGGATGTCCGGATCAATTGTCTCAGGGATATTCCTTTCCTCACTTCCCCGGATCTCAGGAGTATCAATATCAAAGACACACCCGTTTGAGAGGCCTCCGGGATCGGTCACGGAAGATGAGTTCCTTGATAAATGTATCAGGTGCGGTGAATGTATGCAGGCATGCCCCACTAATTTTATACAGCCTGCATTTTTTGAAACGGGGATTGACGGAATATGGACACCCATTCTCGAAGCACTTACCGGATATTGTGAATATGAGTGTAACAGATGCACTCAGGTCTGCCCCACAAATGCCATAGAAAAACTGACCCTTGAACAGAAAAAAGAATTTAAGATCGGAACAGCCGTTATAGATAAGGACAGATGTTATACATATGCAGATGGTTATAATTGTGCCGTTTGCGAAGAACACTGCCCGGTACCGGAAAAGGCAATAAGGTTCAGGGAAGTTGATACATGGAACTTTGAAGGAAAACTTGTAAAGGTAAAACAGATATATGTGATTCCCGATCTCTGTATCGGATGCGGTATCTGCGAAAATGTGTGCCCCCGGTCAGATGCCCCCGGGATCATAAACACTTCAGAAGAAGAGCAAAGAGAATTTGAATATTAAATTTTGAATTCCCATTTCACAAATGGCTTTCACCGATATCTCTTTTATTACCGCGGAAAATGTTCTCATTTTCCCTCATCCAGCCCCTCCCATGGGGAGAGGTGAAGTTCCAGATTTTCTCTCCCTTTGGGAGACAAGGTGAATTCGCTTTGCGAAAAGAGGGCAGCCTGGGCTGGATAAAGAGAGTGTGGCCTGGGCCAGAGGGCCAGGGTGAAGGATAAACCATAGTTCAGATATTTTTTAATTGAGCAATATGTTGACATATGTATAAATATATATATAATTATATATACGAGGAAGCTATGAGCAGGTTAAAGAGTATATTTACATTGGATGAAAATATTATTGCAGAACTGGATAATGTTGCAAAAGAGCTGAATGAAAAAAAAAGCCATATTGTCGAAAAGGCTTTGAATTTATATTTTGACCTTCTCGATGTAAAGATCGCAGATAAAAGGATGGATGATATATTAAGCGGTAAAACTAATATTCTATCGTTTGAAGATGTTGAAAAAGAACTGGGAAATTGAAATACACTATCATATTTGAGGAAAGAGCATCAAAGGAACTTTCAAGAATTGATAAACCGGGCCGGTTATTAGTATTAAAAAAGATAAAACAACTGGGAGAAGATCCTGACAGCCTCTCAAATAACATAAAAATTCTCAAAGGAAAATATGATCATTTCAGGCTGAGGATCGGAAGATTCAGAGTTATATTCAATAAAGATGACAAAAAGATCACTATCACAATAATCAGAGTAGGATTAAGAAGTAAAATTTATAACTCGATCTAATATGAAAAAATTTTTGTTGTTTTTTACAGATCAACTGCGTGAAATTCCATCACTTCTTCAGCTTCATTATCAACAAAATAGTAATATTTATTATTGAAAAAATTGTAATATCTTTTTTCAGGAATGTAAGTTTGTTTTAGAATTTTGCCTTTCATATCAAGGATTAAAAGTTCCTGTTTATCTCTTTTGAATTTATATGTGATTGCATAGATCTTTTTATTATTTACAAATAGTTTTTTATAAGCAGGATAATATTCGGGATATATATAGTTTGCCCTTTTTTCATCCCTCGGCCTCTTTGACCGTTTCCAATACTCCTCTATATTTTCTTTTGAAGTTTTCAGTTTTTCATATCCATTTTTTATTGTATTAACTCTTTCACCTTTACTGTCAAAGATGTCTATAAAAAAACCCTTCTTTGTATCTCCGATAAAAATAAACTCCCCATCGGTTACTAAATCAAAATAGTCCTTAAACATATTAATGTTCATCTTCTTTGACATCCCCTTTTGATATCCCGTCCACTCTTCCCTGCGTTGAATATATGTAGAAAGTACTTTTTGTTTATTAAGATCCTTGTCAAACAATAGCATACTGAATTCTGAAGTATCATTTTTCCGGTCATATTTAAATATTCTTCCGAGATAGTTTTCCTTCACTTTGTACATATCTGTAAAGTTCGGTGATTTTTTCTCTTTTATCAATTTTCCTTTTCTGGTAAACAGGGCAACCTTCCCCCAGCATGAAACAAATGCCTGATCCGGGAAAACCAATAAAACTTTAGGAGCAAATTTAAATTCGCCGGGGCCTTCACCCTTTTTACCGAACCGGGTTATCAACTTAAAATTTTTCATTGAGAATAATTTGATTTGATAACCGTCCACAATATAGAGTCCATCACCTGAAACCTGAAATCTCCCGGGTTTGTAAACATTATCAAATTCTGCAAGTTTTTCCCCGGAAATAAAAAATACGATAAAGAAGAATATCAAAAATATAATGATCTTTTTCATATTAACTCCCCTCTTAAAACAATGACTACACAATTAACAATATTGTACCCTATACAAAAAAAATTGAAAATATGAAAAACAGAGCCTGCTCCAATTTTCCAGAAAATCCCTGATTTATTCAAGTATATAGGCAAATTATTGGTGCCTGTCCCCATTAATAAGCATTCAGCCATCAGCTTTCAGCACTCAGCTAAAAGAAGAATATGTTTATGTTTAAGGCGAGGGGTGAGGGAAAAACAATGGTTCAATTATTGGTGCCTGTCCCCTTTATTACCTTTATAAAATTTATGGTTGGATTTATAAGTGGAAACAAGTCATTTTGTTGTTTTTTCTTACTTCTGTCTCCTGTCTTCTGTCTTCTTAGATATTTTATTTAACTTTCAACAAGATAAATGTACAGTCGTCGCGGGGTTTTTTCCTTTCGCTGAACTCATCCAGTTTTTTGAATAATGCCTCATTGATCTGGTCTGCAGACTTTTTCCTGTTCTTTTTAATAAATTTGATAATTTTCTCTACCCCGAACTCTTCTCCGGCTTTATTTTCAATCTCGGGAACTCCATCAGTAAAAGCAACAACAATATCTCCCGGTTTAAGGGAAAGATCTTCTTTATCATACTGAGCAGTATCGGTGAACCCTGTTAAAAAACCCCCTTTTGAAAGGGGATATACACTATTTCCGGAAATAAGAAGAGGTGCCTCATGGCCTGCATTTACATAAGTGATCTCACGTTTTTTGTCATCAAGGAGCATCCAGAAAATTGTGATAAAACGTTTACCTCTTGTAAAATCATAGATAAGAGAATTAGCTTTGGAGAGAAAATTCCCCGGTTCTGAAAGATAGAGTTCATTTAAAGAGTGGAAGACCGCCTGGGAAGATGCTGCAAGAAGTGCGGCAGATAAACCTTTTCCTTCAACATCAGCAATCAGTACAGGCAATTTTCCGTTCTTTTCATTCAATATATCGTAATAGTCACCACCCACGCTGTATATCGGTTTATATGTTACAGAAATTTCAAAATTATCCAATACCGGAACTTCCTGCGGCAGCAGCGAGAGCTGGATATCTCTTGCAATATTTATTTCATGCTCCATCCTCTTATTTTCGATCATCCTGTTTACCATAAAACTGTTCTCAATAGCAATAAGGGCAAACCTGGAAACAAAAAAAGCAAACTCAATATCTTCATCACTGAGTTTCAGCCTGCCGAATTTTTTCCCCAATCCAAGTACAACCGGTTTTTTCTCCGATTCTGAAAGATTTATAAGATGAAAGATCTTTTTTTCACTGAGCAGATCTTTTAATGATCCGTTCTTTTCAGGAATTTCCTCACTGTTGAGCTGGAACCATTTTTTCCCGAACCTTATACCTTTTTTAAGGATCTTTTTTTCATTTTCCGAAAACCTTACACCCTTCTTTTCCAGAATATCATTTTTCATGTCCATGAAAAAAATATTCAATATTCCCATCTGTCCCATGATGGTTGAAAAATAGATCCTCATAATACTATCAAGGCTGAACGATGAATATATTGATGAGGAGAATTCGTAAATAGAATTAAACTGGATCTTTTTTAGCTTTAACTCTCTTCGCAGGTCCTTCAGCTGCTTTTCTTCCATTTCACCATTTCCAGAAAATTCATATTATCGATAGTTCTGTATTCTACCGAATCCATGATCCTTTTTATCAATGCCACACCAAGGCCGCCTTTTTTCTTAGCTTTAATCATTTTTTTTATATCTACACTTGACTCTTCAAGGTGAGGCGGTATCCCGGAAAATTCAATTTTAATTTTTATTCCTTTTTCGCTGCAGAAAAAATCTAATTTAATATCACCATTACTTATATCTCCATAGGAATGTTTTATAACATTTGTTATGGCCTCATCAACTGCCAGTGCAATCTTCTGTGATTCTGAAGATGAGAAGAAATTCCTTAAAGCGATATGTCTGGTTAATTCAACCAGCATCTTCAGGAGTTCCGTCTTGGCCGGAATTGCTACTGATAATTCTGGTTTTTCAGGAAACATCATTAAATTTTGTTAAAGCTGACTCCTCATTTTCCATAAAATCATAAATATCTGTAAAACCAACAAGATCAAAAATTTCATAAACCCTGTCAATAACATTTGATAATTTGATATCACCCTTTTTCTCTCTCAAATCATCAAGATAACCCATTATGATCCCCATTCCTGCTGAGCTTATATAGTTAAGGTCTTTGCAGTTCACTATGATCTTATTTATCCCGTCATTCATCACATTCAATATCTCTTTTTCAAATTTATCAACACTGTGGGCATCCAGATGCCCCTTGGGGTAAAGTACCCCTACTTTATCAATTATTTTAGAATTAATCAGAAAATTCCTCATTATTATCTCCGGTAAATAAGATACGGATTAAACCCGGATCTTATAATTACATGAAAATTTTAATATAGAAAAAAGGAAATTGCAATTTAATATTAATAATCAGGATCAGGTTTCTACTTTTTTATTTTTTATTGATATAATGATTATGTAAAATCAATTACTGTTTATATTATTTTAAAATGTCACAAAAACAATACACTATTGAGGTTTTTTTGTGGCAACTAAATTGCTAAAACTATATATGCAAAAGTATAAAAAAAATAATATAATTAAAATGGAGAAAAACATGATTCAAAAATTTTCTAAAAGTAAAATTTCAATGATGTCCACTTTCTTATTAGCAATGTTTATTTTTTGTATGACCGGGTTTTCACAGGAAAGATTTTTAATGAACAGCAAAGAGAGGTTTGCTTTCAAAAAAGCAACCCAGTATTTTACTGAAGGTAAAATTCTTTTTGACAAGGAAAATTACAAAAAATCACTGAAATTTTTTAATAAGTGCCTGAAGCAATTCCCATCTCACTCTGATGCACTTTTTTATAAAAGCCAGATACAATATAAATCAGGAGAATTTCCCGAAGCCCTGGGATCAATTGAAAGTGCAAAAAAAAACTTTGAGAAATTCGCTGCCATTAAAACAAATACACAACTGGAATATTTTGCAAATCTACGTGAAAGGAAAAGTAAACTGGAATCAGACCTCATTGATCTGAAATCCAGACTGGCAAACACAAACACTACTTCCTCTAATATCAAATCCCCGTTAGAATCTACTATCGACTCCCTTACAAACGATCTTTCCCTGATTAATGAACGGCTGAAAAACCAGGTACCGGAAGTGATGAAAACTCCTGCAAACTACTTTTATGTGCACGGAAACATAAATATAAAGTTTAAAAAATTTTCAGAAGCATATGATCAGTTCATTAAAGCTGTTGAGGCAGACCCTGAACACGGTGAAGCTTTGAACAACCTTGCTACCATCAGTTATATGGCAAAAAAATATAAAGAGGCACTTCAATTTATTAATATGGCAGAATCTAAAAAGTTAAAAATAAACGAAAAACTAAAAGAGGCCATTGTTAACTCTTTAAAGAAAAACTGAGGGATAGCAGGACCTTTCTCTAAAGGGCTTCTCGCTATTCAATAACAACAAAAGCAACCGCAAATTCCCGGGTATGTGATATGGAAAGGTTTATCCTCTCCATATCTTTATCCTCAAATACTTTTCTGGTCTTCCCTTTCAACCGGATCTCCGGCTTGCCCAGTTCATCATTTTCAACTAAAATTTCAGTCCACTTCATTCCATCACGCCATCCGGTTCCCAGAGCTTTAAAAAAAGCTTCTTTAGCTGCAAATCGGGCAGCATAATGGATCTCCTTTCTCATCTTTGACGTACAATATTTTATCTCTTCTTCGGAAAATATTTTATTAATGAACTTTTCGTCATTTTCAATTGCTTTCTTTACCCTTTTTATTTCAATGATGTCTGCGCCTGTCCCTTTGATCATAATGTTATCCTGATAAATAATATTATAGCACAGGGGAAAGAGAGAAATCATTAGCAGGTAATAAAGTATTAAGTCTCAAACCACAATTTTTTATCGGATTACTTATAAAACTCATATAATTGTCACAAAAAAGCTACAGTTTTTCTCGATTTCAATGGAACCGGAATTGCTTGGAAACATCATAAGAAAGTTATAGGAATAAGTATTAAAGGAGAATAACATGAGGATTTGTTTAAAAAAACAAAACAATAAACTTTTCTTTCTTTCCTTTATTTTTCTGATGTTTTCTATAGCATCAACAGCCGGTTTTACTCAGGAGAGATTTTTGCTTAACAATAAAGAACGTTTTGCATTCAAAAAAGCATCTCAGTCCCTGGAGAACGGTAAAAAATATTTTGAGAAAAAAAAACATGAAGAAGCTTTGAAGTATTTCAACAAATGTATCAATCAGATCCCATATTATGCGGAAGCATACTATTATAAGAGCAGGATTGATTACAGGTCTGGAAATTATACAAGAGCTTTGAACCTTATTGAGCAGGCAAAAAAAAATTATAAAAAGTTCTCAGAGGTTTTAACAGCAACTCAAATGCACCAGATAAATCATATGAGAAACAGGAGGGAAGAAGATCCTGTTCTCAAGAGAGCTACCAGTTATATTAATCCGGATATCTATGAAGATATGATACCGTCTGTAACAGTAAATATACCGGCAAATTACTATTATATACATGGGAATATATACTTTAAAACCAAAAAATATAATGAGGCGTATTTACAATTCCTGAAAACCAGGGAGATCAATCCCAGGCATGGAAGAGCCCTGAACAACTTGGCTACAATACACTTTATGTCGAAAGACTATAAAGGGGCACATAAATTTATCAGGGAGGCCCAGAGTATGAATTTAAAGACAAACAAGAAGCTAAGGGAAGATATATGGAGAGCCTTAGGTTTAATCGGGAATCAAAAAAATTAAAAATAAACAAAAAACTCAATAAAATTCATAGCAGCTGCGAAAAGGAAAGTGTTGCCGGCAATAAAGTGTGGGAAATTTCTTTTTCTGCAATTTATTTTGAATAGTAGTATAATTTATTTCAATTGTCACAAAAAAAGTACAATTCTTCATTTTTTTTGAGGAAACAAAATTGCATGTCCTTCATATGAGAAAACCCAAATATCAAAAAAAACGTATTTTAAATAAAAAGAGAAAAAGGAGGCTTCCTTGAAAACCGTAATAACAATAATATCTGCATTGATCCTTTTCAGTTCCTGTTCAAAACAAACTGTCAGGTCTGAATTTGATTTTGCGAATAAACTTGCACAGAGAGGGCTCTGGAAAGAAGCTAATTACAGGTGGGAAAAATCTCTTTCAAAAGGAAATGATTCAGCTTCGATCCATAACAATATAGCCATTTCAATGGAACAAAGAGGTGACCTTAAAGGTGCTCTGAAAGAGTATAAGAAAGCACTGAAAATAGCCCCAGGTAACAGATATATTAAGGAAAACCTGAAGAGACTTGAAATAAGAATAAAGCCACCTGAAGATAAAAAGCCGAGAAAGGAGAAGAAAAAATGAAAAAAATATCCATTATCATTTTGATATTAATCTCCTTTGTTTTAACAGGATGTAAAATTCAGGGTCATAAAATAGTTCATTTCGAGGTAATAAACAAAGGCGCAATTGATTTTGACAAATATAAAAATATCTTTTTTGAAGATATTAAAATAAACTCATCAGTTAAATCATATGACCCGATTCCCGATATAAATGAATTTTTCCTTGAAGAATTCCCCAAAGCTATAAAAAGGGATATTAAGAGAGCCGAGGTTCCGGAATCAATATCAAAAGATCCAGTATCAGGTTCATCACTCATCATCAGAGGGGAACTTACGTTAAAAACAATAAAAAGGAGCATTATCAGGGAGAAGAAAAAAGAGAAAAAATTTGTCAAAGTTGAAAACTGGGAAATGGAGATGAAAATTTTCTTCACCGATATGAAGTCCGGCAAAAAGGTTTTCTTTAAAACTCTGAAAAGTCTCCTTAATACTGCCGATCCGAAAAAACCCGATTATAACTTCAAGTTCCTGTTCACAAAAATAACCGAAAAGTTAATTAAAGGGATCATTCGTGTAGGAAAAACAGAGAGGAGATATCTGTTAATCAAATAGGAAGAAAAATGAAAAAAACAAAAATAATAAAAATATTTTTAATTGTTACAATAATTGTAAGTGCATCATTTACTCTATTCCCGCAATATAGTTATTATCACGGAAAAAACAAAGTAATGAAAACATATTTTGACTGGAAATATGTTGAAACCCCGAATTTCCGGGTCTACCATTATACAGACGATACCGAGCTGATCAAAAAAATAGCGGTTAATGCAGAGAATGCCTATGACAGGATGTCAAAATTCCTGAATGTTGAAGTTGAAAAGAGGATCCCGCTTATCTTCTATAAAACCCACGCTGATTTTGAACAGACAAACATTTTCCCGGGATTTCTGCCTCTTGGTGTAGAGGCATTTGCAGAACCTGTAACCAACAGAATGGTACTTCATGGAGATAGTTCCGAAGCAGAACTTACAAGAACACTTGTCCATGAACTGGGCCATGTTTTCGAATATCAGATAATGTTTAAAAAATCATCAAGAAGTGTCCTTAGAGTAAGCAGGCCCCCTCTATGGGTAATGGAAGGATTTTCGGAATACATTACAAATGACTGGAGGCCTTTCAGCCTTTTAACCATCAGGGATGCTGCCCTCAACGACATGATACCGAGATTGCATAAAAGCGGACAGATGATATTAAAAAATAAAGATGGCCGGTCCCCATACGATTTCGGACACCTAATCTATGATTTTATTGAAGAAAAATATGGTTCCCGGGGAATAAGGAACCTTCTCTATTCCTATCGGGGAAGATTGATAGGGAGACAACGGAATATTTTCAAATTATTCGGTACTTCCGAAAAAGAGTTCAATTATGAACTTAGGAAATATGTGAGAGATAAATTCAGGAAATATATAACAAAAGAGGATCCGGAAGATTATAGTTTTGTAATAGGCCCGAATTTTCCATTTGCATTTTCATTTTCACATAAAATATCTCCTACCGGAGAAATGCTTGCCACAGTTACAGCTAATTTTAAGGACAGGAAAATAGATATTATTCTTATATCAATGAAAGATGGCAAAGTGATAAAGAATATCACTCCGGGATTCACATCAAAATATGACGGAATATCAGTAATATTTAACCCTGAAGACGGTAGTACTTTCACCTGGGACAATAAAGGAGAGACCATTGCTTTTTTTGCCAGGAAAGAATATACAAATTATTTGATCCTGATAGATATATTAAGCGGAAAGACAAAAAAAATGATCAAACTGGAAAATATAATGGAACCAACATCTCC
This sequence comes from Acidobacteriota bacterium, assembly GCA_039714255.1. Taxonomy (GTDB): domain Bacteria; phylum Acidobacteriota; class Aminicenantia; order UBA2199; family UBA2199; genus UBA647. The sequence goes on from JBDLJQ010000029.1 coordinate 11,784, forward strand.
TGACTTTACCGCTTCAGGGGACTCAATATATTTTGCAGGTGTTGACGGTACAAAGTCATTTATATACAGCCTTGATCTTAAAAGCAGCAAAATAGACCGGATCTCAAGCGGCCTCTTGTATATAAAGGCTCTCGATATCTCACCCGATGACAATTGGATCGCTTTTTCAGCATCTGACGGTACTCATTCACATATTTATCTTGGGAAAAGAGAAAAACCGGAAATGGCAATCAAACTGACGGCCGGAAAATATAACAGCATTACACCATCTTTTTCAAAGGACGGAAATACTCTGTATTTCAGTTCAGATGAGTTGGAATCCTACAATATATATTCAATTGATCTTAAAAATAATATTAAATACCGTTATACAGATATAAAGACCGCAAATTTCTTCCCTCTTGAGATCCCCGGTGAAAAGAATAAAATTGTGATCTCTTCATATCACAAAGGTACTTTTATGCTTTTTGAAAAGGACATATCAAAACCTCTGGATAAAAACAAAATTGAATTCAGTTTCCCGGAGACAGCAAAAGATTATTCAAAGAAAGATAACATAGAATTCAGCAAAGAAGTAAAGGAAAAATATGGGAAGGGTAGCCATAAAGAAGAAAAGTTTTCATTGATCGACGGGAAAGTTTTTGCAAACAGGACCTTTAATAAGGACCTGGAAGAGGAACTTAACTTCAATCTTGCCAATAGAAAAAAATATAAACCTTTCAAAACAATGTCTATTCCTAATTTGCCTCCTGTTACTGCAGGATTCGGTTCTGACGGATCGATCTTCGGATTCACACAATTACAACTTACCGACCTGATGAGCGACAGAATATTTTCCTTTCTTATGGCATCTTTTTACGGATTTAAATCCTACAACCTTTCATACGTTAATCTGAAAAGAAGGCTTCAGTTCTTTTCAAGCCTTTACTATTTTTCAGACTCATATTTCATGGGAGGCTCATATGTTGATCCGACAAGTTCAGCATTATTAAACAGGAACAATTATCTTACCGTCAGAAAAAGGTATGGCCTGACAAGCGGGTTCTACTATCCATTCAACAGGTTTTACCGTGCAGAACTTTCATTTTCCCTGCATCACCAGGATGAATGGGTGGATGAGATCTTTTATGGTACAGAGATCCCTTTCAGCCAGTTCTTTGACGGATATGCCATGCCGGTTAAACTATCCCTTGTCGGAGAAACCACCCGGTTTGCTTCCTACGGGCCTAACATGGGGCATACTTTTAAAATATCAGTAAGCAAATATTTTAAACTGGGTTCAGAGTTCCTTGATTCATACGCATTTGAAATTGATCTTAGAAAATATTTCAGGCTGGGCCCCAACACGGTCTTTGCAACAAGGCTAACCGGATTCCATTCCGGCGGAGAGTACCCTATACTGTACTGGTCAGGTGGCAACAATACCTTAAGGGCATCTGAATTCCGTACCCTTTCAGGAAATAACGGGATAATTTTTAATGCTGAGCTGAGATTTCCACTGATCAATTATCTTGTAACGCCGATAGGAATTCTCGGCCCCGTCAGAGGTGTCCTCTTTTTTGACATAGGAGGAGTCTGGTTTGATAAAAATGCATTCGGCCCCGATTATCCATATAGAGATCAACTGGGATTTGATCTTTTAACAGACAACGGACTGGAACTGAAGGACGGATTGTCATCTTTTGGTTTTGCACTTGAAGTGAACCTGTGGGGATATCCTCTTCATTTTGACTGGGTATACAGAACTAACCTGAAGGAATCAAAGTTTTACGGGGTAAAATTCTGGGTAGGGTTTGATTTTTAATCAGTTATCCCCTACTCCTGTTATCTCTTTTTTCAACTTGCAATTTTTATAAAATAATTATAAGATTGTGGAGAAAAAGGAGATAAAAAATGAATATCGATGATCTTTTAAAGATTGCAGTTGAGAGAAAAGCATCTGATCTCCATTTAAAGGTTGGGAACCACCCTGTCCTGAGGATAAACGGAATACTAAGCCCAATGGTGGAGCTTAAAAGGTTAATGCAGGAAGACACAATAGCAATGTCTTTTGCCATCATGAACCCTCATCAGAAGGAGAAATTCAAAGAGGAACACGAACTGGATATGGCATATTCTGTCCCCGGCCTTGGACGTTTCAGGTGCAATGTTTTTCAACAGAGAGGGGCAGTCGGGATGGTTTTAAGGATTATTCCCACACAGGTAAAAACTATTGCCGAGCTCAACCTTCCTCTTGTCCTTGAAAAGATTGCAGATGAGAGAAGAGGAATGGTCCTTGTGACAGGAACAACCGGAAGTGGAAAGTCAACAAGCCTTGCAGCAATAATCGATCATATAAATATTCATAGAATTGAACATATAATAACAATAGAAGATCCCATTGAATATCTGCATAGAGATAAAAAAAGTATTGTAAACCAGAGAGAGGTGGGGCAGGATACTTTAAAATTTTCTGCAGCACTGAGAAGTGCTCTCAGAGAAGACCCTGACGTTATCCTCGTAGGAGAGATGAGAGATATGGAAACAATTGAGACCGCTCTGCTCGCTGCAGAGACAGGCCACATGGTTCTTTCCACACTTCATACTCTTGATGCTTCAGAAACTATCAACAGAATAATATCAATGTTCCCTCCCCATCACCAGAAGCAGATACGTATACAGCTGGCATCCGTCCTGAAGGCTATAATCTCAATGAGGCTTATACCGATGACAGACGGAAAAGGACGTGTCCCCGCTGTGGAAATACTTATAAGCACTCCCTTCATACAGGATTGTATTGTTAACCCTGAAAAGACCAAGCTTGTTAATGAAGCGATCCAACAGGGAATTTCACAATACGGGATGCAGACCTTTGATCAATCCCTGTTCTTTCTTTATGAAAAGGGCCTCATTTCTTATAATGAAGCACTTAAATGGGCTTCTAATCCGGATGATTTCAAGCTTAAAAAGAGTGGTATCAGGTCTACAAAAGAGATGTCTCTTGAAGAGATGGAACAGAGGATCTCAGAGATATCTAAAGATAACCCTGATGGAAATTCTGATCATAACCTTCTTGATATAGAGGGTATATGAGAAGTTCGGATATAAGAGAGATATTTTTTTCCTATTTTAATAAAAGAGGGCATTATAAGGTTCTTTCAGCTCCTTTGATCCCCGCAAAAGACCCGACACTTCTATTCACAAATGCAGGGATGAACCAGTTCAAAGATGTATTTCTGGGAAATGAAAAAAGAGAATATAGAAAAGCAGTTTCGATCCAGAAATGTATGAGAGTTTCAGGCAAACATAACGATTTTGATGAGGTGGGAAGAACAGAATATCATCATACATTTTTTGAAATGCTCGGGAATTTTTCTTTTGGAGATTATTTTAAAGAAAAAGCAATAGAGTATGCCTGGGAATTACTAACTGCTGAATTTAAGTTCCGGCCTGAAGATCTGTGGGTATCCGTTTATAAAGATGATGACGAAGCTTTCAGGATATGGGAAGAGAACATTGGAATTCCACAGGAAAGAATTGTCCGCCTTGGTGAAAAGGATAACTTTTGGCAAATGGGAGATACCGGCCCCTGCGGGCCCTGTTCAGAGATCCATTTTGACAGAGGGGAATCGTATGGCCCTGCTGAATTTACCGACGGGAACAAAAGATTCGTTGAAATATGGAATCTTGTTTTTATGCAATATTTTAAAGACAAGAGTGGCAAAATGAACCCTCTCCCCTCACCTTCCATCGATACCGGAATGGGGATGGAACGGCTTACCACCCTTTTGTCAGGTGTCTCCAGTAATTATGAAACCGACCTTTTCCTTCCTATAATAAAAAATACCGCTCAAATCGCCGGTATAGATCCGAAAAATGAAAATTTTAAAGTTGGCCTTAATGTTATAGCTGACCATGTAAGAGCACTATCTTTTCTTATTTCTGACGGCGTATTGCCTTCAAATGAAGGAAGAGGCTACATTCTGAGAAGGCTTTTAAGACGTGCTTCCAAGCATGGAAGATCACTGGGATTGAAGGGAAGGTTCCTGTATGAACTTGTTCCATCTGTAATAGAGATAATGAAAGATTCATATTCCGAACTTGAACATAACAGAAAATTCATTGCTGAAGTAATAACCTCCGAGGAGGATAGATTTGATAAAACCCTGTTGAATGGTTTAAAAAGATTTGAAGAGTTAATGTTAAATACGATCGAGAAGGGTAAGAAAACAATCCCGGGTACAGAAATATTCAAACTTTCCGACACATATGGCTTTCCACTCGATTTTTCTATTGACCTGGCAAATGAAAAAAACATAAAGATCGATATTGAAGGTTTTCATAAAGAATTAACAAAGCAGCAGGACCAATCAAGGAAACACCTTGCTTCAAAAGGAAGCGGGGATAAATTCAAGGGAAAAATGGACACTGAGAAATCTGTCTTTACAGGTTATGATTCCCTTGAAGATGAAGGAAAGATAACAGCAGTTTTTTCAGATAATATAGAAACAGAAAAAATATCCGCCGGAGAAAAAGGTATAATTATTCTTGACAGGACACCTTTTTACGGAGAATCAGGAGGGCAGAAGGGGGATATTGGTATAGCTAAAAATGAGAATGCATTTTGTACTATTGTAAATACATTGAAGAACAATTCAGGAGGCCATCTGCACTTTATAGAGGTTGAGAGTGGTTCATTCAAAACCGGAGATAGTATAAGGCTGAAGGTGGACAGGAAAACAAGGCAGAACACAGCGATCCACCACTCTTCCACCCATTTGCTCCATGCAGCTTTAAGAGAGGTTCTGGGATTTCATGTAAAACAGTCCGGATCATATGTAGGGCCTGAAAAGCTCAGATTTGATTTCACCCATTATAAATCACCGGACAAAAAAGAGCTCGAACAGATCGAAAATATAATCAACAATAAAATTCGGGAAAACCTTGAGATAACAACTGAAGAAACATCATATGAAGATGCGATAAAGAGAGGAGCTATTGCAATATTTGAAGAAAAATATTCCCATAAGGTCAGACTTGTCACTATGGAAGATTTTTCAAAGGAGTTATGCGGAGGTAACCACCTGAAAAAAACAGGTGAGATAGGATATTTTAAGATCTTATCCGAGTCATCTATCTCTTCCGGGGTCAGGAGGATCGAAGCGGTAGCCGGTGAAGCGGGAAACCGTTATATCTCAGAAGCCTTCAACTCATTTAACAAACTGGAATCACACTTTAAGCAAAAGGGTGAAAACCTTTATAAATTTCTCTCAAATATGGAAAAATCGTTCAAAGAACTTGAAAAATCAGGTAAAACCGATAAAAAAATCCCGAAAATTGATACAAAAGGAATTTTAGAGAATAGCATAACTTCAGGAGAAATAAGCTATTCAATTGAGCATTTGGATGGGGTTGAAAGGAAAGGGTTAAGTTCCGTTTCAGATGAACTTGCAAGGAAAAGCAGGGGGATTTCAGTTCTTTCTACAAATTTAGAGGACAAATCGGCTATAGTGATCTCAATCCATGAACACTTGACAAAAAAATTCAATGCAAGTACTATTATTAAGGAAATTGCATCTTTGGTAGAGGGAAGCGGAGGCGGAAGAGCCGATTTTGCACAGGCCGGAGGCATTACTATAAGTGATCCGGAACTTTTTAAAGAGAAAGTAAAAGAAATTTTGCTGGAAAAATAAAATGAAGATCAGATCTTTAATTCTCCTTATTACACTATTGTTTCTCCATTTTATTGTTTCAGGAGAAATAATCGTACGTCAGAATAAAGACGGAAGTATAAGCCTCACCAATAGTCCCGGTGTTTACAGAAATTCAGGAAAACCAGCTGTAAAATATTTAAGTTCTTCTTTCAGTACATCTGTTCCTTATAATTATCACATGAAAATAAAAGACCTTTCAAAAAAACATGGCGTATCAGAAAGCCTTATTATCGCAGTAGCAAGGGCAGAGTCAGGATTCAACACTTTTGCAAAATCAAAGAAAGGTGCTGTAGGCATCATGCAGCTTATGAAAAAAACCGCAAAGGGATATGGTGTATCGAACCGGTATAATGCCGACCAGAACCTTGAGGGTGGAGTAAAACATCTGAAATATCTCCTCAATAGATACAATAATGATCTGACAAAAACCCTTGCAGCTTATAATGCCGGAGAGGAAGCAGTAAAAAAATATAAAGGAGTTCCTCCATACAGGGAAACAAAAAATTATATTAGAAAAGTACGAAAGTTCATGGGGCTCCCGGTTTCAAGCACAAGCTATGCCAGAGCTAAAACAAAGATATTTAAATATAAAACACAAAACGGACGTTTGATGATCTCAGATTCTCCTCCTGTTAATTCAGACACAAAAGTTGAAATATTTGACTAAGTTTATATCTGGCTGACAAATGGAAAAAGTTCATGTTATTGTAAACCCCTTTTCAGCTCACGGGAAGACCGAACAGAGATGGGAAAATATTCGTACGGCCATCAAATATTATTTCAAGGAATTTAAATATATTTTCACAGAGAAACCTACCCAGGCAACAGAGATCGCAAGGGAACTTTTACACGACGGATTCAACCTGATTATAGGCATCGGGGGAGACGGCACATTAAATGAAATAACCAACGGATTTTTTTCAGAAAAATCCAAATCTATAATAAATGAAGAAGCATCCCTCGGGATAATCCCTTCGGGGACAGGATCTGATTTTATCCGGTATCTCAAGATACCCAGGGATTTCAAAAAATCTGTAGAGTTGATAAAAAATTCCAATAGAAAAAAGATCGACGTTGGCAGGATCACCTATTCAGATCCGACAGGCCTGAAAAAACAGAGATACTTTATAAATATTGCAGATTTTGGCCTGGGTGCTGATGTTATTAAGAACCTGGAGAACATCCCTTCTGCAAAGAGAGGCCCTCTATCATACTATAAAGGCCTGTTGACAACAATAAAAAATTATAATAGCAAAAGTGTCAGAATTCTAATTGATGACAAAAGGGAAATATCAGGAAATTATCTTATCGGAGCAATTGCAAATGGTGGAATGTTCGGCGGCGGTATGATAATATCGCCCAACGCAAAAGTTGACGATGGATTTTTTGATATTGTCCTTGTCAAGGATATGAAAAAATTTGAGATAATCAGAAACTCTTTACGTTTATACAATGGAACCATAGAAACTCATCCCAAGGTTGAGATCATCAGGGCCAGGAAAGTAAAAGTCTTTTCAGAAGAAGATGTTAAATTTGAATATGACGGGGAAATGGGTGAAAACCTCCCCGCAACCTTTGAAATAATTGAAAGATCGATCAAGTTCAGAGCTTGAACATTTCCGGTTTGGTTACATATAAGTTCTATGTTAAAATAGTATATCAAAAAAAAAATTAGGAGAAAGAAATGTACAAAAAATTATCAATTATATTAATATTGGCACTCTTCATAGTTTCCTGTGGAGATACAGGTAGCAAGGACCTGACAAACATGACCAGAGATTTTACAACCCTTGAAACAAAATCCAAAGAAAAAGAAAAAAATATAAAATCATATAAAGAATATTTAACTTTTAAAAAAGAGAAGAATGCAGAACTTGACACTCTACTTTCAAAATATAACGGATCAGCAAAAACAGACGGCCTGGAAATATTAAAATCCAGGATCCTTCTCCAGATGGGAAAGTTTGATGATGCTGAAGCAAAAATTGATCCTGTAATAGAAAATGACGGAAAAATGCTCCCGGATGCAAAAAAGACCAAAACCATGATCCTGATCGGAAAAGAAAAATTTGATGAAGCATACAGCATCTTTAAGGATATTGAACCGGGCCTGGCAAAAGATGAAGATATATATAGTATTTTTATAAATTTTTCATTCGAACTTTCTGATAAGGATAAAAGAAGAGAATATACAAACAAACTTCTTGATAGCAAAAACCTCCCCGAAAAATTCAAGAGATACAGGCCAATGTTCTATACTAATCTTGCATCAATTGAAAAAGAAGAAAACAACCTTGAAAAAGCCAGGGAGATTTTAAAGAAAGGACTCTCCGAAACTACAGACCCGAGAGGAAAAAAATCACTGGAATCAGAGCTTGCACAACTTGAATTCCTGGGCAAAACTGCACCCCCGATATCAGCAGAAACATGGATAAATTCTCCATCACTTGAACTGGAAAAACTGAAGGGTAAAGTGGTCATAATAGATTTCTGGGCCCCCTGGTGCTCACCCTGCAGAAAAGTGATACCGGTTCTTCTTGAAGAATATGCAAAATATAAAGATTCCGGACTCGTTGTGATAGGATTTACAAAACTTTACGGATCATACCGTGATGACATAGAAAATGTGGGAAAAGTTGATAAAGATAAAGAGATATCCCTTGTAAAAGGTTATGTAACCAGAACCAATATAAATTACCCTGTAGCAATTTCAAATGAAGGTACAGATTTTGATTCATACAAAATCTCAGGGATTCCTACAATGATCTTTATAGATAAAAAAGGAAATGTAGACCATATCAAGATCGGCTCCGGAAGTCCGGACAAGATCAGGGAAAAGATCAAAAAACTGATAGAGGAATAAATATGGAAAAGATCGGAGAAAATATTTTTGATGAGAAGATAGCTTCTGATGATTATGTAATAATTGATTTCAGTTCTCCCGGCTGTGCCCCATGTAAAAAAGTGCCACCTTTACTGGGTGAGATTTTAGAGGAGAATAGTGACAAGAATATCAGTGCATTTGAAGTTGATGTTACGGAAAATCCTTCCATAGCCATGAAATATTTCGTTCTTGGTGTTCCCACGATAATAGTATTCAAAGATGGTGCTGAAATAAAGAGATTTAACTCTGTTCCGGGGAAAGATAAGATAGTTAAAGCTTTAAAATAAAGATCCTCTGTACCAGAAAGAGGACATTTTTTTGCTAATCTCCATTTATATATTGGCATTTAAATTGCTTTAAGTTATTGGAGGTTAAAATGAAAAAGACATTTATTTTAATTATAATACTATTGCTATCGGGGTTGCCTTCATTGAACAGCCGAAGTCTCAATTTTAAGGTTGGTTTGTTTTCCCCTGTATTGGCTTCAGACCTCTGGGATATTAACATGGAGAACCTGGTATTCCAGAAAGAAGACATGATGGATCTCTGGTATGGAATAGAGTACGAACATTTCATGGGAAAGAATTTGTCTGTAACATTGGAAGCCGGGACATATTCTCAATCTGTATTTTCACAATACAGTGAATTTGTTTATGACGATGACTCACCGATATATCAAAACATGTATCTGAGTATTACATCTCTGGATTTTAATTTTAAATTATATCCACTGGGATTCAGGAGGGTATTTATCCCGTTTTTTGGCGGCGGTGCGGGAATATATTCATGGAAGTATGAACAATGGGGTGATTTCATTGATTTTGAATACGGCTCGGTAAATGAAGGTTTTGCCGATACATCCGAATATTCTCTGGGTTTCAATGCCAGGGGTGGGTTCATTTTCAGATTTAAAAGATATATGGGGATATCATTTGAGGCAAAATACCATTATCTGAAAGGTACATTATCATCATTTTTTGAAGGATTTGAAAAACTTGACCTGAGCGGACTGACATTTAATATAGGATTAAATATTTATTTCAGATAACGGAGATAAACATGAAGAAGATCTTAGTAATAGTAATGTTATTAATTATGGCAGTATCTGTGGGAGGGAAACAGAAATATAAAACAAAAAAAACTCCTGATTCACTTGATGATTTTTTCAGGAAGGCCAGATTCATAATGACCAGGAATGAAAAGCAGATCTACAAACACCTTCCTGACAAAGCCTCTAAAGAGATTTTTATCAAAGAATTCTGGGAAAAAAGAGATCCAACTCCTGATAATAATGAGAATGAAGCAAAAATATCATTTGAAGAGAGGATAACATTTGCAAACAGATGGTTTCTCGAGGGAAAAGGAAAAGGTTCAGGGTGGAATACCCAACGGGGAAGAATAGTTCTTCAGCTTGGCATACCTGACAGAAGAGAATTCGGTGAAATGGACAGGGTCAACAGGGCAGGAAGGCTTGAGACAACTAAAAGGCTCCCCATGGAAAGGTGGTTTTACTATAGATTTCAATTATACCTTGTGTTTACCGATACGAACGGTTTTGGAAACTTTAAACTTGCAAAAATACCTGCAGCACTCCTAACAGCTGTGGATCTTGCAAAGATCACGATCATGGACAATTCCAAGATAAAGACAAAATACAGGCTCAGATTCAAATCCTCAGTTGACAAAGAAAATATCAGTATAAAAATCCCTGTAGAAAGGATAAGCTTTGATGAGGATGAGGCTAATATGTCTGCTTCATTTGATATTAAGGTCTATGTTTATAAAAATTATATTAAGATAGATGAGTTAAAAACTAAGAGAAATATCTCAGACACAAAAAATAATATCCTAAAAAAAAAGAATATTATTTTTAAAATTCCTGTAAAATATAAGGAAAAAGGAAAATATTATTTCGATATAGTTGTAAAAGATAATATGGCCATGTCTAAATACAGGGCAGGTGATACTCTAAAGGTCCGATAAAAGGCCTTTTAAAAGATCTGATTCTGAAGAAAGCGAAACAGATCTTTCTGAATCAGAATCTGCTTTAACTTTAATTTCAATATCTATAATATTGTTTTCTCCGGAATAATATTTTTTTATGAATCTGGCCCATTCCACAACTATGATGCCTGTATTCAGATTGTCATCAATCTCCGGAACTGCTTCATCTATACTGTCTCCAATACGATACAGGTCAATGTGGTACAATCTGAACTTTCCGTCATAAATATTCATTATGGTATAACTCGGGCTTACTATTTCTCTGGGATCTATACCAATGGCTTTACCCAACCCTTTTGTTAACAGGGTTTTCCCGGCTCCCAGATCTCCTGAAAGAAAAATTATTTCTCTTCCTTTAAGTAATTTTCCCAGTTTTTCTCCGATCCTGAACGTTTCGTCAGGAGAATTGGAATTTAGATTTAAACTCATTTATATTCAGATATGCTTCCGGTAGCGCTTCGAGGATATCCGAAGCGATCAATCCGGCCTCACCTTTTTTTGTTACTGCAATATCTCCAGCAAATCCATGAATAAATACTGCACCACAAAGGATCTGTTCAACAGGTAATTTCTGCCCGAACTGGGCAATAAGTCCTGTAACAATACCACCTAATATATCACCACTTCCAGCAGTTGCCATACCTGCATTGCCCGACTGGTTGACAAATACTCTTCCTGAGGGGGTAGAAATAATAGAATAATGTCCCTTAAGGATAACATAAGAGCCATATTCCATTGAAAATTCTCTGAGTATCCTGACAGGATCATTAAGGATATCCCCCACTGTTTCCCCGGACAATCTGGAGAACTCTTTCGGATGAGGAGTCAGGATCAAAGGGAAATTTCTCTTTTTCTTTAAAAGTTCCCTGTTTTTCCCCAGAACATTTATAGCATCTGCATCAAGTATTATCGGGGATGCAGAGTTTTCCAGTATTGAAGACACCAGGGGAAATACACCTTTGCCTGTCCCCATTCCCGGGCCTGCCAGGATCGCATCAAATTGATCAATCTGTTCCAATATTTCTCTATTCTCTTCATATATCAGTGTCATAAGTTCCGGGTAAGATTCAATTATAAGGTCTCTGTTAACAGGGCTAATTGCACATGTTGTTAGTCCTGCACCGGCCCTCAGGGCTGCAATTGAGGAAAGTATAGCTGCTCCCGGTTTTTCAGCAGATCCTGCAATAACAAGATTATGGCCCATATCACCTTTATGGGTGCCGGTTCTTCTCTTTCCGAAGAGGGTTTTAATATATTCCGGAGTGATCAGTTCCACATAGAATTTTTTTTCATTAAGCAGATCAACAGGAATTCCGATATCCCTTACAATTATTTTCCCACACCTCTCTCTGTCATCAGGAAAAAGATGCAGAATCTTCAATGACTGAAAAGTAATTGTTACATCGGGAGAAATAACATTATCATCAACAGGTGCAAACTCTTCAGATAATCCGGATGGAACATCAATTGAGCCTGTCCGGAAGCCTGAATTATTTATTCTTTTAATAATTTCTGAATATTTTCCACTTTCCACCGGCCTTTTTAATCCGGTTCCGAATAGTGCATCAACAATAAATGTATCTTCCTTTGAATATCGTGAAAGAATAGAGCTGAAAGATTCTCCATTTTCCGGAATATTTATTTTAAAACCGAGATTCTCTATAATTTTTAAATTTACAGCCGGATCTCCCTTAAGTTTTGCAGGTTCTGTGGCCAGCAGGAAGGTTACACTATATCCCCATTGGGCCAGGATCCTGCCTGTTGCAATTCCGTCACCTCCGTTATTTCCCGGGCCTGCAACAACAAGAACATGTTTATAAACTTTGAGAGGGAATTCCATCCGCAAAGAAGCGGCACAACCTCTGGAGGCATTCTCCATTAGAACAATTGAAGGTATACCTATTTTATTTATAGCTTCAGAATCAAGTTCTCTCATCCAATGAGAGAATAAGATCTTCATTTTTTCTGTTTTTTTCCTTTCGGTTTTTCTTCCTTAGTAACTACATCCTCAAGTTTTGATGCAAATATCCCGCCAAATCCACCGTCATCTTTAAATGCTACCTTTTTAACTTCTTCTTTTTTCGCAGGTTTTTTCTTCTTCTCTTTAACCTTTTCCTTCAGTTTAATCAATTCCATTTCACTTTTCAGATCTTCAAGGTCCATTTTATCATCTTCAGATTTTTTTACTGTTTTTTTAGGTGCTTTTTGCTCTTTTTCCTTAAAAGGATCTTTTTCAACTTTTTTCTTTGGAGCGGCTTTTCTAACCGTTTTTTCAGGTTCGGGGAAAACATCTTCACTTGAAGTTTTTTCAGCCTTTTTCCTTATTGTTCTCTCTGGTTTTCCAGCAGGAGGAGCTGATGCTTTTTTCAGTTCCAATTCTCTATCCTTCTCTATTTCCTCCTTTTTCCTCATTTCCTCTTCTCTTTTTCTCTTTCTTTCCTCTCTTATCTGTTTGATCTCATCATTAACTTTCTTCTCTTCATCAATTCTCTTTTTCCTGCTCTCCTCTTTTTCTATCTGGGATTGTGATATAAACACTTCTTTACTCTTTTCTACTTCCTGTTCTATTTCCACAATAGAGTTGGAATCAAGATAAAAGACACCATGCAGTTTTTCCGAAGGAATAAATTCCGGATTTCCCAGCAGGAGTTCAATAACAGTTCTAAGCCTTACCGGAGATATCAGGTCCAGAATATGATAGAGCTTTAAAATATGGATCTCATAATTCCGTTCTTTTACTCCAAATGCAAGAATGACCCTTTTAACAAGTTCATTAAAGCTATCACTTTCCCTGAACATATCTATTTTTTCTTCAAGGCCCTTAAAAACATCATTTTCAAGATAAATCGACTTGTTTACAAAAACCTGTGAAGCAATCTTCTCTTCAGTTGAGACATAAATATTCCTTGAAGCATCATATTCTATCTTGTCAGATATAGTACCTTTTTTTGTGGTTCTGATACTGAAGAAAAATACATTTCCTTCATTTTGCTGCAGTGTCAGAATTGAACCCTGCAATACTTTATACTGGTCAAAAATGTCTTTAAGCCCCATTAAAAGCAAAGAATCGCTGTAAAGATAACCGGTATATGTCTTTTTTGTCATCTCATCTACCAGTTCTACTTCTATCGATTCATCAATCTCATATACACCCTGCCTGAGCCTGAGTGCACCGGCATAGATCTCTCTCTGAGTTAAATAGTATTTTGTGTTATCTTCGTCAAAGATTTCATCTTCAAGCTTTTTTCTTAACTGGTTCAGCCCTTTTTTATCTTCGATCTTTATCTTTCCCAAAAAGGGATTCATCTCGCTGATAATGGAATTTTTCTTCATATAGTATATAACTGAGATCAGGTTCCATTTTCCCCATCCTTCATAGTTAACCTGCTGAAAATCTATCTTATAATCATTTTTCATTCTATAGTTTAATGAAAAACAAAATGAACCAAAATCTTCATCTGTTGGTTTTATTTTTACAAAATTTTCTACCAGGAACTCCGTACTTTCTGATTTACCGCTATCTTTAAGGAAATCTCTTATCTTGTTAAATATTTCATTATCCAGGAGCTTCATATTTTTTATAAGTACCGCACTATCACCAGCTGAAGCAATTTCAGAATGTTTATTAATGGCTATGATCATCTTTTTTTTAAGATTGGCAAAATCTCTTGCCAGCATTGGATCATAAAACATCCTTGGATCCTTTTCAGGTTCAAGGTATTCTATCTTAGTACATGGCTTGCTCATTTTATGAGGCAGCAGAAGTTCGATCTTTTGTCTTTTTAAGTAATCAGTATACTTTTTATAAGCAGAGGTTCCCTCATAGATCAGTTTTATCTCATCTTTAAACCTGCTTCTTACATCAACAACCTTCAGTACAACCCCCCGCTCCAGTTCAACATATTTTTTTGATCCTACGGGGATTTTACCCTTGTATTCCTTATAGATCAGATCGCCCGCTTTATAATCACACCGGGGGTCATAGACCTTTACCCTCTCTTCTCTGTTCTTTACAGTTTTAAACAGTGCAAGTTCTCTGGCAATTTCTTCTATTTTAACAGGAGAATCTTTTCCTTTTAAAAAATCGAGTAAAAACTTTATATCCACATCTTCAATATTAATATTGATTTCCACTTTAAACTCCTTTCACTGATTTTCATTTTTAACGATCCGGGTTCCGGACCTTCCAATCAGTGCCGCTCTTAATTTTTCAGCGGTTGTTATTATTACCTCTTTTCCCCCGCTGTTGATATAATCAATTGAAGCAGCAATCTTCGGTCCCATTGAACCGGGGGGGAACTGCCCCTCTTCCATCATTTTACCGGCTTTTTTAATATCCAGTACTTTTAGTGGTTTTGCATCAGGTTTGCCGAAATTTTCAACAACCCGGTCAACACCGGTTAAAATTATAAACAGGTCGACTCCTGCTTCCTTTGAGATCAATGATGAGGCAAAATCTTTGTCAATTACGGCTTCTACCCCTTCCACATATCCCAGAGAATTTATAAACACCGGAATTCCTCCTCCGCCAGCAGCAATAACGATGATACCTTTCTCCACCATTGCTCTGATAGCCCTTTTCGGGACTATATCTATCGGTTTGGGTGAGGGAACCACACGTCTGAACCCTCTTCCTGCGTCTTCAACCATACTCCATTTATTTTCTTTTTTCAATTGTTTTGCCCTGAAAGCATTGTAAAAGGGGCCGATAGGTTTGGTAGGATTCATAAATGCTTTATCTTCCTTATCAACAATAACCTGAGTCAGGAGTGTTACAACTTCTTTATCTATCGACTGTTTTCTTAATTCATTTAATATAGCTTTCTCAAGCATATATCCCATACTGCCTTCTGACATTGCATCACAAACATCAAGCGGAAAAGGGGGAACAATATTTGATCCGGATTCCATTTGTAAAAGAATGTTACCTACCTGGGGGCCATTTCCATGAACTATTATCAGTTCATAACCTTTCTTAACAATATCAACCATAAGGCTTGCAGCTTTTTTTGCATTCCTGTATTGTTCCCTGGCAGTCCCCTTCTCATCTGCAGCAAGCATGGCATTACCGCCAAATGCAATAAGGGCTAATTTATTTTTCATCTCTTCTCCATATAGCTAAAAAAACCTTTACGGAAGGCTCTTCTAAGATAAATTACTTTTTCAGTTTCGGATGATTGGATAAGATCTCTGTAAGTGTAGGAGTTCCAATTTCTTCCAGATCATAACTTACTCTTACAGTGGGTTTCTTAAAATTCACAATCCTTCCAAGATCAATAGGGGTTGCAATGATCACAAGATCAGCTTCTATATTATTAATTGTTTTTTCAAGATCTTTCATCTGTTGCTCACCGTAACCCATAGCAGGAAGTAATATTCCTATTTCCGGATATTTTTCATATGTTTCAGCAATTGTACCCACAGCATAGGGCCTTGGATCAACAAGCTCTGCAGCACCATACTTATTTGCTGCCATTATCCCTGCTCCATACTTCATTTCACCATGGGTCAATGTAGGACCGTCTTCAATTACAAGTACTTTTTTTCCCTTGATCTTTTCCCCTCCCTCGACATATAGTGGAGAAGCACCGTCCACAACAACAGCATTGGGATTGAATTCAAATATATTTTCCCTGACCTGGATAATATCATCAAGATCAGCAGTATCAATTTTATTAATAACAATAACATCGGCTCTCTTAAAATTTGCACCGCCGGGATAATACAAAAGTTCATGATCAGGTCTGTGAGGATCTGCAACTACGATCTCAAGATCAGATTTATAAAAAGGAAGGTCATTGTTCCCGCCATCCCACAATATTACATCTGCGATCTTTTCGGCTTCTCTTAAAATTGCCTCATAATCAACACCTGCAAAAACCGTTATACCACTCCTGATATGGGGTTCATATTCTTCCATCTCTTCAATAGTACATTCATGCTTTTTCAGATCTTCAATTGTCTCAAATTTCTGAACTTTCTGTTTTACAAGGTCACCATAAGGCATCGGGTGGCGGATAGCAGCAACTTTATACCCCATTTCCTGAAGTATAGCACCTACTTTTCTGGTGGTCTGACTCTTTCCACATCCTGTCCTTACAGCACAAACTGACACAACCGGTTTCACACTTTCAACCATTGTTTCACCAGGGCCTAAAAGTATAAAATTTGCTCCTGCTTTCATAACATCAGCAGATTTGTCCATAACATAATTATAAGGTACATCACTATAAGCAAAATATACATCCTGCACATTGAATTTTTCAATTAATTTTAAAAGGTCTTCTTCAGGATAAATATTAATTCCGTCCGGATATTGTTCTCCTGCAAGTTCACCGGGATATTTTCTCCCCTCAATATCAGGAATCTGGGTTGCTGTAAAAGCAACAACATTGATCTCTTTATTCTCTCTGAAATACAAATTAAAATTGTGGAAATCCCTACCGGCAGCTCCCATTATCAGCGCATTACGCATTTGTTCCTCCTTGTTTTGCGAACAAAAATAAAAATCTAATTTAAGTTGACTAGTATAAAGTAATTGAACATTTAAGTCAAACCGGGGACTCACTTTTATACTGTTTTTGACCGATTATTGTGTTTTTTTTAATTTTTTATTATTATCGGGAATATTAGCAAAAAATGGAGGTAACATGAAAAAAAGAATGGGTCGAAGAACTTTTATAAAAAAAAGTGCCGTAATGGGTACAATATCTCTCTTCACAGGAGGGCTCGGCAGACTTTTTCACCTTTTCGGCAGGGATGTTCCGGATATTTCCATAGTTTCCGGTGAAAACTATTATACCAATACTGTTAAAGCAGTAGAAGTTCTAGGGGGGATGAAAAGATTCGTGAAAAAAGGATCAAAAGTTGCAGTGCTGGCAAACCCGCAGAGGAACAATCCGGGAGCCTTCACTTCACCCTATATTGCTGAGGCAGTCTCAAAAATGTGTATCGAGGCTGGTGCAGCTGAAGTTAATTTTATCTCATGGCTGCCGGAAAAGAACTGGGAGAGTACAGGGCTGAAGGATGCAGTAAAACGTGGTGGAGGGAATCTTAAAATTGTCAACCTGAGAGATGAATCATTTTTCCGGCCGACACCGGTCCCATTGGGGAAAACCCTGAAAGAAGCACGAATCATGAAAGAATTATTCAACAATGACATCTTTATTAACCTCCCTATTACAAAAGACCATGCAGGCAACAAATTTACCGGTACTCTTAAGAATATGATGGGTTTGAATTCTCCAAAGAGCAACAGAACATTTCACAAGCCGGATTGGAAGACAAATCTGAACAGTATAACTCATCTTGATCAGTCAATAGCAGATCTAAACACCATTTTAAAACCTGACCTGTCCATCGTTGATGCAACAGAGTTCATTATCACTAACGGCCCCTTCGGGCCCGGAAAGATTTTCAGGCCGAAAAAAGTAGTTGCAGGGACAGACAGGGTTGCTATTGATTCATACTGCTGTATGCTGTGGGGCCTCGATCCGAAGGATATAATAATGATAAACAAAGCACATGAGCACGGATTAGGCAGCATGAACCTGAAAAAACTGAAAATATCGGAACTTAAAACCTGAAGAATTTCTCGCCGGAGTAAGAAAAAATGGACAGAAAAACTCTGAAATGCCTCCTTTTTATTGTTGTTTTTGTTGTTACCGGTTTTAGTAAGGACAAAGATTTATCTTTACAATTACTTCCTGAGAGGGTAAATGGGTGGGAACTTTCAAAAAATATTGAAAAATACCGGGGAGATGATCTGTTTCTTTTCATAAACGGCGGTGCGGAAATATATCATGAATACGGTTTCAGGGAAGTAACTTCAGGAGTATACAAAAAAACCGGGTATAAACCGGTAAATGCAGAGATATATGAGATGGAAAACCATTCATCTGCTTATGGGATATATACATTCAAAGCAGGGCCGGGGAAAAATGTCAATATTGGGAATGACTCTTCGCTGGAAGGATATTACCTTAACTTCTGGAAGGGGAATTATCTTGTAACTCTTACAGGATTTGATGAAGATAAGGAAACCACTGATATAATTATTTCCATTGCAGGGAAAATAGCGGAAAGGATAAAAGAGGGGGGCGCAAGGCCTTCAATTACAAAGCTATTGAATGTAAAAGGTATAAATGAATTAAAGTATCTCGAAGGAAACCTAGGCCTGTTTAATATCTACAATTTTTCCACAGATGATATTTTTAAGGTGAAAAAATGTGTAACTGCCGTTTATAAGGAAAGACGTTTTTTTGTTTTCGGATATCCCAATATTGAAGAAGGGGAGAATATCTACAAACAGGCAACTTTATATCTTTCAGAGTCCAGTCAACATTCAGTGATTACAAAACCTGAGAAAAGCATGATCATAAAAGATAAAAAGGGGAATTATTTAAATATATACAGTGCAGGAAAATATATCATAGTATTCATCGGAGATTCCGTTGCTGATGGAGTAGAAATCATAAAGGATATTAAAAAAGCATTTATAAAATAAAAAATGGAAAATGGGGACAGGCACCCATTGCAAAGCGGTGGAAATGGAAAATGGGGACAGGCACTTTAAGAATTTCAAAAGCCTCCTCTTATTGACATTTTCAACAATTTGTATTAAAAATAACTATTACATAACGGAAAACAGCAATGAAAATTTATCTGGCTTCAGATCATGCAGGATTTGAACTAAAAGAACACATCAGGAAATATCTCAAGGATAATGGTTACGATATTTCGGATGAAGGGGTCTATAATAATGAAAGATCAAACTGGGCAGAGTATGGAGCAAAAGGGGCAGATGCTGTTTCAAAGGATCCGGAAAACTCACGGGGAATAATAATATGCGGTTCAGGGATCGGGATGTCAATGGTTTCAAATAAACATAAAAATGTCAGAGCCGCCCTGTGCCAGGATGAATACAGTGCAGAGATGTCGAGAAGGCATAACAATTCCAATGTATTAAACATGGGTGCAAGAGTTATTGATAAAGAGAAAGCCGTCAGGATAACAGAGGTCTGGCTGAAGACCCCTTTTGAAGGCGGAAGACACCAGGAGAGGCTCGATTATCTTACAAAAGAAGTGGAAGAAAAAAAATTTAAATAAAACCAGGAGTTAAAAATGCTAAATAAAGATATTTTCCAGTTGGACCCGGAAATTGCAGAAGTGATCTTAAAAGAGACAGTAAGACAAAATGAAAACCTTGAATTGATAGCTTCGGAAAATTTTGTTCTTAACGGAATAATGGAAGCCATGGGGTCTGTATTAACTAACAAATATGCCGAAGGATATCCAAAGAAAAGGTATTACGGTGGTTGTGAAAATGTAGATATTTCAGAAAAACTTGCCACTACAAGGGCAAAGGAACTTTTTGGTGCTGATTATGCTAATGTCCAACCCCATTCAGGAACCCAGGCCAATATGGGTGTTTATATGACAGTTCTTGAACCAGGCGATACAATGTTTGGAATGGACCTCTCACATGGAGGCCATCTTTCACATGGACATCCACTCAATTTTACCGGGAAATTATATAATATTGTGTTTTACGGTGTAAACAAAGAGACTGAACAAATTGACTATGAAAAACTTCAATCTCTTGCAAAGGAACATAAACCGAAACTGATAGTTGCCGGGGCATCTGCTTACCCCAGATTTATTGATTTTGAAAGGTTCCGCAGTATTGCAGATTCTGTAGGAGCAATATTAATGGTTGATATGGCTCATATTGCAGGGCTGGTTGCTGCAGGCGTCCACCCGTCACCTGTCCCATACGCAGATTTTGTTACTTCCACAACTCACAAAACACTCAGAGGCCCGAGAGGAGGAATGATCCTTTCCAAAAAAAGCTATCTTAAAGAATTGCGTAAAGTTGTTTTTCCGGGGATCCAGGGCGGCCCGCTGGAACATGTTATAGCGGCAAAAGCTGTCTGCTTCAAACTGGCCATGGAAGATGACTTTAAAGATTATCAGAAACAAGTTGTAAAAAATGCCTCCGTGCTTGCAGAAGAATTGAAAAATAAAGGATTGAGGATCGTATCGGGTGGGACAGATAACCACCTTATGCTTGTTGATGTCACTCCCTTAAATATAACAGGTAAAGATGCCGAAACTTCGCTGGATATTGCAGGGATCACTGTAAACAAAAATACTATTCCATTTGATCAAAACCCTCCTATGGTAAGCTCCGGGATAAGGCTCGGAACACCATCCCTTACAACCAGAGGAATGAAAGAGGGAGAAATGAAAAAAGTTGCGGAACTGATCGTTGAAGCCCTGAAAAATTATTCAAATGAGAGTGAGCTACTGGCTATTAAAGGAAAGGTCAAGGAACTGACATCAGAGTTTTCTATATATTCTGACATTATCGAAGACTACAGGAGAAAGCTGGGATAAATATCCCGACAATAATTCGTGGAACTTATTGAAAAGAACAGATTAAGCAAAGATTTTATAAATTCGCTCTCAATTATAAAATTTAACGGTGAGGTTAAACTTATTAACAGAGAAGATGAAGCTGAACAAATTGTAAAAAAACTTAAAAAGGAACAATTACTGGGATTTGATACAGAGAGCAAACCTTCATTCAGGCCCGGTGTTTCTCATCCCATTTCGCTAATACAAATTGCTACTCTTGACACAGCATACCTGTTCCAGGTAAATGGAAACGGGATCTATCCCCATATCAAACCCCTGCTTGTTTCAAAAAAAGTAAAAAAGATCGGTATCGGGCTCGCTCATGATATCACTAAACTCAAAGGATTTAACGGAACCACTCTTGAGGGGCTGATCGATCTGGGCACTATTGCAAAGGGGAAAGGTATAATCCAGACAGGGGCAAGGGGGCTTACAGCAAGATATCTGAACAAAAGGCTTGTTAAAACATCACAGACCACAAACTGGGCAAAAGAGATCCTTTCCGAAAAACAGAAGACCTATGCAGCAACTGATGCATGGATATGTTTAATGATCTATCCGTTACTAATTAACGACAATATCGACTACCATAAACTTGAAGATGAATTACAGGAAAAAAGTAAACCTGATTAATTTAAAGGAAAAACCTGGATTCCTGATATTTTTTATTCTCTTAATTCTTATACAGGATACATTCCTTTCCGGTATAACTATACCTGAAAGTTCAAGATCAAAAAAAGTTATAAAAAAATTAACTCCGAAACTTGAAAAAGATTTTAAAAACAAAGGGTTAACTCTGGGAAACCCGGTCTTTTTAAGGATATTCAAAGATAAAAAGGAGCTGGAGGTCTGGGTTAAAAAAGGGGACAAATATAAATTATTCAAAAAATACTGGATCTGTTACTTTTCCGGCGGTATTGTTACAAAAACAAAAGAGGGTGACAGTAAAAGCCCGGAAGGATTTTATTTTGTACGGCCGGGACAACTGAACCCCTGGAGCAGTTATCACCTCTCTTTTAACATCGGATATCCAAACCGGTATGACAGGGCTCATGGTTATACCGGAGGAGAAATAATGGTCCATGGGAATTGTGTATCAATAGGATGTTATGCAATGACAGATAAAAGGATCGAGGAAATTTTTACAATAATTCATAAGGCGTATGAGAATGGGCAACCCTTTTTCAGGATTCATATATTTCCCTTTAAAATGATCGATAACAACCTGGCAAAATACAAAAATACCAAATGGAACTCATTCAGGAGAAACCTTAAAGAAGGTTATGAATATTTTGAGAAGCACAAAGTCCCACCAGATGTTTCGGTCCGAAACAAAAAATATATATTTGATTAAAACCAATAAATTGTCATTAGTTAGTAACACTCACTGTCATTCGAAAATTCATTGAACTTATCATTAAAAAATAAAAGAGACTGTCATTAATCGTTAATTTTGTTTTACTAAATCCTAAATCCCATATCCAAAATTGAAAGGGGACAGGCAATTAATAAATTTTGAATTCAAAATTATGAATTTTAAATTTATAAGGCTAAAATCTATCAGGGAAGTAACTTATTGTATTCCCGGATCAGCAACTTTGTAACATGCCCGGGCATACCTTTCCCAACTTTTCTTCCTTCAACCATTGATACCGGCATTACACCTTTTGATGTACCGGTCAGGAATATTTCATCACAGTTTTTTATGTCATCATCCAATAATGGAGAATACCTGACTTTAATCCCTTCCTTTTCTGCAACCTCAAGGACAACTTTTCTTGTTATACCATCCAGAATATGTTCCCTGGGAGTAATCAATTCTGAACCCTTAACTAAAAAAATATTTGACCGGGAAGCTTCCCTTATCTCATTTCCGGTTCTGAATAGTACATCAAAAAAAAATTTCCCCTTTACACCACCAAGAAAATGAACAGAAGCAGTATAGTTGGTCGTTTTTGCCTCAGGTAGAAACCTTGTGTGATCTCTTATTATCACACTTACACCTCTATTTACCAGATCCGGATCCGGAAGTGAAAATAAGACCGGCCAGACAAAAAGATCAGGGCCATTAAGATTATACTCATTTTCAATAGTGGAAGCAGGAGAAATAATAATTTTTAACAAATGGCTTTTCAGATCATTTTTTAATATCAGGTTTTGCAATACAGCCGGAATATCAATATTTCCAAATAATTCAATCCCCAGGATATCGAGGCTTTTCTTCAGCCTGTCCAGGTGATCCGCTTCCCTGAATATATTTCCATTCAGGCACATCACCAGTTCAAATGCTCCAAATCCCCGAGTAGCAGAGAGGTGGGTTAATGAAAACTTCATATCTTTAACAGGAATATAACTATTATTATAAAATCCGATCATTTTTTTAAATTTTACATATAAGTTTTAACTCTTTATAAATAAATTATCAAATAATCAGCCAAATGGGGACAGGCACCTATCTATTCTTTTATTTGTTTTAATTGAATTTAAAATAAAAAGCAGATAATGTAGAATCAATTACAGGAAGAAGGTTAAAACATGGAGAATCTAATGAAATATGAGAATAAAGTGTTTTATTTAAATAAAGTATTTATTTTTATAGTTCTCTTCTTTTTATTAAACTTTGCATCCTTTGGATCTAAACCGGCAGAAAAACAGCAGGTAATATCCGTTGTAAAAGACTTTTTTAAGGTTCTTGAAGATCAGGACTCTGATCTGGCAAAAAAAATTCTTTTGCCGGAAGGCGGCAATTTTTCCATAAGAGAAAAAGGAAACAAAAAAATATTAAAACACACAGGATTTAATGAACTGATAAGCAGCCTTGGAAAATCAAAAAAAAAATACAGAGAAATTATCTTTTCCCCAAAGGTCCTGGTTCACAAAGATATTGCAGTACTTTGGGCTGAATATAAATTTTATGTTGACGGTAAATTCAGCCATTGCGGAGTTGACTCTTTCAGTCTTATTAAAATCGGGGGGAATTGGAAAATTGCAGGAATAATCTATACAGTTGAAAAATCAGAATGTAATAATTAA
>JBDLJQ010000030.1:0-35767 GCA_039714255.1 Acidobacteriota bacterium
GAATAGCTGTATATTTTACAAAAAGTGTCCTGAGAAAAAAAAATATTATAAACTGGTTAACCGAATCTTCAAGCAAGGAAATTACTTATGCCAACTATCTGCCCGAAAATATGTTTACAGAAGCCGGTAAAAAATTAGCAGAAAATGATAAAGATTATACTGTCAAATTTTTCAGAAAACTCTTTACTGATCTTAAAAGGAAAGGTATAAAAAACTTTATAACAAAAAATTTTAAGGTTAATTACCGGAAATTCAATAGAGAAATAAATATCACTCTTGCCTATACAGAAGAGTGTGACAAATGCGGAGGCAAACTCAATATAAACTTTTTAACTGAAGAAGGCCTTAAGTGTGAAAAACTAAATGCAGATATATCCTGCAGTAATTGTGAAAATTCTTATTTGATCTCCTTCTGCCTCCCTGAAATATACAAAAAACAAAGCGTATAGCTCAAAACAAACCTCTCCATGCTGTACGACCACAGCATAATTTTTTATTGCCTAAACTTACGGGAAATGTTAGCATTAAAACTCATGAATGCTGAGATAAGAAATATTATCGAGAGAAAAAGAGAAGAACTTCTGCAAAAACAGGAAAAGACAAAAAAATTCTCAAAAATTGCAGGAGAAAAGATAGATAGAAAGTTCAGTATTGACCTGAACGACCTGACCCCTACAGAGATAGATTTTGAAATGGGAAAAAGAGCTTCCCGAATAAAAGAGGAACTTGACCCCAGAATATACGTGAACAGGAAACCGGGTAGAAGCAAAGTTACAAAAATTTTTTTGATTTTCCCTTTTTTTTTCAGCCTTATTTTTAAAAAACCTTTATATATTCTGAAAGACTTCATATTTTTCAACAATGCCCTTCTGGTAAGGCTGAGAATGGCTGACAAAAGGATCGAAACTCTTGAAGAAGAAGTTAACGTGATAAAAGATGAGAATGGAACAGGAATATAAAAAGATCCTGGAAATATTGAGAAAACATGATATTCCCGGATCTGAAAAAGATTTTAAAATAAAAGCAAACAATTTATTATCCAATCTCTATTTAAAAGAAGACACCGGAAAATTCAGTGAATATTTTTTAAAGATAATTAACCTTGCCAATAAGAACTATGGAACCCGGAGTACATTGAATCTGATCTATAACCTGGAGGTCAGAAATGATCTGAGAAAACCGAAACTCGCAATCTATGACCATGCTTTTCATTTTATTGGCGGTGCACAGAAGTATGGTTTAACACTTGCAAAAGCTCTTGAAGACAAATTTGAAATAACAATTATTTCCAATAAAAATGTTACACTAAAAAATTTCAGAGAATGGTATGGTATCGATTTTACTTCGGCAAAAATTGAAATAATTCCCCTCCCCTGGTTTGAGCAAAACGGTTCTTTTCATATTGAACCTCACAGAGTGACAAAAAGAATAAAAAACCCATTTCACCGGATAAGCAGAGAGAGTGGTAAATTTGATATTTTCATAAATAACGGTATGCTTGAAATGGTCTATCCATTATCCCCGGTATCAATAATGGTATGTCATTTTCCGGAGAGACGTCCGGAGAGTTATTTTTATTCCGACCTCTACACCTATACTATCTATAACAGCGAATATACAGGCCACTGGATAGAAAAAAGATGGAAATATAAACCCCATAAACATATTTATCCCCCGGTTGATATGGAAATATACAAAAATGGGAAGAAAAAAAATATTATACTCTCAGTTGCAAGATTTGAAGAGGGTGGGACAAAAAAGCAGTTTGAAATGGCAAAAACCTTTTTAAAACTGAAAGAAATAAATCCCGAAACATCAAAAGGCTGGAAACTTATTCTTGCTGGTGGTAGCCCGGAAAACAATCCATATCTGGAAAAAATCAGGGAACTTGTAAAAGAAGATGGATCAAACTCTATAGAGATTAAAGTAAATATTTCCGGGGAAAAACTGAAAAATCTTTATAAAGAATCAAAAATATTCTGGCACCTCTGCGGATTAGGGCAGAGCGACCCGGCAAAAGTGGAACACTTCGGAATGACCATTCGAGAATCAATGCAGAACAATATTGTTCCTATAGTTTTTAACGGAGGCGGGCAACGTGAAATAGTTAAGAACGGGATATCCGGTTTTCGTGTTAACTCACTTTCGGGACTGATCAAATTCACTTTGAAAATAATGAATGATGAAACATTGAGAGAAAAGCTGGGAAAAGGAGCCCGTCTAAAGAGCAGAGAATTTAACAGGAAGAGGTTTGATAAAGAAGTAAAAGAGTTCTTTAAAAAAATTTTAACTGAATTTTCCAATTAACACCTTGACAAATCAGATAAAAAAATTACAATAAAAATCTTCAGGAGGGAAAATGAAGAAAGAGTTGTTGTCAGGAAATGAAGCAATCGCAAGAGGGGCATACGAGGCAGGAGTAACTTTTGCTTCAGCTTACCCGGGGACACCCAGCACAGAGATCCTTGAAAATGTTGTAAAATATAAAAAAGATATATATTGCCAGTGGGGTTCTAACGAAAAAACCGCTTTTGAGGAAGCCATGGGAGCCACTTTTACGGGAGCCCGGGCTATTGTTGCAATGAAACATGTAGGATTAAATGTTGCTGCTGACCCTTTCTTTTCCTCAAGTTATTTAGGAGCCAAAGGCGGATTCGTGATCATTTCGGCAGATGATCCCGGTATGCATTCATCTCAGAATGAACAGGATAACAGAAACTATGCCATTGCAGCAAAAATGCCGGTGCTGGAGCCATCTGATTCACAGGAAGCAAAAGACCTGGTAATTGAAGGTATAAAGATCAGTGAAAGGTTTGATACTCCTGTTATGCTAAGGTCAACAACAAGGATATCTCACTCCAGATCAGCTGTGGAAACAGGTGATAGAGAGACACCGCCTGAAGTAAATTATGAAAAAGATTTCGGAAGGACAATGCTTTTACCTGCAATCGCCAGGGGAAAACATATTAAAGTTGAAGCAAGACAAAAAAAAATAAAAGAATTCAGCAGTGATTTTAAATATAACTATATTATTGAGGGAAAAACAAAAGTTGGTGTAATAGCATCGGGAATAGCCTTCCAAAACGGAAGAGAGGTTTTTAAGGATGACTGGTTCCTTAAAGTATCGATGCCCTACCCTTTCCCGGAAAAGTTGTTCTTAAAATTTGCAGAAAAGGTAGATAAGATATACATTCTGGAAGAGAATGATCCCGTGATGGAAAATTTTGCCAGAAGACTTGCTCCTGAAAAAGAGATAATAGGCAAGGATGTTTTCCCTCTCTGCGGAGAAATGAATGAGGATGCCATACTTGCCGCTCTCGGAAAAAAAGACATCACACCTCAGTTTGACCTTAGTTCAATTCCCAAACGGCCTCCTTCACTATGTCCGGGATGTCCTCATACGGCAACATTCCACAACCTTAACCTGCAGAAAGTAACGGTGACAGGTGACATAGGATGTTATACCCTCGGAGCTCTCCCGCCCCTGAATGCAATGGACACAACAATAGATATGGGTGCTTCGATAACCGCTCTTCTGGGTATGGAAAAAGCTATGGAAAAAGGGGGGAAAAAGATCAAACAGGCTGCAGTTATCGGAGATTCAACATTCTTTCATTCAGGAATAACAGGCCTTATGGATATAATTTATAATAAAGGGAAATCAACTGTAATAATCCTTGACAACTCCATAACTGCAATGACAGGCCATCAGGAAAATCCGGGAACAGGAAAAACCCTGATGGGAGAAGATGCCCCTGTGATCGATATAGCAAAACTTGTAAAAGACGGACTTGGTATAACCCATACTTATGAAATTGACGGATATGATGTAAAAGGGATCAGGGCACTTCTTCGCGAAGAACTTAAACGTGATGAGCCATCTGTAATTGTTGTTAAAAGGCCCTGTGCACTATTATTTAAAAGAGCGAACTGGTCTCCGACTGTAGTTGATCCAGATAAGTGTACCAAATGTAATATGTGTCTGAGACTCGGGTGCCCGGCAATAACATCAAAAAATGACAAAGCATTTATTGTGTCAAGCCTCTGTACCGGATGCTCTGTTTGTATTCAGGTTTGCCCCCATGATGCGATGCACTTTGAAAATGAAGATGAAATGCATATCAGAGATACAAATCTTGCTGATTTTCTTAAGGGAGGAAAATAATGAAAACAATAATCATTGCAGGAGTAGGAGGGCAGGGAGTCCTCACAGCAAGCAACCTGATCTCAGATGTTTTACTTGAAGCCGGATATAGCGTAAAAAAGAGTGAAGTACATGGTATGAGCCAGCGCGGAGGAGACGTAATAGCAACAATAAAGTTTGGTAAAGAAGTTTTCTCACCCCTCCCCTCAATAAATAAAACCGATTATATACTTGCATTTGAAAAGCTGGAAGGTTTGAGAAATATAAATTTTTTAAATGAAAAAGGCAAGATGATTGTAAACGATTTTATCTGGGAGCCCCTCCCGGTTGCATCAGGCTATGAAAAATATCCTGAAGATATCAGGGAGAACCTTGAAAAGTTTTCAGATGAACTTGTAATGATCCCTGCGACCGATCTTGCAGAAGAGCTGGGGAATGTAAAAGTAACTAATGTTGTACT
Source organism: Acidobacteriota bacterium (assembly GCA_039714255.1). Classification (GTDB taxonomy): domain Bacteria; phylum Acidobacteriota; class Aminicenantia; order UBA2199; family UBA2199; genus UBA647. Next base: position 4,605 of record JBDLJQ010000030.1, read on the forward strand.
TGTAGGTGTACTGGCTTCAAAAATGGAAATTGAAAAAGAATTGTGGTTAAAGGTAATCACGGAAAAAGTCCCGCCAAAATTCAAAGACCTCAATATTTCAGCATTTGAAAAAGGGTACAAATATAAATAATAAAGCTGAACTGAATTGATGCTCTTTTGTATCAATTCAATGAAACTTATGCCCTGTGGGTATAAATATTCCTGATATGATTAAGTAATACAATGGAAACTTATCATTATATAGTTAGAGGAATGGTACAGGGTGTATCATTTCGATATTATACAAAACGGGAAGCTGATCTCCTGAAAATTTCAGGTATTGTAAAAAATCTTTCCGATGGAACAGTGGAAATTTATGCAGCCGGAGATCCTGCATCTCTCAGTAGTTTTGAAGATTATTTAAGAAACGGCCCGGGTGCTTCAATGGTTACTGAAATAGATAAATCCACCGTTATTCAGGAGAAAATTTTTACCGGATTTGAGATTATTCGTTAAAATGAATTTTTTATTGACATTCAATAGCATCTATGCTAATTTGAAAATAAAGGGAGATATTAATGCCGATATATGAATACAAATGCAGGGAATGTAATGAGATAATTGAAGTTCTGCAAAAAATAAATTCTGAACCTCTAGAATATTGTACTAAGTGTAATGGAAAAGTTGAAAAACTAATTTCATCATCCTCTTTTCAGTTCAAAGGAAACGGATGGTATGTAACAGATTATAAAAAATCTGATAAAGGAAATAATTCAAAAAAGAGCATTACTACCAATAATAAAAATGTTTCAAAAGAAACTAAGAATAAAACTGCAACAAAAGGAAACGAAAAAAATGTTGCATAAAAAAAGCCTTTCCATCTCTCCCCCCTTAATATAAATACATATTTCCCACCTTAACAAACAGGCCCCCCGCTAAACGGGGGGCCCCTGCCTCTTATTTCCCTGATCTAACCATTCAGTTCACCAAATTGACACAAACCGTTAAAAGTGCGAAAATGAAAATACCTTTATAAAAGGAGATATAATGGCCTCAGATATTGATCAGATTATTTCCAAAGAACTATTAGATATACTGGCATGCCCGATATGTAAAACATCAGTTGAACCTGTTAAACCTGTTAAACCTGAAAACACCAAATACGGGCTTGAATGTAAAAAATGTGGAAGGATATATCCGGTTAAAGACGGAATTCCCATAATGCTGGAAAGTGAAGCGATACAAAAAGAAAACACATAATCTTATAGTATCCGGGAATAACATGAAAAACTTTTCAGACCTCAAAAAATTCATCTTCAATAATGATAATTTTTTATTCACTTTAATGCTTATCTTTCTTTTTAGTTCAAACTTTTCGATCGCAGTTTGCTATATGACGTTTTCACTTATTCTGATATTCGCATCATATAAAATGTTAAAAGAGAAAACAAAGATCCAGCTTCCTCCTTTTTTCAAATATCTTGTCCTTTTTTCCATAACGACCATTATCTCAACAATATTTGCAATAGACCCTTTAAACAGCCTTAATGATAATAAGGAACTGCTCATTTTTTTACTTGTTCCTGTTTACGTTCTGATCCTGGACAGGAAAAGAAAGGTGCAAATTGCAATTTATACTCTTCTTTTTTCTTCATTTTTTTCCTCTCTGACAGGGATCATTACATCCTTAAATAAGGGGATATCACTATCACACCGTTTAAAAGGTTTTACTTCCCACTGGATGACTTATTCGGGACTTTTAATGCTGGTATTTATTTTCTTTTTTATTTATACGGCCCTGAGGGAAAAAGGGAAACAAAAATATCTGAATTTTATTTTACTTTCCATAGTATTAATTTCAATATTACTATCTCTGACACGCCAGGTATGGGTTGGAATAATTGTTTCAATTTTTATATTCATTGTTTTTTATTTCAAAAAAAAGCCTGTATTTCCTGTAATACTGATAATTTCTTTACTTATTCTTACATTAATTCTTCCGGGATCTATAAAAAAAAGGGCATTATCTATCTTTGATATAAATAATGAAACCAACAAAGACAGGATTTATATGGCATATACTGCAATTGAGATGATAAAAGATTATCCTTTGACCGGAGTGGGTGCTGATAATGTAAAAAAAGTTTTCAGGAAATATCGGCATCCGGATGCAAAAAAGGACAATCCCCATCTTCACAATAATTTTCTCCAGATAGGAGCCGAAAGAGGTTTGGTTTCTTTAGCAATTTTTCTGATACTTTTCCTGAAAATATTTTCAGATCTGATAAAACTTATAAAACATGGGGACAGCTATGAAAGAAATTTCTCAATACCGGTATTATTTCTTTTAATAGGTTTCCTGACGGCCGGGATGTTTGAATACAATTTCGGAGATTCAGAAATAAAATTTATCCTTTTCTTTTTTTTAACACTACCTTTCCTTAAACCTGAAGAAGAATAAAATTTATTCCAATCAGTTTTTTTTATTGCAAAAAAAAATTTTTTCAATATTATATATAAATGAGAAAAGTAGTCTTGTTCTCAACCAGAGAACGCCTGACAATTATTTTACTTGCAATTATATTATTGACCATAAAATTTCCACTTCACCCGCATGGGCTTGATCCTGACAAAAGGGTTTATTCTTACCTTAGTTCATCCTGGGATATGGATAATGGATTACCACAAAATTCAGTATTGGCCATAGCCCAGGGCAGTAACAAATATTTATGGCTGGGAACAGAAAATGCCCTTACAAGGTTTGACGGTGTTAATTTTACGGTTTTTAATTCAAAAAAATATAAAGCTATAAAGAGTAACCGCATCCAGGCTATTCTGGCAGACTCTGAAGGAAACCTCTGGTTCGGAGGCCGCGGTGGAGGGCTTAACCGGTTACAGAATGGGAACATTGATCATTTTTCTGCTAAAGACGGCCTCACAGACAATTTTGTTCTTTCTATTTTTGAAGACAGTAGAAAGAATATCTGGGTAGGAACTTTTAAAGGCATATCAATTTTTAGTATAGATGGAAATATAAAGAAATTTGATCATAAAGATATTTTCAATAAGATAACGATCATGTCCATAATTGAAGATAATTCGGGTAATATCTGGATAGGATCATATAATAATGGGATATTCCGGATAAGAAATGATTCGGTTCAAATATTTAATACAGAGAAAGGGTTACCTGATAATTCGGTCAGGAAAATTGTTATCGACAATACAGGTACTTTATGGGCTGGAACAAATAAGGGACTTGCCCACTTCAGTAAAGAAAGATTTGTAACATTCACGAAAAATTCCGAATTATCCAGCTTACTTGTATACTCTCTTTACCTGGACAGTAACGAAAATTTGTGGATCGGTACAGCTAAAGGGCTGCACAGGTTTGCTAATGGGAAAATTGAGTCATGGCCACACAGCAACAAATTATCAAAAAGTGTTATCAGGTCTATTGCTGAGGACCATGAAGGGAGTTTATGGATAGGAACAAACGGGAAAGGATTATTCAGGATCCAGAATGGGAAGTTCGGCTCAATTAAATCAAATGATGGCCTCAGTTCAGAAAATATAACAACTATTTTTGAAGACTCTTATGGAAGGATATGGATAGGTACTGATGGAAAAGGATTAAATTATCTGGAAAATTCAATTTCACGAAAGGTCAGATATATAACAAAAAAAAACGGACTATCCAGTGATTTTATTTATTCAGTTGCTGAAGATATGGATGGCAGGATCTGGATAGGGACAATGGAAGGCATAACGATCCTGAACAAAGAATCTTTAGAAGTAAAAAAGATTATCAATACAAAATATGGCCTGGCACATAATTCTGTGGGAATCATTTACAGAGGTAAAAAAGATTATATGTGGATTGGAACGTCAGGTGGAGGAATAAACCGTTTCGGGGGAGATAAAATTTTAAATTATTCTACCGAAAACGGATTATCCAATAATTTTGTATACTCCATATATGAAGACAGAAATGGAATTATATGGATCGGTACCTATGGGGGCGGAGTTGATATGTTAAAGGATGGTACATTCACAAATATATCAACAAAAAACGGATTAAGCAATGATTTTATTTTCAGTATCCAGGAAGATAAAAATGAAAATATATGGCTGGCAACCGGAGGAGGATTAAATAAAATATCCAATGGGAAAGTAACAAAATTTTTAAATCAAAATGACATTTTTTCTAATACAATATACAATATTCTACTGGATGATCTGGACCAATTGTGGTTGACATCAAACATTGGTATATACCGTATTAAATGTGAAGACCTGATTTCCGGAGGCATTAAAGAAAGCCCTGATATTCCAGTTTATTTTTATAATAAAAAAGACGGATTGAATAGTAATGAATGTTCAGGTGGAATACAACCTGCAGGATGGAAGACAAAAAGTGGTGAACTATGGATCCCCACAATAAGGGGCATCGCAACTATAATACCGAAAAAAGAGCATCTCAATAAAAAGGCTCCTCCCGTATTTATTGAAAAAATTGTATCAGGATCAGGGGAGATAATAGACCTTAATTCATCTGTTCTCAAGGCCGGAACAAAAGATCTGGAATTTTATTTTACAGCTCTAAGCTATCTGGTACCCGGCAAAGTTAAATTTAAAATAAAACTGGAAGGCCTGGACAAAAAGTGGATAGAGTTAAAAAACACAAAACGAAGAAGGATTTCTTATTCAGGATTGAATCCGGGCTATTATACATTCAGAGTAATTGCTTCAAATAATGACGGGATATGGAACCTGAAAGGTGCATCATTCGATTTCTTAATCAAAACATTTTTCTATCAGACGAAGTGGTTCCTCTTTATTATTGCTCTGCTTACAGGCCTTATCATCCTATATATTTACAAAATAAGGGCTGTCAGTATAAAAAGGAAAGAATCGGAATTGAGACAGCTTGTTGATATGAGAACAGAAGACCTGGTTCAGGCAAACCTGAGGCTCTCCGAAGCAAATGAACAAAAAAGTGAACTTTTAAGTATGGCAGCCCATGACCTGAAGAATCCCCTTCAGGCAATCATGGGATTTTCAGAGTTGATAAGTTTAAAAAAAGAGAGTAGTGAATCCATAAAAAAAAGTTCCAGGCTGATCCTTGAAACATCGAAAGGAATGCTTGACACGATAAATAACACACTTAACAGTGCTGTTATAAAAGAGGGTGAAGTAAAATTTTCGAGAGGAGAGACCATAGATGTCTGCCAGCTTTCCCGCCTTGTGGTTGGAATTTACACTGAGTTTGCTAAAAAAAAGAATCAGATAATAGTGACACGATACTGGAATGACTGTTATATTGAAGGAGATAAAGAGAGAATTAAAATAGTATTAGAGAATCTTTTAAGCAATGCAATAAAATATTCACCCCTGAATAAGAATATAGTCCTGACAGTTGAAAAAAGGGATGAAAACATAATAGTTTCTGTTAAAGACGAAGGCCCCGGTTTCTCAGAAGAGGATAAGAAAAAATTATTCACAAAATTCCAGAGATTAAGTTCAAAACCAACCGGAGGAGAATCCTCAACAGGAATAGGATTATCCATTACAAAAAAAATTGTTGAAATGCATAAAGGTAAGATCTGGCTTGAAAGTAAAGATAGAAACGGTACTACTTTTTTCGTTTCATTCAGTGGAGTTCATCTGGTTGACACCTGGAAAATGAAGTGATAGAATTCATTTTAATATATTAATCTGCAGGAACACAATGAACACTTTGGAAGGTCATGGTATGAGTATATCATTCAGGAAGAGGAGAGTTGTAAACAATGTCTCAGTCAAAGTTAATTCAGGAGAAATAATTGGCCTTCTCGGACCTAACGGAGCAGGTAAAACCACAACCTTTCATATGATCCTGGGTATTCACAATCCTGACTCCGGAAATATTTTTTTGAACGGAAAAGATATAACAAAATTTCCTGTATATATGAGATCAAGAATGGGGGTCGGATTCCTCCCTCAGGAACCTTCTATTTTTAAGGGTTTATCTGTCAGAGACAATATAATGGCTGTAATGGAATATAATAATAAATCCGGTGACCGGGATATCAATACTATCTTAAAAGAGATGGGGCTTGTGGAACTGATTGACAGAAAAGCCTCCCTCCTTTCAGGGGGAGAACGGAGAAGGCTTGAGATTGCAAGATCACTTGTTCTTAACCCGGATTTTCTCCTCCTTGATGAACCTTTTGCAGGAATCGATCCCATCCAGATAAAGGAGATCCAGGAACTGATTGTCAATTTTAAGGCAAAAGGGCTTGGGATAATTATAACAGATCACAATGTAAGAGAAATATTGAAAATTACCGATAGATCATACATAATAAATAAAGGTGAACTAATATTCCAGGGTAATTCTATGGAGCTGATCTCAGATGAAAGAGTGAAAGAAGAATACCTTGGAAAAGAGTTCAGGTGGAATTAATGCCGACAAAACTGGTTCTAAAACCTCAACACCGTTTACTTATGAATCCAGTGATCCATACTTTTATCGGATTTTTACCATTAAGCAGGACAGAATTCATTGATAAAATACAAAATGAAATAGATTCAAACCCTATGCTGGAGATCGAATCCCAATCTCCTGAGAAAAAGGAAGATGAATCCATAAACATCATTGAGAAAAAATTTGAACAGGCTGATCAGTCATTATTTAACACATATATTGAAGACGGATTCCTTAAAAACAGAGAAAAACTGGATAAAAATAAAGTGATTGAATTGTTCGGAACCTCTGAAAAAAGCCTCTCTGATCATTTAATAGAACAGGCATCCGCCCAGTTTAATGAAAAAGAGAATGAAATTGCAAAATATATTATCTATAATCTGAATGACGATGGATATATAGATGTTGAGATAGAATCTGCAGCATCTCTGCTGGGGACAACACCGGAAGAGATTGAGAGGATCAGAAGTATTATCAGATCTTTTGACCCCAGAGGAATTGCCTCAAAATCCTTGTCAGAATGCTTATTTTCCCAGATCAATGATATTGAGGAAAACTCAAAGTTAAAGCTTTTGATAAAAAATCATCTGGAAGATCTTGCAAAATCAAGGTTTTCCGAAATCGCCTCAAAACTTGAGATAACAAATGAAGAATTGAACAATTTGATAACCCATCTGAGAAAACTTGATCCGAAACCGGGAAGTGGATTTTTAAAATCAGAAGTTGAATATGCTGATGTTGATCTGATCCTCATTAAAAATCAGCCGGGAAATGAATACCAGGTAAAATATGCAAATGACGGGATCCCGCAAATAATTCTTTCCCAATACTATGACCAGATGGAAGTTAAAGCTTCAGACAAGGAAACCAGATCATACCTGAAAGAGAAATTAAAGAGTGCAAATCTTTTTATTGAAGGTACAGCTCTGAGAAAATCAATGATCGAGAAAATCGCTGAATATCTGGTAAAAGCTCAAAAAGATTTTCTTGAGTTTGGGGAAAAATGGAAAAAACCCCTCTCAATGAAAGAAGTTGCAAAAGAATTAGGATTTAATGAATCAACAATATCAAGAACTGTAAAGAATAAATTCATAGCAACTGATAAGGGAGTCCTAAGTTTAAAAAGCTTCTTTTCTCATGGACTTAAAGGAGAATACGGATTTGTACATTCCGTGGACACCGTTAAAGATAAACTGAAAAAACTGATAACAGAGGAGCCAAAGAATAAGCCTCTTTCTGATCAGAATCTCGCAGTAAAACTGGGTGAGTTGGGAATAAAAATATCAAGAAGGACTATACGGAACTATAGAGATGAAATGAATATAGTAAATTCATCAGAAAGAAGAGAAGAATATAAATTAAAAGGAGATTAACAGGAGAAAAAATGAGTATTAAATTTACATCAAAAAGTGTTAAACTTCCCGGAGCTTTAAAAGGTTATGTAGAAAAATCTTTAAAAAACATTGAAAAAATAAGCGGGGATATAATAAATTCTGAAATTGTGGTAAATGAAGAAAAACTGGGATATAAGATTGAGATCAGTATGAAAACAAAACTTAATAACTATCATGTGTTTTCGACAGATCCGATTCTTAAACAGGCTTTGAGAAATGCAATTAATTCGATAAAAATACAGACAAAAAAGAATAAAGAAAAATTAAAAAATGATAAGAGAAAAGGAAAAAACAATTTTCTTAAAGGATTCTTTAAAACAGAGAGGATTGAACCAGTGGACCGGGATAGTAATAAAACAGAGAGGATTATTGTCTCTGATAATTATTCAAGAAAACCGATCACTGTTGAAGAAGCAATATTCTTCCTGAAAGATAGTGGGGAAAATGCTTATATGTTCCAAAATGTAGATTCAGAAAATATTGCTGTAGTATATTTAAATAAAAATAAAACGATCTCATTAATAGATGCAAATATAGAAAAGTGAAACTTAAAAACATTATTAATAAGGACCTGATCCTGACCTCTGTTAATTCTTCAAACACAAATGATATCCTGGAAGAATTAACTGTATTCCTTAAGGATAAGAATATGATCACTGATGCACCTTTAATATTGAATAAATTGATAGAGAGAGAAAAACTTGCCTCTACTTCCATAGGAAATCATACTGCGATCCCTCACACTAAAATAAAAGAACTAAAGAAACCGATCCTCCTTTTAGCAATATCGAGGCCCGGCATTCTATATAATGAAAATGATGAAGAACCTGTACATTTAATAATTTTAATTCTATCACCGAGTAGCGCTCCTGCAATGCATTTACAAATATTGGCAGCTGCAGCATCATTAATAAAAAAGCGCGGAAACCTGATAAAGGATATACTTAAAGTAAATAATAATGATGAATTGATAGAAATAATTGAAAAATACGAAAAAAAAGATGATTAAGGTCAGAAAAGGATTAGAGGTCAAATCTTTACTTGAAGTCGCTGACCTGAATATAAAAAAAACTTATAACGAAAAATGGCTGACAAAAAAGATCACCCATCCCTATACACAAAAACCCGGACTGGCACTTGCAGGTTATCTTAATTATTTGAATAAGGGAAGCCTTCAGGTTTTTGGTAAATCAGAACTGGGATATCTTCACCATTTAGAACCTGATGAGTGTAAAAAAAGATTGAATAATTTTTTATCTTTCGGAATACCTGGAATTGTTATCAGTGAAAATTTAATCCCGAAAACTAACATTATAGAGATTGCAAACAGGAACAGGATCCCGGTATTAATTTCAGATCTTAAATCTTCACTGATAATTTCAAGAACTTCAAATTTTCTTTACAGATACTTTTCAAAGAAGGTAAGAATAAATGGTGTCCTGATGGATATAATGGGAATGGGAGTTTTAATTACAGGCGAATCAGGGATTGGTAAAAGTGAAACAGCATTGGAACTTATAAAAAAAGGGCATCAATTGATCTCTGATGACCTGATAGAATTTTATCTCGATTCAAATGAAGAGCCGGTGGGCAAATATATCGATAAAATAAAAAAGTGGATCGAAGTAAGAGGATTGGGCATTATTAATGTAGTTGATATGTTTGGTTTCGGTGCTTTACTGGAAGAAAAAAAACTGGACCTTGTTATTGAACTGGAAAAATGGGATTCCAAAAAAAAATATGACCGGTTGGGAGAACACAATCTTTACTTTCCAATTCTTGGTAAAGATATACAAATGTTCAAATTACCGGTAGCAGTAGGGAGAAACCTGTCCACACTAATTGAGATTGCCGTAAAGTTCTATATATCCCTGAAGAGCGGAAGTGAATCATTCATGGAATATTTAAGTAATCAGGAAGAAAAATGATAAAAGGATTAATTGTTACTCACGGAAAACTTGGAGAAGTATTGATCGAGGTTGCCGAAAGTATTCTTGAGAGAAAATCAGGAATTGAGAGTTTCAATATGGGGTGGAATGAAGACGGAAGTTTAATAGTAAAAAAGATAGAATCTTATTTAAACAGGAATAAAGAGAATAGTGTAATCATTTTTACGGATATGTTCGGAGGATCACCAACAAATCTGAGTTTAAGGTTTAACAGTCCGCAAGTAGAAATACTTACCGGCATAAACCTTCCGGGTATATTAAAATTCCTTACTTACAAGGAAAAAAATATTGAGTTTTTTGAATTGATCAAACTTGTTAAAAATGGATCAAAGGAAGGAATTAATATAATCAGTGAATATTTAGGAGAAAGGAAATATGTTAAAAGAGAAAATCAAAATAGTAAATAAGCTGGGGCTTCATGCCCGCGCAGCGGCAAAGCTATCCCATCTGGCAAATACATTTAATTCCAATATATTTCTTCTCTATAATGGAGACAGGGTCAATGCAAAAAGCCTGCTTGGTATATTGACATTAGCAGCTTCAGTGGGGAATGAAATAACTGTGGAAACAGAAGGAGATGATGAAGCCAGAGCATTGCAGGAGATAAATGACCTGTTTTCAAGAAAATTTGATGAAGAGAATTAATATCTGATTTTTTTATTTTCCCAAAACTATTATGAAGATCAGAAAGAAAAAGCTTAAGGGTAAACCGGTTTCACCGGGAATAGTAACCGGAAAAGCACTTATTTTTAATTCCCAAAAGAAAATTATTCTGAAAGAAAAAATAGAAAGATCTCAGATAAAGGATGAGATTGAAAGATTCACAAATGCAGTAAAGATAACCGGAATTCAATTAAAGAAAATTTATAAAAACCTCCAGAAAGCAATGGGCAACGATTCTGCATTAATTATTGAATCCCAATATTTATTGCTTAAAGAAAACAGGCTTATAGACGAAATAAAAGAAAAAATCACAAAAGAATGTGTAAAAACAGAATGGGCTATAAAAGAAGTAACAAAGAAATATTATGAGTTCTTCAATAATATAACTGACCTTTCTTTCAGAGAAAAAGGGAATGATATATCTGATATTCTGGATAGAATTACTGAAAACCTGGAGATCAGTTCAAAAGAGAAAGGAGACTCCATTGAAAACGTTATATTGGTCGCAGATGATATTTCACCTTCAATTGCTGCCAACCTTATGTCCAGGGGAAAACTTTTAGGTATTGTTTTGAACAGGGGAGGAGAAACCTCACATACTGTAATTCTTGCAAGGACACTTGAAATACCCACAATACTTGACACCGGGAATGCAACAGAAGAAATATCAAATGAAGATACTCTTATAGTAGACGGACTTAATGGTGAAATAATTATAAATCCTGATGAAGCTGTGCAAGCTAAAACCCGGGTAAAGATCGAAAAATATAAAATTCACAAAGAAAGGCTTAAAGAGATCATAAAATTGCCTGATGAAACAAAAGATGGCCATAACTTTAAATTAATGGCTAATATTGAACTTCCATTTGAAAGTGATATCGTTCAGTCTTACGGAGCCAGAGGGATAGGCCTTTACAGAACAGAATTCCTTTTTATGGATCCTTCAATTGTATTATCAGAGAAAGAACAATTCCTGATATACAAAAATATTGCCCAGAAAGTTTACCCCAATGAAGTAACAATTAGAACCTTTGATGTGGGAAGAGATAAAGGAAGCAGGTATTTTAAAACATCCAATGAAGTAAATCCTGCTCTCGGGACAATGGCTGTACGCCTTTTTCTTAAAGAGAAAAAAATATTTCTAACCCAGATAAAGGCAATCCTCAGAGCAAATGAAAGCGGTAATATAAAAATGCTTTTCCCCATGATCACAGAAATAGAAGAAATTTTTGCAATTAAGAATATAATAAACCAGGCAAAAAAAGAATTAAAAGATAAAGGCCATTTACCTGAGTTCAATATTAAGATAGGGATCATGGTAGAGATACCCGGTACAATAAAACTTATAAAACATCTAAAAGATGAAATAGATTTTTTTTCAATCGGAACGAACGACCTGATCCAGTATCTTCTGGCAGTTGAGAGAAATAATAGTTCACTCTCTTACCTGTTCAATCCGTTTCAACCTTCAGTGATCGAGAGTCTGATTGAGATAAGAGAAGAAATATCAAAGACAGGTAAAGAAGTAACAGTATGCGGGGAGATAGCCGGGAAAACTTTTACAGCATTAATGCTTTTGGGGATGGGATATACTAATTTTTCTATGAATCCTCTCTCAATTATTGAAATAAAAAGAATATTTACAGAAATACATTATTCACATATACGAAAAACCGTGAAAAGGTTACCGGAATTCAGTTCAAGATCAGAAAGTGAGGAATTTTTAATAGAATCCATTCTGAAAAAATATCCGCAACTTTTTGTTAAACAACCGATATTTTAATATTGTGGAAAACTTTAAAAAAAAATTTTTTCCCCAAAATATACAGTAATTGTGGAAAAGTACAAATACGTATCCCTGTAAACTGCTACTGAATACAACTTTCTTAATATGCACATTTTTCGCAGTCCTTCAGCACGTATATACCTGCCATATTTCGTATATGCTTTAGTATCACTGTTATAGGGATATGATTGACTTTAATAATCCTTGAAGTATAATTTAACGGGAGGAAATATGAGAATAGCAAAACTGATTTTATTCCTTATCCTGACCTCAGGAATACTGATCCCTAATGTTTTAACTGTCCCTGAAAAAACAGATTATAAGGAAACATCTTTGTATCCGGATGTCATGAATTTTTTATTTAAGATGAAGAATATTTCATCAAAGATAAATATTGTAAAACTGTGCAGTTCAACAGAAGGAAGAATGATACCTCTTGTGATCATAAGTAATGAAAGTATTTCATCCCCGTATGAAAAAAATGTTGTGAACAAACCGGCAATTCTGATCATGGGAAATATACATGCAGGAGAAGTGGAAGGTAAAGAAGCTTCTCAAATGATGATCAGAGATTTTGCAGAAGGAAAATTCAGTAAACTGCTTGAGAATCAGATTATTCTTTTTATACCCGTCTTTAATGCGGACGGGAATGAAAAGCTAGGAAAGAACAGAAGAGATAACGGGCCGGAACTTGCAGGAATCAGGCCCAATGGCCAGAACCTTGACATGAACAGAGACTATATAAAGATTGAAACCCCGGAAGTTAAAGCATTGATCAATCTTTTTAATACATGGGACCCTGTATTGTTTGTTGACCTTCATACAACAAACGGATCATATCACCAGGAACCTGTTACATACACAACCCTGTCAAATCCAAATTCAAGCGAAAAACTGATGGACTTCATGTGGGAAAAAATGTTTCCCGAAGTCCAAAAAATTATGAAGACCAGGTTTAATACATATGCGATCCCCTACGGCAACTTTGTGGACAGAAGTGATCCATCCAAAGGATGGCGTAATCATGCTTATGAAGCCAGGTTCGGTACTAATTATGCCGGACTGAGAAACAGGTTCACTATACTTGATGAAAACTATTCTCATGCAGATTTCAAAACCAGGGTCCTCTCTTCTTATTATTTTATCCGTTCAATACTGGAATTTACAAATATTAATATCAACACAATGGTACAAATAACCCGCAATGCCGATATCCATACAATGAAATCTTATAGGGACAAACCGCATTCGCTGAGTTATAAAACAGAAAAACTTAAAGATTTTACAATTAAAAGCTATGTGTTTAAAAAGGAAAAGATAAAACCCGGGGACCGTCATAAATATCCCCCATGGATAAAAGATTTTTTAATTAAAAAAACTGACAAATTAAAGGACTATAAAGTAACTTATTATGCAAAAGCAAAGCCCGAAAAGACAGTAGACCTCCCCTCCGGATATTTTATCCTCCCCTATCAGAACAAGGTCATTTCAAACCTGAAAAATCATGGAATAATTGTTGAAAAATTAAAAAAGAGCGTTAAGGGAAAATTTGAAAACTTTAAAATTAAAAAGATAGAATATGCAAAAAGACTATACCAGGGACACATTCTGTTAAAGGTTGAGGGCTCATACAAAAAAGAAGAGATCACTCTCCCTGCCGGCTCCTGTTATGTAAGCCTAAAACAACCTCTGGCACGGCTTATTGCAGAAATTCTTGAACCTGAATCAAAGGACAGCCTTTTAACATGGGGATTTTTTAACAAAAAAATAGTTAAGCAATGGAGTAGCAGGCCTGGAACTTATCCTGTCTACAGATATAAAGGTAAAGTTGAAAATTTTATTTCTTATCAGGAATAAAGAACAGAGAATCACCTGTTTTTAGTTTTAGTTCCCTGGAGCGATTCCCTTTCAGTTCCAGTACATATTTTGCTTTTTTTCTGGATATATAGGTTTCACAGGGTTCCATGGTACAGGGAGGAACATTTGCCCTGATATCGACAATTTCCCTGTTGCTATTAAGGAAAATAAGGTCGAGGTGGATCAACGTATTTTTCATCCACATCCCGCGAAAGTCTTCTCCCTCATAGAGAAATAACATCCCGAAATTATCCGGAATTTTTTTTCGGAACATTAATCCTGTTATTTTTTCTTCTTCTGTTTCAGCGATCTCAACGATAAATTCTTCCTGGCCTATGAATAGGGAAATAAATCTGGTCTCTGAAAAGTTCATCATAAAAAATAATAATAACACTGTAAGTATCGATCTAAAGAATTTCACTTTATTTTTCCTGTTTTCATTCTACCATTTTTACAATTACTATTAAATATAATTCAGAAATTTCAAAAACATGATAATAATTTTTTTTAAATAACCGGATAATAACAGGGAACTTTTTAGATTTAATCACGTTATTAATAATAGAAATAAAATTTAAGCCAACGGAGGCAAATATGAAGAAAAAAGTATTATTAATTGCAGCATTATCAATTCTTATTTCCGGTAACATTTTATCTGCAGATTCGATAAAGGGTTCAGATATTATTAAAATGATAAATTCCGGTAAAGATGTTTTCCTTGAAAATACAACAATTATAGGTGATCTGGATTTCAGGGGAATAAATGATAAAGAACTTAAAAAGAAAATATTCGATTCAAAAAAAACCTATATCTATCATGTCAAAGTCTCTTTGAAATTTGAAAACTGTATTTTCAATGATAACTTTATTGCCTACTTTTATGATGAAGATGAAAAAATACTCCACACTGTTAATTTCCATAAAGATGCAGTTTTCAATAAATGCAAATTTAAAGGATTATCAGCTTTTAAATATGTAAAATTCCTGGATGATTCCGGATTTGAAGGTGCAATATTTAAAGAAGAGGCGTTATTTAAATATAGTGAATTTGAAACCGATGTAAGTTTTGCCGGTACTTCATATAAAAGAGAAGCAAATTTCAAATATACCAAGTTCAAAGAGAACACAGATTTTTCAAAAAGCAGATTTTCTGACGAAGCTAACTTTAAATATTGTCATTTTGATAATAATGTTAATTTTAAAGAATGCAAATTTATTGACGGGGCAAATTTTAAATATACAAAATTTCCTGAAGTTATCTATTTTGACGGATCTGCTTTTCACGGGAATGCAAATTATAAATATACAGTATTCAGGAATAAAGTTTCTTTTTTAAATGTTGTATTTGATGAGGACATAAATTTTAAATATACAAAGTTTAAGAAAACCCCTGTTTTCAAGGGAACAAAATTTAACGGGGATATAGATTCAAAATATGCAAAGGTTGAAGGAGAATCATTCTCAAAATTTCTTTTAAAAAACCATTAAACAATATTAATTCCAGGAAATAAAAATACCGGGGGTATAAAATCCCCCGGTAACTCAAATACCGGACGATCCCGGTTCCTTCCATTTTTATCTACCTGTCTTTAAAAAAATCATATATATTGATATAATATTCTTATGAGGATTTTTATTCTTATTTTAATTTTGCTGTTTTCCCCCTTTAGCGGAGTTAATTCGCAAAATAATTTAATCCCTCCGCAGGATGAAGACTCCGGGAATGGATTTGATGAAGATCCGCTTTTATTACAGGCAGATATATTCTCACAAAAAAAATTTCAAAAAAGACTTAAATCCATGTCAAACAAAGATAAAGTGATATGGGCATTTAAACTTTCAGAAAGAGATATTTTTCTATGATAAAAAAATATCCCTGGCATTTTATCTTTCTGATATTTGTTATATTCTCTCTTACAAATATCTTTCAAAAACTCCAGTGGAAAAGTATAACAGATAATATAGAATGGGCTGAAACATCTGTGGGGTTAGTTTGCGAAAAAGCTCCTGTAGACAGCCATATAAAACCGGGTGATCTATTGATCACCATAAACAAGTATGAAATAAAGGACAGGATAGATCTTCAACAGGCAATAAGCCAGAGAAAAACATGTATATATAAGATAGAGAGAGATGAACTGTTAAAAAGGGAAGATGTCGATATATCATATGAATATACATCTACTTCATATTATATACTGGTTTTTTCCGGTGTGATACTACTTTTGATAACCTTAATGCTGCTAAACATAAATTTAAAAAAACATGAAAGTTTCATCCCGCCGGTTAAATTTTATCTCTTAAGTTTATCTTTTTCCGGATTTATGATCTTTTCCCCAACCGGTACCTATAATTTTACAGACTTCGTTTTTCTCTTTCTTGACAGGTTTGCATTTGTTTTTTTCCCGGCATTGCTTTTGCACTTTGCTATTTATTTTCCTCTGAGATCTTCAATTTTCAAAAAAATAAGGCCAAAGGTTCTGATCTCTTTAATATACATCCCTCCTTTTAGTATCCTTATATTATATTTATACTTCCTTTTATCAAATATTATTAATCCCTCTACTATTGTTGTAATAGCAATAATTAATTATTTCAGAGATTTAATGCTATTATATTTTTCTGTTTATTTGCTGGCTTCACTCATATTCTTTATTATTTCATCCCTGAAGATGATAAAGGAAAAAAATCAGAAACGTTTTATTATGCCTCTTGCAGGAGTTTCAATAAGTATTCCATTTATAATCTTATTCAATATAGTTTTCCCGCCAGCAGGCTCACCCCTGTTACTTAATCTCTCCCTGTTTTTTATAGTTCTACTTCCTTTAAGTATAACCTATTTTTTAAGCCACAAAAAGTTCCGTGATATTGAAATAATAATAAAGAGAACACTTTCCATATCAACGATCCTTTTATTTATTTTCGGAATTTTCTTTTTTCTGGGTTTCAATATTGAAAAAAATAAACTTGTTGGAATTTTCTGGTCAATTCTGACAATTATAACAGCCGGACTGTTATTCAAGCCGATTGAGGGTGCTATCCAGGAATATTTTGAAAAATTTTTTCTTAAGGGTACTTTCAATTTCCGGAAAAAACTCAGAGAACTAATTCAATCCCTGAGAACGGAAAGGGACCTTTCTGCACTGGCAGTAAACCTCCTTAATACTATTAATAACGGTTTTCAACTAAAGAACAGTTCTCTTATAATTCATTTAAAGAAAAATATTTTTCTTGCATATCCAAGAAAAGGGAAAATACTCCTGTCAAAATCCTTTCTGTACGAATTATCAAAAAAAGAAAATCTTGTTTTTTCTTCTGAAAGTGAGTTTGAGAAGAGATATTCAAAAGATTACAGGATAATGAAAGAAAAAAAATTTTTTCAGTTTTTACCCTTAATAACTCAGGGACGCCTGATAGGGCTTGTGGCATTCGGGTTAAAAAAAGATAATACATACCTTTCTGTAGAAGACTGGGAACTATTATACAGTATAACATCATCCCTGACTCTATCTGTTGAGAATGCCTCTCTTTATTCCGAATTGGAGAATCAGTTCAACGAGATAAATCTGTTAAAAGAGTTCCATGAAAATGTTATTGAAAATATCAATATGGGCCTTGTGGTACTGACAAAGTTAAATATCATAAAAACCTGGAACAATTTTATGGAGTTGAAGTTCAAACTCCCTGCAAAAAGAACAATAAATAAAAAAGCACTGAAAATTTTTGATAATAAACTATGGAAAGAGATATATTTAAAAAAAAACAATGCAACCACCCTTTCAAATATTTCAGTTGAAATAAAAAATGACCAGTTTATATTTAACATCCATGTTTCCCCTTTAAAAGACAGTATCGGGAAGATAATGGGTACAATTCTTGTTTTTGAAGATGTTACTGATAATATACATATGCAGAATCAACTAATTACATCAGAAAAAATGGCATCAATAGGATTATTATCTGCCGGGATCGCTCATGAGGTAAATACTCCTCTTACAGGTATTTCATCTTATTGCCAGATCATACTGGATGATCCTGATAATGAAGACAATACTAAGCTTGTATCCAAAATGCAGGATCAGGTTGAGAGAGCTAATAAAATTATCAGGACTCTTCTCGATTTTTCCAGGCAGCAGGGCGAAAAACCTGTGAACCTTGACCTGAACAAAGTACTTAATGAAAGTATTTCTCTTGTCGAACACACTATAAAGAAAAAAAATATTAACCTTAAAAAGAACTATAATTTCAGTAAGAATTTTTGCGGTTTTCCAACCAGGCTTCAACAACTTTTTATAAACCTCCTTATTAATGCAAGTGATGCAATAAACGAAAATAATGGTGAAATAAAAGTAGAAGGGCATGAAGGACATTCTGGTTTTAATGTAAAAATATCAGATAATGGAACAGGAATAGAAGGAAAGAATCTGAAAAAACTATTTGATCCTTTCTTCACTACAAAAGAAAAAGGAGAAGGTACAGGATTAGGACTCTCAATTATTTATAATATTGTAGAAGAACATTATGGAAAAATCTCAGTTGACAGCAATATAAACAAAGGGACAGTTTTTACAATCATGTTTCCATATGAGAGCCCTTTAAGGAGTATAAAAATATGAAAAAAAAGGTAATTCACCTTATTGATGATGAAAGTATTATCCACGATATTTTTAATAGAATTCTCAGTAACAATGAATATGAGATCCTTATCTCAGAAAATAAAAGTCAGGCTATATCAAATCATTCAGAAAAAGTGGATGTCACAGTAATAGATCTGATGATACCCGGTACATCAGGCCTGGAGATCTTCAAAGAATTAAAAAATATCGATAAGAGCATAAATGCAATTTTTCTAACTGCTTTCGGAACAATTGAGACTGCCATTGAGGCAATAAAAATGGGCGCTATCGATTATATGCAGAAACCTTTTAATAATATTGAGATCAAACATAAAATAGACCGGATCATAAAAGAAAAGGAAATAAAAAATGAGAACCTTCATTTGAAGAAAGTACTGAACAAAAGATTTTCATTTGAAAATATAATAGGAAAAAGCCCGATACTTCAGAAAACACTTTCAGTTATCGAAAGTGTAGCTGATTCGAGTTCAACAGTATTGATAACCGGTGAAAGTGGTACCGGAAAAGAGATGATAGCCAAAGCTCTTTTCCAAAACTCAAATAGAAGGAATAAACCTTTCTTTACATTCAATTCAAGCAATATTCCCGACACCCTTTTTGAAAGTATCCTGTTCGGATATAAAAAAGGAACTTTTACAGGTGCAGTTTCAGATAAAAAAGGAATATTTGAGGAAGCCCGGAATGGAACTATTTTTTTTGATGAGATAGCCAACCTGAATCCGGAAACACAAAAAAAAATATTGAGAGTAATTCAGGAAAAGGAGTTCCAGCCACTTGGCGAGACCAAAATAGTAAAAGTGGATGTCAGGATTATTGCAGCTACTAATGTGAATTTGAGGGAAAAAGTTAAAACAGGTGAGTTCAGGGAAGATCTTTTTTACAGGCTTGATATAATAAATATTCATTTGCCACCTTTAAGAGCGAGAAAAGAAGATATATCTTTATTGTTTGAACATTTTTTAAATAAATATAATAAAGAAAATGAAAAGAAAGTAAAGTTTCCCGATCCGAAATTTATAAAATCCCTTATGGATTATGACTGGCCGGGAAATATAAGAGAATTGGAAAACACTGCTCAGAGGGCAGTGTTATTATCAACGGGCGATAAAATATCAACAAATATTCTCCCTTCTGAAATATTAAATGTAAGAAAATATGAACGAAAAGGCAATTTTAACGAACTTGTGGACAACTTTAAAAAACAGATCATTCTGGAATCTCTGGACAGAAACAATTGGGTACAAAAGAAGGCATCAGAGGAACTCCAGCTGAAAGCTACAACTTTATCTGAGTTAATGAAAAGACTTGAGATCAAAAAATAGGTTTATAAAATGGAAAAAATGAAACTTCAGAAATTTTTACAAAATTCAGGTTTTGGCAGCAGGAGAGAGGTCAGAAAATTGATAACAGATAAAAATTTTAAAATTAATAATGTTATTACTGCCGATCCCAATCTTGAAATTGATCCTGAAACTGATAGTATAAAATATGGCAATAAAGTAATCTCCCTTAAAATTGAAAAAAAATCATATTTTATTTTTAATAAACCTATTGGGGTAATATCATCTTTAAAAGACCCTGAGGGAAGATTATCAATATCAAATTTTATTGAAAAGATAAAAGAGAGGGTTTATCCCGTAGGGAGGCTTGACTATAATTCTGAAGGACTTATTCTCCTCACCAATGATGGTGACTTAACCAATTTTATTATTTCACCAAAAAACAGTATCCCGAAAATATACCTTCTCAAAATAAAGGGTATCTTAAGCCAGGACCTTAAAGGGAAAATGGAAAGAAAAGGTGTCTTTCTTGACGGGAAAAGGGTGAAAATCTTAAAAATTGACAGAGTCAGCCGAACTAAGGGAAACAATTCCTGGATCAGGGTTTCCATCGTTGAGGGTCAAAAACATATATTGAGAAAAATGTTTAAATATTCAGGCCATCCTGTTGAAAAATTAAGAAGAGTTGCCATTGGGAACTTTTCCCTGAGACAACTTCCTTCAGGACATTGGAGAGAATTGACAGATGAGGAAATAAAAAGATTTAAAAAACTTTACAATTACCAGTCAGAGCCGAGCCGTTAAATATTTTTTTAAATTATTCTATTTTTTTATTATCGGGGATTTTGCCATTTTTCGGAATTACTACAATTCCGTCAACAATATGATAAAGGTCTGTTTCAATATCTTTTTGTCCCTTGAAATCTATAACAACATTATCTCCAATTCTTACATTCTTATCAATTATCACATTTTTTAAATAACAATTTTTTCCTACTCCAACTTTCTTTTTACCCGGATTGTCCAGGTCCCTGTAAAAATCCGCTCCCATCATTACAACCCTGTTAAGAACCGAACCTTCCTCTATTATTGATCTTACACCCACAACACTATTAAATATTTTACTTTTATCGATGATAGATCCCTCAGAGATAAGCGAATTATTTATTTCCGATCCGATTATTTTTGAACTTGGAAGTGATCTTATATGAGAATAGATAGGATTAACCTCATCATAAAAATTGAACTGCGGGAGTGGTGACGCAAAATCAAGGTTTGCTTCAAAAAACGATTTGATTGTTCCAATATCTTCCCAATAACAATCAAATATATAAGAAAAAACTTTTCTTTCTTTTATTGATCCGGGAATTATCTCTTTTCCAAAATCTTCTTTTGTATTCTTTTCCAGAAGCTCAATAAGCACATTTTTATCAAATATATATATACCCATTGAAGCAAGATAATTTTCCTTAACCGACTCGCCAAGATAACCAGTAGGATTAAACAGTGAATCGAGAATTTTATTGTCATCCGGTTTTTCAGCAAAATCTGTTATCCTCTTTTTTTCATCTATTTTAAGGATCCCCAACCCCTTTGCATCATCTCTGCTAATTGGTTTTGAAGCAATCGTTATTTCGGCTCCGTTCTGAATATGAAAATTAACAAATTCATTTATATTGATCCTGTACAACTGGTCTCCGGAAAGGATCACAACATAATCGATTTCTGAAGACTTTATATATCTTAGATTTTTTCTTACTGCATCCGCTGTTCCCTGATACCAGTTTTTATCTTCAATTGTCTGTTGAGCTGCCAGTATGTGGAGAAAACCTTTCGAAAAACCGTCAAACTTGTATGTATTTGTTATGTGTTTATGAAGTGACATTGTATTAAACTGAGTAAGGATAAAGATCTTTTTAATACCCGAATGAATACAATTTGAGATCGGGATATCGATCAACCTGAATTTTCCACCGATGGGGACAGCAGGCTTCGCACGGAATTTTGTCAGCGGGAACAATCTTGTCCCCTGCCCTCCTCCGAGAATTACAGCTAATACATTTTTCATTTTTCCCCTTTAAGTATTAAATTTATAAAATAATACATATTTATATAATCATAAATTTATTAAACAGGAAAAGCAAATTGTCAGTTAATCCAGCTTCCTTCCGCATTCAGGGCAAACCTGCCAGTATGGTTTTATTTTTAAACCGCAATCACACATATTTAAAACAAGGGAATTTTCACAATTGGGACAGATATCCCAACCCTCTTCCACAGATTCTCCACATACATCACATTTAAGTTTTTTTACCGGGTCTATCTTCTTCTTTAACTCTTTTGTACCTTTCATTTTAATACTTTCAGCAGTTATTTTTTCTTTTTCATCAGGTTTTTCATTAGACTCAAGCGCCAGTTTATATAGATCAGCAGCCATTTTTTTTTGTGAATTCAGCAGAGCGATCTTTGCTGCTTTTAAATACTCTTTTCTCTCCCTGTGATACATTATGTATTGATTAAAACAATAGCTGATCTTTTCATTTCTTATTTCAATCTCTTTTTCAGTCAGGTTTTTCTTTACAACACGTCCAAAATATTTAAAAAAGTGTTCCATGGAAAGTTCTATTTCTTTCATTCTCAACAGATCATATGAAATATTAAAAGGATCAAAATCTTCCAGAATAGAAACAAGTTCAGGAAGGATATTCAGGTTCCTTGCTTTTTCCAGGTTTACAGTATAATTTCTGTAAGGATTATATTTGTAATTTTTTGAAATATCCATCCCTATCTCTACTTCCGTAACCATCAGTTCTTTCATACAGGACGCTGCATCAGAGTACAATCCTATTTTTGAATAACATTCAGCTGCATTCAGGAGCCAGGTTTCATTCTTTATCGACTTTTTGCTTTTAATATCTTTATTAACCAGATAGAACCCTTTGTTATAGAGCTGTGCGGCATTCTTATACTCTTTAATTGTATTTAACTTGTCAGCAAGGGAAATTATGATGGGGATCCCTTTTGAATCGAGAATTTTGACATTATGTACATACCGTACAAACCTTCGGGTTTGATCATTATCTTTTAACCAGTCCTCAATTTTAATATTTTTACCATTTTTAAGTTTAAAAGATTCCCACAATTTCCCCTTTTTAAAACAATTGTCTATTGACCGCCTGGCCAGGTCTATTTCATTGTTTACTATATAATTACTTGCAGCTTTATGCCAACTTCCCATTTTTTCAAGTATCTTGCCGGCTTTTTTATAATCATTTATCCTTTCATACTCTTTAAATGCTTTGTTGAGTTCTCCAGTTTTTTCATAATGTCTTGCGAGTTTATAATCGGAAAGAAATATAGATTTTATTTTATTAAACACTTTCGCCCCACTTACCCTTTTGTTATAAAAACTAATTCTAATAAAAACAAAAAAGAATTTCAAGCAATAAATTTATTTTTCTTTATTACTTTTATTTACTATCAAATTATATTAAAATTAATTTCTATTGTATGAACCGCAAAAAAATCTTTTTAATAATATTATTTTTTTTGATCCCGTTAAAAAATAGTTATGCCGAATCAAAAACAGTAACAATTAGTGAGTCTAAAAGATCTATACAATTAGGCAGCTATTTAGAACTTCTGGAAGACAGAAATGGAAAACTTAAGATAGATGATATCCTCTCACCTGAAATTTCAAAACAATTCAAACCCTCAACATCAATGGTTCCGAACTTCGGACATACCATGTCTGCTCAATGGGTAAGATTCGGCCTTAGAAAATCTGAAGAATTCATATCCCGTACTCCATGGATTCTGGAACTTGAATTTGCAAATATGCATTATGTTGATTTTTATATTACAAAGGAAAATGGGGAAATCGTAACAGAAAAAAAATCAGGTATTAAACGGCCATTCGACTCCAGGGATCATCTGTACCATAAGATCGTTTTTATGATCAATCTCAGAGAAACAGATAAACACTATGTTTATCTGAGGTTTAAAAGCGAAACGTCCCTGACCCTCTCCTTACTCCTTCAGTCAATGCCCGAATTTATGAGAAGGAGTCATTTCAGCACATTTTCCATAGGAATATTTATCGGGATCATTTTAATAATGGCAGGGTACAATCTTTTCATGTTTTTCACCCTTAAAGACAGAAGCCTTCTATATTTTAGCTTATTCACAGGTGCAATATTATTTTATTTTTTGTCATATACGGGAGTTGCATACATGTATTTCTGGCCAAGCAATTCATGGTTCAGTTATATATCTGTTCCCATTTTTATGGCCCTTATGGTCATACTATTCACCAGATTCACCGATTCATTTATCCATGCAAAAGAAAACTTAACTATTTGGCACAAGGTACTTAATCAATTAACCCTGCTAGCCATAATTTTTCTTTTTTTAATACCTTTTCTGGGATATGGGAAAATTATTATACCTTTGATGCTTTTCACTGTCATATGCTTTTTATTAAGTGGTTTTGCTGTTTTTTTTTCCTGGAGAAAAGGAGACAGGGCATCCGGATATTATCTTTTAGGATATTCAGGATTAATGGCGGGAGGTTTTGTTTTTTCACTTGTTAGATTTTCCCTGATTTCGAGTACTCCTCTGTCAGAATCAGGCCTGAGGCTTGGAAGCATTATGTTTATTTTGTCAACTTCTCTTGCTCTGGGTGAACGGATCAAAGTATTAAAAGCTGAAAAAAAGAAAGTTGCTACAGACCTTCAGGACAGCGAAGAAAGATTTCGGTCGCTGGTTGAATCAAGTTATGATCTGATCTGGGAAACTGACAAAGATTCGGTTTTCACTTATGTAAGCCCTAAAGTTAAAGAGATATTAAATTATGAACAAGCAGAAATTATAGGGAAAAAACCTTACGATCTTATGTCTGCAAGGGAGGGGAAAAAAATCCTTGCTTATTTCAGAAAAAATTTACAAAATAATAATTCAATTATTGGCCTGGAATACATTATGGAGAAAAAAGGGGGAGGTGAAGTTATTTTTGATACTAATGTAACTCCCTTTTTTAACAAAGATAATGAAACTCAGGGATACCGTGGAATAAACAGGGATATAACTGAAAGGAAGCGTTCTGAAAAGAGCAGGGAAATAATTATTAATATTGGAAATGCTGTAACCAGAACAACTGATATGTATAGTTTCTATAAAATAATTCACGAAGAACTGAATAAAATAATAGATTCAAAGAATTTTTTTGTGGGCATTTATGAAGAGAAAACAGAAACACTGCTGTTACCATATATAAAAGATGAAAAAGACAAATTTGAGAAAATACCGATCAAAGATACCATAAGTGCTCTGGTCATTAAAGATAAACACCCGCTACTCTTAAATGAAGAAGAGATGAAAGTAATGGAAAATGAGGGAAAGATAGGAAAGATCGGTTCTCCATGCAAATTGTGGCTTGGTGTTCCCCTTATGGTTGACACTGAGGTAATAGGGCTTTTTGTAATTCAAAGTTATGATGATGAGAATGCTTATAATAAATTCGATCTGTCCCTGATGGAATTTATATCCGGACAGGTGGCAATACTGATAAAAAGAAAACAGACAATTGAACAGATACGGATTTTATCCATGTCAATGGAACAAAGCCCTGCACTGGTAGTGATCACTGACCTGGACGGAAAGATCAATTATGTTAACGATAAGTTTGTTAAGGTTACCGGTTATACTCCGGATGAAATAATAGGGAAAAACCCGAGAATATTAAAATCAGGAAAGACTCCTGCTTCCACTTATGAAGATCTATGGAGTAAATTATCCAGAGGAGAGGAATGGAGGGGAGAATTTCTTAACAAAAAAAAGGATAATACATTCTACTGGGAACAGGCTTATATAACGCCCATAAAAAATGATAACGGAGATATAACAAACTTTCTTGCAATCAAAGAAGATATTTCCGGAAGAAAGGAACTTGAACAACAATTGATCCAATCTCAAAAAATGGAATCGGTAGGAACTCTTGCCGGAGGTATTGCACATGATTTCAATAACCTTCTTACAGTCATTAACGGCTATTCCGACCTTTCTCTTATGAAGATCGACAATAATAATCCACTTTATAAATCAATATCCACTATACGTTCTGCTGGTAAAAAAGCAGAAAAACTTACAAGACAGATCATGGCATTCAGCAGGAAGCAGATCTACCAGCCTAAAGTATTAAGTATTAACAATGTAATATCAGATCTGGATAAGATGATAAGGAGCCTGATAGGAGAAGATTTTAAAATTAAGGTCATGTTATCTTCAGACCTTCCGCTTATAAAAGCAGACCCGGGACAGATAGAACAGATCTTAATAAATCTCCTTGTAAACTCAAGAGATGCAATTAATCAGAAAACAAATAAAGCAGGTGAGAAGAAAATTACGATAGAAACCGGAAAAAAGTATCTGGATGAAGACTATATCAAAAGGCACCTGGGAAGCCGGAAAGGAATGCATATTTATTTTTCCGTAAGTGACAATGGAATGGGAATGGATGAGATTGTAAGGCAAAATATTTTTGAACCTTTCTTCACAACAAAGGACAGAAATAAAGGAACTGGTTTAGGCCTGGCAACAGTATACGGTATAGTAAAACAAAATAACGGCAGTATATATGTTTATAGCGAACCCGGAGAAGGGACAACATTTAAAGTATACTGGCCGGTTACCAGCGAAGAAGTTAAAAAACAGGATTCCCGTTTATCAAGTGAAAAAAGCCTCTATGGAAAAGAAATAATTTTATTTGTTGAAGATGATAACGAGGTCCTTGAATTTGCAGTTTCAACATTAAAAGATTTCGGATACAATGTGCATTCAGCTTCAAACGGAGCTAAAGCTCTCAAATATATTAAAGAGAATAAATTACATGCAGATCTTCTGATAACTGATCTTGTAATGCCGGACATGAACGGAAAAGAACTTTCAGAAGAGATAACAAAGATCTATCCGGGAATAAATATACTTTTTGCATCAGGGTATACCGACAATCATCTTGTACATAGTGGAGAGCTCGACAAAGAGATCAACTTTCTCCCGAAGCCCTATACAGCCCAAAAGCTTCTAAAGGTTGTCAGGATGATACTGGATCTGAATTTATAACTTATTTACCGTAAAATTCAGTTAAAATTTTATTTCTTCATCCCGGGATTATTCCATTTGTTTTTCCAGAATATATTTATCTGTAATTCTATCCCTGATCATATTCATATAACCATATGCTTTTTTATTTCCATATTTGGTATATGACTCTTTTGCCCATTTATATGCTTTATCAAATTCACCTCTGATCTCTGCTGCAAAAGCAAGATTATATGCTGCACGGCCGGCGGTTTTTTTATCACTTTCCGATAGTAATTTCTTCCATATGCGGATAGCATTTTCCCAATCTTTTGCCCTTACATATTTTTTTGCATCAACAAGGGCAGGATTGCCTTTAATATAGAACTCACGGTTAATATTGATCCATGTGGGAGAGATCCTTATTCCATATTGAACTCCGGAATTATATCCTGCAATATTTATAGCTTCTCTTTTTGATGGCAAACGACGCAATGCATCCTTCCTTGTATCTCCCTTTGTATCCCATCTTTTCCTGTCCCTGAATACATTAACATCAATAATCCTTTCTGATACCGGATCATAAACTTTCCATCCTGAATTTACATCAATATAAAGGTCTGAATAATACCTTATAACTTTAATTTTCTTTTTTACTTTTTTATCTTTTGTTTTAACTTTTTTTGTCACACTCCTTTTATCAACATCGATATGGACGTTTGAATCAAATGTTTCAAGCGCTATAAGTGCATCAACCCTGTACTTTTCACATATCCGTTTAACCCTGTCCCAATTTAAAGGGACCGGAAATCTACGGGTCCCGGTTCCTCTCAGGTTTTCACCTTCAATTACCACGGCACTGAATCTCGGTGAATTGTTCAATTTTTCAGCAAGGCCTTTTAAACAATATTCCGACCCTATCCTGTCTGCTAGAATAGACTCACCTGAAATAAATCCCTCAAGTATATTAACGATCTTTTTCCTTCTTGCCGGTAGTGAACGATTAATTATCCCCAGATGTTTTATATCTTTTTTAATATTTATCTCTGCAGGGATCAATATTTCCATGGGGATAGAAGAAGTTGCACATGAGGCCAATAATAAAATAACCAAAAGGTTCAAACTTAACAATGTTTTGCTTTTAAACAGTTTATTTTTCATGATCAATATTTTATATAAGTGTCTTAATAAAAGTCAATATAAAATAAAAAGTAACTTACTTTCCATTCAGAATAATTCAATTTGCCATTTTTTTTCTTGCAATTTTCTGATTTTATTATAAAATATCCTTTTCACAAAAAGATCAGGTGATGGAGTTCGCCTTTAACCGCCAGAGTGCTGATGACTCCTGCAAAATATAGAAAACAGGAGTCTGAATGTATAAAATAATTCTTGTAGGAGTCGGTGGTTTTATCGGAGCGGTATTAAGATATGGCATCGCTGGATATATTCATAATTTAACCCGTAACATTCCTTTTTACTACAGCACACTTACTGTCAATATAATAGGGTGCTTTCTGATCGGAATATTAACCCAGATATTTGAACAAAAAGTTCATATACCGGACGAAACAAGACTTTTACTTATAGTTGGCCTGCTGGGGGCATTTACCACTTATTCCGCTTTCAGTAATGATACTTACAGCCTTTTCAGGGAAAACAGGATATTTCTAAGTTTAATGAATATCGGGTTACACATATTCCTGGGGCTGGCAGCTGTACTTATGGGAAGAGTTATAACAATTTCAATTTTAAAAAAAATTTAACGGGGATTAACAGGGACAGGCACTTATTTTTTTTTAATCTCTCCTTTGGAATTAAGAAAATATATATCTGCTTCATTCATGAGCAGTTCAAGCTCTTCCGTTAACTGATTTTCCTCTAAAAAACTATTCACATAATTGATATCTGCTCTTATGACGGGATGCTTGGGGGCCAGCATCGAGCAGGCATCGTCATAGGGTATTATTGAAGTATCATAAGTACCGATCTTTTTTGCCAGTTCAATGATCTCGATCTTATTCTGGCCAATGAGAGGCCTCAAAATTGAAATATCTGTAAATCTGTCTATAACAGAAATATTTGTCAAAGTCTGGCTGGAGACCTGTCCGAGACTGTCTCCTGTTAAGAGGGCATCAGCACCGATATTCCGTGCAAGCATTGATCCGCATTTCATCATATATACTCTGAATAAAATTGTTCTGTATTCTTCTTTACACAATTTTGCCAGTTTTTTTTGAAAATCACCAAATTTGATGATATAAAGTTTTGTAAACTTTTGATATCCGGAAAGAATGGATATAAGTTTATCAATTTTCTTTTTAACTTCATCTCCAACCATTGGATAAGCATAAAAGAACAGAAAGGTCTGGCGGCATCCCCTTTTAGACATCAGGAAACTTGCAACCGGAGAGTCGATTCCTCCTGATAAAAGGGTGATCAGGTGCCCGTTCGTCCCTGAAGGAAGCCCGCCTATGCCATCTATTCTTCGGGAAGAGATATAAATAAAATCAGAGAGTATCCGTATTTCCAGACGGAGGTCAGGATTCTTCATTTTTGCTTTCAGGTCAGGAAATTTTTTTTGAACAAGTGCACCAATCATCCTGGAAACTTCCATACTGGATAGGGGAAATAATTTATCTGCTCTTTTTGTTTCGATCTTAAAATTAGAAAAATTATCGATCCCCCTGTGGCCGATCTCTTTTAATATGGACGGGAAAATATTCTCAAAGGATTTTTCTATTCTGATGGCAGGTATAAGAGAGTGTAGGCCGGGTATCTTTGAGAGGGCGATAATAGTATCTTCTCCGAATTCAGATTCAGATCGTAATATGAATCTGTGATTCTCAAGGGATAAATTTGTCCTGTCGCTATGTCTTATTTTAACTACTTCCTTAATGTGCTCCCTGAGAACCCTGAAATATAGAGGACGGTTTTTCCCCTTAAGCCATAACTCATCAATATTGGCAATTATAGTATTGTACATTTTATTTTTTAACAACTCCGAAAATATCAACCGAACTCTTTAAGTTCATCATATATCAAAGCTGTTTCGCTGATAAATCTTTTTATTTCCTCTTTTGTTGATGATAAAGAAAAAGAGGCCCTGAAAACCGAATTATGGTATTTTAACGGGATCTTTAATGCTGAGAAAGTTTCATTTTCACTCTTTGACCCTGATGAACATGCTGACGATGTGGAAACATAAATGTCTTTTTCCTCAAGATGCCTCACTATTATATCACTGGAAATACCGGGTAAAATAAAATTGAGAATATATGGGCTTATATCATCTCCTTCAAAAGGAAATTTAACCATGGGAATTTTTTCTCTTAAAGCAGATTTTGCAAATCTATTTAATTCTTCCATAACAACTATTTTTTTTTCTAATGAATCACAGACAATACGTGCCGCTTCCGTAAAAGAAAAAATAAGAGGAGCAGCAGTAGTAGAAGACCTTAATTCCAGTTCCTGCCCTCCACCATGAAGCAGGGGTGAGATCTTAATTTTTTTCTTAATATATAATCCGGCAATCCCCTTAGGCCCTCCTATCTTATGGGAGGAGATTGACAGAGTATCAATTATCTTATCTTTTAAAAGTAGAGGAAATTTTCCGAATCCCTGGACATCATCCACATGAATATGAATATCCGGGTAGTCCTTTTTAATTTTTAATGCAAGGTTTTTCACATTATATATATTTCCTGACTGATTATTAACATGACAAAAAAGTATAAGCCTTGTATCTTTATTTATTTTTTCCAGCAATTTATCTTCATCGATCCTTCCACCATCTTTCATCGGGAATATCTGAACATTTACCCCTTTTTCATTCCAGTATTCAAGCGGATTGATCAGGCTCGGATGATCTCCTGCTGAAACATAAACTTCATCTCCTTTTGATAATGATATCCCCTTTATAACTGTATTATTTGATTCTGTGGCAGATGAGGTGAACAAAAAATCATAATGGGTACCACAACCCTGTATATCCAGAAAGGATTTACGGTCTCTTTCAATTTTATCAGAAAGTTCCCTTCCAAGCCTGTGTGAAGAAGACGGATTAGCAAAA
>JBDLJQ010000031.1:0-35046 GCA_039714255.1 Acidobacteriota bacterium
TTGTCCGGTGGGATAATCGTCAACAAATTTTTTTACAATATTTTTTATATTTTTTAAGGAATCATTATTATTGCCCGGGAGAAAGCCACTGAGCTCTGACCCGGAAAATCTGGATGGTATATTTGCCTTCTCGCTTTTTTCTATAAAATGGTCATTCTTTTTACATGTGCATTTCTGAAGATATTCTTTACTATTTTTTGTTATAGTGATCCAACCTGAATCATTACATTTATCACATTTGAACCTGTTCAATTCAAAACTCCATATACTCCCTGTTTATAAAGCAATTTTTTTAGTTTTAATAATGCCCTTGCTTCGATCCTGCGGATCCCTTCAGGGCTCATGTCCAGTTTTTTTGCAATTTCACGCAATCTCATGGGATCCTCTTTTTTAAAGCCAAACCTCATTTTAATTACCATAGATTCTTTTTCCGTTAATTCGTTAATTTCCTTCTCCAGTGTTTTTCTGAGCGTCTCTTCAGTAAGAATATCAAGGGGGTCAACGGCAGAATTATCTTTAATTATTGTTGAAAGGTTTGAAGATTGTTCTCCCGATATCTGATTATCAAGTGAAACTATTTCATTGGGAACAGCAAGCATTACTTTTACTTTCTTCAGAGGAATATTCAAAAACTCTGACAATTCTTCTTCTGTAGGCCTTCTTTTTAAATTTTTCGTTAATTTGTAAAGTACTTTTTTAAAATTCAGATAATCGTTATAAAAGATATCAGGAAATGAAATAATATTCTGGTTCTTTGAGAGATATCTGCGAATCTCACTCCTTACCCACCAGAGTGCATATGTGTAAAACCTGTTTCCCCTGTTTATATCAAACCTTTTCAAAGCCTCTATAAGCCCCTTGTTTCCCTCGTTAATAAGGTCCAGGAAATTATCTTCCTTAAAATAATATTTTAATGCTTCTTTTACCACAAGCTTCTGGTTTGCTATAATTATTTTTTTAAAAGATTTTAAATCTCCATCTTTAGCTTTATTTACAAGATCCTTTTCTTCTTCAGGAGAGAGTATTTTTATCTTATTTACTTTATGAAAATATGAGCTCAGAGAATCCGAAGATTCTTTATTTGTTGTTTTTGCCATTTCTGAATAATATTACGGTTGATGAAGAAAATTTTACCAGTGAATTCTTTTTTTCTTCGAAAATATTTTCACGTCCTGTGAAAAATTCATTTTTTAATTCTTCTAAAAATTTTGAGAATTCCTCCTGCATTTTTTCCATTTTCTTTTTCATATCATAGATAATTTCAATCCCGGCCAGGTTAACTCCCATTTCTCTTGAGAGATTTATGATAAATTCAAGTTTCCTCAGGTCCTTTTCAGTATATAACCTTGTGTTTCCATCCGATCTGCTTGGTATAAGCAACCCCTCACGTTCATAAAGCCTGAGAGTCTGTGGATGTATGTTATATTTTGATGCCACAAAGGAAATAAGAAAGGTTTTTTCTTTTACCATTCAAGTTCCTCTCTCGGATTGTATGGAGATTTTTCCTCTATCTTTTTTAATAGTTCACGAACTTCAATATCTTTTATTGATGGAGGAACGATCTTTATTTCAATGATCATATCACCAAAAGATTTTGTCTTGGGATGGATGATCCCTTTATTCTTTAATCTCATTTTTTGACCTGATTGAGTAGAGGGTGGTATTTTTAATAATGTTTTACCGTCAAGTGTCGGTACTTCAACCTTAGCTCCGAGAGCAGCTTCTGAAAAAGTAATTGGCAGCTCTATTTCAAGATTTGACCCATTCCTTCTGAAAAATTTATGAGGTGTTACCTTAATTGTTATTATAAGGTCTCCGGATCTGCCACCGAACTTTCCAGCATTACCTTTACCGGATATCCTTACTTTTGAATTATCCTCCACACCGGCAGGTATCTTCACTTTGATCCTGGAGGTGACGTCAACTCTTCCATCTCCGTTACAGGAACTGCATTTTTTTCCGGGAAGGTAACCGGTACCACCACAATTGTGGCATGGCGATGCAAATTTCATGAATCCGGATTGCTTCTCAATGTTACCTGTTCCTTTACAAAGATTACAGACAGATCTTTTTGTATTTTTATCAATGCCTTTCCCGTTACATTTTGTACAGATATCTTTCCTGAAAACCTGTATAGGAACCTCTATCCCCTTAACAGCATCCTGAAAGTTCAGGTTCATGGAATAGATTATATCTTCACCCTTTTTCGGCCTGTCCGCTTTTTTCCTCTGTTTACCCTGAGTGCCACCGAAGTTTCCGAATATGGTTTCAAATATATCACCAAAGGAACTTGATCCGGAAGTGGAAAAATCGAAACCTTCAAAATTTGAGCCCCTTCCAGGATTTCTGAAATTTCCATTAGTACTTCCGAAAGTATCATATTGTTTTTTCTTTTTTGGATCTTTTAATACTTCATATGCTTCCGTGATCTCTTTGAATTTCTTTTCTGAAGCTTTATCACCGGGGTTAAGGTCGGGATGGTATTTCCTTGCAAGTTTTCTGTATGCCTTTTTTATTTCTGCAAGAGTAGCATTTTTAGAAATACCTAAGACTTTATAGTAATCACTCATAAAAAAATTTTACTTTAGAATAGGGAAAAAATCAAGAAAAATTCCCCTTAAAGAGTCTTAAGTGATAATAATTTAATCAATTTTTTCATTTTAAATTCTTGACAAAAAGCGGCAATATATTTATCATTAATCTTCGGAGGAAAAAATGGTGAGAAGAATATTGGTTCCCTTGGATGGATCAGATTATTCAAAAGTTGCTACAAGAGTGGCAATTCGTATAGCAAAAAAAAATAAAAGTGTTGTTATTGGCCTTGGTGTTGTGGATACTGAGGAAATTGAAGAATCCGCGATCGGAGCAGGAATCGGTTCAAGTTATTATGCGGAACATCTGCAGAATTTTAAAAAAAATGAAGCACTCGGCAAGATAAAGAATTTTCTGGATGAATTTGAGGATGAATGTAATAAAGGTAAAGTAAGCTATGAAAGGTATTCAAAGTCTGGCGATCCTGTTGATGAAATAATTGAATTTGGAAAGACCTCTGATTTGATAGTAACAGGATTAAGAACTTTCTTCCATTTTGAAACCACTCCGGAGCCGGGTGATACACTTAAAGAGCTTCTTGAGTCAGGTGTTTGTCCGATTTTTGCAGTTCCTGAGAAAAATTTTAGAAATTCCGGAAAAGTATTATTTGCTTATGATAATTCGGTTTCAGCTGCAAAAGCAATGAAAAAATATGTTCAATTGATCAAATCCAACCCGTTCGTTAAAAAGGTTTATGTTCTTAATGTAAATGATGATCTGGATGAATCAAATACTATCTTGAATAATGTGGAAAAATATTTTAAATCCCATAAATTAAAAGTTGAAAAGGTCAGGAAAGTAGGAAAACCAAGGGAAGAGATAGTGAAATTTGCAAGGGATAATAATATTATAACAGTTGTGATGGGTGCATATGGTAACAACGGTTTACAGAAGATGTTCTTTGGTAGAACCTCAAAAAATATTATTGATGAGGGAACAATCCCGGTATTTGTATATCACTGAAAGAGTTATTAATAATTAAAGCCTGTTCTATTTTTTATCAACTTTAATTTCATCTCTTTTTTCGAAAGCTTTTATTAACTGTAGAATTTGGGATTCTGATTCTTCAACTTTCATTCTGTCACCTGAAAAAAATATTAAAGTTGTAACATCAGTGGTCTCAATAGATTTGACAGACTTCATGTTAATTAATACTTCGGTTCCGTTTTTTTTTGTAAGTTTAATCATTTTTTATAAAAAATATCTCTGAAAGCTTTTCATAATTAATGAATTCCGTACTTTTCTCCAGGGCATTAAATGCAGCATTTTGCTCTGATTGTCTCTTGTTTTTTCCCGTTCCTCTTCCCATCTCCTTTTTATCTATTAGAACAGCGGATATAAAAGTTACATTTGGGGGTTTGCCGGATTCTTTTATCAGGTTGTAATAGGGAAGGGGAAGGCCCTGCTTTTGGATCAGTTCCTGGAATTCAGATTTATAATCGTTTATCTTAACAGCTTTTTCAATGTGTTTCTCAAGAAATTCCCTGAAAAATTTAATAAGTACAGATGATGCTGTCTTAAAGTTTGAATCCAGATATATAGCTCCGGCCACAGATTCGAAAAGAGAAGCTATGATCCTGATATTTTCCCTCCCTCCGTTCTTTTCCTCACCTTTGCCAAGAAAAATATGAGTATGAAGATCAATAGACATGGCGAGGTCAAAAAGGAAAGTACTTGAAACAAGGTGAGCTTTCAGTTTTGAAAGTTCTCCTTCTTTTAATCTTTTATATTTTCTGAAAAGAAAATCTGTAATAACAAGATTTATAACTGAATCTCCGAGAAATTCCAATCTTTCATTATCGGTTATTTTATCTTTTTTTTTCCCCTCATTAAAAGAACTGTGCGTTAACGCTTCATTTACCAGATCTTTATTTCTGAATTTATATCCGAGTTTTTCTTCAAGATCTTTTTGCATTATTTTACTTTTACGATGATAAATGTAAGATCATCTTTATTATTTTTTGAACTTGAAAACTCAATGCTCATTTCCAGTATCTTTTGTTTTATGTCTCCGGGTGACAGGCTGCTGTTTTCCACAATCAATTTTTTGATCGGTTCCGTTCCGAGCATATTGCCATCAACATCCATAATTTCAGATAACCCGTCAGAGAATAGAAATAAAATATCTCCTTTAGCATAATTCATTTCAATTTCTTCAATTTTTTTCTCAGAAAAGTTTATCAGCCCGAGTGCCATCCCTTCAGGATATATCTCCTCACAATCATTGTCCCTGGAACTATAATAGATTGCCTGTGTATGTCCTGCTCTTGAAAGGAGAAATTTTTTCTTTTTTATGAAAAATTTTGCAATACTTATGGTAATGAATGTTACTTTATCAAAGGAATCATTAAGTGTATTATGGCACTCTCCAAGGAGTTTTGAGGGAGAAAGGTTTCTTTTCTGAAGATAGTTTATAAGCCCTTTTAATTCTGCCATATAGAATGCCGCTGATGTACCTTTTCCCGATACATCTGCAACAAGTAATGAAAGTGATTCTCCATCACGATAATAGTAATCAAAATAGTCACCTGCAATCTCAGTGGCCGGGATATTTGCAGCTGCAATTTCAAATTCATCGGTTATAAGAAAATCGGGGGGGAGAAGTTTTAACTGGATCGATCTTGCAATACTAAGCTCTTCTTCCAACCTCTGTTTCTCTTTTTCTTCAACAAGAAGCCTGTCAATTCCGGATGCCATTTCATTAAATGATTCTGCAAGATATTGCAGCTGATCTCCGGACTTTGTTTTGATCCTTACTGAAAAATTTCCCTTTCGGACTCCCTGGATCCCTTTTGTGATCTGGTTGATCGATTTTGTAACAACCCTGATCATCCTGAAACCTATAATAAGGGATATTATGATAAAAGTTCCGAATAAGAAAATAAGGAAGTATATCAATTTTCTGACAAAGGTTTGTGAAGTGGCTGAATTTACAATTTCCAAACGATTAAAGGTTTTTTCGTAGTCAATTAATAGAAGGAAAAACTTTTTTCTTTTTACCGGCTTCCCATTCTTCACAGTATCAAAATCCAGATAGGTGTATTCGAGCATATGAGGGAGAAAGAATGTTTCCTCTCCGTTATTTTCCTCCTCAAATCTTTCAGGAAGGTCGAATACCAGTTTTTTCGACGGGTCCTGGTATTTGATCTTAAATTCACTTATAGTAGAAAATTCGTCAAGAAATTTCTGGTTTATTGACGTTGCAAAAAGAATTGCACGTTCTCCTTTGGTTTTTATAACTCCGTGATAGAGTTTTTTCTCAAGAAGGAAGTATCCTCTGAAATCTTCAATATTGATCTTTGTTTCATTAAAATCTGCCGGATATTTAAAAAAACTTGTAAACTCATTGCCTTTTTTTTCAAAAAACACAACGTTTAGAAATCCTATTCTTGCATCCAGCGCAACAGCTCGATCAATAAGTTTTATCATATTTGCGTTACTTCCGGAACTGAAATAGTCTTCGGTTGTTATCTCAAGTTTATTAAGCCTGTCCATCATTATATTATCAACAATAGTTATGCCATACTGAGCAATAACAACGTTCAGAAAAATAAAAAAGAATATAACAAGAAATATAAGGGGTGTTATGACCAGAAAAAGGCTTGAAAAAATCAGGCGGTTCCTGACCCGCCAGAAAAGCTTTTTCTTTACAATAAAAAGTAATCTCAGTGATCCGGAAATTATCAATGTCCAGAGTAATATTTTAAAAAATCCACGGGAACAAAAAATATAACACAAATTGGACAAAACAAAGAGTGCTGCTAAAAAAATATCTACTTTTTTCCAGTTTCTGAACATTTTGAAATTATAGACTTAATCAAAGTAAAATTCAATATTAACCGGATAATGATTATCTGATAATTTTTTCCGGAAAATGAGACTTATTTTGATTTGTGAACTACATTCTCAGAAGGATTTTTTAATGCAGAACCGATGTTCAAAGTTATTGACACTACTATAAGTGCTAAAATAATGAAGATCAACAATGCAGAAAATTTGTTGAATTTTGATCTTTTTTCCAAATTCACTCTCTCTTTTCTATTCAGAATATAATAAATTAAAATTATACAGTCAAGTTTGATAATCATATGATTTATAAGATATTTAATTGCTCAATCTGTATTCTTGAGGTATAATTGCAGCTTTCAGGAGGAAAAGTGTTTGAACTTAAAGAATCTATATTCAGAGAATATGACATCAGGGGAATTGTTGAAACAGAGTTAACAGATAAAGCGGTTGAGAAGATCGCTTCAGCTTTTGCTGCAATATATGTGAGGGCGGGAGCAAAAAAAATTGCGCTGGGAATGGACGGGCGCCCCAGTTCCGCAGGTATCAAATCAATATTTATAAAAAAACTTACCAGTTTCGGACTTGACGTTCTTGATATAGGGCTTGTACCGACACCGGTTCTTTACTATTCTGTTTTTAAATATGCCCTCAGCGGCGGGATAATAATAACTGCATCCCACAACCCTGCTGAATATAATGGTTTTAAAGCTCTTCTTGGCAAGGATGCACTTTCAGGAGAAGAGATAAGAGAAATTTATGAGATAGCAAGAGATGAAAAATTTCCTCCTGAAAAAGGGCCGGGTGTTGTTGAAGAAGCAGATATGGTATCGGACTATATTGAACATGTTGCTGCCGATATAAAACTGGAGAAAAAGATCAAGGTTGTAGTTGACAGTGGAAACGGAACAGGTGGTATCACGAGTGTCCCTTTATACAATAAGATTGGGGCTGAAGTAATAGATATATTTACAGAAGTTGATGGAGCTTTCCCCAATCATCATCCCGACCCGACCAAGATCGAGAACCTTCAGCACCTGATAGCTAAAGTCAGGGAAACCGGGGCTGAACTCGGAATAGGTTTAGACGGTGATGCTGATAGAATTGGTGTGGTTGATAAAAAAGGAAATATTCTCTGGGGAGATATGCTGATGGTAATCTTTTCAAGGGATATTTTAAAAGATAACCCCGGAAGAAAAGTGATCTCCGAGGTAAAGGCTTCTGAGGTGCTGTATTCTGAAATTGAGAAAGCCGGAGGAATTCCCATAATGTGGAAAACAGGCCATTCAATTTTAAAGAAAAAGATCTTTGAAGAAGATGCAATAATTGCAGGTGAAGTAAGCGGCCATATTTTCTTTAATGACAGATGGTTTGGTTTTGATGATGCGGTTTATTCAGGGGCAAGACTACTTGAACTTTTATCAAGGTCCAATAGTTCCCTGGAAGAAATAGTAAAAACAATTCCCGAAGCCTTTAATACTCCTGAGATAAGGGTTGATACTACTGAAGAGGCAAAATTCAGAATAGTGGAAGAGATAATAAAGATCTTTAAAAATGATTATGATGTAATTGATATTGATGGTGCAAGGATCAAATTTCCATATGGCTGGGCTCTTGTAAGAGCTTCAAATACCCAGCCTTCACTGGTATTGAGATTTGAGGCCGACAATGATGAAAACCTGAAAAAGATCCGTGAACTTGTAGAACCCAGGGTTGAAGAGATCAGAAAAAGACTGGAATAATAATAAAAATAACCATTTAGTTGTAATATTTCTGCATAATTTTCATCCCAAAAACACAACTTAAGGCTTATTGAATATATGTATATTGGACATATACTATAAATAGGGATAAAAATATTTTAAAAAGCCATATCTGAAGACGGAGTAAAAATGGGTGAAAAAAGGGCATCAGAAAAAAGTCTACTTTCATTATTCATTGTAACAGGGATATTGTTTCTTATTTTTGCCGGTGATAAGATCACTGCTGCTTCAAAAATTACAGAGAAGATATATTCACCTATCCGGCTAACTTTCGGGCCTGCAAATAATCTTCTTGTTTCCGATTATCTGGCTAAATCTATTGTGACAGTTGACCGTAAGAGAAATAAAATACTGAAGAGGTTTAAGATAGATGGAATGCCCCTTGGTATTGCCTATCATAAGGGAAAGATCTTTGTGGGTAATGCCACCAGGAGATCTGTTGAAGTATACCTTGAATCTGGAAGAATGAAATATTCATTTGACACCAGGGTTAGACAGCCCAATGACATTGTTATCGATGAATCCGGAGGAAGAGTATATGTCGTTGACACTTTTGATAAAAACGTGAAAGTATTTTCAATTGAAGGAAATTTTCTTTTCCGGTTTCCAAATAGCTCAACAGTTCATCCACTTGTTAATCCAACAGCTGTAGCATTCGATAAAAAAAATAATTTTATTTATGTTAGTGATTATGGTGATAGTGCCAGGTGGATATATCCTTCCGTGAGAATATTTGATATGGATGGAAACATAGTTGGTGAGATCTCGGGAAAACTGGGTATGTTTGGAAACAGGTTCTCACGGCCACAGGGCCTTGTTGTTGATGAGAATGGTTATGTTTTCCTTGTTGATTGTTTTTCAGGAGAAATACTGGTATTTACAGGCCTTACAGGTATGCTGGTTAAGACGATTTCGGGATATGGTACTGAAGATGGTAAAATGAGGTTACCACTTGATCTTGTGATAGATCCAAAATCAAAAGATATTTTTGTTACTAATAACAGGGGAGCGAAAATAGAAATATTCCGGGCGGGAGGAGAACTATAATGAATGAAAAAAATACTCCTCTCAGTTTCAGTTATTTAGTTGTATTCATATTTATTTTAATTATTTTTCCTTCATCCGGTTATGCACTGAATCCTGACCATGGAACCTGTTCAACCTGTCATAAACTTCATGCTGCTCCCGGGCAGGTATTAACTAACCAGTCAACTGTTGAAGTTTTATGCCTTACATGTCATGGCCCTGCAGGTGTTGCTGTGAACAAAGCCGATATTCATAAAAATCTGGATGATACAATTGTTGCCGGATGTGCAGATTGTCACAATGCTCATAATAATATAGGGAATAGTTTAGGTGGTGTAAATATAAAACAGGTCGGCCATCGTGATGGAACTGCATTAATAAGAACACCCAACAGCGGTGACAGAAATGTAATATTTGAAAGCCGGGGAACTGATGATGCCGGAGAACCATCTCTTCACTCATTTGCGGATGGTGATGAGGATGGTAACGGAAGTTATGACGGAGTATGCGAGGTTTGTCATTCACTTACCTCAACCAAATATCACAGGAACAATTCTACAGGCGGCCATATGCATTATGTCGGGGAAACATGTACCAGGTGCCATACTCATGTAGGATTCTTTAAACCTGCCGGAGGCGGAACCTGTTCGGGTTGTCACAGCACAATTTGGGATAAGTTTTCAGCCCCCAACAATGGCCATCATGTAATGGGAGGTACCGTAACAGAAGAAGATTGCGGAGTATGTCATTCTGAACCGGGTTCAAATCATATGGATGGAGATCTGGACCTGAGGGATCCGGACACCGGTGCAATTTTAACATTCCCTAAGGGAATAACCAGGAATACATCAAGTGATACTCTTGAAGCAGATGTCCTGAACCTCCAGAATAATTTTTGTATGAAATGTCATGATGTTGACGGAGCACCTGCAACTTTTAACAGCACGGGAGGAGGAACTGATGTAAGCCCCTTTTCATCATCAAATACGGTACCTGATACCAACAGTCAGTTCAATACGTCAAACTCTTATCATCATGCAGTTCAAGGCGCCGGGTCAAATACTTATTGTAACAGCACAACAATGGAACCTCCCTGGAACCAGGGGGACCATGATGTTATCACATGCTTTGATTGTCATGAGCTTTCAGGCCATGGAAGTGCAAACCAGAGGATGCTCAGGACTGCTATAGACCTTGATTCGATGGAATCCGGAGTTTTATCAACAGCATTGGGTGACTCAGTTGAAACTTTCTGTACTTTATGTCACAAATATGATGAATATGGAACAACCGGTACTGCAGGAGGTAATTCAAAATTCGAATTTCATGGTACAAATCAGAATCAGCATGGATCAGGAGGTGGAAATGATCTGGGTTGTATGGGTTGCCATGGCGGTGTTTATGATGAAGGCGGTATATCAGGTAACGGTTCTGCCAGAGGGAATATTCACGGTGGAAATTATTCCTGGGGATCTAGTTCATGGGCCAATGGATCATCATCTCAGTTCTTTATGGTCGGAGGATTTATTAGTGGATGGAAGCTGAATTCCTCTGCAGGAAAAAGTGGTTGCGGAGGTGGCACATGTGCTCACCCTGGAAGGGTTAGTAAACTGGAACCGGGAAAAGAATATACAAATTAAATTATTAAGAGATTTTTTATTTTAAAAACCAGACGATTGCTTTTTAGTTATAGAATAGTTTATTAAATATTCATATGAAAAAAAAAAAGAAAATTTTATCTAAAATAATTTCAGGTATAAGTTCATCAAAGTTTGCATTATACCTTGTGATTGCATTGATCATATTAAGTATTGCAGGAGTTCTGATCCCGCAGCAGTCAGAGTATACATTAAAAGAAATTGAAAAATGGAGTTCAGCTAATCCTCTGTTGTCATCAATAATAAGGCCTTTAGGATTCTTTCACGTTTTCCATTCAATATTTTTTCTGATAGTTATTGTTCTATTTGTAATTAATATTCTTTCCTGTACAATTGTGCATTTTATAAATGAGGGTGGATTAAGGTCGTTGACAGGAAAGGCCGGGATAAAAAAAACCGGATTTTTCCTGCTCCATATTGGACTTATAGGGATTCTGGCAGGGGGATTTATAAGTACAGGATTCAGTCTTGACGGAAAAATAGTTCTTACAGAAGGCCAGGTCTTTTTAGAGAGGCATGATCAATATTTAAGAATAGTTGAGGGGCCGCTCAGGAAAGAGATACATAAAGAATTTTCTACCCGGCTTAAAGACGTGAAGATAACTTATGAAAAAAAATTTTTCCCGGTTGACATAATAACTGTTCTTGATTTTATTG
Organism: Acidobacteriota bacterium; assembly: GCA_039714255.1. GTDB lineage: Bacteria > Acidobacteriota > Aminicenantia > UBA2199 > UBA2199 > UBA647. Next base: position 11,483 of record JBDLJQ010000031.1, read on the forward strand.
ATAAAGAAAATAGAGCATTGGATATTCCTGTACAGATAAATAAACCTTATACATTCAGGGGATTTTCTTTCACACTGGATGAAATGGGTTTTTCTCCCAGAATAGTTATCAGGGATGATTCAAAAAAAAAATATATGCTTAATTCATTCATTGCATTAAAAACCTTTCGCCATGGTGTGGAGTGGGAATATAAGGATTTTCTTCCCCTCCCTTTTTTAAAGAACAGGGTCACACTGACACTTTATCCTGATCATAAATTATTAAATGGAAAGGTGGTTAAAACTTCAGAAGTAGTTTCAAAACCGGTTATTAAGTTTGAAATAGAGGATGGATCGGGGAAAATTATTTCCACTGGAATAATACCTTTTAAAGGATCTTCAAAAGTAGGAGACCATATTTTCACTTTTGCAGATCTGAGACACTGGGCATCATTCAGGGTTGTTGAGGATCCGGGATATTTACTTTTCGGAATATCGGTATGGTTATCTATTCTATCCCTTTTGTTCAGGTATTCCGGTGAACTGTTTTCACTTTTCAAAAAGGGATAAAGAAAAAAGAAATTGAATGTTAATTATCTGTCGATTATAATATAACTGAAAGGAGTACATTATGAAGAGTGCAGAAATAATATTTTTCTGGGTTACTATCTTTATGTATGCCGGATCATTTATTTCTCATATTATCGGGTTCATCGGGAATAAAGATAAAGGTATATTTTTTTCTTCATGGTTATTGAGGGTCGGATTTTTTTTTCATACCGCAACAGGGGTAGCTCACTGGATAGCAAGCAAACATCCACCTGTTACTGACACCTACGAACTGAACCTGACCGGAGTGTGGTTCATGATACTCCTTTTTATGTTTTTTGAATTGACCGGTAAGATTGAGAAAACCATTGGATTGGTAATAGTACCTATCTCTTTTCTTACACTGGGATACGGATATTTATCAGGTGTTGAGATAGTACCTATGGGCCCGGCCTTTCAAAGTCCATGGCTGATAATCCATGTGATATTTGCCTGGCTTGCTTTTGGAAGTTATGCAATTTCAACTGGGGCTGCTTTCTTCCTCTTAATAAAAAAGAGTGATAATAATGAAGAAATGAACAAGATCCCTCCGGCTGAGAAGCTTGACATAATAAGTTATAAGTTTATAGTTCTGGGGTTCATTAACCATGCAATAATGCTTGTTTCCGGTGCTGTCTGGGCAAAAAAGCTATGGGGACATTACTGGAACTGGGATCCCCTGGAGACATGGTCACTGATAGCATTTCTTTTTTATGCTTTTTACCTTCATGCCCGTTCATTTCTGGGCTGGAAAATGAAAAAGGCAGCTTGGATGACCATTGCAGGGCTTCTCATTCTGGCAATATCCTTCTGGGGAGTAGGACTTTTCGGCCCCACAATACATCCGGGACCCTGATAAATTAACTTTAAAAGATATAAAGGAAAAGTAAATGGCACTTTTAGTATTATTAAATAATTTCATGCATGATTTCAGTGCAGCAGGGTGGATATTCTGCTCGATATTATTGTGGTTCATTTTAAAGAAAATCACACAGGAGCAATTAAGTTTACATTCTGAAAAGAGTGGAAAAACCTTAATTGAATTACTTAAAATTATCCGTTTATTTATGCTGATCTGTGCTGCAGGAATTGTGGTATTCGGGATAGTCAGGACAATTGCATATAAAGAGTATGAATGGAGTGCTGCGGCAGGAGAAAATCAGGTCACTCTTCTGATAATAAAACATATAATCCTGACTGCTGTATTTATTTTCGGTGTTATTTATTACAGGAAGGCGGGGGAGCGGATCAGGAAAGAGGTAAAGTAAAAAATGAAAAAAAAAATAATGTTGATAACTCCGCCATACCACTGTGGAGTTGTGGAGTCAGCAGGACGGTGGCCAAACCTTGGATTTCTTTATATCGGCGGTGAACTTGAGAAAGCCGGTTATGAAGTGGATTTTTATGATGCGATGTCTAAATTCCATGATTATGATCAGATCAGAGAACGGTTAAAGAGCAGTAAACCTGATTTTGTCGGGGTTACAGCGATAACTGCAACTATTAATGATGCTCTGGGAGTTCTAAGGATCGCAAAAGAAGAAGATCCTGATGTAGTGACCATCATTGGAGGAGTACATCCGACCTTTATGTATGAAGAAATATTAAGTACTTCCGAAAGAATTGTAGATTATTGTGTGATAGGGGAGGGTGAGTTGACCACTCCGGAATTATTGAATGCACATTTGAAAGGGGAAGATATGTCCCAGGTCAAAGGTTTAGCATATTTAGATGGAGATAATCTGGTCAAAACAGCTGATCGCCCCTTTATCTCTGATCTGGATTCATTATCACCGGCATGGCATCTGGCAGACTGGTCAGATTATCCCCTCTATTTTATAGATGATTCCAAAGTTGCTATTCTCAGTTCCTCAAGGGGATGTATTCATGAATGTTCCTTTTGTTCCCAGCATAAATTCTGGCAGGGGTCATATCGGGAAAGAGATCCTGAAAAATTTGTTAAAGAGATAGAATTCCTCTTCACTACTTATGGAATAAATGTGTTTTTTATTGCAGATGAATATCCTACCCGGTCCAGAGAAAGGTGGGAAAAGACCCTTGATATTCTGATAGAAAAAGATCTGGGAGTACATCTTCTGCTGGAGACCTGCGCCAGGGATATTATAAGGGATGAAAATATCATTCAGAAATACAGAAAAGCAGGAGTTCTTTTTATCTATATTGGAGTTGAAGCTACCAGTGACAACAAACTGGCTGAATTTAAAAAAGACACTAAATTTGCTGATTCAAAACATGCACTGAAAATAATCAGGGATGCAGGAATGATAGTTGAAAGTTCATTAATTCTCGGAGCACCGGATGAAACTCCTGAGACCATTAAGGAAACTCTCAGTCTTGCTAAAGAATATAATGCAGATTTTATGCATTTTTTGCTGCTGGCACCCTGGCCTTATGCAGACCTCTATAAAGATCTGAAACCTTTTATCGAAGTTTGGGATTATTCAAAATATAATCTTGTTGAGCCTGTAATAAAACCGGAAAATATGGATAGAGATGAATTGATGAAGGAAGTGCTGAATTGTTATAAAAAGTATTATATGAATAAACTTCCAGAATGGATATCGATGAAAGGAAATGACCTTAAAAGATCATGCCTTATCAAAGGGATGAAAGCAATTATGGACAATTCATTTTTAAAAGATCATATGACAGGACTTGGTGGAATGCCAAAAAGTGTTTTGAAAATGATGGAAAAATTATCCCTGGAAAAAAAATAGAAAAGATCATTTATAAACCCGATAAAAAAACAAATTTACCATGTTAATATGCAACCTTCACGGTTATATATAATTTGGTTTTTAACAAAATTATTTTTTTTCTTGTTTTTTTGATTTTATTGTATTATATTTTATTTTTAAATGTTTAAATTACATGAAACAGAGAAATAAGAATAATGATTCATATAGTTCATTTATGGATCTGTAAATTTTAATAGGATTAATGGAGTATTAGAGTTTATAAATTAATATTAAATAGAGGTTATAATGAAAAAACAAAATGTAAATTTTTATCATTCTGGTAGTTCTATTTTACACATACTGTTAGTTTTAGCAGTTTTGTTTATGGCTGCGTCTTTTCCGGTTTCAGCCGAAGTTTCAGATGAAGACTGTCTGGGTTGTCATTCTGATAAAGATATTGAGGCGGAAACTGAAAGGGGAAAAAAGTTAAAATTATTTGTCCCTGAAAATGCCATGATCGGCAGTGTTCATGAAGATCTGTCATGTACAGACTGCCATATCGGTGCAGACTCTTTCGAAGATATTCCCCATTCAAAAAAACCTATGAAAATGGCTTGCCCCGATTGCCATGAGGATGAAGCAAAAGAGACAGCAAAAGATGTCCATGGGAAAGGTTGTGCTGCCGGTGATACGATGTCACCTTCATGCTGTACCTGTCACGGTGGACATGATATTAAACCTCTGAATTCTCCGGAATCCAGATTTTCCGATCAGAATCAACCTGATACCTGTGGAAAATGTCATGGAGGGGATAAACTGGCTACAAAGGAACATAGTATCTATAAAAGAAATATTATTACCCGATATAAATCCAGTGTTCACTGGCAGGGATTAAAAGAGGGAAAAAGAGCAGCTTCCTGTACAGATTGCCATGGATCACATAATATATTACAGTCCGGATTTCAGGATTCCGGAGTTTCAAGAGCAAATGAAGCTAATTCCTGTCTGAAATGTCATCGCCTTGAAGGTATTGCTTTCTGGGACGGGCCTCATGGTGATGCATTAAAGCATGGCAATAATGATGTTCCCACATGTACCACATGTCATGGTGACCATGACATGGCCTCATTAAAAGTACGAGGAGGGGATGCAAAGCAATGGGCGGCTACACAGGTATGTATATGGTGTCATGGAAATTCACGTATGATGGCCAGATATGGATTAGATACAACTCCGGTAGATAGTTACATGCTTGATTTTCATGGCCTGACCCAGAGAGGAACCCTGGGTGCCAGTGCAACCTGTGCTGATTGTCATGACCCGCACCATTCATTGCCTTCTACTCATCCTAATTCAAGGATGCATATATCAAACAGAGGGCCTACCTGTGGTAAATGTCACGGTAAGGTTTCGGATAATTTTGCTATGAGTTTTTCTCATAAAAAGTCTCTGGAAATTCCCGGGACAAAACTTGAGAGTATTATAGAAATTGTTTATATTTTAATAATAATTTTTACCATAGGTGGAATGCTTTTGTATGTCACTATGGTCTGGTTCAAATCTGTGAGGAAAAAAGTAAGGGAACAGAGAGCTGAAAAATATATGACGAGGATGAACAGTTTTGGAAGAAGTGTTCATAAAACATTATTATTCAGTTTTATCACTCTTGTTATAACAGGTTTTGCCTTAAAATTTCCTGATTCATTCTGGGTAAAGTGGTTATTTTCAATAGGAATGACCGAAGCAATAAGGGCATTTATTCATAGAATAGCTGCAATTGTAATGTCAGTTGATTCTGTAATTTTTCTAATATACCTGATCTTTGTAAAAAGAGGGAAAATGCTGTTCCGCGATTTTCTTCCAAAGAAAAGGGATCTTTCCGATATCGGAAAAACAATAAAATATTATCTCGGGATATCAAAGGAAAAACATGCTCCAAAATATGATGTTTTCAGTTTTGCTGAAAAATTTGAGTTCTGGGCAATGGTATGGGGAACAATAGTGATGGTTGTTTCGGGACTTATATTATGGTTCCCGAAAATGATCCCGGCATCATGGTGTTCCTGTATTATACCGATTGCGAGGATCATCCATTATTATGAAGCAATTCTTGCTGCACTTGCCATTCTGGTATGGCACGGATTCCATGTTATCTTTCATCCTGATGAATATCCGATGAATACTTCATGGTGGTCCGGATACCTTACCAAAAAAGAAGCTGATCATAGATTTGAGGATGAAGCTATAAAGAGGCAAAAAGACTAAATTATTTGTTCAATAGAAAAGGGGAGGATCTAAATCCTCCCTTTTTTTTTATACTTCAAACTTTTAAAAAATAGTATTTTTTTATTAACTCGTTACCCCTTTAAACCGGGGGGATCAAAAAAAATTTTTTTATTAACAAAAACAGTTGACATTGCATATGTTGTATGATTATATGAAGTTATGAACTTTCAAAACTTCGAAACTTATGAAATCCACGCCGAATTCTGCAGGGCTATTTCAAACCCGAAAAGACTTATGATAATTAATGTCATAGGTGATAAAAAAATTACTGTTGGGGAACTTGCAAAAGCTCTGGATCTCTCCGTATCAAACATCAGTCAGCATCTAAAGGTGCTTAAAAATTATGAAGTAGTAAAATCAGAGAAGGCGGGGCATCAGGTTTTTTATACTCTTACAGATTTGAGGCTTCTTCATACCTGTAAAAAGATCAGGGAAATCATTTCTGATCTGTATAAAAAACGAAAGGATGTCTTTAATTCAGATTCGTCATAATTCCGGAAAATAAAAATGAGGAAAAAATACAAGAGGTTTATATATGAAAATTGTTAAATTTTTAACTGAGGTCAGACGTGAATATATTCTGGCATTGATACTCACGATTTTACTGGTATTTTCATTATCAGGATATCTTTTTGAAGGACATCATATACCTGTGAGAGTTGCATTTAATACCGATGGCGGAGGTATTATTTTTGATCACAAATTACATACCGATATAGAAAAACTTGAATGTACTGAGTGTCATCATAATTATGAGGAAAGAAAAACAAAGCTCTCTTCCGGTGCATTAAATTGCAGATCATGCCATTACTCCTCTGATTTTGTTTCGATATGTGAGGATGAGCCTGTACATAAACATTGTATCGGGAAAAATTGTATGAAGTGTCACATTAAGGAATCAGTAAATTGTGATTTTTGCCACAATGCAAAAAAATTCAAAGGTGCAAAAGAACCTGAAATTGTCGTATTTGAGACTGAAGGAGGTAAAGTTACCTTCAATCATAAAGATCACTCCTCATCGGATGGTTATGATCTGGGATGTGATACCTGTCATCACAAATACCTCCCTGAAAATACCGGAGGATTTGCAATGAATTGCAGACAATGTCATTACAACACTAAATACAGTTCTCTATGTGAGAATGAAGATACACATACGAGATGTATCGGAAAACATTGTGTAGAGTGCCACACTGAAGGAGAAGAAAACTGTGAGATCTGTCATAAGGATGATTAAATAAAATGATTAAGGAAAAAAGATTTGATCAAAAATTTGATGATATTAGGATCATTGATATTCCTGTACCGGATGAGATTTTTATGCCTGTTTATGAATTTGCCGGAAACAAAAAGTTGATCGAAGGGACGGGAATAAATGAATATGAGGAGATTGTTCCCGGAATTTATTCGCCGGTTCACGGAGAAATAAGAGAAAATTCAAAGATCCCTGTGAACGGGATCGAATCTGATGTTGTCAGGATATCTGTATCAGCTCCCGTAAAGAGGAAAACTAAATATGAAGAGGATAATATTTCAGATCTTTCAGTGAAAGTAATACTAAAAAGACTGGAAAAATGTGAATTATATATAGAACCTGAATCCTTTAATGAAAATGAAATAATAGTGAGTGCTGTGGAAACAGACCCGCATTGTGCAGTTTTCCAGCAACTTATAAGAGAAAATCCTGATGATCTGGATGAATGTTTCAGTTTCCTGAAAAAGATTTTTAATAAGGATAATATTTATTTTGCAGTTCCGGAAAATATTTTTGACCTGGTGTGGGAACTTCAAACTTCCGGAGTTACAATTTATAAAGTTTCACCTTTTTATCCAAACGGACTTCCGGAACTTTTAATCAATTCCATGTCCGGTAGATATAAATTGAAGTCTCCTGTTTATATAACCATTGAAGAGGTTTTGAATGCCCTGAAAGTTATTAAAACTGATAAACCATGTCTTGATAAGGTAATAACTTTAACAGATAAAAACGGCACATCAAATCTGAGAGTAATAAAAGGGACTTCCTTTAAGGAAATATTAAAAAATTCTGATATAAGAAAAATAAAAAAAGTGATAATTGGAGGCCCGTTAAGAGGATATGCAAACTATAATCTTAACAGCCCTGTTACCGATAAAACAGATTCTGTTTATGTTCAGTATGAAGATGAGGTCATCAGAGCAATAAATAATCAATGTATTAATTGCGGACGCTGTAATAATATTTGTCCGACATCACTGACCGTAAATCTATTATGCAGATATTCTGAATTTTCAATATTTGAGAAATGTAAAGATTTGGATGTGGAGAACTGTATAGAATGCGGTCTTTGTGCGTATTATTGTCCGGCAGGACGGTCTTTACTTCAATTAATACGACTGGCAAAAAATGAGATCGAACAATTAGAAGGAGAGATTGAATCATGAAACTGTTAGTTTCAAATCCCCCTCACTGGCATTCCGGTTTGTCAGAAAAAAAAATTTACAGGGATTTTATTTTAGGATTGATACCGGCTTTAATTCATGCACTGTATTTTTTTGGAATGCATGCAGCAAGGGTAATAGCATTATGTGTGGCAATTGCAGTTCTCAGTGAGATAGGGGTCAGGAAATTATTTAGAAAGAAGGTTGATCCCTATAACGGAAGTGCTGTTTACACGGGAATCCTTTTTGCAATGCTGCTTCCTCCAACTTCACCTTACTGGCTTGTTATGATCGGAGTTTTTATCACGATTTTTATTGGGAGGGAGATTTTCGGAGGAGTAGGAAGTAACCCTTTCAGTCCTGTTCTTGTAGGGATGGCTGTCCTTGAACTTTCATGGCCGACTTATCTGAATGTAAATTTGACCTCGGTTAATTACAATCTGGGTTTTGATTGTCATTCTCCGTTAACCGCCTTAAAAGCAGCAGGAGCAGATTACACCTCCAAATTTTCGCTTATTGAGCTTTCTCTTGGTAATCAGGTTGGAGGAATTGGCTCTGTAGCAATACTATTTTTATTGATAGGTGGAATTTATCTGTTGATCCGCAAGGTAATTCACTGGGAAATACCTCTGTTTTTTGCGTTCGGAGTTGTATGCACTGCGGCAATTTTCAGAGCAATCAACCCTAACGTTTTTGCATGTCCATGGTTTCATCTGCTGACCGGTAATGTGGTTATAGGGATGTTCTTTTTATCAACTGATTATTCAAGTTCTCCTTTCAGTAATCCGGGAAAGATTATTTTCGGATTTGGCTGTGGTTTCCTGACGGTCATTTTCAGGGCGCTAAGTGTTCATGAGGATGGAGTGATCTATGCAATTCTTATCATGAACTTATTTACTCCAATGCTGGATAAGACAGGTGGGAAACCCAGAGCTCTGAGTGTCGTTTTTCCAGGGAGACTTAAGAAATGAAAAAAGAATATTTCAGAATGATTGCGATGCTGACTGTGATAACAATGGTCTGTGGTTTTCTTCTGGCTGCTGTAAAAACTATTACTCAACCGAAAATTGAAGAACAAATTCTTATTAATGTAAAGGGGCCGGCACTTAAAAAAGTGCTTAATCTTTCCTCTAATAATCCAATAAATGACAGAATTGAGGTTGAGATAGATGATGAAATTCACACTGTTTTTATCGGGAAAAAGGAAAACAAACTTTGGGCTGTCGCATTTGAATCCAAAGGAACCGGATTCGGAGGTTCTATTGGTGTAATGATAGGAATTGATGTTGCAAAATCAACGCTTTCGGGTATAGGGATACTTACCCATCAGGAAACACCTGGGCTCGGTTCAAGAATTTCAGAGACCGGTTTTACAGACAAGTTCAAGGGGAGAACCATTTCGGATATATTCAGGGTAAAAAAAGACAATGGAATAATTGATGCTATTTCCGGTGCTACAAATTCTTCAAGAGGAGTTTGTTCTGCAGTAGAAAAAGGGGTTGCTCTTTTTCCAAAGATTAAATTAACGGTTCTTAATAAATTAGACAAGAAGGTCAAGATAAAATGAAAAAATCAATATTACAGGAGTTTTTCAAAGGGTTTTGGGAAGTATTGCCGCCATTCAGGCTTGTTCTCGGGCTTTGTCCGATTCTTGCAGTCACGACATTGGCAGAGAACGGGATTGGAATGGGGTTCGCAACTACATTTGTTCTTGTCTTTTCAAATATAATAATTGCTTCTTTGAAGAACTTCATCCCGAAAAAAGTGAGAATCGCTTCATATATTGTAATTATTGCTACTTTTGTTGTCATTGTGGAACTTGTCATGAAGGCCTATTTTTTCGCTATTTCGCAGAAACTCGGAATCTTCATACCACTCATTGTGGTTAATTGTATTATCCTTGGAAGGGCCGAAGCATTTGCCTCCAAGAATAATATTATACGTTCAGCTGCAGACGGCCTTGGAATTGGGCTTGGATTTACAATGTCACTTTTTCTTATATCATCCATAAGAGAAATTCTCGGAAATGGAACTATCTTCGGGGTCGGAATAATGTGGGAAAGTTTTGAACCATTTGGTTTCATGGTTCAGGCTCCCGGTGCTTTTGTCTGTCTGGGTATGATCCTGGCCCTTATCAACCTTGTTCCTAAAAATCAGTGATGGAGAAATTATCATGGAATATTTAGTTCTGGCAGTTAATGCGGTTCTTGTTAAGAATATTTTATTGGCGCAATATCTGGGGAACTGCCCTTTTATGGGCGTTTCAAAAAAAACTGATACTGCAGCAGGAATGGGCATGGCAGTAATTTTTGTTATGACATTTGCCACATTTATAACCTGGTTTGTTCATTATTACATACTTGTTGTATTTAATATTGAATACCTTCAGACCATAGTTTTTATTCTGGTAATTGCAGCTCTTGTACAACTTATTGAAATGTTTCTGAAAAAGAGTGTACCGGCCCTATACAGATCACTGGGAATTTTCCTGCCTCTTATTACAACAAATTGTGCAATATTAGGTGTTGCCGTAATTGTTATCAGTAAAGATTTTTCATTCATGCAGAGTATCATGTTTGCATTATTCTCAGGTATTGGATTTGCACTTGCCCTTATTATTTTTGCAGGAATAAGGGAAAGGTTTGAAATATCTCATATTCCTGATGCTTTTAAAGATATGGCAATAGCACTTGTCACTGCAGGAATTATAGCGATGTCATTTTATGGATTCAAAGGTTTGGATTCTTCTTTGAAATCAATTTTAATTAAATAGAGAGAGAATTAAATGTTAACAGCAACAATTTTTTTAATGAGTCTTGGTCTGGTAGCAGCAATAATTCTTGTAGTTGCTTCCAGGGTTTTCTATGTATGGGAGGATCCGAGAATAGAGCAGGTTTCAGAAGCACTGCTTGGTGCAAATTGCGGCGGATGCGGGTATGCCGGGTGTGCTGCGGCTGCGGAAGCTGTGGTACAAAAGAAGGCAAAACCAGATGTATGTGTTGCAGGAGGGTTTGAAATTGCAAAAGCGGTTGCAGAAGTAATGGGAATGACAGTGGAGGAAAAGGAACCGGAATTTTCAAAACCCGGATGTACTTACGGGTATCAGGATGCAGATCTTAAATATGAATATGACGGATTTTCTGATTGCCGGGCCGCAATGATGCTCTATGATGGAAGTAAGATCTGCGATATTGGATGTATAGGGTTGGGGACATGTGTAAGGGCATGTCCATTTGACGCACTTTTAATTGGGGATAATAACCTTCCGGTTGTTGATAATGATAAATGTACCGGATGTGGAGTGTGTGAAGAAATATGCCCGAAAGGTATTATCACACTGTCATCAGCAACGATCCGACTTATGTCGGATCAGAAAATATCAGAATGTACTGCTCCGTGCCAGAGACATTGTCCGGCTGAGATAGATATTCCCACGTATATTCAACAAATTAAGAAAAAAGATTATGAAGGAGCATTAAGGACCATTCGGGAAAAAAATCCATTCCCTCTGATATGCGGATGGATATGTCCGTCTCCCTGTGAACTTGAATGCAGAAGGAATCTGATAGATGAGCCTGTCTCGATAAATGGTTTGAAAAAGTTTGTGGCTGAATATGAAAGAAAAACCGGAAAATATATTTTACCATATTTACCTCCGGATTCCGGAAAGAAGATTTCAGTAATAGGAGGTGGAATTGAAGGCCTGACAGCATCATATTTTCTCAGGCGTCTTGGTTATCAGGTGACAATTTTCGAATCTACTGAAATACTGGGCGGGATATTACGATATGTTATAAGTGAAGAGAAACTTCCCGGGAAAGCTTTAGACTGGGAGATAGAGGGAATACTCAGTACGGGAATAGAACATAAGACCGGCACTGTAATGGGAAGAGATATTTCAATGAAATCTATAATACAAAGTGGAGAGGAAATGGTACTTGTTACTGCAGGAGGATGGGATAGCCGACAGATCATGAATTCTTCCGGTAACATGGACAGCATAATCCCCGAAACAGTACTCCTGATGGATTTTCTTAATAAAAATGAAAATAAGTCATTAACTGTTAAAGGGAAAAAAGTGGTAATAGCAGGGGAAGGAAATTCTTCTCTGGCCGCAGCTGATATGTGTATTGCCGAAGGCGCCTCCAAAGTTTGCCTTATCTTTCCATTCTCCAGAGAGGAAGCAGTTAAAAGAAATCTGAATATTTCTATAAGAGATAAATTAGAGATCGTATTCTCATCAGTTGTTTCCGGGCTAACCGGAATTGGGGATAAACTTGACAAGGTTTCATTCAGAAATGAGTTCGGGGATGTAACGGAGATTGATCTTGATAAATTGATCCTGGATTCGGGGAGGCTTCCCGAAATGTTGTTTGAGCTTGATCAGGAAACGAACAGGTGGAAGACAATTGAAATTTTAAAGGTTTTTGGAAATGGAAATTCAGGTGGAATATTTGCATTAAAAAATATAGGAAGGCCGACCGATCTTGAGAGGGTAGTTGTTGCAGTCGGGATCGGGAGAAAACTTGCGAGGGGATTATATCAATATTCACGGGGCGAGGAGATCAAACCGGAAGATCGCATCATTACAAATGAAAATGAACTTCAAAATATATTCAGGATTCCACAGAGGGAGAAGTTAATTGATCACAGAGGAAATTATGATCCTGAAGGAATATTTACTGAAGATATGGTGAAGGATCAGGCGGAAAGATGCCTGAGCTGCGGCCTTATATGTTATCAGCATTCAATTGATTTATGTAAATTAGTAGATCAGGACAGTTTAATATGAAAAGTACAATAAAAATTAACAACATTGAATATGATTTTGAAATGGGAGAAACAATTCTGGAAGTTGCCAGAAGGAACGGGGTATATATTCCAACTCTGTGTAATCTTCAGGAAACAAAACCGACAGGAGCTTGCAGAATATGCATAGTCGAGCTTGGTAAAATGAGTGCTCCTGTTGCCTCATGTTCAACTCCAGCTGCACCCGGAATGGAAGTTCTTACAGATTCTCCAAGAATTATAAAAGCGAGAAAAACAGTTATAGAATTGCTGATGATATCCGGTAACCATAATTGTGCAGCCATTGGAAACGCAAAAACCGAATTAACAGATTTTATGCAGGAAGTAAAAGAGTATGACAGTTCCACGGATATATGTACGGCATATGGTGAATGCGAATTACAGTCTCTGGCTTATAAATATATGGTAAACAACAGATCACTGGAAAGGATACCAACAAACTATCAGCTGGAAAATAATGATCCTCTGATCGGGAGGGATTTTTCAAGGTGTATCTTGTGCGGAAGATGTGTTCAGGCCTGTACTGAAGTATCTGTGAACAATGCGATCTCACACGGGTACAGGGGAAATATTGCAAAAATTGTTGTCAGGGGAGACAAGACCCTTCCCGATTCCGAATGTGTATATTGTGGAGAATGTCTCCAGGTATGCCCTGTCGGAGCTTTGTATGAGCAGAGAAGTAAATATGATCAGAGAAAATGGCAGGTCTCTCATGTTGAATCAACCTGTTATTATTGCGGGATAGGATGCAAACTTGATATTTCACTAAAGGATAACAGGATCATAAGGATTAATGGATCAGGTAAAGGAGAACCGAACAGAGGCCAGCTCTGCTTTAAAGGGAGATTTGCCTTTGATTTTATCTATAGCAGTGAAAGGCTGAAATATCCAATGGTTAGATCAGGTGGAAAACTTATCAAATCAACCTGGGAAAATGCATATAAAAAAATTGCTGAAAAAATTGAAAGTTACAGTAATAAATATGGTAAGGATTCTATAGGTTGTGTGATATCTGCAAAACATTCCAATGAAGATATTTATTCACTGAAAAAATTTGTGGAAAATATATCAGTAACAGATAATATTGCCCATTCGGAACCGTTCTCCAGGTTTAATATTAATTATTCGGATATATATGAATATGAAAAAATTGTCATTGTTGAAACTGATATATCCAGAGAAAATCCTGTAGCTGCAAATTATATAAAACGGGCATACCTGAACGGATCAGAGTTGATAGTTATCGGTGAGAGTGAGATAGAACTATCCAAATTTGCAGGAAAAAAATTAAAAAAATTATCGGATTTCAAACCTGACAATAATTCAAAATATCTTGTGATCCATGCTCCCGGTTATGATGTTTCTTCTCTTAAAGGGAAGAAACATATATATCTGAATTCTATCAGCAGGGAAAATAACACGATCGGTGCATATATGCTCGGAATCGGAAATGAAAAATATGAAGAAATAAAAAAGAAAAAGCTGATGATCTCAACTTCTCCTTCATTTAAACCGGGTAAATCTGTTGAATTTCTGGTAGCCATGGATTTTTTTCCGGGTGAACAAACAGAAAAGGCAGATGTGATCCTTCCTGCAGCAGCCTGGGTTGAATATGAGGGAACATATGTTAATGCACATCATCAATTATATAAAACTAATAAAATTGTTGATCCGCCAGGGTCGGTAAAACCTTTATGGATGATAGTTAGTGAATTATCTGCAAAAATGGGAATAGGATCTGAGATCTTATCTGTAAGGGAATTATGGAATGAGGAAATAAGAAATAAATTTAACTTACCTGAAAACTTTTTATACGAAGAACTTCATAAGGGTATGGCTTTACTGGGAGAAGAGATATCAAATAAAATGACTGCCGGTAACGGGAAAATTGATAATGAAAGTTCTAAAATCCATAAAATATTCTGCAGTTTTTGTGATGGCCTGGCTGATGTTGCAGAAAAAAGGGTTAAAACAGGAGTTTGATCATGGAACAAAAAGAGAATGAAGTCATTTCTGCAGAAGATATTCAGGTTTTAGACTCTATATATAACGAGAACCGGGAATATGATTCTATAATGATATATCTTCAGAAGATCCAGTCTGCTTTGGGTTATGTTCCGGAGTATGCGATAAAATATCTGGCTTCAAAAACAAAAGCATCAGAGAGCCATATGTTCGGAGTGATCACTTTCTACTCTCAATTCAGTACAAAACCGGTAGGTAAAAATATTATAAAGATCTGTAACGGGACTGCCTGTCATGTCGGCGGGTCCAAGGTTCTGGGAAAAAAACTGAAAGCAATGCTGAATGTGGATGACGAGAACCCTACTACAGAGGACAGGTTGTTCACAGTTCAACCTGTTGCGTGCCTGGGGTGTTGTGCTCTGGCTCCTGCCATGATGGTTAATGATAAAGTGTACGGAACTTTAACAGTGGAGAAAATGAAAGATATTATAGAAACCTATAAAAAGGGATCAGAGAACGGGGATTTTTAAATGAATGGTGTGAAATCACAAATAATAGTTGGGATGGCTACCTGTGGCCGTGCTGCCGGTGCCGTGGAAGTATTTAATTCTTTGAAGGAAGAGATAAAGAACTCGGGAATTGATGTAGATCTGAAATCAACCGGTTGTATAGGGCTATGCTCCCAGGAGGTTAATGTTGAGTTGGATATGGTTGGAAGAACCCGGATTATTTACGGAAGGGTCACTACTGAAACGGCTCGGGATGTAATTTCCAAAACAGTAAAAAATGGTGAAATATTAGGTGAAAATGCAATTTTTCAGTATCGGCCGAAAAACGAACTGGAATCAGTATATGATGATGTACCCTTTATAGATGAATATTCCCTTACAAAAGATCAGATCAAAATTGCTTTAAAAAATTGTGGAAATATTGACCCCTTCTCAATTGATGACTATATAAAAACGGAAGGGTATGATGCACTTAAAAAAATCCTGAAACTGAATCCTGAAGAAGTAATAAAAAAAGTTGAAAAATCCGGTATTAAAGGCAGAGGCGGTGCAGGATTTCCTACTGCAAAAAAATGGACATTTTGCAGAAATGTGAAAGAGAAAGAAAAATTTGTTATTTGTAATGCAGATGAAGGTGATCCGGGGGCATTTATGGACCGTTCACTCCTTGAGGGTGACCCTCACTCCGTTATAGAAGGAATGATAATTGCCGGATATGCGATAGGAGCTCAAACAGGATATATATATTGCAGGGCAGAGTATCCTCTGGCTTTAAAAACCCTTGATAAAGCCCTTGCAGATGCACGAAATAAGAACTTTCTCGGAGATAATATACTTAAGAGCGGGTTCACCTTTAATATTTCCGTAAGAGAGGGTGCCGGGGCGTTTGTTTGCGGGGAAGAAACAGCCCTCATAGCTTCGATTGAGGATCAGAGAGGGATGCCCAGGCCTAAACCGCCTTTCCCTCCCATTAAAGGACTCTACGAGAAACCGACTGTCGTTAACAATGTGGAAACACTGGCCAACCTTCCCAGGATAGTTCTGGATTCTCCGATGGAATATCATTCAATAGGTACGGATAAAAGTAAAGGAACAAAGGTATTTGCTCTGGCCGGAAAAGTTAAATATACAGGGTTGATTGAAGTTCCGATGGGAATGTCTCTTAGAAAAGCCATATTTGAAGTGGGTGGCGGGCCGCTTCCGGGCCACAGTATAAAAGCAGCACAGCTGGGCGGTCCTTCCGGAGGATGTATCCCGGAAAATATGATGGATATCCCGATAGATTACGATTCAATTAACAGCACCGGTGCCATAATGGGTTCAGGTGGAATGGTTATTATGGATGAGACAAGTTGTATGGTTGATATAGCCAGGTTCTTCATTGAGTTCTCAACCGAGGAAAGTTGCGGAAAATGTACACCCTGCAGAGTCGGGACAAAAGCCATGTTGAAAATACTGGAAAGGATATGTGACGGGGAAGGAAAACTGGAAGATCTTGATAAACTTGAGGAATTATCCCACTCAATCATTGATGCTGCATTATGCGGCCTGGGAAAAACTGCGCCGAACCCTGTACTTACAACTTTAAAATATTTCAGAGATGAGTATGAAGCTCATATTCTCGACAAAAAATGTCCTGCCGGAGTTTGTAAAAGACTGACAGCAAGCCCGTGTCAGAGTGCCTGCCCTGCAGGTATAGATGTTCCAAGCTATGTAGCGCTTATTGCACACAGAAGATTTGATGAAGCACTTGATTTGATCCTTGAGGATAACCCTTTTCCTTCTATCTGCGGGCGTGCATGTACCCATGCATGCGAATCTGAATGCAAGAGGGGAGAGGTAGATAAACCTGTTTCCATAATGCATCTTAAACGATTTGTTGCAGACAGGGGGATCGGAAGAGCCAAATATATCAAACCTGTTCCTGTTACAAAGGAAGAAAAGATTGCAGTTATAGGAGGAGGCCCTGCCGGATTGACCTCAGCATATTATTTAGTGCAGAAGGGTTATAAGGTGACTGTTTTTGAGGCTCTTCCCACAGCTGGCGGTATGATGGTGGCAGGAATACCCGAATACCGGCTGCCAAGGAATATTGTTCAGAGTGAAATTGATGCAATAGCGGCACTGGGTGTTGAGATAAGAACAAATGTAAGGATTGGAAAAGAAGTTTCAATAGAATCATTAAGAAATGATGGATATCAGACAATTCTGTTTACTATTGGAGCGTTTAAAGGGAAAAAACTGATGATCTCAGGAGAAGACAAATTTACCGGTTGTGTTGACAGCATAAAATTCCTTACAAAAGTTAATTATGGAGACAGGACAAAACCCGGTGATAAGGTTGTTGTTATAGGAGGTGGAAACTCTGCTATTGATGCCGCCCGGGTTGCTGTAAGACTGGGAGCAGCTAATGTAACAATTGCTTACAGAAGAACACGGAAAGAAATGCCTGCTTTTGAAGAAGAGATCGAAGCCGCTGAGGAAGAGGGCGTAATAATTGAATATCTGACCGCTCCCACCCGTCTTGAGGGTAAAGGTGGAAAGTTGACAGGGCTTGAATGTATAAGGAATAAAATGGGAGAACCTGATTCCAGCGGACGCCGGCGACCTGTTCCAATTGAAGGTTCCGGATTTTTACTGGAATGTGATGTAGTAATACCTGCTATTAGTCAGGAACCCGATATTGATGAGATCGCAGAAAATAATGATTTTGAAATAACCAGATGGAATACTTTTGAGGTGGATCCGGACACCCTCGAGACAAATATCAAAGGAATTTTTGCTGCAGGTGATGCAGTGACAGGCCCTTCAACAATAATTGAAGCGATAGCTGCGGGGCAGAGAGCCGCAGCTTCAATAGATAAACACTTCAGGGGAGAAAAACTTGAATGGGAATACAGATCCGTTATCCCCAGGAGAATGGTCCCTGAAATTGAAGTTCCGGATGAAGAAGTTGAAAGGTTAAAACGTCCGAAGATGCCTTGTCAGAAAGCTTCAAAGAGAAAAAAAGATTTTTCAGAGGTTGAGAACGGATATTCGGAGGATATGGCAGTAGATGATGCAAAAAGATGTTTAAGGTGTGATCTTTAAAAAGAGAAATATTTACTTTTTTATATTATAATTAGCTTGGAGGTAAATTAATGAAAACCAAGATCAAAGAAATTTTCAAAACTGATGAGGATAGAATTGTGATCTCTGTATCACCGAAAGATTCGGTCTATAAAGCGATTCAGAAAATGGCTAAGAACAAGATCGGGGCAATAATTATTCTTGAAGATGAAACTCCTGTGGGGATATTTACCGAACGCGACTATATGAATAATATAATCCTCCGGGGACTGTCATCAAAAAGGACAAAGATTGAAAAAGTAATGACAAAACATCTGGCATTTATAAAAACCACAGATACAGTGGAGAAAGGGCTGGCAGTGATGAACAGTAAAAAGTGCCGTCACCTTCCGGTATGTGAAGACCACAAATTGTATGGAATTGTATCCATAGTTGATCTTGTAAAAGTGATAATAAAAGATCAGCAGGCAACTATTGAATACCTGAATGAATATATCTCATTAAATTATTGAACAATATTTTTTTCAACTTAAATTAAACAGGGTATAGAAAATACTATAAATTAAAATTCTCTGAAAGAATCATATCAGAGTATTCTGATGATTTCCGGAGTAAATTTTCTCTTCCTGGTCATTATTTGTGAAATAAATTTGATAATAAAATATGAAAGAAAAAATCCGAACAACCCGAATATCAAAGCATAAAATTCCGGAGGAGAGAAATAACTGAATCCCGATATTGCTCCGGCAAGAAGAAAAATAACAGGGACAATGTATAAAAGGGTTGTTATCTTTAAGAGGGAAGAGGTTGAGATCATGAACTCAACCATGTCATCTACTTTGGCATTTACAGGGTTGTATACTTCTGCTTCCATCGTATTTTCGTCACTCAATGTACTACAGATATTTTTACTGTTGCAAACCTCGCACATTGAACTTCTTCTAACTTTTACCCAGGCAATATTTCCTCTGGTCCGTGTAATAATTCCTTTTTCCTTATTCATTTTTTAAATGGATCAATTTTTTTTAATTAAACTTTTTTAATGGGGTATTACAGGAAAACCGGTCACCTCATTTGACTCTAAATATAAGATAAAATCTTGTTATAGTCAACGCTATAAATGAAAAAATAAAGATGCTTTAGAATAGTTTTCAAAAAATGGTTGAATTATGGCTGAAAGCAGTCCCGGAGAAGATGAAATGGTTGTTTTTCAAAATATATAACAATATTTTAAAAATTAAAACTTGAAATATTCCTGTTCTTAAAACAGTATATTACCAGAAAGGAATTTATTTAAGTTTTTTATTATTTTTGTAGAAGTTTTTCTGAGATTTATTTTAAAAAGGTAATCAAGAAATGGCTTCTCTTAAATTGTCAACAATCGTAGTTACCGGTGCTTCCGGATTTATAGGGCGCTATTTCCTCGAAGGTGCCAAAGAAAAATACCGGATCTTTGCAATTGCCAGAAGATCACAGACAGAATGTAATGCTCCACGTCACCAGAATATAGAGTGGTATATGGTTGATATCTGTGAGAAAGCAGAATTAAATAAAATAATAAATTCTATCTCAAAAAAAACTAAAATAGATTTTATTCTTCATCTTGCAGGATATTATGATTTTGAGTGTCTGAAGAACCCGGAATATGAAAGGACAAATGTGCAGGGCACACGAAATATCCTTGAACATGGAAAAAAACTCAAAATAAAAAGATTTATATTCTCAAGTTCACTTACAGTTTCTGATTTTAAAAAATGTAAAATGCCTTTAACAGAAAAAAGCCCTCCGAATGGAAATTTCCCATATGCACTGAGTAAAAGGAAGGGCGAGGATATGCTAAAGGAATATTCAAAGCATTTTCCCTGTACCGTGATCCGGTTTGCTGCTGTTTTCAGTGACTGGTGCGAATATGGGCCTTTATATTCACTAATGTCAACATGGGTATCAGGTAAATGGAATTCAAGAATTTTAGGTGGTAAAGGCAAAACTGCTATCACATATATACATATTAAGTGTGCAGTTCTTTTTATCCTGCAGGTTTTAACAGGTAATGACCACATGAAAAGATTTGATATCCTGATAGCTTCCAGTTCGGAATATCAATCTCATCGTAAATTGTTTTTGTTGACAACAAGACTGTATTTTGGAAAAGCCCTGAAACCGATATTTATCCCAAAATTTCTGGCCGGGATCGGAATATATTTAAGATGTATGTTTGGAAAGATCTTCAATAAAAATCCTTTCGAAAAAATATGGATGGTAAATTATATTGACCATTTCATTTCAACCAAACCGGATTATTCATTAAAAATACTTCCTTTCAGTATAAGAGAAAGATATCACCTTCCCAGAAGATTAATATACCTTATTGAAAATATGAAGAGTTTTCCCCAGGAGTGGCATTCAAGAAATCTTAAAGTATTTAGAAGAGATATTAAAAGGCCTAACCTCCTGATAAGCAATGTAATGAGTTCATACAGAGAATTATTAGTTGAAGATACATATAAATATTTAAGTACTTCTCCGGATTATCCTAACTATCATGCTCTTGATCCGGATAAATTGAGATGGTATATCGATTTTGTAATGAATCTTCTTATGGGGTCTGTCAGGAATAGTGATCGTCATTCAGTAATAAGTTATTACAGGTATCTTGCCTCCATAAGGAAAAAGGAGGGATTCAGCCTTAATGAATTAAAATCTGCTCTGTTAAAACTTGGAGAAATAACTGTAAAAAATTTGAAAAAATCTCCGGAACTTGAAGGGATGGAGCAATATTTGAATGATCAGATCATGTTGACACTTGAAATGGCTGCAGACGAAGTAGATGATGCTTATTCTGAAATACCTGATCAAACAATTGCCGATGATGAAAATGGACGCATTGCTCTTATGAAAGTGATGAATAAATTTGAAAGTGAAATAGTTCAAATTATTTTCAAGTTTCTTACTGCATTTGATAATAACAACAGGTTCCCCAACTATAAGAAGAAATCAAAAGATGAACTAAGGCTGCATATCGCTCTGATCTACAAACTTCTGGCAGGTTGTGTCCGGCATAATGACAATATATCCTTTATAAGTTATATCAGATATCTGGCATCCATCAGAAGAAAAGAAGGTTTCCCGAAAGCTGAACTTATTGATGCACTCTGCAGTACTGTTAATATTGCTATAAAAGAGATAATAAAAATCTCAAAAATCAAAGATGCTGAAATAATACTTGAAAGTTCCATCAGGCCGAATGTAGAGAAAGTTTCCGGGGAGATCACTAAAATTTATTCCGAATCGGTAATAATATAATGAAGAATTCCTGATGATCTGTTAAACATATTGATCCTGTATAAATTTTTGACAAAACCGCAGTTATAATTTAATATTCTTTAAGGTAAAAACATGGATATAGTTTTGATATTAAAGATTTTATTATTATCATTTATTCAGGGGATAAGTGAATTTTTCCCCATTTCTTCTTCAGGCCATCTTGTTATATTTCAGAAAATATTAAATTTTAATTCCATACCGTTAATTTATGATATTTTTTTTCATATTGGAACATTATTGTCTGTTGTAATATTCTTCTTCAGTGATATAAAGGAGCTTGTAACTAATTTTTATAAAAAAGAAAATTTTAATTTTATTGTTTTAATTTTAATAGCTTCGATTCCTACAGCATTGATCGGCCTGTTTTTCAGGAAACCTCTTGAAGGATTGTTCGATAAACCGGGGCTGGTTGGATATTTTCTATTATTAACCGCATTGATATTAATATTGTCAAAATATTTCCGGGTTAAAAAAATGAATATTTATCTTACTGCTCTTCTTATCGGGACTTTCCAGGGTATTGCAATAATACCCGGAATATCCAGGTCGGGATTTACTATATCAGCCGGGCTTATACTTTCCATGGGTTTCCTGTTTTCATTCAGGTTCTCTTTTTTACTTTCCATACCCGCAATACTGGGAGCGTTACTATTAGAAATTTCTAAGATCCCCTTTGAAACCACTCAGATCTTTTATCTGCTTATGGGAACTGTATTTTCAGCTGTTTTCGGCTTCGCAGCCCTTGTACTGTTAAAAAAGATCATCCTTAAAGATAAATTCCACTACTTTGCTTACTATTGCATTGTTGCAGGTATATTTGCCCTGATCTTCATCAGATAGTTTGTCGATCTCAGGTTAAAATTTGAAATTTGAAAGAATTCAGGGAGCTGGTCAGACAGCTCCTTTTATTCATTTTTTACTGCATCGATTATATTGATGGAAGCTGCTTTTTTGGAGGGGATAATGGTAGCAGTGAAACTTATCAATAATGAAATAACTATTACAGCCAGCAGGTCAGTGGGTTTAATATTAAAAGAAACATAGCTCATCTGGTATATCTCTTTTGGAATTTTGATCAGCTCCAGCTTGTTTGCAAGAAATGAAAATCCCAATCCTATAACAACACCAAGGAATGTTCCTGCGATGCCTATTATTCCACCCTGAATAAAAAATATCCTCCTGATGGTTTTCGCAGATGCGCCATATGACAGCAGGATCCCTATGTCTTTTATCTTCTGAATAACAAGCAGGATCAGCCCTGCAATGATATTTAATGAAGCGACAACAATAATAAGTGAAAGTGTAAAGAAAAGTACGGTTTTTTCCAGGTCAAGTGCTGTATATAATGCTGCATTATGATCCTTCCAGGTAATAACAGATAATCTGGGTGGAAGGTAGTCACGGAGTTTTTCAGCAATATTATCTACATCAAACATGTCTTTTACATAAAGCTGGATATAATTAATTTTATCCTTAAGGTTAAATAACTTCTGACTGCTATTTATATTTGTAATCACAGTTCCATTGTCTATTTCATAGAGGCCGGAATTAAAGATACCTGTAATCAGATATTTTTTCATTCTCGGAAGTATCCCGATGGGAGATAAATTAGGCTGAGGAGCAAGAATAAGGCAGGTATCACCAATATTCAGCCCTGTCCTCTCTGCCATTTCCTTTCCGATCATAAGCTCATTTTTATTCAGCGGCAGGTTATCTTTTTCTATTGATCTCAGCCATGTTTCTTTGAGGTCCCCGGATACATCAATTCCCCTTAAAATTGCTCCGGTGCTGCTTTTAAAATCTCCCTTCAAAAGTATGGTCCCGAAAACAACCGGGGATGCATAGATGACCTCCGGGAAATCATTTTTTATACTTTTGATGATCTCACTGTATCCGTCCACTCCGTCACCGATAAT
>JBDLJQ010000032.1:0-34350 GCA_039714255.1 Acidobacteriota bacterium
GCTGTAGGCTGTAAGCTGAAGGCTGGTATTCCCCCATTCCACCTTCACCCAGTTTTTCCAGGATCCTGTAATGAGATATGGTTTTTCCAATCATTTTTTTGTTATTTTTTTGTTTTAATCATTTAAATTTGGGTAATTTGGATTTGTTTCGTGCTTCGTATTTCGTGCTTCGGATTTTGACTGAGTCCTGACTCCTGAATTCTGATCTTTCTGCTATTTCTTCCCCAATCATCTCTTCTCTCTGGAAGAAGATATATCAGAAAGAAAAATTATATTCAATAAAATATTTGAAACCTGTATTATTTATTGAAAAAAAAAAATTTCTTTGCTACAAATATTAGTAAACAATATAACGGGAGGAGAAATATGGAAATAAATAAAAGAAAAAACGGCGAAATTGTAATACTGGACCTGGAGGGGAAATTACGTCTTGGAAATGACATTGGATATTTCAGGGAACTTTTCGACACCCTTATAAAAGGCGGTGAGACAAAAATTATTTTAAACTTACAAAATCTTAAAATGATGGATTCTTCCGGCCTGGGTGAACTTACAAGATCCTATACTTCTGCAACAAAATATGGCGGAATGGTTAAACTGGTAAACCTGACCTCAAAGATCAAAGATCTCTTATTTATAACAAAACTGATAACTATTTTTGAAACTTTTGAAGATGAGGATGAAGCCGTTAACAGTTTTTAGCCGGAATTATTTGTTTTTTTAATTAGCACAAGTGTCATATCGTCCATCTGTTTAAGATTACCTGCATAAGAGTAAACAGAATTGATTATTTTATCAATTAGTTCAACTGAGGAATCTTTCCGGTTCGATAAGACAATATCAGATAGCCGGGATTCACCGAATTCTTCATCTTTTTCATTAATTGCCTCAGTTATCCCATCAGAATAAATTAAAAGAAGATCTTCCTGTTCCATCTTTATTCTTTCCTCTGAAAATGGATAATCTTCAAGGCAGCCCAATACTATTCCTCCCCGCTCAAGCTTTTCCGGCTTTTTATCAGATGAAAAGAACAGAGGATAATTGTGGCCTGCATTAGAATAACAGATAAAGTCCTTTTTAAAATCCAATATACCCAGAAAGAATGTAGAGAATCTTTCCGGATCTGAATTTCTGTACATTAAAGTATTGCAGTGGCCCAGCCATTCTTTTATATTGGACTTAAGTATTGCCTGCCCATGGACAGTAGCCTGCAGGTTTGACATTAAAATTGCTGCAGGCAATCCTTTGCCTGAAATATCTCCAAGGCAGAAGGCCAGTTTATTTTCAGTTATTTTGATAAAGTCAAAATAGTCCCCCCCTACTTCCTTTGCAGGGATACTCTTTCCTACAATATCATATCCCGGGATCGCAGGAGGTTCTTTCGGTAACAGATTCATCTGAATATTGTAAGCCAGTCGGAGTTCCTCCTGAATACTGAACAGAGCTTTTTCCTCCTCAAGGAGCCTTGCATTTTCAATAACCTGAGCCGATTGAGTTGTAATTATCGATAACATTCTTTTATCGTTTTCACCAAACCCCTGTTCTGACATTTTATTGAACAGAACTATTAATCCTATCATCTGGCCTTTTGCAATAAGAGGAACACATGCCATGGATTTTATCTTGAATATTGCATCCCCTTTCTTCCTGAAAAGCTTGTCTTTCTCAAAATCGTTAATTATTAAAGGTTTTTTATTTATTAGCATCCATCCGGCCAATTGAGAGTCAAGCCGATATGGCATCTTATCAGCTTTTGAATCCCCTCTTCTTATCAGTGTGTGGAAAGGGGCCCCCTTATCTTTTTCATCCAGTAACATTACTGCAGCCTGTTCAATCTTCAAATGTTTTATACATTTTTCAATAATCAGGTTTAAAATTCTCTCCAGTGAAAGAGTTGAACTGACTGCTATGGCAATTTCATTTAATATTGAAAGCTCTGTAACTGCTCCCTTTAAATTTTCATTTTCTGTCTTTAGTTTGTTAATTTCTATATTATTCTCTTCGTTCCCCATTCTTCCCTCTTTCTATATATATAATAAAAATTAATTTTAGCAACTAAAATTTTTTCACACCCAGTCCCTGTATCATATGGATCTGCCATAATTCACGGCTACTTGTATGTAGAAAACGTCCCACAACAAGTTTTCCGGTTTTGCCAATACTTTTCTCCAGAAAGTTAAATTCTTTAAATTTATCTTTTGTTTCCTGATCTGTCTTAACTGTGAATCCGCTCTCCTGCATTATCAGGATACCTTTTGCTTTGATTGATAATTCAATAAAAATTCGCAGATAACATAAAATATCAGCAAGGATCTCTCCCTGAATTTTATTTTTAAGGGAATATAGGTGCTTTCCAATTTTTGATTCTAAAACCTTGCCTGAACGTATCATTTCAAGGATCTGTACATCGGAATCAAATCCAATACCCAGCCATTTCTGTAATGATCTTTCACTTTGTTCAAAAGATATAATTATCAGAATTGGAAAAATAATTAGTATTATTAAAGTTGATATCACCGGGGGAAGTATAAATAAATTGAAAACAGAATGAATTGCAATTGCAGTAACAAGTCCCGGAAGAAAGAGAATTATATTTACCGAATTTTTCCGTTCACAAAAATTTTTAGATATAATTGCCATAATTGAAGTAGCTCCTCCATGGAGAATTGCAGTTCCCAGGCCCCTTATAAGCCAGATAAACAAATTTGATTCCGGAATCAAATAAAAATAGTATAAATTTTCTATAACTGAAAAACCGGCTCCAATTGAAAAGGCCAGTAAAACAGAATCAACTACAAAACCAACTTTATTTCTATTTATTAGAAAGATCAGATATATTGCTTTAATACATTCTTCAATAAAGGGAGCTGCAAATCTCTGAAGGTTTAACATTTTAATTCCCCCGACAGAAAGTAACCAGTTATTTATATAGTAACTCAGCCCTGCACTAAACCCGCCTATAAAAAGGGCTAAAATTATGAATTTTGGTTTTACCAGCTTAAAACTGTCCAATAAAAGCAGGGCAATAAGAAAAAGTATAACAGGCACCAAAACAATTGATAATTTAATCACTCCCGTCATCAGATTCACAGGATTACAATAATTTCAAAGATATCATCCATCCCTCTGAGGTTTCAATATCTTTCTCAAATGCCCTTGCATATCCCAGTGACAGGGTCATCTGGTGATTTGATAAGATCATAAACCGTATATCAAGTTGAATTCCAATGTTAGTCAAAAACCGCTTATGTTCTTTACGGTCAAAATTTGTTACCAGGGCAGATGAAAACAGGGAAAATCCGGCCCAGTTTGCATAAAAAGAGGGAATACCCAACTGTTTAAAAAGGATCGGAGGCAATGTCCACTCCAGCATTAGTTTGGCATAATTGTTTCCTCCAGCTTCATTTATATCTATCCCGGGAAAACTGTAAAATTTACGATAGCGGCTGAAATCCTGATGATCGATCCAGTTGTTACCAAAACCTCCAAAATAAAAATTTGCAAAAGGTTCATCCCTGTCTCCTCCTGCATAACCGGCAGAACTTCTGAGCCACAGGGCGGAGTGGTGAATCGGAAGTGCCAGCCCAAGATCCAGATTTGTATTAATACGGGGAAATAACTTTTTATTCACATAATATCCTGATAAAAAAGTTTCCCACTTATACCCTTTTTCATAATCCACTGCACCAAGTGAAGCGCGAAGGTCCTTATATTTCAGGCTAATGTTAAAGTTATAGAATTTATCGAAAGTAGTTTCAACATTCTGAAACTCAGGCATCCTCTCCAGTCCAAAATAAGCGGCAATGTTAATTCCAAGATCCAGACTGCGGGGTTCATCCAGGATCAGGGTTTTTTGAAATTGCAACTCGGCTGAATCACCCTTGCGACTCGTTTTGGTAGGGCCGAAAAGATCATAAAAATCTGCTTTGTTGTGAGAAAATGCAAAATTCCAGTTAGATAAGGTAAGATTGATATTATAATGCAATTTTTCATCAGAAGGGAGGTCTGCATCCGGAGAGTAGGAAATTGAAAAATTCAGCTTATTAAGAGGAATGGAATCAGCAATATTAAAACTGAACCCGTAAGCCGTATAATTTTTATAACCTTCTATAACCGGATACACTGACCTGAATTTTATATCCCTTAAAATATTATACTTTCCCTTATAAACTGTAAGTGAATCTATATCGATCGAGGAAGGAGCTGCATTTTTCCATTCTTTTAATTGCGGATATTTTTCAAGCATCTGCTTGCCAAGAAATTTAACGGCTTTTACATTATCAATAATCCTGTTTTGAATAATACATGGCAAAAAACCCTCCGATGTATAACGAAATACCAGTATTGAATCTTTTGAAACTGGTACAGGCCTGAAATAACCGGTCTCACAATTACTGACAATATTAATATCTTTTTTGGCCAGATCATAACTGTAGATGTTGGAAACACCGGAATAGTATGAAGAACCAAAAAGGAATTTTCCATCGGAGGAGAAAACAAAATTAGCAGGAGAAAATTTTCCAAAGTCATACAATGTTTCATATGAATAATCACCATTAATAAGTTTTTCCGTGTCCATTTTAATTAAAAGTTGTTTTCCGTTTATATTTGTCAAAGCGCCAACAAGCATTTTCCCATCATTTGAAATATCAATATCATAGATATCTTTACCGTATGGCCAGGAAAGTATCTGTTTCCACTTCTTATATGGTGGAGGAATTCTGACCAGTGTTGATATGCCTATCGAATGACGTACTCCCCATATTGATTTATCAGCATGATTAAAAGCGAGATCACCTATCCTTCCGTCCTTTATTAACATCGATATTTTTCCCGTTCTCAGATCAACTTTTTTCAGGTCTCTCCACTGGGTGTTATCGGTTGTATAAAAAAGAGAATCCGATAAAGGATCATAAGCCAGGGAAGTGACAGAAAACAGATCAGGCCCTTTGATATTACATATTTTTTTCAGTTTGCCATTTTTTAAATCCATAGAAGCTAAATGAGCAATCTGCCCCGGATAGTTCACACCCATATAAACCTTACCGTTTTTTTTATCAAAATATGGCCTTGATATATATCCTAATCTTTTATTGGTAATTCTTTTTTCGAAAGTAATCGGGAATTGTGATAACCTTTCCAGATTTTTTGTCTGAAAGTTTTTTTCCCACTCTATCCATTCACCCCATTCTTTATCCAGAGATCTACCGAAGATATGTTTAAACTGCCTGGCAAAATAAGCCTTACTTTTTTTCAGCCGTAAGGACCATTGTATTATTTTTTCAGGGCCATAGTTATAAGCTAAATACCCGAAAAAGCGAGTCCCATAAAGGTATGCATTTACCCCTACCTGAAAATTCTTTTTTGTTGCAGCGGACTCAAGCCCCACCAACCTGTACAAAGGAGATTCTTCTTTTATTTTGCTTCTGAAGGCCATCTCATCATAACCACCCTGAGTTCTTCCAAACCCTCCGCTCATCCATGTTTCCATAAACACGGCCAGTCCTTCATGATACCATCGTGGTGCATAATCACGGGGAGAGGTTAGATAACCGTATAATAAAGTTATCGGATTATCAGAAGTTGGTGCCACCTTACCGAAAAAAACGGAACGGAAAAATTTATCTCCGGCAGTAGCCTGATCTGTAGCCTGAATATGAACCAGTTCATGGTTCATTGTCCAGTTTAACCTTTCATTCCCGAGAATAATTTCGAAGATATAATTAAAAGGTGCGATGGAAAAGAAGATCCTGTTATTGGGAATGGATGAAGCTCCTGCATTTCCAAAATCTGAAAAATCATGCAGGATAACCGTAATTTTTTCAGAAGGGATATAATTAAACTTATTCATATGGTATTTCAGGGAATTCTCAAAACACCGTGCAGCATGTGAAACCAGATAAGAGTTTGCTTCTCCGAAATATATCAGTTTAAGATTTTTTGTTTCAAGTACATTAAAACCGGGAAAAAGTCTAAAAAAGGTAACAAATAACATAAAAAATATAAATAAACAGGTTATCTTCTGATTTTTGATCTTTCCCTCCTGTAAATATTTTTGAAAAAAAAGGCGCCGCCTTCCCCCCGAAAAACCAGGCGGCACCTTATATCAGATCAAACTATTTTTTCAATATTTTTTCTGAGAGAGCTCTTCTGAAAGATTCGTTAGAGAGGGCTTTTCTGAATTTTTCATTAGATAACGCTTTCATAAAGGCTTCACTACTGAATAATCTTCTTATAGTGTCGCTTGAAAGTGCTTCCTTCATTGTGTCGTTAAACAGAGCTTTTCTGATGTATTCACTGGATAACATTTTTTTCAAATTATTATCAGCAAATGCCTCCCTGAGAGGTTCATGTGAAAATGCCTTTCTCATAGGTTCGCTGAATAATGATCTTCTTAATTCATCACTATTCATAGCCCTCTTGAAGAAATCATTTGAAAGTGCTCTGAGCAATGTTTCATTATTAAATGCTTTTTTCATTTCCTGATCCACTGCAAGCGCTTTTTTAAATCCTTCATCTGTACCCAAAGCTTTTTTAAATATTTCCAGGCCGGCTATTGATTTCTTAAAGGCATCAGCATTAAGTGCTTTCTTCAGGCTACCTGAAAATAAAGCTCTTTTAAGCTCTTCATTTGAAATAGCTTTTAAAAACTCCTCATTGTTCAGTGCCATCATAAATGGTTCACTATATAACATTTTCCTCAGTTCAACATCAGAAAATGCTTTTCTTAAAGCCTCATTGTTGAAGATCTCACGTAATTGTTCATTGGAGATCATTTTCATGAAAGATCCAGTGGATAGAGCTTTTAAAAAAGCATCATTGTTCAAAGCATCTTTTAAACCCTGGTCTGCTTCCAGAGCCCTTGCCAGGTTTTCATTAGCTGCAAATGCTTTCCTTATTTCAGCGGGGCCTGACAGAGAACGCAAAAATTCACCATTGCTGAATGCTTTCCTCAGAGATTCATGAAACAATGCTTTACGAATCATATCATCAGATAGAGCACGTCGAAAATTTTTATCAAAAAGTGCTCTCCTGATCCCTTCATGAGAAAAAGCTTTAAGTAAAGGTTCGTTATCCAGGACTCTGCGCAATTCCATATCACCAAGAACCCTCCTGATTGATTCATTGTTTAAAGCCTTAAGAAGAGTCTCATTATCAAAAGCTTTTTTAAGTTCCGTATCTTCAGCGAGTGCTTTTTGTAATTCTCCCTGATTTGAAAGTGCTTCTTTCAACTCATCCAAACCTTCAATTGACCTTCTGAAAGTTGAACTGTCCAAAGCTCTTTTTAATGGTTCACAGAACATTGCTTTTCGCAACATTTCGTTACTTAGGGCCTTTCTTAAATGTTCACTGAAAAGAGCTTTCCGAAATTCAGCATTAGACATTGCCATTTTCATTGGGCCACTGAACAGAGCTTTTCGTAAAACATCATCTGACAGGATTCTTCTTAAAGAATCGGATGCCATTGCTTTACGCAGGGGTTCATGAGAAAGCGCCCTTCTGAAAGCTTTTCCAAAAAGGGCTTTTTTTACTTCCGGATTCTCCAATGCATTCATGAGATCTTTACTTTTGATCAGTTCCTGAATCTGATCATTTTGTAATAATGTTTGAATTTCAGTATCACCTAAAACTACATCTTTTTTTTCAATCTGTTTTTCCAGGTGCCTCTCAGCCTGCTCAACTCCCCCTATGGTGGCTTTAATATCTTTCCCATTGGGCCATGGGAAAAATATGCTGAAATAAGCTACCAATAAAACAGCAACTATTATGCCACCAATAAACCATTTTTTACTTTTAGTTCCCCCCATACTAACCTCCTTAAAAATTTTTTTTTCATAATAATTTTTTAACTCTTTTTTTAGTCTCACCGGACTATCTCCTCTCTAATTGAAAAAGACGACAGATCAGAATAAAAGTTTAAAATTTTTTTATTTTAATTTTTCCCTGATCACTCTTTTGATCAATCGGATCCGTGATTTTACAGTGTTAGGGTTCATATTTATTATGCTGCTTATATCCTTATATCGGATATTTTCGTAAAATTTTAAATATGCGATTTCTCTATCTGTACTTTCAAGGGAATCAATTATCTGGTCGATCCTGCTTATAATATTATCAATTATAATAATTTCTTCAGGGTTATTCCTCTTAAGGCCTTCTGCATTTTCTAATCCTGCAGATGAATGGAATGAATTCTGTTTGTTCTTTACATAGTCCAGGCTATGATTTCTTGCAATTTTATAAACCCATGCTTTAAAAGAGTGCATGGGATTAAAAGTGTGAAGATTTTTATGAATTTTTATCATCACTTCCTGTATCATATCTTCGAAATCAGGATGAGAATAAGGAATTATATTGGAAATATAGAAAGAAATTTTTTTTTTATAGTTTTTCCATATAAAATCATAAAGGTCTTCTTTCTCTTTTTTTCCAAAAGAGGATTGAATAAATATAAAAAAACGTTCATATACGTTTTTCATTTTTCCGTAACTTTTTCTACGTTATAGGGAAATTATTATTTGCATTTGATTTAAAAATAATTTTTAAAATGCTTTAATTGTTCTCTCCCTGACTTTATCAGTACTATAGTAAAATATTTTTGTCAAGTAACAATAACTTTATTTTATCACTTCCTGTTTAGAAAGAAATTTTGAATTTTTTGCAGTGAGAATTTCTGAATGGTATAATTTATTACCTTACGGGAGAAAAATTGAAATGTACTATTTAATTTCCTCTTTTAAAATATTCCCGGATTAGTATAATAACAATGACATCGACATTTAATATAAATTTAAAAAGTAATTTTAGTGAATTTTCAAAGTTAACAGATTTTTTAAATAAACTTGGAAAAAAACATTTAATTGACTCAAATTTGATTTTCCAGATCAACCTGTCCCTTGAAGAAATATTTAACAATATTGTCATTTACGGATACTTAAATAATGATCAAAAAGAGATTCGTTTTAGTTTTAAATTGAGAAGAAAAAAATTAATAATAAATATTGAAGATGATGCACCTGAATTTAATCCCCTGAAATTTCCAAAACCTGACACAACAAAATCCCTGAAAGATACAAATGCAGGAGGACTTGGAATCCATTTTTTCATGTCTCTTATGGATGAGATAAGTTATGAAAGGAAAAAAAATAAGAATATTTTAAAGATCATAAAAAAATTAAAGAATGATCTGGAAACAGGAGCCTAAAATGAAAGTTAAATCAGATATTACAGAAAATATTGAAGTTATTTCTATAATTGGAAGAATTGAAATGATCCATATAGAGGAATTTCGAAATAAGGCCTTCAAACTTGTTGAGAAGGGTGAGAATGGAATTATCTTTGACCTGAAAAACCTCGAATATATTAACAGTGCCGGTTTGGGAATTCTAATCCATATAGCTAAGAATATGGAAAAAAGCAAAAGGGACCTGGCTTTCTGCTCTTTAAAAGAAAACATACTTGAAATATTTAAAATTGCAGGTTTTACAAAAATTTTAAATGTTTTTCCGACTAAAGAAGATGCTCTAAAGGTTTTTAATTAAAAAGCATACGTTAACTCTCCTGCAAAATCCTTTTATTCTAAAATTTTGATCAAAAATAAAATGAAAAACTAAATTCCAGGCCTGAAGGTGGAGATGATCACACCTGTTCTTTTGTTTAAAAAGTTTTAAATTTTTATTGAAAATAAAATTTATATATGCTAATTTTTAATTTGAATATATTACGTTTTTTTTCCAAGAAAAAATCATATGTGGAGGCATTATGAACAAATCTAAATTTATTACAGGTATTATTTTTCTTTTTTTTTCCATGATCTTTGTCCTTCAGACTCTTCCTGAACAGAAGACGGTCAATGTTGAAAAAAAACTGATGAAGCTTATAAATGCTAACAATCAGGTAAAATCAAAAATTTTAAAAGAACTGACAGGCCAAAACCTGGCCGGGTCAAGTTTTAAACTAACAGGACTTATTTTACAGGGAACCCTGGAACAGGCAGGGAATATTAAAATTGGAGTTGAAAAATTAAGTGAAGAGTGGGAAGTTCTGGGTGGTACAGAATTGGCTAACTGCTTTTCTACTCCTATAAATACCGCAGAAGAAACTTTTACCACTACCCTTCGTGATACAACAACAGTGACAAAAACTATGAATCTATCCTATACACAGCATGCTGAAGCAAAAATCACCATAGAAATTGTAGAAGTTGGAGGAGGATGGTCTGCTACAATGGGTTACTCCCAATCCTGGGAAGATTCAAGTTTTGAGCAACACAGCGTTTCAAAAACACTGACCAGCAGTCCGGTCCCGTCTGGAAAAGGGCTTGTACTGACACTACTCCATAAAAAACTGACAGGAGATAAAATTCCGTATGAGGCAATTTTTAAAATCGCCAACAATACTAAAATTTTCTTTACTTTTGAAGCAATAAATGGTTCTGCCGATCTCTATGAACACTTCAATTATGGGGGGAAACATGCATCACTTGACTGGAACCAGCAGGTACCTGACCTGAAGAATTCCCGTTTCCAGAACCTGAAAGATCTGTTTAAAAAGATATCATCAGCTAAAGTGTATGGCGGTGCTCAACTGATCTTATTTAAAAGACCAAATTATAAGGGAAATAATATTATATTAACCGGGAATACATCTTCAATTGATAACTTTAACGACAAATGCCAATCTTTAAAGTTGGTACAAAGACCGGTAATTACCGGAACTGTAAAATACAACAAGTTAAATAACATATTACCAAATGATTTTAAACAGTTTAAATCAACCGGATATATTGCAATCGATAAGAATTTTGGTGACATTGTTAAAACTGTAGTTTATGAAATGACACCGGATCAGTTTGCCAAAGAATGTCCAGATTACCAACCTGCATCCTCCGGAGCTGTAACAGGTACAGCAGGGTCCAAAACAACTGCCGTTTCTCCTGATATTAAAAAACCCAGGAGTAAAAAACTGACCAAAGCCCAGATCAAAGAAATGTTAAGATCAGGAAAAATTAAGAAAAAATAGCACTTAACCCGGATTGGATCTCTTTCGGAAAAAATCCATAGAGAATTTGATCCAGATTATCAGGGGCGATGTGTATTGAATCATTTATACCCGTCGCCCTTTTGATTTTCAAAGCTTTTTAATCACATTTTCCCCTATTTTACTTTCCGCCAATATAATTATCCAAAAATCCAATAAAGTATTACATTCCTTATATTGGTATCTTTATCCCTTTTAATTTTAATTCCATATTTTAAAAAACAACAATGTTGAAATATCTTTTACATGTATTTATTATTGTTTAATATATATATTATATTATTTTTTCTACGTTCTTATTCTTCTTTATAAATTTTTTTTTGTTGAATATATTGAAATATGCATATATAATAATATATTCAAAACAAAGGAGAAACTTATGAAAGAAAAAAATGAAAGTGATCTTAGAATTGAGATCGGTAATTTAAAAAAGGAAATGGCTAAAGCCGGGTATTATTCTTCATTTAACAACAAGCTTGATGAAATCCCTATGAAAAGGTATATCCCTGTAGATCTTTATCTCGATACAGATGATAAATCAGCACTAAAAAAATTAAACAAAGTTATTAAAGAATTTCTTGAAGAACTTGATCTTGAAATAAGTACTGATCCCGAAATATTCAAAGGCTCTATCATTCAAAAATTCTGGGCAGTTACAAAAAGTATCTCAACCCATATGGACCTGGTAATGAAAATAGCAAAATCTTTACTCTCTTTAAGGGCCAAAAGAACAAATAATATGGAAGTCACAAGAACTGATATATCTGATGCCTCATCAAAACTATCTGATACATTAAAACTATTAAAGAATGTACCCAATATATCTGTCCGGATAGGATCATTATTAATGACAAAATCTACGTTTAAAGATATCCCCGTCATCCAGGTAAAAAATCTTACAAAGGAAGAAACCATTATCATTGATAAAAAACCTTCTATTTTGAATAATCCAAGAACACTTTACAAAAATCTGGACAGGAAAAAAATTGAGAATGAGATCAGGAAAAAAATGGTAATAAATCTGTGAAAAGTTACTTATTGAAGAAATCAGTTATACGTAAGATCAAAGATCTTTTAATACTATAAAAATTGAAAAAATAGTTACTAAGACATAAATAAAAAAGAGTGACACCAGAAACCAGAGGCTGTTACCCGGGTTAAACTTCCGTTTAACTATTTTTTTTATTTGTAATACCATATTAAGTATAGCTGATTTTCTTATATTAAAAACCGCTGATATATTCATGTTTGTTCCTTAAGGATTTTAATATTTTGATAATATTGTTTTAAGATCCACCGGATATGTGCTCCGGCAAGTCTTTCGTTGAATTTTGCATCATCCTTTATTTTATCATAGAGTGAAAACTCCATTCTGATAGATAAAGTTTTTCTCTTATTCTCTTTACCCTTCATCTATATTGAAACCGTAAATGGAAAGTGTTGTGATAAAAAATGCTCCAATGTTGAATACATCTGATTTTTTTTAAAGGTAAACTCGTTTTCATCATAGGAATTGAATTCACTGTATGTACCCTGATTTATTGCATTTTCTTCATTATATTCAATGTTCTCAAGTAGATCAGTTAGATCCTGCATATCAAGCTCATTAATGAACTCATCAATTATATTTTTTTTTGACTCTTCAGTTAAATGTTCCCATTTAATTCTAATGTCAAGCATTTTAACCTCCTGCTTTAATAATAGTATTGTTTTACTTTTTTGTCAACATTTTTAATTAAAATATTTATATTTTTATATTATTTTATATTTATTTTTATTTATGTTTACATTTGTATTACAAATGTTTACATTTTTGAATTTTATTTCCATTGATTTTTGGTCTTTACTATAAAAATGTTTTTAAATATAATCCTTCTATGAATAAGGTAAAATATTTCGAGTCTGAGTTAATAAAGCTTGCTCTGGAAGAAGACAATGTAAAAAATGACATTACAACCGGATCACTTCTTGATTTTGACAGTATTATCAATGCAGAAGTTATTTGCAAAGAAACCGGAATTATCTCCGGTACAGATACTTTCAGATCTGTTTTTTTAGTTCTGGATCATTCTCTTGAATGCAATGTATTAAAAAATGATGGCAGCATGGTGAAAAAAGGAGATAAGGTAATTATTCTAAAGGGACTTAAAAGCTCAATATTAAAAGGTGAAAGAACTGCTCTCAATTTTCTTCAACGTTTAAGCGGAATAGCCACATTAACAGATCGATTTATAAAAAAACTTGATTCTGATGAGATCAAGCTTCTTGATACCAGGAAAACAACTCCGGGTATGAGATATCTGGAAAAAAAAGCTGTCAGAGATGGAGGCGGCACCAATCACAGGATGGACCTGGAAGATATGGCTATGATAAAGGATAACCATATAAAAATGGCCGGTTCAATAGAAAACTCGGTCCGGAATGTAAGATTCCGATATCCGGAGAAAAAAATTGAGTTGGAAGTTACAAACCTTAATGAATTAAGTATTGCACTGAAGCTGGATGTGGATATAATTATGCTTGATAATTTTGATATACATCTTATAAAAAAAGCTGTTACAATGAAACCTGATAACATTAAATATGAAATATCCGGAAATGTAACATTGGAAAATATAAAAAGTAAAAATATTCCCGGAATTGATTATATTTCGACAGGAGCACTTACACACTCTTTTCGATCACTTGATCTCAGTCTGGAAATATTGGAATAAAGAAAGATAAAAAGGGAGTAAAATTATGGCTGAATTTATAGAAACAGATGTATTAATAATAGGCGGAGGTATTGCCGGTGCAACTGCTGCACTAAAACTATCAGAAGCAGGTATCAATACAATTCTAATAACAAAAGGAGATGATTTTAAAGATACAAATACTTACCAGGCTCAGGGTGGAATAGCCCTTAAGGCAAAAGATGAAGATCCAAAATCTTTTATTAATGATATTTTAAAAGCCGGAGATGAAATAAATTATATACCTGCCATAGAACAAACAGTTCTCAACTCCAGAGAATTAGTAAATTCCATACTTATCAATACATTAAAGATTCCGTTCTCAGAGAATAATTCAGGATTTGATATGGCTCGTGAAGGGGGCCATTCAAAAAGAAGAGTTTTGAATGTTAAAGATATGACAGGCAAAGTGATCCAGGATCATTTCCAGAAATATCTCTCTAAAAAGAACAAACATTTAAAGATCCTGTTTAATTACACTGCAATTGACCTGTTGACTACAACCCACCATTCACTAAACCCATCCAGAATATATGAAGAGCCTCAGGTAATAGGAGCTTATGTCCTTGATCAAAAGGATGGAGTTATTAAGAGGTTGTTTTCAAAAAAAATAATTCTTGCTTCCGGTGGCTTGAGCAGTATATTTCTAAACTCCACAAATCCTGTTGATGTTGTCGGGAGCGGTGTTGCAATGGCTTCAAGAGCCGGAGCGAGGATAGCCAATCTGGAATATGTTCAGTTCCACCCTACTTCACTATTCACAAAAGAAGCGGACAGTTTCCTTATTTCTGAGGCTGTCCGCGGAGAAGGTGCGAAATTGATGAATTTGAAAGGTGAATATTTTATGAAAAAATATTCACATTTAACCGAACTGGCACCCAGAGATGAAGTATCCAGAGCAATATATGAAGAAATGTTAAAGTATGGAAGTGATTATGTGTATCTTGACCTGGCATCCTTTGTAAAGATAGATATTAAGGATAGATTTCCCACTATATATCGCAAATGTCAGGAATTTGGTATTGATATTGAAAAAAAACCTATTCCTGTTGTCCCTGCAGCTCATTATAGCTGTGGTGGTGTTTTGTCAGACCTGAATGGAAAAACATCTTTAAAAAACCTTTATGCAATTGGAGAAGTATCTTCAACCGGTATTCATGGTGCGAACAGGCTTGCATCCGTATCGCTCCTGGAAGGGCTTGTGTGGGGAGTAAAATCTGCGGAAGATATTATAAATGATCTGAATATGAATAATTATCCATATACGGTATCGGAAATACCTGAATGGAAATATCCGGACCCACAGGAAAAACTTGACCCTGCTCTTGTTCTTCAGGACCAGACCACAGTTAAATATATTATGTGGAATTACAGTGGAATAATCAGAACCACAAAAAGGCTTGAAAGAGCAAAATCCGACCTGGATTATCTGTATCATCGAATAATAAAATTTTATCAGAAAACTATTATGAAAAACAGCATTATAAGCCTCAGAGATAGTGTTCAGACAGCTCTTCTTGTTGTAAACTCAGCATTAAAGAATAAAATTTCCAAAGGAGCACATTTCAGGAAAAAATCCTGAGATTAATAACAGGAAAGCAGACTGTAAGCCGGGTTCTGTCGTGACAGGCCATTTATCTGGACAACTGATCACTCAATTGTTCAAGCAGCTAACCCGAAGGTTTCAGCCGGGAAAGCTTCAAACACCTTCTGTTTAGCCTTGCTCCGGATGGGGTTTACCTCAATTTTGTTTGTCACCAAACAAAATGGTGAGCTCTTACCTCACCTTTTCACCTTTACCTGCAATAGCAGGAAGTCTATTCTCTGTGGCACTTTCCTTATTCGTCATATTGACGAACAGTTTCCGTTAGAAACCATCCTACCCTGCGGAGCCCGGACTTTCCTCCCCGTTCGCACGAGGCAGCCCATTATCTGCTTCCCTGTTATCAATATTATTAATACCCAGGTTTTCTATTTTTTTATATAAATTACTTCTGGGTAAATTAATCTCCCTTGCAGTTTTTGCAAGGTTATTATTATATAAGTTCAGTTTTTTTTCAATAAAAAATTTTTCAGAGATCCTTTTAAAATCTTTCCATTCTTTTATATCATCAATGTTAAAACCCTGCTCCTCCGGTTTATTAATATAATATCCGGGAAGATCTTTTTTATCTATTATTTTTGAATCAGACATAATTAAAACTCTCTCAACAAGGTTTCTCAGTTCTCTTACATTTCCTTTCCAGTCATATTGTTTC
This sequence comes from Acidobacteriota bacterium, assembly GCA_039714255.1. Lineage (GTDB taxonomy): Bacteria > Acidobacteriota > Aminicenantia > UBA2199 > UBA2199 > UBA647. The sequence continues at coordinate 16,031 of JBDLJQ010000032.1, forward strand.
AGTACATCAATTGCGCTATCTTTAAATCTTCTTTTTTTAAGATTGTTCTCTTCTGAGAAATAATTTAAAAAATGCTCAAGTAGAACAGGAATATCCTCCTTTCTATCATTAAGTGCGGGAGATGAAACAGGCAAAACATTCAGGCGGAAATAAAGGTCTTCTCTAAAACTTCCCTTTTTTATCTCATCTTTCAAATTTTTGTTTGTCGCTGCAATTATCCTGACATCAACATTTTTTATCTCTGCTGAACCAACCCTCTGTATCTCTCCTTCTTCAAGTACTCTTAAAACCTTTGCCTGTGCCTTCAGGCTCAAATCACCTATTTCATCAAGGAATATACTCCCTTTATGAGCATTATCAAATTTACCTATCTTTTTTTCAAATGCTCCAGTGAAAGATCCTTTCTCATGGCCAAACAATTCACTTTCGATCAACTCTTCCGGTATTGCCGCACAATTAACCTGTACGAATTTATTATTTTTTCTTTTTGACATGAGGTGAATATTTCTGGCTATTAATTCTTTGCCGGTTCCACTTTCACCCGTTATTAAAACAGTTGAATTGGTTCTTGCAACTTTTTTTATTATAATCCTCAGATCATTCATAACATCAGATTCACCTATCAACTCATACTTTTTTAAATTTATATCTTTTAGAAAATAGTTTTCCCTTACAAGGTTAATTTTTTCAGATGCATTTCTTACTGTCAGAGTCAGCTTCTCCCTGGATATTGGTTTTTCAAGAAAGTCGAAAGCACCAAGCCTGGAGGCCTCTACTGCTTCCTCGATTCCAGAATGGCCTGATATCATAATAACCTCTGCAAATTCGTCTATCTTTTTTAAATTTCTTAATATCTCTATACCGTTAAATCCTGGAATTTTCACATCCAATAATACAATTTGAGGTTTAAATTTTTTGAATTTCTCTATCCCGTCAAGCCCTGTATTAGCAGTATCAATCAAATATTTTTCATATTCCAACACCATTTTTATAGAATCAAGAATATTTTTTTCATCATCAATTACAAGTACTTTTATTTCTTCCATATACAAAATATATCAGAATTATCATTCAAATTCAATTATTCTCAAACCTTATTTTTGACTTAATATTCAAATTCTGATAGTATTTTCCGTCAAAATTAAACAATATACAGGAGTGGATAATGAAATTGATTATCAATTGTTCAGGTGGGATAGCAGGTGATATGTTTACAGCAGCCCTTATAAGTGCAGGAGCCGATTTTGAAAGCACCAGAAAAAATATGCTTTTAATTGCAGAAAAACTTGGTCAAGCTTCAATAAATAAAAATATAACAGCTGATGGTTCTACCCAGTTGAAAATTAACCTGGAAAATAATGATTTTCATTTATCTGGAAAAAAAGCAGAAAAACTTCTCAAAGAAATTTTAGATACTATTAAATTTGAAAAAATTTATGAAGATTTTGCTTTACGTATCCTTGATATATTAATTAATGCAGAAAAAAAAGCTCATAAGGAAAATATATTTTCTGAAATGAATCATACACATCACCATCATCATCATGATGATGCAATACTTCATGAAGCACAGGATATAGTTGTTGACATAATTGGAGCTGTTTCAGGACTTCGTGATCTAAATGTCATCCCCGAAGCTGTTTTAACCGGGCCGGTTAAAACCGGAGGAGGTAAAGTAACATTTTCCCATGGGACACTTGATATTCCGGCACCGGCAACTAAGGTAATACTTGATGATTTTAAAATTAACTGGGAAAAAGGGCCCATTGATCATGAAATTTGTACGCCAACCGGAGCTGCAATTCTGGCTGCTATTAAAGTTGATGATGAAATTCCGGCTGGTTATGATATAAAATCCGGAAGGACAGGGATATCAAGAGGTTCTAAAATCCTTGATATCCCCCCGTTAAAAATATATATTCCTAAATAACTTTTAACTATTTACTGTTAAAGGAATACTGGAAATTAGCATAAAAAATATTATTTTTTATATCGCTGTTCTCTTCATCCTTCAATACATAATTTACCTGGAACTTGATATTCTTTTTATAAAAAATATTGATTCCTGCAGTAATGTTGGATAATTTTTCTCCATCTTCAAATGGAACATAAAAACTATAGCTAAGAACAGGTTCGATCTTATTTATCCTGTAACCTGCAACCAGATACATTCCGTTATATTTAATATTACCAGTTTCGCCTGAAATATATTCAACTTTCAGATTGAATTTGTTTTTCACATAAAAGAGATGGGCTCCGTAAGAACTTCTTTCCAATTTAACACTATTATTATCTTCCTCTGTGCTTTTACCAAAGAAACCACCGAATCTCAAACCACGCATTGGAGATGCCTCAAGCCTTCCCCAAAGTCCCGTTCCATTATGAGTATTTGCCGTTGTTGTAACAGTCTTAACTGACGGGAGCCAGTTATGTTCTGATGTCTGGGAATTTGCAAGCATTAATGCATAATAAAGTTTACCTTCCATCATTTTTCCGCTTAATTGAGCGCCAAAAGCCCTATATCCATGAAGTCCGCTATTCGCTCCCCATGCCATGACAATAGGTGCCCTTTCTATAGCATCCAGCTTTCCTGATGATGTTAATGCAGCACCAATAGATCCTGGAGGTGCAAATTTTCCGACCTTTAAATTAAACTGGCCAGAAATTGCATAGTTCATAAAAACATCAAGGACTGTAGGGGTACTGAATTTATCAAAGGCAAATTGAACTCCCCAGGTAATTTTTTCACCGAGTTTTCCATATGGAGCAAATCTAATCCTTTTGTTTGAAAAACCATAAAATGAGTTTGTTTCATCAATTGAATCGTCTGCAATGGAAAACCAATTCTGCATCAGGCCTTTAAATTTGACATCTGCACTTATCGAAAAAACCATTAAAAAAATAATTGATACAATAATTAAAATTCTTTTCACTTTTCCTCCTAAAAAATTTCAATATGATATGGTAATATAAAAAATATATTCTAGTCAAGTTTAAAAAGAAGTTCTATTGATCGAAAAGCATAATAATATTTGATCAGATTTTTTATGATGGTAATTCAACAATAAATCTGGAGCCTTTAGGTGTATTATCCACAATTGATATCATTCCGTTATGTTCTTCGATTATACTATGAGAGATAGCAAGCCCAAGCCCGGTTCCTGTACTTTTTTTTGAAAAATACGGAAGAAAGAGTTTCTCCTTATCTTCATCATTTATCCCCTCTCCATTATCAGCAATTTCGATCCTTACAAACTGGCTTTCTTTATTATATTTTGAAACGATCTCTATTTTGCCTTTTTTATCAATAGCTTCTATTCCATTATCGAGGATGTTCACAAAAATTCTCTTTATCTGTTCAGTGTCCATTTTTATTAATATTGGAATTTCAGGATCCAGGTCAACTTTAAACTCAACCTGATTGTATATTGACGTGTAAACCGAATTAAGCTTTTCCAGGATCTGGTTTATGTCACCTTTTGAGAATTTTATTTCCGGTAATCTTGCAAATCCTGAAAACTCATCTGCAAGCTTCTTAATTGAATCAATTTCAGTAAGAATTATATTTAAACCATCTTCAACAATTTTTCTGAATTTTTCATCTGAAAGGTCAATTGACCTTAATATCCTCTGTGATGATATCTGAATCGGTGTTAATGGATTCTTGATCTCATGAGCAATTCTCTTTGCTACTTCTCTCCAGACAAGCATTCTCTGTGCCTTCATTAAAGCTGTCAAATCGGTCATAACTACAAGTATACCTGAGAATTTGTTGTTAACCGGGTTTCTGGTTTGAGTTATTTTTATTGCCAGATTTAAGATCTTCCCCTTTATTTTAATATTTACCTCTTTTTCAAAAAGTTTGAACTTTGACTCAAAGGCCTTCTTAATAACATTTTTTATATCCTCATATTGACTGACATTAAAAATATCAGAGAACTGCCTTTTAATAACTTTTTCTTTTTTAAGCCCCAGCATTCTCTCTACGGCAGGATTTATTTCAATTATTTCTCCTCTTGAGTTAATGGCAATAACCCCTGAAGTAATATTTTTAAGGATATTTTCGGTTATACTCCGTCTTTGCCGCAATTCGATAGTTCTCCTGCTTAGTTTGTCCCTGTTTTCCTTAAGGTCATAGATCATTTTATTGAACTCATTTATCAAAATATTGAACTCATCTTTTGCAATATAATTAATATTTACATCAAGGTTTCCTTTTGTAATTTCTGATGCAGCATCAACCAGCTTCTCAATAGGAGTTGTGATACCTCTGGCAAGATATAATGCTACCCATGAAGCTGAAAACACAATAAGAATGGATATAAACACAAATAAAAGGTAATAAGTCGTTTTAACCGGGTCTCTTATCAGTTTCATCTGTAAATACCTGTCAACCATAGTATTGATATTTTTCAGGTTCTTTATATAATTTTCAGGATAGTATTTTCCAATAATTACCAGTATTTTATCATTATCAACAGAGTTAAAAGGTATTCCACTCCTTATCAGTTCCCCCCTCTCAAGCGAATCAACCTTAATAAAATCACTACCACTCAACACCTTATATACATCTTCAAGAGACAGGTCTTTATATTCCTGAAGCGGAATGACCGGATTAAATTGTGAAACGATCTCTTTGCTGTTCCTGAAGATATTTACTACATCCAGTCTGTAGTTTTTCATTTGCCTTTTAACCCAGTTCCTGAGGAATACCGCATTATCGTCTGTATACATTTTTTTTGACTTAATTCCATTTGATACAATTCTTGAAAAATATTTCAGGTCATCTTTTGATTTCTCATAATAACTTTCCTTTAATTCCTTTGATTTTGTCATTATTGAATCAATATCAGTTTGAAACCACTTCTCAACTCCTCTATCGATCAGTTCTGTTGTAAAAATAAACAGAAAAACAGTTGGAACTATGGAAAATGTAATAAAAAAGAAAACAAGCCTCTTTTTAAATCTGCTTCCGGTCCTTTCCTTGTTTTTATCGTAATAAAGCTTTATAAGATTTCTGACAAATATGAACAAAAAAGTAATGCTGAATAGTATAATGATTGTCCAGAGCACAAATAAAATAGTCTGGCTGCTTTTAATATTTGTTAATATTGATGAAAGGTTTTTACTTTCATCGAACAACACTTTAATGATCACAAAAATAATGAAGAAAAGTGCCAGGCCTATTATTACAAATCTCACTCCCCTATTTTCATTTTTGTCCATAATTTTACTCCCTGTTCACATATCCGGTACTTCTAATTTAGAATAAAATTATAACATGTAGAATTGTTTGTATCCAATCCGTAAAAATAATTAACTGAAAAATTTAATCTTACATTTAATTAAATTGACCGATACAGATACGAATGTTATAATTATTTTGATTGCACCTGTAGCTCAGAGGATAGAGCTTGGGATTCCTAATCCCAGTGCCGCAGGTTCGAATCCTGCCAGGTGCGATCTTGTTCCCTCAGTTTTAAAATCCGAATTTCTTTACCTTTAAATTATAAAATTAATTGTTTTAAACCTTAAAATAGTGTAAAATTTCGTTTAATAATAAGGGGTGAAAATGTCAAAAACAATTTTAGTAGCAACATCAAAACCATTTGCAAAAAAAGCAGTAGAAAGTATCCTTGAGATCGGGGAAAAAAGAGGATATGAAGTCAGGCTTCTTGAATCCTACACTGAAGAACAGCAATTACTTGATGCTGTTAAGGGAGTTAATGCCTTAATAATTCGAAGTGATAAAATTAACAGCCGCGTAATTGATTCATCAGATAATCTCAAAATAGTTGTAAGGGCCGGAGCGGGATATGATAATGTAGACCTTGATGCTGCATCTGGAAAAAATATTGTGGTAATGAACACACCCGGACAGAATTCCAATGCAGTAGCTGAACTTGCATTTGGAATGATGGCATTTATGGCAAGAAATAAATTTAACGGCAAGTCAGGTACTGAACTCAAAGGTAAGAAACTGGGAATACATGCTTATGGAAATGTAGGAAAATTTGTTGCCGGGATTGCAAAAGGATTTGGAATGGAAACATATGCATATGATCCCTTCATTGATGCTTCAGTTATAGAAAATGATGGTGTAAAGAGTGTTAATTCTGCAGAGGAACTTTACTCAACCTGCCAGTATATTTCCCTTCATATTCCTTCAAATGAAAAAACAAAAAATTCAATAAACTTTGACCTTTTATCAAAAATGCCTAAAGGTGCAACCCTTGTAAATACTGCCAGGAAAGAAGTTGTTCATGAGGAATCTCTTCTGAAGATGCTAAAAGAGAGAGAAGATTTTAATTATCTGTCTGACATAGCTCCTGATTGTGCCGATGACATTACTGCTGAATACGATAGCAGAACTTTATTTACTCCGAAAAAAATGGGAGCCCAGACTGCTGAAGCAAATATAAATGCAGGAATAGCCTCAATTAATCAGATAATAGATTACTTTGAGAAAAATGATACAACATTCCAGGTAAATAAATAATTTTTTATCTTCTCTAAAAATATATCCTGAAAGAAGAATATATAAGATTTGGATAAGAACCGAACTCTGATCTCATGATAAGGTCATTGTTTTCTGCAACTCTCATCTTCTTCCCTGCGCTAAGGAATGCTCCCATTGATATATAAATGTTCTCTTTAATATTATATTCAAAGGATGGTGATAATATTACCGAATTATCGGATAAATTATATATTGCAAATCCGCTGAAAGGGAGAAGAGGGTGCAACTGATAAGTAAGTCCTGCTGAAATATAATGTTTACCCATCAGGTAAACACTTCCTTCTATATAAGAATTTTTCGAAAATGAGATCAAATAGTTGTTTGAGTCATCTGATCCGGGAGAGTTGTAATGATATTCCAGATAGGAATATAACCTGCTGCTGAAATTATAATCCACTCCAACTGATAATCGGAAATAGTTATTTTTAACATCCTCCGGAGTATCTTTGTCTAAAAGCTTATCAAAAACATATGCAGTCTCAAGCCTTAAACCGGCCCCTCCAACAGATCCTGACAGATCAAAACCAAGCATCAGATTTTCCCGGAATCCCAGGATCATCAATGAGATATCCGATTTGAATATATTGAATTTCCCCCTGACAAAAAAAGCACTCTTATCTAATCCCGGATCATCTCCGAAAACATATCCCATATCAATCTCATCCATAGTCCCGATGGGGATCCTGACACGGATAGCATCAACTCCGGTCTTTTCCTCTTTATCTATTTCATTAAAATTAAATGGGGAAATTATATCGGTGGGATTTATGACATAAGAACTCCCCCAGGAAATAACCTGCCTACCAATAAAAAAATCTGCAAAATCAAATGAAATAGTTGCATAGAACCTGTCAAGATTCTGATTTATATAAAAATCCCCGGCCTGATCATTTTCTCCCGGATATAGTTTATCCTTCAAGTCCATTATCCTGTATCCCTGAGGATTCATTCCAGATATTAATTGAAATGAACTAAGAACTTCAATATCAAGCATGGTAGGTGCAATTTCATATTCAGCAAAGAAACTGATCCGGTCAGTGGGTGAAAATGACAGTTTAAGCCTTATCTTACTGCTGTACATCCCAAGGTCCGGCAGTTCAAAACCTTCATATCCATTGCCTGTATTACCGGGTACCATCAGGTTAAAAAAAGATTTATAATAACATGAGAGGTTTAAATCCCCGGAAAAAAGTGGTTGTGAAATAAAAGAAAACAGTATGAACAATACTGTAAAAAACTTCTTCTTAACGTGTTTCATCACTTTTTACAAGTCCGTCTTTTAATGTTATCAACCGTTTTGCTCTCCCCATTATCATCTCATCGTGGGTTGAGAAAAGAAAGGTCATTCCCGATGATTCATTTAGCTTTTTCATCATCTCCAGAAGATCAGATCCCATTTCGGAGTCAAGATTAGCAGTAGGCTCATCTGCCAGTATCAGGGCCGGATTCGAAACCATTGCCCTTGCAATGGCTACCCTCTGCTGCTGTCCTCCCGACAATTGAGTTGGCCTTCTGGATTCCATACCCTTCAACCCTACTTCATCAAGGATCTGCAGGACTCTATCGTGCCTTTCAGATTTAGAAACTCCCTGAAGCAGCATTATATATTCAATATTCTCTTCCACCGTTAATACCGGTATCAGATTATAAGATTGAAATACAAACCCGATATTATCTCTCCTGAAATCTGAAAGTTCTTTACCCTTCATCTCCGAGATTAATCTGTTATTTATATGGACAGTCCCTTCCGTTGGTGTATCGAGACCGGATATGAGGTTTAGAAAGGTTGTTTTGCCTGAACCGGATGGCCCCACAACAGCAGTAAATTCTCCTGAACTTATTTCAAGGTCGATCCCCCTTACAGCTTTTGCCTCAACTCCATTATCCTTATAAGTTTTAACAAGATTCTTTGTTGAAATAATTGTCTTTTGTCCCATTTAGCTCCTCCATTCATTTATTGAAAAGTATTTCATTGGTTTTTTCATTCTGTTACATACTTTTACGTAAAGCATCGGCAACCTTCATCCTTCCGGCTACAAATGCCGGGTAAAATCCTACAATTATTGTAAAGATAAGAACGAACACCGGGTATTTAATATACTGAATAAAATTCATTACAGGAAAAATTTTGTCCATATATGCACCCGCAATTTCTATTCCGGAATAGTCGATACCGTACTTTACCAGCAGCAGGCTGATAATCAAACCTAGAATTATACCAATAATATTACTGATAACTGCCAGCCATCCAGCCTCAAATATGATAAGTTTTCTTAAACCTCCGGGCCTTGTCCCTACTGCTTTAAGGATACCGAACTCAAACATTCTTTCATAAAGTGACATAAAGAGGGAGTTTATAATTCCGAAAATAACTACAAAAAACAGAATACCCCCCATTATAATAAGTGAGATATCGGTCATATCAAGCATATTTTTTAATTCAGGCATTATAATGGTCCAGCTTACCGCTTCATTCTCCTCAGATCCGAACTTATTCCAGAATGGGAGTTTCTTATTTTCAGACATCCGTAATCCTCTGAATTTGACTGCAATTTCATGAATTTCACTGCCTACATTCAACATTTTCTGAGCTTTCTCTTTTCTGATGAAGACCATTCCATTATCCATCTCTTTGACATTAAAATTGTATATTCCCCCCACAAGGAACATCTCCTGTGAGAGGTCCCCTCCGAAAGCCTGTGCAACAGTTATTACTATTCTGTCTCCCAGAGATACTTCAAGTACATCTGCAAGCCTGCTGCCTATAACAACCTCCCTCCCTGACCCCTCTTCAAAATATGTTCCTTCCTTTATCACGTCATCAATTTTTGAAAGAAATTTATCGGATTCAGGATCTATACCATAAACGATCACAGATTCAGCTGTTGAAGGCGAAGTTATCATTCCCAGTGATAATACCCGCTCACTGAATTTTTCAACAGAATTATCTTTTTTAAGAGCTTTTATCAATGGTTCCTTTTTTATTATCGTCTTTTCCACATCCTGAGTAAACCTGAAATCTTTACGGTGTATCTGAGCTTCACCTAATAATGTTGAAGTAGCAGAATCAACCAGATTATTTTTCATTCCGATCATGATGCCATCTGTGACGATCATTGATGCCAAACCCACGCCTATTGCGATGCTGGCAATTATTGTTCTTCTTTTATTTCTCAGAATATTTCTCCAGGCAAGTTTTAAATAAAACATCATATTTTCCTCCGGATTTTCATCAGTGGGTCCTCATTGATTTTGCCGGGTCCGTTTTTGACGCTTTCAGTGCTGGAAAAAACCCGACAATCGTTGCAGAAAGAAATACAGTAAAAGCAGGAATCAGAAAACTACGAAGGTTTATCTCCGATGTCATATACTGAAACTTCATTCCCCCGTAAGTTATAGGTTCGGGAATTGCAATGCCGTTTTTTGAAAGATAAAGATTTATCCCATATCCTGCTATGGATCCCAGAATTATGCAGATAACTGCCAGAATATTTATCTCAATCAGGATCAGCTTTATAATATCCATCGGTTTCGTCCCCATTGCTTTCAATACTCCATACTCTCTTCTCCGTTCCAGTACTGACATCAGAACTGTGTTAAGCACACCTATGGCAACAACAAACATTATTATCAGAAGCATGACCCACATCCCCGCTTCATCAGCCTTCATAGCATCATAAAAAGACTTTGCAAATATCTGCCAGGGAACCGCTTCGATCTCTTCTGAGTCCAGTTTTTCAGTAATAAGATCATTAATATTCTGTACATAGTTTAGATTTCCGATAGTTACTGCAATTTCATGTACCCTCCCCTCCAGCACAAATAGTTCCTGCGCTACTTTCAACGGGAGATAAATCGTAATTCTATCTTCAATATCATTGCCGCTTTTTGAGATGCCTTTTATTGTATATGCGTCGTTAGCAATTGATCCATCAGCTCCCTGACTGACAATAACCAGTTCCTGCCCGATCCCGGCCTTTAATATTTTTGCCAGCCCTTCTCCAATGATCACTTCCCCTGCTTCATCTCCTGAAAAAACATTACCCTTAATTATTTTTTTATCAAAGTTAGTAGTTCTTATCTCCTTTTCCTGATCTATACCGTTTATCCTGACTCCGGAACTCTTTTCCTCCACAGATACAATGCCTGCTGTATACAACCTTGGAGCAAAAGACTTTATACCTTTTATACCTGAAAGGTCCTTAAGAACCTTTTCATAGTTATTTATAGTTTTATATAGAGAGGGTTTTTCGAGATAAGAGGCTGCATGAATCTGGATATGTCCCATGTTGTTACCGGTGAACATTCTTATAATATTGTTATATGAGCCATCAGAGAAACCTATAAAAAAGGCCGACAGGAAGAATCCCCCGAACATACTAAGGGCAGTTAAAATACTCCTCCTCTTTTGCCTGAAAATATTTCTGAATGCTATTTTTAAAATTATCATTTCATATCCTTTTCCTCAAATTCCTGAGAGTAAAGATTTTTTTATCAATTCTTGTACCGAATTCAGCCTCAAGATACCGGATTATGGTTCTTTTCCCTTTCTTTTTTGTCGGGATCAACTCCATTACTGAAGGTATTTCCCTTTTACCGAACCTTTTAATATCCTTAAAATACATTTCTCTCATAAGATTTCCTTTTTCATCATAATACTTCTGAAAAACAGGAATATAACCCTTCTCTTTAACAGCAATGATCACATGTCCCCATATTATCGGTAACCCTTCTTTAGGTATACATTTTACATAAGTATTTGAAGAATCATTACCTTCAGGTTTTACTATTTCAAAACTATAATCTTCCAGATATGTATATTCTTTAACAAGGTCATCGTTGGTAAAATCAGAACCCATCCAGGAACCCATCATCATTGATGGTGGAATTTTCATTATCTTATTTGTTTTAGGAAGAAAGTTCCACATTTCCCTGTTTATTTTCAGAGTTGCCATCCCTCTCTCTTTCTTCGGTTCCAGTATTCTCATAAACGTTTTGTCCTTTCCGAGACTCCATGATTTGATCTTCAACTTTCTCTTCCAGTGAGGAGTTATGATCTCCATTTCAAATAATCCGTAACTGGAAGTGCTTCTATATAGCTCATCTACCTTACTTACAATTTCCCGTGCTCTGGGGTCATCAACAGCATAAAGAGCTGCCAGTAGAAATGTAAATATAACAAAAAAGCTAATCAGATTTTTTAGATTCTTCATTATTTCCCCTCCATTTTTTCAGTTTTTTATCCCTTTTGAAATCAGGTCTATCATATTTTCTTCGATCTTTTTTACCTTTATTTCTTCTTTGTCCAATATCCACTGAACCATCAGGCCATCCAGCATTCCTATCAATATACTTGATACAGACCCCGGGTCAAGGTCGTTTCGTATACTCAGATCCTTCGCCCCTTCCACTAATACATCCTCGAACAGGCTTCTATATGACCTGTAGAATTTCTTCATCTCTTTCTGAATGATATTTTTAGAATCACCTTTAATGCCTTCCGCCCAGAAATCGAACATGAGGTCAAGTTTTTTACTATACTGGCCATTCAAAACCTTCACTATAGCCTTAACAATATATTTTAATTTTGAAAAGCCATTCTCTCCGGATAAAAGTATTTCCTGGATATCAAACTCAAAAATTCTCTGAAAATATAAGAATGAGTTATTAATAATTTCATTCTTATCTCTGAAGTACTCATAAATAGTCCCTTTACCTATACCCGCTCTTTCAGCTATATCATTTATTGTTGTTCTGCTGAACCCTTTTTCACCAAATACCTCAAGGGCAGCTTTAATTATAGCTTCCCTTTTCTTTTCTTTATCTACGATTATTGCGCTCATTTTACATGACCGACCGTTCGGTCATTATAAATATAATATATTTTTATTCCCTTGTCAACTTTTTGGTAAAAAATAATTTTTTCAGGTTTAAGGTAAAATATCAGGTATTTTCTTTCTTCCAGAATCTGTATTTTCTCATATAATCTTCAGCAGCTTTATTTTCGTTGATATCAAGAAACTTCGCATATGTTCTGATCAACCATCTCAAATATCCATCTTCAGGCAGTTTGTTGAATTTTTCATTTTCTATATGAACTATATCTTTATAGGGTATATTGAGTAACTCCTGTATGTCTCTAACCTTCATCCCCTTTTCTTCTCTTTTTTTCTTAAACAGAAATCCATCCACATCCTTCTCAATTATCATCTCCTCCTGTTCAAATTCAATTTGAATGTGTTCATCGGGTTCCTCATCAGTACCATTCTCAAATTCAATATTTAAATCATCTTTATTATCGTTATCTTTATCATCAACATCCAGCTCTATTCGAATCTCTTCATTTCTTACATCAAGCTCAACTTCATTTTCAGTTTCTTTTTTACTCTCCTTTCTGAAACCTTTATCATTAACCAGTTCATTGTATGCTTCTTCAATACTTTCCAGAATTATTTCTTTTTCTTTAATGTCAAATTCGTCTAATATAGGTGAAATAATGATTGATTCATCAGAAGTATAAAGCTCCTTTAAATGTTCATATGCGCAATTGATCTCTTTAAGAGTGGCGTTTTTCCCCAATTCAAGAACTTTTAAAAACTTTTTTCTTTCTTTATTTTTCATTTTTTAATTCTTCAAATGATATATCTTTACCACTTGAAATGTTCCTGGTGATATTTTCAAATTTATTCATTAAAAGAATCTTTTCTGAAATATTCTTTACAGGAGAATTACTATTTATCATTTCGGAGAGAGCATTTTCTATCAGAATAAATCCGGAAAAAAGCACATCTATTTCAAAATGCCTTCTTAATACATTTTTTAATAATATTCCGGTGTTTAAATGTTCTTCATCTCTTACCTGGTTAATAATAAGATTTACCCTGAACTTATGTAAATTTTCTTTAACTGTTTTTTTTAATCCCGGTTCAAGTGTATCTATAAAATTCATAAAATCTTTGAATTTCTGTTTGTTTTCACTATCCCGGCCATTTTTCATCCAATCTTTTACTAAATTATTAAAGCCCTTTTCATAAAGTATATCGTTAACCTTTCTTATAATAACCTTTTTTAAGAAAAGATAAAGATTTTCTATTGAAGTTATCTCCGGAGTTGTAACAAGTATCATATTATCAGCAAGTAAAAATGTATCAAGAGTGTTAAGGACAGTTCCTGCACCCAGATCGATTATTATTATATCAGCTTCCAGTTTTTTTATATCTCTGTAAAGTTTTAATCTTTGAATATATTTAAAACTCATAGGGTTAATAGTTTTAATATCGCCCGCTATTAAATTTAGCCCCTTTATTTCAGTCTTTAGAACAAGGCTCTTAAGAGGTTTCTTTTTTTCAAAAAAATCAGATAAAGAAAACTCCGGATTCCTTATTCCTAAAAAGGTATGAAGGTTGGAACCACCGATATCTCCGTCTATAAGTATTACTTTCTTACCATTTTTGCTTAAGCTGGCACCAATGACACTGGAAACAAGTGTTTTTCCGGTGCCGCCTTTGCCGCCTCCGACAATCCATATTTCTGCTTTTTTCATTATTTATTCCGGTTAGATATAAAGTATTGTGACAAAAAAAAAAAATCATGTCAAGAATTAGAAAATGTATTGAGTTTCAATTTCTTCCCTCACTTCTGTCTCCCCGGTAAAGACTTGACGTAAAGTAACCATTTGAAGTATATATATAAAAGTTGGTACATATGGAAAATAAAAAATCAGATAGAAAAAAAATTGAAAAAGGTGTTTCACTAATACTTGAAGGTTTGGGTGAAGATATTAATTCTGAAAGGCTAAAAAAAACTCCTCAGAGATCAGCAGATATGTTCCTGGAAATTTTATCCTGTACTAATTCTGATCCCGGGGAGTTCCTTAAAACCCTGACAGAGGAGAGCCATGATGAGATGGTTATCCTTAAAGATATTCCTTTATATTCAATGTGTGAACATCACCTTTTACCATTTTCAGGAAAGGCCAGTATTGCATATATCCCTAAGAATGGAAGGATAATCGGATTAAATACCCTGGCCAGGCTTGTGGACTCATTATCAAAAAGACTTCAGATCCAGGAAAGGCTCACTAAACAGATAGCTGATCATCTTGTTAACATTCTCTCCCCTCTTGGAGTAATGGTTGTTATAAAAGCCGAACATCTTTGTATGACTATGCGTGGAGCTAAAAAACCCGGCTCAATAACACTCACTTCTGCTGTAAGAGGTATTTTTAGAGATAAAACAGCAACAAGAGAAGAAGCAATGTCACTGATTATAACAAAATAGTTTAATAACCGAATTCCTGTTCTATTTTGTCATTATAAAATCTGTGAGATTCAGCAGAAACAGCCCTACCGGTATTAATATCAAAATCAATTATTGCCATATCCATTATGGTATTATTTTTGGCAACTTCCCATCTCTGATTAATTCCGGTTATAAATTTATCTATTACAGGTTTCCTTTTCATCCCGATAACAGAATCAAGTGATCCTGTCATTCCTACATCTGATTGATATGCGGTTCCATTGGCAAGGATCCTCAGGTCAGCAGTGGGAACATGAGTATGGGTTCCAAGAAATGCACCTACTTTGCCATCAAGGAAAAAACCCATAGCCTGTTTTTCCGCAGTAGCCTCTGCATGAAAATCAACTATAATAATTTTTGACTTAATGGTTTTAAGCCAATCTTCTATAATAATAAATGGGTTATCAACAACAGGTTCCATAAAAACCCTCCCCTGAAGATTGACAACAACAATTTCCCCTTTATCTTTGATATTATAAATGCAGTATCCTTTTCCCGGTACTGATTTCGGATAATTTAAAGGCCTGATTATCATTTCATTATTATCAAGTAATTCCAATGCTTCTCTTTTATCCCATACATGGTTTCCACTGGTTATAACATCAACTCCGGAACTGAAAAGTTCACTGGCAGTTTTGGGAATGATACCCAACCCTCCGGCAGAATTTTCGCCATTTGCGATAACAAGATCAGGTTTATACTTTTTTTTTATTAGATAGAGTGATTTTTCTACAAGGCGTCTACCCGGTTTCCCTATAACATCTCCAATAAAAAAAATTCTTACCTTAGAAGGATTATTTTGCATATTCCGTGGCTCTTATCTCTCTTATCACTGTTACTTTTATCTGCCCCGGATATTCCATCTCTTCCTGGATCTTTTTTGCAATATCTTTGGAAATTATAAAAGTCTTATTATCATCAGTTTCATTAGAATTAATGATTACCCTTACCTCTCTACCGGCTCTTAAGGCATATGCTTTATTAACACCATTAAATGACCTGCTCAACTCTTCCAATTGTTCAAGCCTCTTTATATAAGTTTCGAACATTTCTCTTCTTGCTCCGGGCCTTGCGGCTGATATTGCATCAGCAGCCTGAACCAGTACTCCTTCTACTGAAGTAAAATCTACATCCATATGATGTGATGCGATCGCTTCCTGAACCATTTTTGATTCACCATGTTTTTTTACGAGGTCCACAGAGATCTGGGTGTGAGTGCCCTCAGTTTCTCTGTCAATTGCTTTTCCGATATCGTGTAATAGTCCGGCCCTTTTTGCAATACTCATATTAACACCGAGCTCTTTTGCCATAAAAGCTGATATAAGTGCTACCTCTTTGGAATGCTGTAATACATTCTGGCCATATGATGTTCTGTATTTTAATTTTCCAAGATAATAATAAAGTTCCGGATTTAAATCTCTGATTCCCAACTCAAGTACAGCATTCTCTCCAACCTCTTTCAGATATTCATCAAAATTCTTAAGTTCTTTCTCAACAACCTCTTCGATCCTTGCAGGATGTATCCTTCCATCTGCAATAAGACTTTCAAGTACTCTTTTTGCAATTTCTCTTCTGATAGGGTCAAATGATGATACAATTATTGCTTCAGGTGTATCATCAACAATAAAATCAACTTCAGTAGCAGTTTCAAGAGCTCTGATATTTCTCCCTTCCCTGCCGATTATCCTCCCTTTCATATCATCATTGGGGAGATCAATTACTGTTACAGCAGATGACATAACATGCTCTGTAGCAAGCCTTTGAATAGAAGTTGAAATAACTTCCTGAGCCAGAATTGTACTCTTTTCTTTATATTCTTCTTCGACCAGTTTCAAAGCTTTTGCAGCTTCTAATTTGGCTTCACTTTCCAATTGTTTAATAATTGTTTCTTTTGCTTCCTGAGCTGTCATACCGGAAATTTTTTCAAGCTTTTCCTTCTGTTCTTCATAGATCTTGTTTAAATTAGTCTTTAGAACTGTCAGTTCCTCTTCCTTGTATTGTAAATCTTTTTCAGCCTTTTTAATCTCTTTTTCTTTATTATCAAGGTTAATATACCTTTTATCCAGATTCTCTTCTTTCTGAATTAACCTTCTTTCCAGGTCATTAAGCTTATTTACCTTTTGACTCTGTTTTCTGTTATATTCATTTTTCCAGCTTATAAATTCTTCCTTCAGGTCAAGATTGATTTTTTTTCTTTGATTATCAAGTTCAATTTTGTTCTTTTCCTGATTTTCCGCATTTTTTTTCTCAAAATTTTCATACTCTTTTTTAAACAGCGTTTTCCTGATTACATAAAATACTATAAAAGAAATAACCAACCCTGCCAATAAAGATAATATATCAAAGTTTCCCATATTTTCTCTCCATACTATCGTTTTTTTGAAAAAGTGATACTACTTTCACCTGAGGGTTCTGATGGAGTAACTATAGTATCAATATTCTTTAATATTGTTTTCAGTTTTTCATTTTCTGCTTTCAGAGAAAAATATTCCTCTGAAATATTAATAGAAGTAAGAAGGCTTAGATTAAAAGGATCAACTTCTTCCGAGCCTTTCTTTATCATTCTGTATTTTTCTTCAACATAATTGATTAATTCCAGAAACTCCTCATTTTTTATACTACTGCTTATCAAAAAAGAAAAACTCTTCCCAAGAATTACTACATCTATTTCTTTAGTTTTCATTTTCAATGGAATCAATTAAATCAATTAATGTTGTTACCCTCTTTTTTATCTCTTCCTTTTCACTGGTATTCATGGAATGTTCACTTTTAAGGTTCTCTAATTCACTTTTTAATCTCATATTCTCTTTTTTATAAACTTCAAGGTTTTTTACTAAATTATGAACTTTTTCCTCTAATTTTTTTAAATTTTCAATCTCCATTCTAGCTCCTTACCTCGGAATAATTTTCAGATCCTTTACCAGTTTTTCCACCAGTTCAGTATGAGTATTATTTACATCTTCATTTAATAATGTTTTTTCACTACTTCTGTATTTGAATGACATCAACATGCTCACCTTATCATCCGGAATATTCTTACCTTTAAAGATATCTACAAGCTCATAACTTTCAAGAATGTCAGCTTTAATTTCATCAATTTTCTTTTTAATTTCTGTATATTTTATAGTATTATCAACAAAGAATGAAAGATCACGCTGGGAATGAGGGAATTTATTCCAGTGATGAAACATTTTTTTTTCATTGGCTTCAATGATATTTTCCAACTCTATTTCACATACAAAAACCTCATTATCTATCTTATAGTGTTCTCTGATCTTTTTATTAAGAATCCCGATTATTCCTGATTTTTTATTATTTGTTAAAATATTGAACCCTGCTCCTTCCTCCAGAAAAGAATTTTCATTACTCATATTTTCAATTTCAACATCAAGCCTGATCTTTTTTAAATATGAGAGTATTAATGATTTAAATATGAAGAAATCAAATTTTTTTCCCTTTTTATCAAACCAGCTGGGGGGAAGATATTCACCTGACGCCG